>MEOG01000115.1 GCA_001769125.1 Bacteroidetes bacterium GWF2_35_48 | reverse complement strand
ACGCCCACATTGAATATGGCGTATTATAATTCGACAGATAAAAAATCGTTTATATACAATGGTACAAGCTGGGAAATATTAACGCAAGATGGCGCTGATGGAGTAGGGGATACGTATTCTGCAGGAACCGGATTAACCTTATCAGGAAGCATTTTTAACAGCGTTTGGACTTCAAGTAATACTAATATATTTAATAACAACACCGGGTTTGTAGGTATAGGAACAAACGACCCATTATCATCTCTTCATCTACAGGGTTCATTAAGAATCAATGATGATACTGAAGGTGCCGGAAAAGTGTTGACTTCAGATGCTGTTGGAAATGCAACATGGCAAACTCCTGCTGCAGGTGGAGGCAGTTTTACCGGAACAGGTATTGCGAATTATATTCCAAAATTTTCTTCATCCACAGTGCTCGACACATCCCTCATGTATCAGACAGGAAAACGTTTGGGAGTAGGTACTACTACTCCTTCGGGTAGGTTTATGATACAGCAGGATGCCGGTGCATCAGATACAGAGCCAATCTTTGAAATAAAAGATAAAGGAGGATTTACTGTAATGGTTATATATAAAGATAGTATGCATTTTTATGTGAATGATCCAGGTGGAACAAAAGCTCAGAACCGTGGCGCATTTGCTGTTAGCGGAAAAAATTCTACAAAAGGACTTACCAATAATTATTTATTGGTGAATCCTGACAGTACGCGTATTTATACATCTGATACTATTGCCGGTTTTGGAGTACAGAATATAGGAGTTTCTTCAATTACCAGTTACATGAAATTGAATCCCACGAATTATTTTATAGGACATAATTCAGGAGAATCCATATCAGATGGTAAATTTAATTCCACACTTGGCTATGAATCGGGAAATAAATTAACAACAGGTGATGCCAATTGCACCATGGGGTACAAAGCAGGAAACTCTATTAACATTGGCGACCTAAATGTATTTATTGGAAATGAAACCGGTTTGCTGACGGATCAAGGTTATAATAATACCGCCGTTGGATCTTATGCATTGCACAAAAACACCGTGGGTTATGGCAACGTAGCTATCGGATATGCTGCTTTGAAAGAAAATGATATGGGTGTTTACAATTCTGCATTGGGTATGGAAGCTCTGATGTCTAATACAAATGGGAGCTACAACACTTCCTGTGGTTATCACACATTAAAATTAAATACAGAAGGTGCATTTAACTCCGCAATTGGCTCTCTTTCGATGGAAAACAATATTTCCGGTTATTCTAATACAGCATTAGGTGCCTATGCGCTGAATGCTAATACAACAGGGAACTTTAATACCGGACTTGGAGCCACTTCATTACGGAATAATACAACAGGTAGTTATAATGTGGCAGTGGGTTCCTTTGCCTTAAGAGACAATATCTCTGGTGAATTTAATGTTGCTATTGGCGATAATGCAATGATGGCAAATACAATAGGAATAAACAACACAGCCGTTGGCGCAGAAGCAATGAAGGCAAATGTTGATGGAAACAGGAATACAGCTATTGGTGATGAATCTTCGTTATGGAATGAAACAGGAGATGATAATACTTCTGTCGGCTACAGGACACTTATTTTATCCTCAGGAAACGGGAATACTGCTATTGGTAGCAGCTCCATGATTACGAATGCATTTGGTTGGGATAATACTGCTTTGGGACACATGTCTTTATTCAGCAATACAAACGGTACTGAAAATGTTGCGTGCGGAAAGAAAGCTCTTTATTCTAATGTTGATGGCTCTTATAATTCTGCTCTTGGAATGGAGGCATTGTATTCAAATTCTAATGGTATTCGGAATACAGCAATGGGTTATCGGACTTTATATTCGAATACAAGTGGAACATATAATGTTGCCATGGGAGCCTTGGCTTTAAATTCCAATACGGACGGTATTTCAAATATTGCTATAGGTAGGACTCCTGCGTTTAAAAATACAACAGGCGATTATAATATTGCAATCGGAACAGAAGCTTTATATGAAAATCTAACGAATGATAAGAACATTGCAATAGGTTATTATGCCTTGCAGAAAAATACAGCCAATAATAATATTGCAACAGGACATTATGCCTTACAATTTAATACAACAGGAACATCCAATACTGCATACGGGTATAGTGCCAGTCGTGATAATACAACCGGCGGATCAAACACAGCAATCGGGTACAATGCTTTGCTTGAAAATGAAACCGGTCAGTACAATGTGGCTGTTGGTTTTAATACATTAGCCTCTGCATCCACCACGGGTAGCTATAATATTGCGATCGGTACCAATAATCTTCGTTACAATACAACCGGTGGATACAACACCTGCATCGGAACATCTGCAATGTATTATAACACTTCCGGTTCAAATATTATTTCAATTGGTTATAATAATTTGAATAGTAATTCAACCGGTTCAAGTATAATCTCAGTGGGTAATTATGCAATGTATAATACAACTTTAGGCAAAAATGCTGCATTTGGAAATTATGCTTTGTATTCAAATACGGCTGGGACAAGAAATATTGCGATTGGTGATTCAACATTGTATGCGGGCAGTACGAATTCTGATAATATAGCAATTGGTTATACTGCTTTAAAAGCAAATTTGTATGGCTCTCATAATTTAGCTTTTGGAATTCAGGCATTATACAAAAGTTGGAATGGATCTTCTAATGTTGCTGTTGGGAATTTTGCTGGTAAAAATATTACAACAGGTTATTCTAATACTGCCTTTGGAGATTCCGCACTTTATGGCGCAACATCCGGTAATGCATGCAATAACACTGCTGTAGGAAATGCGGCATTATCTAATGTTGCAGGAGACAGGAATACTTCTATCGGATGTTTTGCTGCAAAAAATCTTACAGGAACCAATGCTTATGATGTTGTTGCTATTGGATATAATTCCGGACCTTATGGTGAGGAAAAGGAAGCTGTTACTATTGGTTCCAACTCAAGAAGTGATAGTTATGGTGTTTCGATAGGTCATAATTCAGAGGCTATGTCTGCCAGAGGTATTGCAATAGGACACACTGCATATTCTTGGTGGTATGCAACGGCATTGGGCTATGCAGTTCAGGCTTTCGGAGATAATTCTACTGCTATTGGAAATGGAACAATGATTTCTGATACAGAAGACAATCAGATAAAATTTGGTAATACTTCTATAACAAGCATTAAAGGTCAGGTTGGTTTCACAACATATTCAGATGCGCGAGTGAAAAATAATGTTCAGGAAGATGTGTCAGGATTAGCTTTTATAAAAGAACTAAGACCGGTTACTTATAATTATGACATCAGAAAAGAAAATGAAATTATGGGCGTTAAAGAATCTGAGGACTGGCAAGGCAAATACGATGTTGAAAAAATACGTTTCAGTGGCTTTCTTGCGCAGGAAGTAGATGCTGCCGCAAAAAAAACAGGATATAATTTCAGCGGAGTTGATAAAAGCAGTAATCTATGGGGTCTTCGTTATTCTGAATTCGTTGTTCCTATCGTGAAATCAGTGCAGGAGCAGCAGACGATAATTGAAAATCAGCAAAAATTAATTGATGAACTCATGCGTAGGATTGAAGTGCTGGAGAAAAAATAAATTGAAATAAAACCCGCACCCTGAACTTGTCGAAGGGTGCGGGTTTTATTTCATGATGTTTTTTTATTTTTTATTTTTTTGTGCGTGGTATGATAATCTATATAATAAATTAGTTTTACTGAAAGGCTGTTTATTTGCGAGGAATTGATTGTTTTATCAAAGTTGGGGAAGAAGCTGTCGAATTTGTTTTCAAGAATATTTTCTTCTTTATAAATATCATTTTTCCACATGATATTCATGTAGCTTCCGGGCGCAAAATTCCAACTGTAAATCATGTCTATTGTGAATGTGTTGAAGTTTATATCGTGGTTTTCTGAATAGCCTAGATAAGCATCAAGATTCCCTTCGTCATTCAGCAAATAGTATTCACGATAATCTACTTTCGACCAATAGTGTCTTAATGTAAGCGATAATGTAGACTTGTTCTTAAAAACATAAGCCCCGTTAAAAGAATTGATAATTGTCTGAATATTTCTTCTCCCAAACACAATGCTGTCTGCATTTATTTTTTTTGCAAAACCTCTGTCATTAATATCTTTTCCGGGATTTATGGCGTAGGTAAACAAGAGATGATCATTGACTCTTACTCTTGGAGAAATTGAAAAAAATAAGCCTTCATTCGGACCATCAGAGAAAAAAGCATCTGCTGTTACATCGAGGGCAAATGTTTTTCTGTAATCTGTGGAAGCCCACAAAGAAGATGATGTGTAGCGGGATTTATTGAAAAATCGTCCCGTGGTGCGGGGTTCATAATAATCGTGTCTGCCACGGGGTTCAATAGAATTGTAAAGACCGATAGAAAAATAGTTTTTGAAAGTTGTATTTAGATTTACATTAAAATTCGTCTGAGAAAATACACGTGGCGCGTAGAGTTTTTGAAAATTATATGCTAAGGTTCCCGAACAGGAGAGCATTCTCCAGAAAGGTTTCCATATTCTGTATGACACCGTTGCATTTTGTGAAAAATCATTGTTTCTTGCAAGATACCCCATATCATTCGGATCGTATTTATCCGTCATAACAGAAATCGAATAATTAAAATATAAGTTTCCGTTTAATTTTCCAATATTTAGATTATGATAACGGCCTGCTTCTATTGCTGTAGTGTCGTTTTTTTTCTTCATGCTGAGAGCTGAAAAACCTTGAATCGCATAAATGTTTTTTGGTTCATAAACCCTGAACGAAATGCCGCTTACATCTGCGATAGTTTTGTTATTAGGACTAAATACATTGGTGTTTATTATGTTTACATAAGAAGTTTTATTAAATGTTTTTTCTGCAACAATTATATTGTAATTTGTGAAAGGTTCTGTTACAATTCTTTTTCTGTTTCCGAGAGAATCTTCAACAACGGCGTACGTATTATTTACAACCGCATTGAAAAATCCAAGTCCCAGATTGTTCTTGTTTCTTCCTGATATTTTTGTTGCATTGATTAATTTAGATTCAGAAGGATTCTCAATAATCTTTCCCTTATTTTCAGTAATGGTATCCATATCGTAAAATCCAGAAGGTGTTCTTCCGATTCTGCGTGAATAAAATAATCCTCCTTTGTTAAACAAATCTATTCCTTCGGTAAAAAACTGTCGGTTTTCGCTGTACTTCGTTTCGTAGGGAGTAAGGTTCAAAACTTTGTCATCGCTTTTAGTCTGGCCAAAATCAGGAATTAATGTAACATCTAACGTAAAGCTTTCTGTGAGCCCGTATTTAACATCCATACCACCGTTAAAAGCATAACTGAATTTTTTATCTGCGCTGTTGTGCTGCATGTAGCCCGAAATGTAGGGATAAAATTCAAGGCGTAATGGGGAAACAATATTGTCAATTCCAGTAATCTTCCCGCTTTGTGCATCATTGTTTCCGAGTTTTTTATCAATAAAATTCCACGAAGAAGACTCTCTGTGTCTGCGTATCAGCCTCCAGAAATTAACATCCCAGTTTTGTTCTTTTTTATTAGGAAATCGTAATGCAGAATAAGGAATTTTAATTTCCGCGCACCAGCCTTTTTCTGATATTTTCGTCTCGCTGAACCATACAGCATTCCAGCCAATGTCAGAGCCGGTTGAAGAGCCTTTAATATCGGTTTGCACATTAACGCTCGACACCTGAAACTGAAAATAATTCTGACCATCTTCATTCGGATTTATCGTAAACCAGAATAGATCGGCATTGGGATTTGTTCCGTCGCGTTTAGTGAATTCTTTCAGGATTTTTGAAGGATCGGAGTCATACATCATTGCCCCTATATAAATAGCATCATCGTCGAAAAGAAATTTTACCTCTGTTTTTTCTGTAGCGGGATTTCCATTAACAGGGTCATAAGTATAAAAGCCGTTTGCAGTAGACGCATTCAGCCATGCGGGTTCATTAAGTTCCCCATCAAGTGTAATGGATTCATTAATACGAACAGCATTTATTTGTTTGCATTTTTCTTTCTCCTGAGCAAAAAGAAAAAGAGGAAGAATAAAGAAATATAAAAATAAATATTTCAAGCCGATGTTATAATTTTAAGGCAGCGGGGAATAATTGTAAAAATTGCCGGTGTACTCGCAAGAACTTCTCCATCTGCTTCAATTAAAACATTCGGAGTACTTTCAATTTTTACTTCACTGCATCTGATTAATTTCACTTTTTTTAAATTGTATATTTTTCCGTTAAACAATTTGTGTACGTTAAAAATAACTTCTTTTTTTGTAACATTCGTAAAAATAGTAAGATCAAATAATCCATCATCTGAAACAGATAGAGGTGCCGGCATCATTCCTCCTCCGTTATATTTTCCGATGCATACAGCAAAACTTAACGTAATACCTTCGTAAGAATCCTGATCTGTTACTATAGAGCAGTAAGTTTTTTTGTAGTGTAAAAGATATTTGAGCACATTGAGCAGATAGCGAATTTTACTGTTACCGCTTCCTTTTTTTCTGGATTTTTCTTTATGAATATTTGTTTTGTCAACAACAACAGCGTCAAAACCCAATCCTGCAATATTAATAAAATAATGCGTAAAAGGCTTGTTGGCTTTTGTATAAATAACTTTACCGACATCCTGAAGTTTCCAGTTTTCTTGTTTTATTAAATCTACGGCTTCCTTATAATCCGTGCTGATTTTATAAGTTCTTCGCCAATCATTTCCTGTTCCAATTGGTATAACCGCAAGTGTTATGTCTGTAGTAGGACAGATGTTTTGAGAAAAAATTCCATTTACGGCTTCATTTAAAGTTCCGTCTCCTCCTCCAATAATAAAATTCCGGAAACCCTGATTAATATAATTTATAATAATTTCTTTAGCATGATTTTTATATTCGGTAAAGATATACTGATGGCTTATCCCAGATGCCTCAAGCAGACCGGTAATTGTATTCAGGTCTTTTTCTCCTTTTTCGTTTCCGGCTTTCGGATTAATTATTAGTATCCATTCTTTTTTTTCCACTCAGAGCCTTTTTTGGAAGATGATTATTTGACAATTTTTTTATGTTGATTACCTGCCCGCCGAAAGCATGCAGGCGGGTTGTTTATTTGACCTGCCTGCTGTAGGCATGGTGTTGATCACCTGCCAGCCTGCCTTTGTCGGCAGATTTACCTAGTGTAAACAGGTAGGCCGAAGCATGCAGGCTGGTTGTTTATTTTTTAACGAACAGAATTCAATATTCAACATCCAACGCTCAACATCCAACGCTCAATATTAAACATCCAACAACCTTTCAATCTTAGTGAACCTTAGTGTCCTTAGTGTCTTAGTGGTAAAATATAACATTCAACGCTCAGCCTGCAACAACTTTTTAATCTTAGTGAACCTTAGTGTCCTTAGTGGCTTAGTGGTAAAATATAACATTCAACATCCAACATCCAACGCTCAACAACTTTAAACATGAAACATGAAACATTAAACTTTTAACATTATATTTGCAAAAATTGAAAATTAACAGTTTTGTCAAACAAATACAAACATAAAAAATTTCGTTGCATTTTTTGCTATGTCCTGATTTATTTCATAGGCTTGATTTTTTTCAATTCGTGCAGCCCCACAAAGCTTGTCCCTGAAAAGCAATATCTTTTAAACAAATCTTCCATAAAAATTGATGATAAAAAAATTGATTCCGAAGCACTCTCTAATTATATAAAACAAAAGCCCAACAAAAAGCTTGTGTATGTATTCAGATTTCATCTTTGGGTACACAATCTTGCTAACACAGGAAGAAAGTGGAAATGGAAGAAAAAAATCGGAGATATTATTGGAGAAAAGCCGGTTATTCTTGATGATTTTTATACAAAAAAATCTGTGAGGCAAATGCAGATTTATCTTAAAAACAAAGGGTATTACAATGCAAAAGTGCAGGATTCTGTTATTTATTACAACAATAAAACCGCAGATGTTGTTTATTTAGTTTTTCCCGGAAAACCTTATACCGTAAGGAATATCGAATATGTTATTGACGATGTGGATATCAGAAATTTAGTTTTTTCAGATACAGCAAATTCAATTATTAAAAAAGGAGTAAATTTTGATGTAGATAAATTTCAGGAAGAACGTGTACGTATAGCGCGTTTTTTAAATACTAAAGGATATTATTATTTTGTAAAAGAATATCTCGACTATCAGGCTGACAGTTCTTTTAAGGAAAATGCTGTGGATGTTACCATGCGTTTGAAATTACCCGTTAAAGAAATTGCTGAAGATGAATTTATAATAGACCACCACAGAAAACAAAAGATTAAAGATATATTTGTATATACTGATTTCGATCAGAAACGTGCAATGCAGGATACTAATTATCTCCAAAACTTTGATACGATTGTGCATGAAGGGGTCTATTTTTTGTACGATAAAAAGTTACCGATTAAGCCTACAACGATCATAAGAAATATATACCTGAAAAATGATGATTATTATGATATAAGAAATGTGGATAAGTCGTATAAATTTTTATCTGGTCTTAAAATATACAAGCTCATTAATATTCAGTTTATAGAAACAAAAGATACGACAGACCTCGGAGATGAATATCTTAATGTATATATTCAGTTTACTCCTCACACGGTTCAATCATATACTTTTGAAGTTGTAGGCACGAATTCATCTTCTGATATAGGTATGGGAGGTAATTTTATATACCAGCATAAAAACTTATTCAGAGGAGCAGAAAATTTTGAATTTAAGTTGAACGGTGAATTGCAAATGCTGAAAAATGTAATTCAGGAAAAAGAAGAAACAACTAATATAAATATTCCGAAACTATTTAACTCTCTTGAATTAGGAGGCGAGGCAAAGCTTTATATTCCTAAATTTTTATTACCTGTAAAATCAGAGATGCTTTCAAAAAAGTATGAGGCAAAATCTACTTTTACGCTTTCTGAAAATTATCAGCAACGACCCGATTATACAAGAACAATTACAAATGCTTCTTTTGGATATTTTTGGAAAACTTCCGATCATTTCAAACATTTTTTAAACCCTTTTGATATAAATTCTATTCACATTTACGACACAATTCACGGATTCAGCGATTCTATTCCAACATATTTGAAAGGAAGTTATGACGATTTTCTAATTACAGCCATTAATTATTCTCTGGTTTTTAACAATCAAAGAATTAATAAAAGTACTGATTTTACATTTTTCACAATCTCATTTGAAACAGCCGGAAATAATGTTAATCTTTATAATAAGATAGCAAATACAGAGAAAAACGGAGAATATTACAAGCTACTGAATGTACGTTATGCGCAATATTTTAAAACAGATATTGACTATAGATATTATCATTTTTTCACATCTAAAAATAACCTTGCAACTCGTTTGTTTTTGGGTTTAGGACTTCCTTATGGAAATTCAAATCAACTTCCTTTTGTGAAACAATATTACTGTGGAGGTGCAAATGGCATCCGCGCCTGGAGTGTGCGTTCTTTAGGTCCGGGAACTTATTTTGATCCGAAATCCACATATCAGTTTCAATCTGCCGACTTAAAGCTGGAGTCAAATATTGAGTATCGTTTTGATATTTTCTGGATGTTTAAAGGTGCGCTATTCGTAGATGCAGGAAATATTTGGTTTTTAAATAGCACCGAACTAGGGGCTGATGCAAAATTTATGTTTGATCGTTTTTATAAAGATCTTGCTGTTGGTACCGGTCTCGGAATCCGTATTGATTTATCCATGTTTATTTTCCGTTTTGATTTTGGATTAAAACTCAGGGATCCGAAAGAAGAAATTGGGAAAAGATGGATTATTGCTTACAAGAAATTTAATATAATGGACGATTTTTTGAAAAATATTAATATTGGCATTGGGTTTCCCTTCTAACTTTTTGTTGCTTGCGGCAAACAATCCGCTATATTTCTAATGCGAAGTCTCACGAAGTTAAAAATAAAAATAGATAAACTTTCCAACAAGCTATTTGCGTGGACAAATTAAACCTTGTATTGGTCTTAAATGCTGATGGTAAATGTTATTAATTTTGTACAATTTCCTTGGGCAGTTTTGCTTTTGATAATAATTCATTTGCCATTGCCAATTTTTTAGGGAATAATATTTTTCCTTTAAATTTTTCCAATTTTTTGTCAATTTTTACAATTGGAATTTTTGCTTTGTTTAAGTCTTCAATGCTCATAATATTATATTTTTATATCTTTGTTTTTTCGAGTGACTAAAAAGCCCATATAATCTTCACCAACAATAAATTCTTCAAAAATTTCATCTTTTCTTAATCCATAAACGAGAAAATCTTGTTTTAATTCTTCCAAATAATTTGTAATTCCCATTCTATATAATCTTGTTCTAGCTTCATTGTTTCCTGTAGCAAAAATATTTGCTTCGGGATATTTTCCTGTGAATGAATATAAAGTTGATACCACGGTAGCTAATACTTTCAATCCATCTCCATTATTAGTAATAATTTCATCGTCAATTTCTTTTGTTATTTCGTTATAATCTCCAAATCCTAAATTATAAAATCCTTTAACTGACATCTCCGAATATTGTACAATTTTTTTTATTTTACCTTTAATCCCAATGCTTTCAAATTCAAAAAAGTAAAGGTCTTTTTCTGTAGAATATTCGTATCTATGATATTTCATATTGTTAACACATTTGTCTCATTCAAATTTACAAATAATATTTAATTCTATCTGCTTATTAAATAACAATATTATTTTTTCGCAAACCACACGATGCCTCCAATGATTGCAATACCCACTAAAACGGCCAATGTAATTTTAATCCAACTGTAAGGTCTTTCTCCCTGTACTTCGCCTGTACGTGCATTAATCATAAACCTGTACACTTTTTGATTATACCTGTATGCGCTAATCCAGAGAGGCAGTAAAATATGTTTGAACGTAATATCATTATAAGCTGTATTCTTTGAAGAAATTTGCTGTAGGTCGCCGCCAATATCTGTACGTATTGTGGATTCTATAACTTTATCCATCTTTACTTTTGCATAATCAAAGCCTTGTTTTACATCTACCTGATAGCTTTCTGTTTTAAATCCGCTCAGAAATTTTTCATCAAAGGGAAGCAGTTTGTCAAGATCCCAGGGTTCCAGTTCGTCTGCATATTTTCGGGGTAAAGAATTACTGCCAACAACAAGCACGTCATCAAAAGAGTTAGAAACATGACCGCTTACATAGGTCCAACGAACTTTAGTAACAGTGCGGGTTTCTGTTTTTGCATTTCCACTACTGTCTGTTGTGGTATAGCTTTCTGATGTTTGATAATTATCACCGCGTTGTCCGGAATAGGACGTGGAGGTGTTGGAATCGTAGGTCCAGTAAGGGATATAAATTCCTGTAAGCTTCTCCGTTTGTTGCGCATATTTTTTCAGTCCGCTTGGCGCAAACCATAAACCGCCTATCCATTTTTGGAAAAGACCCTGCGCTTTTTTTGGGTCAATATTAAAAGGTAGCAATGATTTTGGTTTTAGCAGCGATCGGGTAGAGCCTTCTTTTACAACCAAAGGATTTCCGCAAAACGGACACATATCGGAAACAACATTTTCTTTCATGGAAGTTTCTGCTCCGCAAGCATTGCAGCGGACGGTTGCAACTTCAACTTTTTCTTCTTTGTTGAATTCGGTTTCAATAAAAGAAACAAAATCAATTTCTTCGATTGCTTCCTGTTTAATTTCAATTTCATTTTCTGCGCCGCAGTATTCGCATTTCAGGGAAGTTGTTCCTGGAGCGAATTTTAATTTTGCGCTGCAGTTTCTGCAAATAATTTCACTTTGATTGGTCTCTTGGATAATTGGATCTTCCATGTTGTTGATTTTTTAACGTCATGTTATGCAAAATACTTTTTTATCATACGGAAGCACGAAGCACGAAGCACGAAGCACGAAGCACGAAGCACGAAGCACGAAGCTGTTTCTAACTTCTAACTTCTAACTTCTAACTTCCTTCATTAAAATAAATCCCTGAATTATCTCCGAAAGCTTTGAAGTTGTCATCTGCAACCATGTACGTACAGAATTCTCCGGCAACAATAGAAAACAAAATCTGGAATTCATTTCCATCATCGTCTTGCATGATTACCCGGGCGAGATTATCATTTACATCATTTGCTGAAAGGCTTTCTTTACAAATAGGGCAGAAGAAGTTAACTTTTTCTCCTTTTTCAATCATCAGAGTTTCATGGTTTTTAACAGCATAGTCTCCAAGCTTGGTACTCAGTAATAATAAACCTTTTCTATTCCCTTGTGTTTTAACAGAAAAAATTATATTGTTTTCAATATTTAAAACGCTTCTACAGCAGGGGCAAAGAAAATTATTTGAGCGATTGTCCATTTAGTGTTATTTAAAATATGAAAAAAGCTATAAAAATGAAAGGTGTTTGAGTTAGCCGAAAACACCTTTCATAAAAAACACTACATGGGGGGAGGAAGTGGAGGAGGCACCGCGGTAAACAATGCAGCCACATCCGGCACCTGACCTGCAGCTGTCCATGCAGCCATGCCTTCTCTCCATACAAGCGATTCGCGATTTACCTGATTTTGTGCAATCATATTTTTAAGTGTTCCCATGTCAAAAGGTCCTAATTGTTGACCGTTTGCTGCCACAAAGTATTTTACTGCAGGAGGCATGGGCGGGGGCATTTGCTGTTGATTTTGTTGTTGATTTTGGGGATTTGCCTGCTGATTTGCCTGATTCATTGTACCCATCATTTGTTGCGCCATTCCGAATCCCATACCAAGTCCCATTCCTTCGCTTGCGCCTCCTCCGGGGTTATTTGCAGATGCTTCTATTGCATTGGCAGTCTGGAATTGCGTGTATTTATTAAGGTCGCCAATAATTCCCATACTGGTGCGCTTGTCAAGAGCTTCCTGAACTGCCGGAGGAAGAGTGATGCTTGAAATAAGGAATTTTGTGAGATCAAGTCCGTATTCTCCAATTTCAGGTTTCAGTTTTTCTTCAACAAGTTTTGATACCTCATCGTAGTTGCTTGCCATGTCGAAAACAGGAATTTTAGATGTGGCAATAGCATCTGTGAATCGTGTTATCATGATGTTCCGCAACTGATTTGTAACTTCTTCTGTAGTGAAATTTCCATCAGTACCAACAATTTCTTTGATGAATTTTACTGCATCATTAATTTTGAAAGAATAATTTCCGAATGCGCGTATCTGCAAAGGTCCCAGTTCAGGGTCTCTCAACATAATCGGATTGGGTGTTCCCCATTTTTGATCGGTGAAATTTTTTGTATTTAAAAAATACACTTCTGCTTTAAACGGGCTGTTAAAGCCATATTTCCATCCTTTTAATGTTGAAAGAATGGGCATGTTTTCTGTTGTAAGCGTGTACATTCCCGGTTTGAAAACATCTGCCAATTGGCCTTCATTGATAAATACGGCAACCTGAGTTTCCCTTACTGTTAATTTTGCGCCGTTTTTAATTTCGTTCTGATGTCTTTCAAAACGATACACCATTGTGTCATTTGTGGGGTCAAGCCATTCTATAATGTCAATAAATTCCCCTTTAAGTTTATCGAATAATCCCATGATTTAAAGATTTAATATTTATCAATTATTAATTAACCCGGAATACCGGTTTTTCAAAATATAAAATTACAAAATCCTTGTTAAATAAAAAAATTTTAAAATAGAGATATATCAAAAATAAATAATCTGTATCTTTGCAATACTGCACACCTTGTAAAATTAACGAAATGAGACATCTTAAAATATCAAAACAGGTTACGAACAGAGATACTGCTTCTTTAGATAAATATTTACAGGAAATAAGCAAAGTAGATCTTATCACACCGGAAGAAGAAGTGGAGCTTGCTCGTAAGATTAGAGAAGGAGATATAAACGCATTAAATAAACTGATTAATGCAAACCTTCGCTTTGTTGTATCGGTTTCAAAGCAATATCAGAATCAGGGATTGACACTTTCTGATCTTATAAACGAGGGCAATCACGGGCTTATAATAGCAGCACGCCGTTTTGATGAAACCCGCGGATTTAAATTTATATCATACGCGGTATGGTGGATTCGTCAGTCAATTTTGCAGGCGCTGGCAGAGCAATCACGCATAGTACGACTTCCTCTTAATAAAGTGGGTGCATTGAATAAAATCAATAAAGCAACAGCTAAATTAGAGCAGACATTGGAACGCAACCCATCTGCTGAAGAAATAGCAACAGAACTTGAAATTGCCCCGGAAGATGTAAAAATTCTTATGAAAAGCTATGGTCGTCATATTTCAATGGATGCGCCTATGGCTTCCGGAGAAGACACAAATATGTACGACCTTATTCCTGATGAAGGAGCAAATAATCCTGAATCTGGCTTGCTGACAGCTTCTTTGTGTAAAGAAATAGAACGAGCACTGAGTACGCTTGCTCCACGGGAATCAGAAGTTATTAAACTTTTTTACGGTTTATGTGGCAACAATTCTTTCAGTATGGATGAAATAGCCCAGGAAATAGGTCTCTCTGCTGAACGTGTAAGACAGATAAAAGAAAAAGCAGTTAGAAAACTTAAAAGCTCCGCGAAGAATAAAAATTTGAAGTCGTATTTGGGGTAGAGGGTCGTAAGGCAAATGGAAATTGGGATATATTGTAAAATCGTGCCACCTGTGCTGAGCCTGCCGAAGTATGGCACGATTCTATAATAATCCAATTTGAATACCTGCAAATAATCTCGGTAATTCTGCTACTTTATGGCTTGGAATAAACATATTGGAAAGTCTGTAATTTGCAAAAAGAGACCAACGATTAATGCCAATGCGCACGTTAATTCCGTAATTAAATGTTTCGGTAAAATTATTTTTTCTTGTTTTTGTCATTAAATATTTTCCGTGATTAGCAGCGAGATTTTCCGGATATGGGTTTTTTGTGTAATGATAATTTGAAAACACCCATTCTCCGTATATTCCAATATCAATATATTTGCCTATTGAATTCCCTCTTTTTCCTATGTTAATTCGGTTATATAATTCAAGGGCAAGACTTGCATCGTGATATTTTTCTTTCGTGTAATGATGTGTATCAAGAAAGTTTTTATTTGTGTTTTGTTGGATATTAAAATTAGTTGCTGATAAGCTAACATCATATCCTAAAGCGTAAAATTTGTTTATTTTTCTTTTGTATCTGATTCCAATAAAATAATTTGCAGAAAGCCCATAATTGATTTTTACGGAATCTGTATTTAAATTGTCCGAGGCAAAGCCAAATCCAGCATAAAAATGCGTAAAATGTTTCAGATTTTTTCCATATATTTTCGGGAGTGTATCTTTAGCCGGATTTTCTTCCAGAAGCACTGTTTGAGCACTTGAAAAAATGCTTACGCTAATTAATACAAACAGGAGTAAAATTTTATGCATAAAAAATCAGAAACGTATTTGCAGTGAAACCCTGATACCAAATTTTGCAATATTCGGTCTGTCTAAATAAGCAAGCCTCCACAAGGCATCTACGCGAATAATTTTTAATATGTTTTCAACTCCAACGCCTGCCTCCAGATAGGGTTTCAGCTTGCCATCTTCGTTTTCAAGTGCTGTGAGCGTGTTCGGATATACAAGTATTTTTCTGTTTTCAGGGCTTAATTCTCCAATAACTCCTTTTGCTGAAACAACCTCTCGGAATTTCAGTTTACGAAAAATCGGAACACGATTCAGGAAAAAACCTTCAAGATGTTGCTCACAATAAAGTGAAACATATTTATCGCTAACAAATTCATAATAATTCATCATGTTAAAAGCCAACTCATCAAAAGTGTAGGTTTCATTTCCTTTATGTAATTCGAGAAAAGGGTAGGGGGCATTTCCGAAAACCTGCCCTGCATCTATCACGTAGCGAAAATATCCTAAAGGATATGTATTGTAGTAGTGGCGGATGTTAAGCCTTATCTTATAATAGTCATACGAAGATCCGATAACATCTTTAATTCCTGCCGTAAAATCAACAAATATTTCTGGATATTTTGTCCCGAGACTAATTCTGCTTTGTTTGCCCATTACAAATTTTTCCTGATAAGCAAATCGAGTACGTAATGTAACTTCTGCAGATCTGAGATGGAGCATCGTGTCGTTTGACCCGAAATTAATAAACTGAACAGAGTCTGTTGGGAATATAGATCTGTGAGAAAACATCAGCCTGTTTGAAAACCCGATAAACCATTCTTTTTCGTAATATCCCAGGTATTCTTCAATTCTGTTTAATTTATAATTAGGACTACGAGAAAGCGCTGATGCAAGAATATTATCGTGCATAAACGCATTTTCACTTATTCCCATTTGTTCCAGATCGTTTTTATGGAATAGCCTCAATTCATTTAATGGCGCAAGGTTGAATATAAATTTTGTACCAAAGCCATACTTTATTTTTTCATCCTGAAATCCGTAAGCTGTGTATGCATCTAATTGCAATAATTTACTGAAATTATAAGTAGTTCTGCCCCCGATTCTGACACGATGCCCTTCCACCGGATTGAAGCTGTAAAACTTAAAATAGGGACCAAATTCAACATATTTAAACTCTTTATAACCGGTTATAAATAAAGTAACAATCTCAACAAAGGTTTTAAACATTGGTACTTCCTTAATGGAGTCTACCATTGCATAAATTGATTTTTCTTTTGCAGAGAGTGAGTCATGGCGCGATTTATCCCAGTATTCATCATCTTTTTCAGTTGCGTTTTTATCAACAAGAATATTATTCATCTCATTAAAAACAACCTGATCTACCTGATTGTTGAATTTGAAGTTTTTAAATGAAGTGAATTTTCTTCCAAAGAATCCTACTTTTTTATCGGACAGGTTAAAGTCAACAAAAATTTTATCCTTACTCAGCATCCATACATCATTGTCTACTCTTTCGTATTCCTGATTAACAACGAGGTCTTTGATGAAATTTATGTTGGCATCATCAGCAATCCTAACCTGAAGTTTTTTAATTGCGAAAGTAGTATCATGTACCCAGAAATCACCGGTAAAAGTAGGCTCTTGTTTCCTCCTTGCTTTAAATGATAACTGATAACACCACTGATTTCCTATAAGTGCGCTGTCTACAAGGTAATACTTGTAATACATCCTTCCGAAATTTGCAATGGGACTTACAAATCCTTTTCCAAAAGCATCAATAAAATTATCATAAATATTTACCTTGAAATACATTTGTCCCATTAATTGGGATACGCTTTCATTTGCAACACCCGATATTTTGTTTCCTTTGATAATTTCTTTTTCAACCTTTGGATTTTTTTTATATGAATAATCAGATACGGTTTCAGAAATAAAAATAGGAAGAAAATTTTTCCCCGTTATTGCAGATGTATCTATATAGTCGAAAATAAACTGAAAATGTTTGAAGGCTTTATTTTTCTTAAATTCTTCATCAATATTATTCGCATCAATTTCTAATTTATTATACACCTCATAAGAGTACATATCAAGCTTGTCCGGATTGTTTTGTTCTTTTTTATCAATGATGTTTTTAAGGATTCTGTGAGCAGGATTTTCGCCCGGTAAAACAACAATTTCATCAAGTTTGATATCGTCTGATTCAAGATCAATATTCATTTCCTGAAATTGTCCTTTTTTAACTTTTATAGTTTGTGATTTATAGCCGATGTATGAAATAATAATAGAGTCGGTTGGAGATTTTGTTTCTAAAAAATATTCTCCGTTAAAATCGGATATTGTACCAATATTTCTTTTGTTTTGATATACAATATTTACAAAAGGGATAGGCTCTCTGCTGAATTTATCAAGAATTTTTCCTTTTATTTTTGTATCCTGTGCCACAGCATTATTTGTAATTCCTGAAACAAGAGTAAAAACTGAAATAATAAAAAATGATATGGTATGAATAAATTTTTTCACGTTGATATTTTTAAACGATTCCTTCCTGTAAAATATTATGAAGATGAATAATTCCCATGTATTTCTCTTCGTGCACAACAACGAGAGATGTTATTTTATTTTTTTCCATAGTATTGAATGCATTAATAGCTAATTCATCTTTATCTATGGTTTTCGGATTTAAAGACATGATGTCTTTTGCCGTAAGGGTTTTGATATCCTCAAATTTTTCAAGCATTCGACGAATATCTCCATCTGTGATAATTCCTGTAATGTTTTCCGATGCATCCAAAACCACTGTTGCTCCGAGCATACTTGAAGAAATTTCAACGATAACTTTGCTTACAGTATCATGAAGGTAAACTTTCGGTGCTTTGTTATTGAGATAAATATCGCTGACACGCATATAGAGTTTTTTCCCAAGAGAACCTCCCGGATGAAAGCGTGCAAAATCTTCGGTTGAAAAACCACGACATTCAAGAAGACATACTGCTAAAGCATCCCCAATAACAAGCTGTGCTGTTGTACTGGATGTTGGTGCAAGATTATTCGGACAGGCTTCTTTTTCAACAATTGCAGGTAAAACATAATCGGATTCTTTTGCTAAAAATGAGTTTAAATTTCCTACAATAGAAATTAATTTATTTCCCGATTTTTTAATTAAGGGTACAAGTACTTTTATTTCCGGTGTATTCCCGCTTCGGGACAGGCACATTACAATATCATCGTCGAGAATGATACCCAGATCTCCATGAATAGCATCTGCCGCATGCATAAATACCGCAGGAGTGCCTGTAGAATTAAGTGTAGCAACTATTTTATTGGCAATAATTGCACTCTTTCCTATTCCTGTTATGATAAGTCTTCCTTTGCTGTTGTAAATTAAATCAACACAGGCAGCGAAATCATCCGTAATAAGAGATACCAGTCCCATCAAAGCTTTTGCTTCTGTAGTGATTGTTTCTTTTGCTATTGATATCAGCTCTTCGTGTGTTTTCATATCGCCTGTGAAATTATAATTTTCTGTTTAAAAAGCCAAGAAAATCATCATCCGGCCCATCCTTCTTTATCAAGACTTCTGTATTGAATCGCTTCTGCAAGGTGCGCGGGTGTAATATTCTGACTTTTTTCTAAATCTGCAATTGTTCGTGATACTTTTAAAATTCTGTCATAAGCACGGGCAGACAAACCGAGTTTTGTCATTGCAATTTTCAGCAGGGCTTGTCCTGTTTCATCTATTTCGCAATATTTTTTCAGCAACCTGGAATTCATTTGTGCATTGCAATAAATGCCTTGTTCATTGCTGAAACGTTGTTCCTGAATAAGTCTTGCTTCAATAACACGTGCACGTATTTGTTCGCTGGTTTCTGATGGTTTCGATTCGGAAAGTTTTTCAAAAGGAACAGGTACTACTTCAAGATGAATGTCAATGCGATCGAGCAGTGGTCCGGAAATTTTATTCAGATATTTTTGAACAACTCCCGACGAGCAGAGGCATTCTTTATCAGGGTGATTGTAAAAACCGCATGGACAGGGGTTCATAGAAGCAATGAGCATAAAACTTGCAGGGTATTCTACAGAGAATTTTGCACGGGAAATAGTAACCACGCGGTCTTCTAAGGGTTGTCGCATCACTTCAAGTACCGTGCGTTTGAATTCAGGTAATTCGTCGAGAAATAAAACGCCGTTGTGCGCTAAAGAAATTTCCCCGGGTTGCGGGTATGCTCCTCCGCCGACAAGCGCAACATCTGAAATAGTATGGTGTGGTGCCCTGTAGGGTCGTGTTGTAATCAGCGATTTGTTTTGCGCAATTCTTCCTGCAACAGAATGAATTTTTGTTGTTTCAAGTGCTTCTTCTATAGATAAGGGAGGAAGAATTGTAGGAATCCGCTTGGCAAGCATGGTTTTTCCTGCTCCGGGAGCGCCTATCATAATAATATTATGCCCGCCTGCTGCTGCCACTTCCAATGCCCTTTTAACTGTTTCCTGGCCTTTCACTTCAGAAAAATCCATGTCGTGTTTATTGGCGCTGGTATAGAATTCATCATGGGTATTGATGGTTTCTTTGTGTAAAGAAGCAGTTCTGTTAAAAAAATTAATTACTTCAATAAGATTTGAAACTCCGTAAACATCTAAACCTTCTACTACTGCTGCTTCTCGTGCATTTGCTTGTGGTAAAATAAAACCCTTGAATCCTTCTTTTTTTGCTTGCAATGCAATGGGAAGCGCCCCTCTTATGGGATTCAGGCTACCGTCTAAAGATAATTCACCCATAATAACATACTCATGAATGGAATCATTTTTTATCTGTTCTGATGCTGCAAGGATTCCTATTGCTAATGTTAAATCATATGCAGATCCTTCTTTTCGAATATCCGCCGGAGCCATATTAATTACGATTTTTTTCCCGGGAATTTTATAATCATACGCACGAAGCGCAGAATCAATTCGTTGCTGGCTCTCTTTTACCGCGTTATCGGGAAGTCCTACCAGAAAAAAATTAATGCCTTGTAATATGTTTACTTCTACTGTTACGGTTGTTGCATTAATGCCCTGAACAGCGCTGCCAAAGGTTTTTATCAGCATGATTTATGAAATGAGATTTAATTTTAGTTCAATATAATGAATGAGGCAATGAATAATTTTAATATGTATTTCCTGCGCTCTGTCAGCGAATTCTGAATTGGGAACGCGGATTTCTATATCACACATTGCCGCAAATTTTCCTCCGTCTTTTCCTGTAAGTCCTATTACGTTCATGCCTTTATTATGCGCTGCCTCTGCTGCATTGAGAATGTTTTCTGAATTTCCGCTCGTAGTAATGGCAAGCAAAAGATCTCCTTTTTGACCTAAACCTTCAACAAAGCGTGAAAAAACAAATTCATATCCGAAATCGTTTGCAACACAAGAAATATGTGAAGGGTCAGCTATTGCTATTGCCGGAAGTGATACTCTGTTTTTTCGGAATTTTCCGCTCAGCTCTTCTGCAAAGTGCATGGCATCGCAAATAGAACCGCCGTTTCCGCAAGAAATAATTTTATTGCCCGCCTTAATTGCTTCAACCATTAAATCTCCTGCTGCTGCAATTTTTTTCACAGCATTTTCATCGGTAAGAAAAATGTCAAGATTTTTTCTCGCCTCATTTAGATTTGCATGTATGCTTTCTATAGGTGTCATTAAATTTGATTTTTTTCAAATGTATAGAAAATGAATAATATTTCAAAACAAAAAACCCATCGTAAAAGATGGGTTTTTTGTTTTTTCGGGGAAAATTATTTTAACTTCTAAGAGTAAGGTCAATTGTAATTACACCAATTGTAATTGTTACTTTGTTATCACATTCGTCAACATCGCCAAAATTTATTGTTTTAGCAACGCCACTCTGTGTAATAACAATGGTACCTTTTGAAATAGGTAATCCTGTTGGGCAATATCTAAAAACAAGCGGATTGGTTTGCTGAATAGCTGCTGAATAAGCAGAACCTTTAGAATTTGTTCCTGAATTAGTACCCCAAATTTCATATTTGTAATTAGTAGCTAAATAATTTAAAATCTGATCCGAGGTTAAATTTGCGGGAGGCTCAAAACCTTCAATCCAGCTTATTGATCTATCAGTTGTCCAAAGCATGTTTTCACCATTTGTAAATGTAAATTTCATGTTGGTAGCTTTGATATTAAAAGTTGGTCCACCTACTGAATTTTGTCCGAGGTAAGTAACGGTAACAGTTCCTTCGCAAAGAATACCGTTTACTTTGTAATTATTAAAAGTAACAGTAACAGATGTGTTTGGAGCTGGGTCTTTTTTCCATGGACCACTGAATTCAGCATAAACAATACCGCTTCGACCTTCTTTTATTGCAGCATCGGCAGCAGTAATTAAATCAAAATTGATGGTCATTTTTTTGGGCCATACACCAACTCCTCCTTCAACTGTAATGTAGTAAGGTCTGTCTCCTTTAATACCATCATCATTAATTCCATAATTGTTAACAGATGTAAATGTTTTCTGAACAGTTTGCTGTGCAAAAACATCGTCTTGTCCCGTTTGATAATCACTTTCCGGGGTGAGTGGGGTTTCTTCTCTTTTTTTGCATGATGTGACAACTGCGCCAATCATTACAACGATTACGAATAACTTTAATAATTTTTTCATAGTTTGGTTATTAAGTACAACATTTATTATCTGATATGTATTACAAAGAATATGTATTACAAATTTTACACCAAATAATAGACTATTTGTTAGTTCAAAAGGTTGCTTCGTGTTGAAAAAAAATTATGCCTGTGCAGTGGGTCCCCCAAAAGTCATAGGAATTTTCGGGTTGATATCTGCATTTTTAATAACGCCGTGCACAGATTCATATTTTGTAATATTATCTTTCAGCGCGAACATAAGTCTTTTAGCATGCTCAGGAGTCAGGATAATCCGTGACTGAACTTTTGCTTTCGGAACGCCGGGCATAAGCCTTACAAAATCCAAAACAAATTCAGAACTGGAATGTGTAATGATAGCCAGGTTCGAATAGATTCCCTGTGCTGTTTCTTCAGATAATTCAATATTTATCTGGTTTTGATTATTCTGATCTTCCATTTTATTCATTTTCTACGGGTACTTTAATTCCTTTGCTATGCGCTACAAGATTTTCGTATTCTTCTTTTGAACCGACAATGATTTTATCATAACCGCGGAAACCTGTTCCTGCTGGAATTAAGTGTCCGACAATTACATTTTCTTTAAGACCTTCGAGTGTATCCACTTTTCCTAAAATGGCTGCTTCATTAAGAACTTTGGTAGTTTCCTGAAATGATGCTGCAGAAATCCAGCTATGAGTCTGCAATGAAGCTTTTGTAATACCCTGTAATATCTGGCTTGATGTTGCAGGAATTGCCTCTCTTGCTTCAGCCACTTTCTGGTCTTTCCGTTTCAGCGATGAGTTTTCATCCCGAAGTTTACGTGCGGTAATAATCATACCGGGAGTATACGTTTTAGAATCGCCAGCATCAATTATAACTTTTTTGCCATAAATATTGTCGTTTTCGTCCATGAATTCCCATTTGTCAACAATTTGACCTTCGAGGAATTTGGTGTCGCCCGGATCTGCAATAAGCACTTTACGCATCATCTGACGTACAATAATTTCAAAGTGTTTGTCATTGATTTTTACACCTTGCAGACGATAAACTTCCTGAACTTCGTTTACAATATATTCCTGAACTTTTGTCGGACCTTTAATCGCGAGAATGTCCAATGGTGTAATAACGCCGTCAGATAAAGGTGTTCCGGCTTTTACGTAATCGTTTTCCTGAACAAGAATCTGGCGTGAAAGAGGTACGAGATAACGTTTGATTTCATCGGCTTTTGATTTAATCATGATTTCGCGATTTCCTCTTTTAATTTTTCCGAAAGAAACTTCACCGTCAATTTCAGCAACGACAGCAGGATTAGAAGGATTACGCGCTTCGAATAATTCGGTTACACGAGGCAAACCACCGGTAATATCACCAGATTTTCCAACAGCTCTTGGTATTTTAACAATTACCTGACCCATCATTACTTTATCGCCTTCATTTACTATAATATGAGAACCAACGGGCAGGTTGTACATTTTAAGTACTTCTTTTTTTGCCATAATCCTGACTCCGGGGTTTTTGGCTTTGTCTTTCGACTCAATAATTACTTTTTCTTTATAACCTGTATGTTCGTCAGCCTCATCTCTAAAGGTAATATTTTCAATTACATTTTCGAAAGAAATTGTTCCTGTAGATTCAGATATGATAACAGCATTGAAAGGATCCCATTCGCAGATTAGTTCTCCTTTTTTAATTTCATTTCCGCTCTTGATGTAGAGTTTTGATCCGTAAGGGATATGGTTCGTGGTAAGTGTAATACCAGTGTTTTTATCAACAATTTTTAATTCTGATAAACGACTGATAACAATTTGAACCTTTTGACCGGCATCGTCTGTTTTTTCAACAACTTTTAAATCTTCGATATCTGTAACACCATCGTATTTTGCAACAATGCTTGATTCGGTGGATACATTGGAAGCAGCTCCCCCAACGTGGAATGTACGAAGAGTAAGCTGTGTACCAGGTTCACCAATTGATTGAGCGGCTATAACACCTGTTGCTTCGCCAATCTGAACCATACGACCTGTAGCAAGATTTCTGCCATAGCATTTTGCGCAAACACCTTTTTTCGACTCGCAGGTAAGTACCGAACGTATTTCTACGGTTTCAATGGGTGATGCTTCAATTTCTTCACATATCGTTTCTGTCAATTCTTCTCCGGCGGCAATAATTAGTTTTCCGGTTGTTGGATGGAAAACATCATGAACGGTAGTTCTTCCGAGTATTCTGTCGTAGAGCGATTCAACAATTTCTTCATTATTTTTAATTGCAGAAGCTGCAAGTCCCCTGAGTGTTCCGCAATCGTCTTCAGAAATTATAACATCCTGAGAAACGTCAACGAGACGACGTGTAAGATAACCCGCATCGGCAGTTTTAAGAGCAGTATCGGCAAGACCTTTACGCGCACCGTGTGTGGAAATAAAATATTCAAGAACGGAGAGACCTTCTTTAAAGTTTGAAAGGATGGGGTTTTCCACAATTTCAGAACCTGTTGATCCTGATTTTTGTGGTTTAGCCATAAGTCCCCTCATCCCTGAAAGCTGACGAATCTGCTCTTTAGAACCCCTCGCGCCTGAATCAAGCATCATATAAACTGGGTTGAAGCCCTGATTATTAGTTGAAAGCTGTTTCATCAGCAACTGGGTAAGTTTCGCGTTGGTGTGTGTCCAGATATCAATAATCTGATTATAACGTTCGTTGAAAGTGATAAATCCGGAGTTGTAATTCAATAAAACTTCATCAACCTGACTGTATCCTTCCTGAATGAGTTGTTCTTTTTCAGCCGGAATGATAACATCGTTGAGATTGAATGAAAGACCACCCTGAAATGCAAGTTTATAACCAAGGTCTTTAATATCATCAAGGAATTTAGCAGTTGCTGCTGTTCCGGTTTTTTTCAATACTTTTCCGATAATATCCCTGAGTGATTTTTTTGTCAGAACTTCGTTGATATAACCATATTCTTTCGGAACAACCTGATTGAAAAGCACGCGACCCACGGTTGTTTCTATTAATTTTAAAACAGGAATATCGTCAACAACATCCCAGGTTTTTACTTTAATTATTGCATGTAGGTTGACTTTTTTCTCGTTATAGGCAATGATTACTTCTTCAGGTGCATAAAATGAATAACCTTCTCCTTTAATAATTAGTTCAGGAGTAGATTTTCTTGATTTAGTCATATAATACAAGCCAAGAACCATATCCTGAGATGGAACTGTGATAGGTGCTCCGTTAGCAGGGTTCAGAATGTTGTGTGAAGCAAGCATAAGTATTTGGGCTTCTATAATTGCAGCATTTCCGAGAGGTAAGTGAACAGCCATCTGGTCACCGTCGAAGTCGGCGTTGAATGCAGTACAAACAAGCGGGTGTAACTGTATTGCTTTTCCCTCAATAAGTTTTGGCTGAAATGCCTGAATCCCTAGTCTGTGCAAAGTTGGAGCACGGTTAAGCATAACTGGGTGTCCTTTTAAGACATTTTCAAGAATATCCCAAACAACAGGATCTTTCCGGTCAACAATTTTTTTAGCAGATTTTACAGTTTTAACAATTCCTCTTTCAATAAGTTTTCTAATGATAAAAGGTTTGTAAAGTTCAGCTGCCATATCTTTTGGTAGACCGCATTCATGAAGTTTCAGTTCGGGACCAACAACAATAACAGAACGTGCAGAATAGTCAACGCGTTTACCAAGCAGATTCTGACGGAAACGACCTTGCTTTCCTTTAAGACTGTCGCTTAAAGATTTTAAGGGTCTGTTAGCTTCAGTTTTTACAGCATTTGATTTTCTTGAATTGTCGAGTAAAGAATCAACAGCTTCCTGAAGCATACGTTTTTCGTTACGAAGAATAACTTCAGGTGCTTTAATTTCTATAAGTCTTTTCAGACGGTTGTTACGTATAATAACCCTTCTGTAAAGGTCGTTAAGGTCGGATGTTGCAAAACGTCCTCCATCTAAAGGAACTAAAGGTCTTAATTCCGGAGGAATAACAGGAATTACTCTCTGAATCATCCATTCCGGCTTGTTTCTGTTCTTCGATATTCTGAAAGCTTCAACAACCTGAAGTCTTTTTAAAGCTTCTGTTTTACGTTGTTGTGATGTTTCGCGGCTAGCTTTGTCTCTTAATTCATAAGAAAGTTCATCAAGATTGATACGAGAAAGAAGCTCATAAATAGCCTCAGCTCCCATTTTTGCAACAAATTTATTTGGATCGGCATCATCAAGAAGTTGATTTTCCTTTGGCAACGCATCAACAATGTTAATGTATTCTTCTTCTGTTAAAAACGTCAGATAATTTACTTCTTCAGATTTTGCGATACCCGCATTTACCACTACGTATCTTTCATAATATATAATGGAATCAAGTTTTTTGGAGGGAAGTCCGATTAGATAACCAATTTTGTTTGGCAAGGTTCTGAAATACCAGATATGAGCAACGGGAACGGTAAGGGAGATGTGTCCCATGCGTTCTCTGCGCACTTTTTTTTCAGTTACTTCCACACCACAACGGTCGCAAACAATTCCTTTATAGCGAATTCTTTTGTATTTACCGCAATGACACTCATAGTCTTTTACAGGTCCGAAAATTCTTTCACAGAAAAGACCATCTCTTTCTGGCTTGTAAGTCCTGTAATTAATAGTTTCAGGTTTTAACACTTCACCGCTTGAACGTTCAAGAATTTCTTCTGGAGATGCCAAACCGATAGAGATTTTTGTAAAATTAGTTTTTACTTTAGTCTCTTTTTTTAAAGCCATATTATTTAGATTTTAAATTACGAATTAGGAATTAGGAATTAAACAAGCAAAGGCAAATTAGTATTATGCCCTGCTTGTTTTGTTTATTCTAAGTTTACGCTTAGACCGAGTCCTCTGAGTTCGTGCAGAAGAACGTTGAATGATTCAGGAATGCCGGGGTTAGGCATTGGTTCACCTTTAACAATGGCTTCGTAAGATTTAGCGCGGCCAATAATGTCATCGGATTTAACCGTAAGTATTTCCTGCAGGATATTGGAGGCTCCAAAACCTTCGAGTGCCCAGACTTCCATTTCTCCGAATCGCTGACCTCCGAATTGCGCTTTACCGCCAAGAGGTTGTTGCGTGATAAGCGAGTAGGGACCGATGGAACGCGCATGCATTTTATCGTCAACCATGTGCCCGAGTTTAATCATATAGATTACACCAACAGTAGCAGGCTGGTCGAATTTCTCACCTGTTCCTCCATCGTACAGATAAGTTCTGCCGAAGCGGGGAACTTTTGCCATATCTGTATATTTGTTGATATCATCAAGGCTTGCTCCATCAAAAATCGGAGTAGCAAATTTCATGTTTAAAGCCTTACCTGCCCATCCAAGAACTGTTTCGTAAATCTGACCAAGGTTCATACGAGAAGGCACACCAAGAGGATTCAATACGATATCAACCGGATTTCCGTTTTCGAGGAAAGGCATATCTTCATCGCGTACAATTTTTGCAACAATACCTTTGTTTCCGTGGCGTCCTGCCATTTTATCTCCAACTTTTACTCTTCTGCGGTTAGCGATATACACTTTTGCCAATTGAATAATACCGTTTGGTAATTCATCACCAATAGTAATCGTGTATTTCTTCCGTTTGAATTCGCCTTCTATTTCTTTATGTTTAAAGTTGTAGTTATGAAGAACTGTTTTAATCAGGTCGTTTTTATCTTTATCCGTAGTCCATTTGTTAGGGTTTACGGTTTGATAATTTAAATCCTGAAGGATTTTCATTGTGAATTTTGTTCCTTTTGGAATCACATCCATGTTGAAATAATCTTTTACGCCCTGTGATGTTTTACCATTAACAAGTTCAAAGAGTTTTTCAACCAATTTTTTGTTGAGGTCTTCGATTTTTGCTTCAAATTCTTCATCAACTTTCTGGATAAGCCCTTTTTCAGACACTTTTGATTTACGGTCTTTAAGAGTTTTAGAGAATAATTTTTTGTCAATTACGGTTCCTGTTAATGAAGGAGAAGCTTTCAATGAAGCGTCTTTCACATCACCGGCTTTGTCTCCGAAAATCGCTCTTAACAGTTTTTCTTCCGGTGAAGGATCTGATTCTCCTTTTGGAGTAATTTTTCCGATAAGGATATCTCCGGGCTGAACATTAGCTCCAATGCGGATAATACCGTTTTCATCAAGATTTCTGGTAGCTGTTTCGCTAACATTTGGAATATCTGAAGTAAGTTCTTCCAATCCTCTTTTTGTATCGCGAACTTCAAGCTGGTACTCTTCAATTTGAATAGAAGTGAAATAATCTTCCCTTACAACTCTTTCAGAAAGTACAATAGCATCCTCGAAATTGTAACCTTTCCATGGCATAAATGCAACCATAAGATTTTTTCCTAGTGCAAGTTCGCCGTTTTTTGTTGCATAGCCTTCGGTAAGAATGGTTCCCTTTGTTACTTTTTCTCCTTTTTTAACAATAGGGCGTAAATTAATACAAGTACTCTGGTTGGTTTTCTTGAATTTTGGAATTTTATAATGTTTTACAGGATTATCAAAAGAGATAAATTTATCAACTTCAGTTTGCACGTATTTTATTACTATTTCTTCAGCATCCACGTATTCAACAACTCCATCCGTTTCAGCAGCGAGGAGGATTCTTGAGTCTTTTGCAACATTTGCTTCAATACCGGTTCCGACAATTGGGACATCGGGATTGATGAGCGGTACAGCCTGCCTCATCATGTTTGATCCCATGAGCGCACGGTTCGCATCATCATGTTCGAGGAATGGGATTAAAGAAGCAGCAATAGAAGCAATCTGGTTTGGAGCAACGTCCATAAGGTGCAATTCATTTGGCTCTGCCAGTGGGAAGTCTCCTTCAGATCTTGCTTTAACCCTGTGTTGGGTTATTGTACCATCCTCTTTAATTTCAATATTTGACTGAGCAATAATTTTTTGTTCTTCTTCTTCCGCGCTCAAGTAATTAATTCCCGAAGGAGTAAGATCGGCTTTTCCCTTTTCAACTGTTCTGTAAGGTGTTTCAATAAATCCCAGTTCATTTATTTTTGCAAAAACGCAAAGTGAAGAAATCAACCCAATGTTAGGACCTTCAGGCGTTTCAATAGGACAAAGTCTTCCGTAATGCGTATAGTGAACATCTCGAACTTCGAAGCCTGCGCGTTCGCGGGAAAGACCACCTGGGCCGAGTGCAGACATCCTTCTCTTGTGAGTCATTTCAGCAAGCGGATTTGTCTGATCCATGAATTGAGAAAGCTGGTTTGTTCCGAAGAATGAATTAATAACAGAGGATAAAGTTTTTGAGTTAATCAAATCAATAGGAGTGAATACTTCATTGTCGCGAACATTCATACGTTCTCTGATTGTGCGGGACATTCTAGCAAGACCTACTCCGAACTGGTTAGCAAGTTGTTCGCCTACTGTACGAACCCTTCTGTTGCTGAGGTGATCAATATCATCCACATCAGCTTTTGAGTTTATAAGCTCAATGAGATATTTAATGATTTCAATAATATCTTCTTTGGTCAGAACCTTTGTTTCGGTTGGTATGCTAAGACCTAATTTTTTGTTGATTTTATAACGACCAACATCACCAAGATCATAACGTTTATCTGAAAAGAATAATTTTTCAATAACATCGCGGGCAGTTGTTTCATCTGGGGGTTCCGAATTTCTTAGTTGCCTGTAGATATAATAAATTGCTTCTTTTTCTGAGTTACAAGGGTCTTTTTGAAGAGTGTTATAAATAATAGAAAAATCTGTTTGATTGTGCGATTCTTTATGAAGCAGAATTGTTTTTGCCCCGGAGTCTAAAATTGCGTCAATGTGACTGGCTTCAATTTCAGTTTCACGATCAATAATCACTTCATTACGTTCAATAGAAACAACTTCGCCGGTATCTTCGTCAACAAAATCTTCAATCCATGATTTTAGAACGCGGGCAGCCAGTTTTCTTCCGATAATTTTTCTTATACCTGTTTTAGAAACTTTAAATTCATCTGCAAGGTTAAAAATTTCGAGAACGCTTTTATCACTTTCAAATCCAATAGCGCGCAACAGTGTTGTTACCGGCAATTTCTTTTTTCTGTCAATATAAGCATACATCACATTGTTGATGTCTGTTGCAAATTCAATCCAGGATCCTTTAAAGGGGATAATTCTTGCGCTGTAAAGTTTTGTACCGTTTGTATGAACGCTTTGTCCGAAGAATACTCCGGGAGAACGATGCAACTGAGAAACAATCACACGTTCAGCACCATTAATAACAAAAGTTCCCCTGATTGTCATATAAGGAACAGTTCCAAGGTAAACGTCCTGAACAACGGTATCAAAATCTTCGTGTTCGGGGTCTGTGCAGTACAGTTTTAACTTTGCTTTAAGCGGAACACTATAGGTAAGACCTCTTTCGACACATTCCTCGATGGTGTATCTGGGAGGGTCTATATAATAATCAAGAAATTCGAGAACGAAATTATTACGAGTGTCCGTAATAGGAAAGTTTTCTGCAAAAACTCTAAAAAGGCCTTCGTTTTTTCTGTTTTCAGGTGTTGTTTCAAGCTGGAAAAAATCTTTAAAAGATTTTAATTGAATTTCCAGGAAATCGGGATAATCTAACTGATTCTTTGTAAGGGAAAAAGATATTCTCTGGTTGCTATTTTTACTGGCCATTTGCTGAAGTATTAAAGTTGAACTTAATATAATGCACAAAAAGGCTTAGAGCCTAAAAGACTCTAAACCTATACAATTAGTAAAATACTATGTTACTTAAGTTCAACTTCTGCTCCTGCTTCTTCTAATTGTGCTTTTAATGATTCAGCTTCTTCTTTTGAACAGCCTTCTTTTACAGCTTTAGGAGCCTGATCAACGAGATCTTTTGCTTCTTTAAGTCCTAAATTTGTAATTTCTTTTACAATTTTCACGATTTGCAATTTTGCTCCACCTGGGTGTTTCAAAACTACATCGAATTTTGTTTTTTCTTCAACTGCTGCGCCAGCACCGGCACCACCAGCAGGAGCGGCAACAACTGTAGCAGCTGCAGCAGGCTCAATGCCATATTCTTCTTTGAGAATTTTAGCTAATTCATTTACTTCTTTTACAGTCAAGTTTACTAACTGTTCTGCAAACGCTTTTAAATCTGCCATTACTATTTGTTTTAAAATTGATTACTAAATTTATTTACTCACTTTTTTCAGAAAGGGTTTTTACAATACCTGATAAAATCTGACCTCCGGACTGAAGAGCAGAAATAACATTTTTAGCAGGAGATTGTAATAACATGATGATGTCTCCGATAAGTTCATCTCTGGATTTTAAATTTGCCAGTGCGTCAAGTTCCGTATCTCCGATGTACAGGGATTCTTCAACATAAGCCGCTTTTAGCAGAGGCTTTTTGTTTGTTCTGCGGAATTCCTGAATTAATTTCCCGGGTGCATTACCTGTATCTGAAAGCATGATAGAGGTAGCACCTGTAAGGACATCGGTAAACAAGGAACTGTCTTTTCCAGCTTTATCCAGGGCAAGCTTAAGGAGGGTATTTTTGGCAACGATCAATTTAACGTTTTTATCAAAACAGGTTCTTCTGAGTTTGCTTGTGTTTTCAGCATTTAGTTCAGAAATATCTGTTAGATAAAAGTGAGCATAATTTGAAATTTCGTTTGCCAGTACCTCAATAATTTTATTCTTGTCTTCTTTTTTCATAAAATAAAATATAACATTTTTTATTCAGCTATGCTCTTGGTGTCAATAGGAATACCAAGGCTCATTGTACTGGAAAGGAAAACACTTTTAATGTATGTTCCTTTTGCCGATGTTGGCTTTAATTTAACTATAGTTTGTAACAGCTCTTTTGCATTGTCAACAATTTTATCTTGAGTAAAGGACACTTTACCAATAGAAGCGTGAATAATTCCATATTTGTCTACTTTGAAGTCAATTTTTCCTTTTTTAACTTCTTCAACCGCTTTTCCAATTTCCATTGTAACAGTTCCGGTTTTTGGATTTGGCATTAGTCCGCGGGGACCCAAAATACGACCCAAAGGACCTAATTTTCCCATAACCTGAGGCATTGTAATGATGATATCCACATCTGTCCAGCCTCCTTTTATTTTATCTAAATACTCATCCAGACCCACGTGTTCAGCGCCTGCTGCTTTTGCTTCTGCTTCTTTATCAGGAGTACAAAGAACAAGTGTACGAACAACTTTTCCTGTTCCGTGAGGTAAAGTAACAATACCTCTAACCATCTGATTGGCTTTACGAGGATCCACACCCAAGCGAACATCCATATCTACAGACGCATCGAATTTGGTATAGGTAATTTCTTTTAAAAGCTTTGAAGCATCAAAAAGTGTGTACTGTTGAGTACTATCTAATTTACCTTGTGCTATTTTTCTTTTTTTAGTAAGCTTTGCCATGTTTGTGATTATTTAGTAAAAGGAGATTCTCCTTTAATTGTAAAACCCATACTTCTTGCTGTTCCTGCAACCATTTTCATAGCAGATTCCATTGTGAAACAATTCAAATCAGGCATTTTTTCCTGTGCAATTTGTTGTACTTGTTCCCATGTAACGATTCCTACCTTTTTTCTGTTTGGTTCAGGAGAGCCTGATTTAACCTTTGCTGCATCTAATAATTGAATAGCAACGGGAGGGTTTTTTACAATGAAAGTGAAAGACTTATCGGCATAAACAGTTATGATAACGGGAAGAACTTTTCCGGGTTTGTCCTGAGTTTTTGCATTAAACTGTTTGCAAAATTCCATAATATTCACACCTTTTGAACCCAATGCAGGTCCTACTGGTGGAGAGGGATTAGCAGCGCCGCCCTTTATTTGTAATTTGATTAATCCAGCAACTTCTTTTGCCATAATAATTTATTTTATGTACTATTATTCTTTTTCTACTTGCATGAAACTTAATTCGAGAGGTGTTTTTCTCCCGAAAATTTTAACCATAACTTTAAGTTTCTTTTTTTCTTCATTTACTTCTTCAATAACTCCTTTAAAACTGTTAAAAGGACCATCAATAACCTTAACTTCTTCACCGATATTAAAAGCAATGCTGAGTTCTTCTGAACGTTCGGCAAGTTCGTCCACTTTTCCTAAAATTCTGTTTACCTCAGCAATTCTTAATGGCAGGGGTTCTCCGGTTTTTGTGCCTAAAAAACCTATAACGCCGGTTACATTTTTAATAATATGAGCAATTTCTCCTGAAAGGTCAGCTTCAAGAAGAATATAACCAGGAAAATAGTTGCGTTCTTTACTTATTTTTTTGCCTTTTCTAATCTGATAAACTTTTTCAGTAGGAATAAGAACCTGCGAAACATAATCTTGTAATTTCAACCGTGAAATTTCAGATTCAATGTATTCTTTTATTTTTTTTTCCTTGCCACTAATAGCCCGGACAACATACCATTTTTTCACAGGAGTTCCCATTTACCCGGCTATTTAAATTAATAAAACATATTGTATACAAGTTTTAGCAGGTTGCTGAATGATGTATCCATAAGATAAATAACTACAGCAATAACCAGAGATGCAACCATCACAATAATGGCACTGTTCTGGAGTTCTGACCAGCTAGGCCAACTGACTTTTTGCATCAGCTCCTTGTATGTTTCTTCGATGTATAACTTTATTTTTTTCATCGGGACGAAATTTGCACGGGAGGAGGGACTCGAACCCCCAGCCAACGGTTTTGGAGACCGCTACTCTACCAATTGAGCTACACCCGTATTAAGAAAACAGATTCAGCAATTAAAGCTGAATCTGTTTTCTAATACTAGTTATTATTCAATAATTTCAACTACTTGTCCTGCGCCTACTGTTCTACCACCCTCACGGATAGCAAAACGGAGGTTAAGGTTTACAGCTACAGCATAAATAAGTTCAACAGAGATAGTAACATTATCACCAGGCATAACCATTTCCACACCTTCAGGCAAGGTAATCTCGCCAGTAATATCCATAGTTCTTAAATAGAACTGAGGTCTGTATTCATTGTGGAAAGGAGTGTGGCGTCCGCCTTCTTCTTTTTTCAGAATATAAACTTCAGCTTTGAATTTTGTATGTGGTTTAATTGAGCCTGGTTTTGCAATTACCATACCTCTTTTAATTTCTTTTTTGTCAACACCTCTAAGCAATAACCCAACGTTGTCGCCAGCTTCTCCTCTGTCAAGAATTTTGCGGAACATTTCAACACCTGTAACAACAGTTTTCTTGTCAGCACCTAATCCAACGATTAGCATTTCATCACCTGTATTTACAACTCCGGTTTCAATTCTACCGGTTGCAACAGTACCACGACCAGTAATTGAGAAAACGTCTTCAACGGGCATCAAGAATGGTTTTTCATTTTCACGGGGAGGAATTGGAATCCAGCTGTCAACAGCATCCATAAGTTCCATAACTTTTTCTTCCCATATTGCTTCGCCGTTCATTGCACCAAGAGCAGATCCTCTGATAACAGGGGCTTGATCACCATCAAATTTATAGAAAGTTAAAAGTTCGCGAACTTCCATTTCTACCAATTCGAGCATTTCTTCGTCTTCAACAAGGTCAACTTTATTAAGGAAAACAACAATTCTTGGAACGTTTACCTGACGAGCGAGCAGGATGTGTTCTCTTGTTTGAGGCATAGGCCCATCTGTTGCAGCCACTACAATGATAGCACCGTCCATTTGTGCAGCACCGGTAACCATGTTTTTAATATAGTCAGCGTGCCCGGGGCAGTCAACGTGTGCATAGTGTCTTTTTTCAGTTTGATACTCTACGTGAGCAGTGTTAATAGTAATACCTCTTTCTCTTTCTTCAGGAGCATTATCAATAGAATCAAATGATTTGATTTCTGATAACCCTTTTTTAGCAAGCACCATTGTGATTGCAGCTGTTAAGGTAGTTTTACCATGGTCAACGTGTCCAATAGTTCCGACATTAACGTGTGGTTTGGACCTGTCAAATTTTTCTTTTGCCATAATTGTAATGTATTTGAATAATTATTAGATTTATTAATGAACTTTTTTTATTAAAGCCAATGATGGGAATTGAACCCATGACCCCTTCCTTACCAAGGAAGTGCTCTACCCCTGAGCTACATCGGCGAGAAAGAGCGAGAGACGAGATTCGAACCCGCGACCCCGACCTTGGAAGGGTCGTGCTCTACCAACTGAGCTACTCTCGCTTGTGATTTACAAAGAACGATTTACGAAGCACAATTATTAAATTGCAAATCGTAAAATAATACAATGTAAATTCGTTTATCGCCGCGTGGGGAGTGATGGATTCGAACCACCGTAGACGGTACGTCAGCAGATTTACAGTCTGCCCCATTTGGCCACTCTGGTAACTCCCCTTTAAAAAATTCAGAGCCGATAGAGGGATTCGAACCCCCGACCAGCTGATTACAAATCAGCTGCTCTGACCAACTGAGCTACATCGGCATTAAATTTTATATTACGAATGAAATAAAGAACGTTTTTTACTATGCCTTTTTTTAAGAGGCTGCAAATTTATACAAAATATGAATACAACAAAATATTATTAACTTTTTTTTGTTGATTAAATGCCTTTTTGTTTTTCTTTGAATTTTTTTAACTGCATTGTTAAGGCATCTACCGCATCGTTAGTAGCTTCTTCAAAGCTTTTACTTTTTCTTTTCACGAAAAGGTCGTTGCCCGGAATTTCCAGTTTAATTTCTGTAACCTTATTTTCCTGTGTTGAACTTTTTTCGAGTCTCAAAAAAATTTCAGCTCCAACAATACCTTCATAAAATTTGTTCATTTTAGTAACCTTGCTCTGAATATAATCCTCCAGTTTGGCATCAGCATCAAAATGTATAGAATTAATTTTTAAGTTCATAAGTCGTCCTCCAAAAATTACGCTCTTGGATGAGCCTGTTTATATATGTTTTTAATTTTCTCGAAAGAACTGTGCGTATAAATCTGTGTTGCCGCCAGATTTGCATGACCCAGTAATTCTTTTATTGCATTCAGATCTGCTCCGTTGTTCAGCATGTGCGTTGCAAATGTGTGCCTTAATACATGCGGGCTCTTTTTTTCTATGGTTGTAACTAATTCAAGATATTTTTTTACAACCCGATAAATGAGCTTTCCGTAAGCCTTTTTACCTGTTTTGGTTATGAAAATAAAATCATTTGACGAGCTTATTTTGTGTCTGATTTCTAAAAATCTGTTGATTTTTTTTCCAAAATTCATATTGACAGGTATGATGCGTTCCTTATTTCTTTTTCCCAACACTTTTAATGTAAGGGAAATTTTATCGAAGTCAGAAATTTTAAGGTTCATAAGCTCTGATAATCGCATTCCTGTAAAATAAAACATCTCAATCATCAATTGGTTTCTTATGCCTTCAAAATCATCTCCGAAGTAATCGGGTTCATCAAGCAATTTGTTAACCTGTTTTTTTTCTACAAAGAACGGTAATGTTTTTTTTGTTTTTGGCGAAAGAATTTTATTCATCGGGTTTACCGAGATAACTTCTTCACGCTGTAAAAATTTATAATATGATTTGAGAGTTGTAATCTTCCTGTTTATGCTTCTGGGGGATATGTTTTCCTCCATAAGCTTTACAATCCACCGGCGGATTATTTTATGATTGGTATTGATTTCCGTTTCAACCTGCTCTTCACTGCAAAATGATGTGAATTGGTTCAGGTCGCTGCTGTACGCAAGAATAGTGTGTTCGGAAAATTTTTTTTCTGTACTGAGGTATTGAATGAATTTTTCGATGTACATTCTTGCTGTATTAACGGAAGTATCTCTTCCAGATCATTCCTCCAGCTGCTTATTACTATGCTTACAACATTTCTTCCTGTTGCAAATGCTGCTTGTAAATAGCTCTGATTTTTGTTTCTCTAAATCTTACGGAAGGTTTTTTAAACGCCTGACGTTCACGCAATTCCTTAATAACTCCTGTCTTTTCAAATTTACGTTTGAACTTTTTTAAGGCTTTGTCAATGTGTTCACCTTCTTTAATAGGTATAATGATCATATTTACTTATTTTTTATAATAAAGGGCTGCAAAGATATAAAAGGAATTAATAATTTCAAAATCTAAATTAAAAAATTATTGTGTGGAGATGTAAATTTTTATTTTTTGATAAATAGAATCGCTAATAATTTTGTTTTCAGTAAGTTCATTTATGGATTGTATTTTCGTCATTATTTTTTTATATTTCAGTATAGTTATGGTTGTTTCGTAGTCAATATAGGGGTGTTTTACAATTTCTGCAAATGTTGCGTTATTTAGGTTTAGTTTTCGTATTTTTGGCGAAGTTAGTAATTGAGCTTCTATAATATTATATGTATCGGGCTTCATACTTTTTATTTCTTTTAATTGTATAATTGACTCAAAACCACCCAAAGCTTCTCTGTATTTAATTATGTTTTTCGCCAAATAGGGCGAAATCCCTTTTATTTTCATAAATTCTGCTGAGTCTGCTGAATTAATATCTATTTTTAGATTTGGATCGAATCTGCTTGATATTTTTTCCGGTATAGGCTCAATGAAAATAAATGATTCCAATTCTTCAAATTGGTTTGGGGGAATACAATACATTTTTTTAAAATCATCTTTGTTTCTGAATTTTCCTCCTTTAGATAGAAAATTTGAAATCACGGTAATTTGTTTTTCAGAAAGTCCTAATTTTTTGAAATCATCTTCACTTGTGCAATTCGGATCAAATTCAAATAAGGTTTTTTGAGAAACTGGTTCATAATTTGGTTTTGCTTTTTCAGGAATGAAGATATAGGGCTCTATTTTATTGTATTGCTCTTCTGTTATAGAGTGAATTTTTTTCAGGTCTTCTTTTTTGAAAAACTTTCCACCTTTATTGATGTAATTTAAAATTATTTTGCTTTGAAATTTCTTCAGTCCTAAGTTTTCCCAATCTTCTTCTGTAGCTGTATTTGGGTTTATTAAATACATTTCTTTTTCGGCTTGGGGTAAAAAATTGGAATTAGTTTTTTTGGAGGATGCTAAAAAAGTATTAACCTGATTTTCGAAATCATCAAAATTTGTGATTTCTTTTTTAAATGTAATGGGGAGAAGTATCCACACCGCAATTAGAATCATTATAATCATTGTAAGAATTATAAGACCATTTCTCTCTCCCTTTGAGAATGAAAAATAATTTTTCAGGAATGTCCACATGGGGGCAAAGATATTTTATTTTTGGTTTGGGTCAAATAATTTGAAGATTGAATAATTTGAGTGGGGATAGGAGAAAGAGACGTTGCAATGCAACGTCTGAACAATGATTATGGATTTGAAGATTATTTGATAAAGCAGAGCATTGCTATACAGAGCTTGGTTGGCAGGTTTGATGATGATTCTATTTGAGTAGAGATTGGAGTAAGAGACATTACATTGCAACGTCTGAACAATGTAAATATTTTTTATGTATATGAGCTATATATAGAATTTTTGTGTAAGTTTGAATTATGAAGATTCTGATGCTTAATTACGAATATCCTCCATTGGGAGCGGGCGCGGGTGTGATATCAAAATATATTACAGACGGACTGGCTGCGCTCGGGCATCAGATGACAGTTCTTACAACATGGTATGAGGGTGAAAAGGAAACAGAGGAGCAAGAGAACGTAAAGATAATTCGTTTGAAATGTAAAAGGAAAAATATTTTTAAATCGAATATTTTTGAAATGCTTTCCTTTTCTAAAGAAAGCAAATTATTCTTGACAGAATATTGTCGTAATAATAGTTTTGATTTGTGTTTTGCAAATTTTTCTTTACCGGGTGGGGATATTGCATTTTTTGTAAAAAAGAATTTCAATATTCCTTATGTTGTCATCTCACATGGTCATGATATTCCCTGGTTTTTTCCGGAACAAATGTTACCTTATCATTTGTTTACGTATAGATGGATAAAGAGAATATGCACGAATGCAGAAAGGCTATTTGTGCAGTCAGAGCCCATGAAGATTAATGCCGACAAGTTTATGGGCAAATACAAATATAAAAATGTTGTCATTCCGAATGGTGGCGATTTTAATGTATTTATGCCCGATCACGAAAAAAAATCATCTCGTTTCCGTATTATATTTTCAGGGAGACTAGTGAAGCAAAAAGATCCTTTCACATTTCTGAAAGCCATAAAACTTCTGTATTCTGTAACGGATGATTTTTCGGTTCTTATTATTGGAGATGGCCCCTTGAAGAAGAAAATGCAATATTATGTCAACAGAAATAATTTACATAATAAAGTATCTTTTTCAGGTTGGTTGCCAAAAGAACAATTGTTGGAAGAACATCAAACATCCAGTTTAAAAGTAGCGCCATCATTAGAAGAGGGAATGTCTATTTCTGTTATGGAATCGCTTGCATGCGGACAATATGTAATTACAACACCCGTTAGCGAAAATCCTGCTTTAATACAGGATCAGGTAAACGGAGAGCTTGTAGAGATGAGAGACTACCGCTCTTTAGCTCTGAAAATTTTACGTTTTTATAATGAAAAGTTTGTTGTCGGTTATAAAGTTCCGGATGAAATTCGTGAAGAAAAAAAGAACAAATACAGTTGGCATTCCATTGTTAAAAGGTATGAGGAGGTATTGTTGGGATTGTAGGCATGTTAATGTGTTATGTATGTAGATACGTTGCATGCAACGTATTTACATGCCGCATAAGGATACGATAGTTTTATTTTTTCAGAAAAAACTTGCAGCGCATTTTTGTTGTTTTTTTCTATTCTATATTTTTGCATTAATTTTCCGAGATAAGAATTATTCAAATAATAATTTTTATCCAGTCCATTTCGTCTCCACTCTTCATTAACCCAATGAATGGCATTCCATTTTTCGGGAGGAAAAAAGTCTGTATTCAACAGTTTTCGTATCATTCTCCACGAGTCTGGGTTTGACATTTCAATAATATATTTTTCCAGATTGAGTTCAGAAATATAGTCATTAAGAATCTGAATGGGTTTGTGCCAGTCTTTATTTTCTTCATCAATTGTTTGAATTGCTTTTTCATAACAAAGTTTCATCAACTCGCTTTTAGGCGGACATTTCATAATGTTTCCCACAACTTTTAAACTCTGATGTGTTCTGAAAACATAAGCTGCTGCAAAATCGAAAGGCTTAATGCAGGTTACATCCATATCGGCCCACCAGCCGCCATGTTCGTATAAAAGTTTATATCTGAAAATATCAGAAAATCCTCCCAGACTGCCCTTGCCATGCCCGAACTGATTTTTGTATTTATAACGAAAAATTTTATCAGCAGGAATTATTTCATTGGCATCACGAAGAACAACAGCGGGTGGGAGAGGAGTTAAAATTTTTTCATACACCCACAAATGGAAATCATGCCCGTGCGCAATAAAAGAACAAAGCGTCAGCAGCTCAATATTGCTGAAGTGTTGACCTATCCAGAGGCTGTGAATGATATTATTCATTTTATGCTTCAATTTAGTCAGGATAAAAAATTTGTTCTGCTTTTTTCAAAATATCCGTTTCATTTCGGTCAAGAAGTGCCCGGATTAAATATTCTTTAGAGAATAAATATATATTTATTAGAAATGTTTTGTATTCGTTTCTTTTAGAGAAATGATTAATAATAAATTTAATTTTATTTGATATTCTTTCTTTTTTCTCCTCGCTGTCAATTTCTTTATTGGCAATTAATTCTTCAATAATCATTTGTTCAAGAACAGCAATATCAAGAGTCGCTAATTGATGAGAGCGTTCTTCTTTTTTTTTTGCTTTTTTTTGCCATGATTTTATTTCTTCCAACAGGCTTTCGTATTGAATTTTATTTCTGTATGCGCAATACGATTTTCCATAAAATTTATGCTTTGATAAATCATCATATATTTTCTGCAATTCAGAAGAATGTAAATACATTAATGATGCATTTTTGGGTTGTGTAACCCTGTTAAACAAAAGAGCAATGTTATACTTATTGCAAAAAGAAATAATATCCGGAAGTTCTTTCCAGTTTTGTTGCATTGGGCAGCATGCAATACTGAATACGGTATTATTTAATTTGCAATAACTATTAAAAAAATGAAGGTTTTGCATTACTTTATCAAAATTTGCTCCCTTTCTTATTTTCTCATAATTATCTTTATTTAAAGAATCCAATGAAATTCCTATATGATATTTACCTTTTTCTAGCAGGGTTTTTATTTCATCGTTCAGGATTGTTCCGTTTGTTTGAATTATAATATTACATGAGGGATTAATCTGAACTAGTTTTTGCCATATCTGATAGTATATAGGAATAAGAAAAGGTTCTCCTCCAAGAAATTTTGCTCTTTTTAATTTTTGCAAATAAGGAATCAATTCATCCAAGAATTTTTCATTTGAATTAATTTGCTGGACAAGAGAATCGGCATGTTTTGAAGACAACTGCTCATTACACATAATACATTGCAGATTGCACTGATTACTCAATTCAAATTCGATAGAAGAAGGGTAATCTTTAAATATAGGAGAATAGTCATGATCGCGCGCAAGAACAATCGAAAATGATTTCTCCTGAATAGCATTTTGACAAGCCTGACATCCATCAGAGAGATTATATTTGAGAATGCTTTCAGCGAGTTGTTTTCTTTTTTTTCCGTTCCATATTTCAGAGAGGCTTTGCTCATAAATATTTCCATAGTTTAGCGAACGGTTGTAACAACAAGCCGAAACGTTTCCGTCAGAAGCAAAATACATATTATTGAAAGGAGCCTGACATAAAAAATCTGGAAAAATAATTTCCCGCGATAAATAATATTCAGATAAAATTTGTTTATCCTGATTTGGGAATTTATGTTTTTTGAACAGCGAAATGTAAAAGAAATTAATTTTTTTAATTCCTTTTAGGCTTATAGCCCTTATGATATCAAAGGATCTACTACTCATGGTATGGAATTCCGGTTATATTTTCAATTGCATTCCAGATTTCCCAGTTTTTATTTCCGAATTGATGATATACATGAATGAAACAGGGATTAAAAGCAGTTCTGAAATTATCGTATGTAAATCCTTTGCCTTCGCAATAAGTATTTTCTGGATTATAGTAATCAGCAATAAAATTAAATTTTTTCTGCAATCTCTGTTTTTTATTCAGCTTAAATTTCCATACAGTAGCAATTAATGTCCCCTGATCTCTTGTTTTCCAGTAGGGGTCTTCAAATGCTTGCAATGTCCATTGATGCCATGTTTCGAGAAAATTGTGCGAAATATCTGAAAAAAGAAAAACGCCTCCGTTCCAGTGCTGCCAATTATTATCTGTAATATGTACATTAAATTTATTTTTTATAGCTTCTGAAAGATGCTCGCAGCTACAATTATAAACATTTTTCCCTGATTTATTGACCCAAGACATTTTGAGAAATCGAAATCTGAATGGGCTTTCTTTTTCAATTTTTTTATAGTAATTCAAAACATGGAAAAGAATAGCATTATCTTTATTATCAATCCAGGTTTTATTCTTTCTATTGTATCGGATATTTTGATTTAAACGAAAATATTTTTTATGCGTGAAATATAAAAAACATAGAAATCTGATTGCTAAACGTAATCCTTTTATAGGATTATTTCTTATTGAAATTGCAATTCTGTGAAACTCCCGGAAATAATTATTTTCCTGAAGTTTTTCTGAATGAAAAAAGGGGTTGTGTTTTTTTATTTCTGATTCAAGTTGCGTGATTTCTTCTTTTGTTTTCTCGGCGCAACCGCAATTAACAGCATAGGGACTGAACCTTTGCATTGTACAATGATCGGAAGCAAATAAAATTGGTTCAGGCTTAAAATCAAAAATTGAATTTACTTCTTCTGAAAGAGCAATCACATCACTATCGAGATAGCAATAAGTTTTCCCGGGTGGTAAAAATTTATGCAGACCGGTTTTTAGAAAAATACTTGCTGCATGATGAGAATAGTTTTCGGGAGTAGGGATGTCAATAATGTTATCGTGTTCAATTTTTTTGGAATTTCTTTTACTATCCGTGATAACAATGATAGGAAACAAAGAATATTTTTTTATACAAACAATAGAATAGTTTAATGCATTGATGTGCTCGTCCGCACCGCAAACAACATAAACAAAAGCATTGTCATTTTTATGTTTACCACATGTTTCCAATTGCTTGTATTTTGCTTAAAATTTTATCAGGTTCGTTGTTCTCAAAATCAAATAAAATCATATTGAAAGGTAAATTCAGTAAACAAATTATTATATCTGACTTTTTATTTTCTGCTGGAATTTTTTTGTTAAGATCTTTTAATCCTTTAATAAAACTACTACCTCTTTCTGTTTTCCCAATTTGATTGAAATAAATTTCTGAAAAGTTAATCAGGTCTTCAATACTTTTAAATTCTGGATGTTCGATTGATTCTTTTTCTTGAAACAATTTAATTCTGTCTGTATGATAAAAAAACTTTTGATTATACAGTTTGTCTTCAATGGTAAGTGAATCGTGAATTTCAGGGAAAGTTATATCTAAACGGTCTATATGATAACCTTCGAATTTTAATATGTTCTCAAATTGCAGCTTCGTATTCAGAGGATTTATTAGATATATAATTTCAACATCCTTTTCTGATTTTATTATTTTTATAGTATTGATAAATGATTCATAGGTTTGTATTTCTTGTGCTATTTCTGGCGAACCTATTCTGAATTCTTTTTTATTAATCTCAACAATTCCTTTCCCTTTTATAGAATGAACAATAAATGGATAGTTTAAAAAACCGCCCCAGCCTTCAGGTAATGTAAGTTTCAATTGCGCAAAATATGGAACAGGAGTATGATTGTAAGTTTTTACGTCAGAATCAAAAATTGCAGGAAATTCAATTTTTCCTCCTTTTGGTAAATAGAAAATCATACTGTCCGCAATTTCATGAATTGCTTGAGGAAGTGTTGCCTCTGTTTTTTTATTCTTATAGTGAAAATTAATTTGTTCATTAATTTTATTACAATTTAGACCTGTTGTTTTATGCAATACATAATTTTTAGTTATACTACTGTCATTGGATATTTCGTTTAATCCTGCTGTTTTATTTCCAGAATTTAAAAAATATAATCCATTAAATACATCATATAACTCCCATCTGTTTTCAATAAAAACTTCAGGATAATAGTAATGATGCATTGTTGACATCTGTGAGATAAAATTAGTTTTATTCCAAATTAAATTTAGTGTATGTGTTAATTGCTGGCTATTACCAAATCCTAAAGAATTAAGCATTAGATTAATTGAACACGGCCACACATTATCTGATATTCCCTCAAAAGGATAGCTTAAAGATTTTATATACCACCATGCTCTGTAATGCTCCGGCTTTTTCCCTCCTTCTATTTCGCGGGACTTAATTTTTTTCAGAACATCTTCGCTGCTTTCATAGAACTGGTTATTCAGTTTTAAATTAAACATACAGGGCTTATCTCCAGTATTTTTTATACAAATAATACTTTTACCCGGGTTTGTCAGGGATAAATTGATTGATTTATTTTGTATTTTACTACTGTATTGCTGTGAAAAAGAATACACGGAAAACATTAATAAAATAGCGGTAAAATATACACCAGTTTTAATATTGTGAAATAAAATCAGCAACATATTTTTCTTCTTCAGATATAATTTCAATAATAAGTCTGTCATCTAAAAGAAATAAATTTATCAAAGCTTTTTTATGCAAAGATATTGGAATATTATTCAAAAGCTCATGAATAAAACTATTGATAGTTTCAATTTTAATTTCTTTATTCGTTTTATTACCGGCTTGTAATATTTTTTCTTTTATTTTAACTTTAATTACGTTTTCTGCCAGTATAAAAAGAGACTCTTTCTCTTTTTCATTAATAAGAGCTTTTTTTTGCCAGGCATGAATGAGTTGAATAAAACTCAGATAAACTTTTTTTGTTTCAGGAGTAAAATTCACCTCTTCCAATTCATAGGATTCTTTCAGAAAGGAATGATATTTCTCAATTTCATTTGCAGATAAAGTCCACAATGCATGTGCCGGAGGGAGTAGTACCGTGTTAAGAAAAACAGGGATATTAAGCTTTTCAAAATAGTTTATAATTTCAGGAATTTCATACATGTTTTTTTTAATTGGGCAAATACTAATCCCAAAATAGGTTTTTTTACTTTTGCAGTAATTTTGAAAAAACAACAGATTTTCTATTACTTTTTCAAACCCGGCACCTTTGCGGATAAATTCATAAGTATCAGATTTTATTGAGTCAATTGAAATTCCAATATTAAATCTACCTTTTGATAATATTTCTTTTATTCTGTCATTAAGAATTGTACCGTTTGTTTGCATGCTTATTTCACATGCAGGGTTTATGGCAAGAATTAATTCCCATATTTTATAATATGATTCAATATAAAAAGGCTCTCCGCCGTAAAATTTTGCTTCTTTCAAAAAAGGAATAAATTCTTTTAATTCATTAATAAACTTTGTGTCATAAATTTCAGTTAAATTATTTTCCTGCATTTTTTTTGTTTTTTTTAATTCATGTATATTGCGTGTACACATTATACATTGCAGGTTACAATCTGATTCCAGTTCAAATTCAATGCACATGGGAAAGGCTGTTTTGTTTTTGAAACGATCAAAGTCAAGAAGTCCTGTTCCGGAAATATTTCTACTTTTTATACTCATGAAACAACGGTAACATCCTAATGAAAAATCAAAAGAGTCTAAAGATTTTTGCAAGATTTTTTTTTGGTCGGATTGCCATATATCTTTTATATTTTGCGATGGGTAGTGCCCAATTTTATATGACCAGTTATGGCAACAAGATGTAACACTTCCGTCAATTCTGAAATACATGTTGCTTTGAGGTGCAAAACATCCTGTTTCCTTCGCCCGGGAAGGACGAATCCTGTTGATTTCAGAAAACCATTCGGGATATTTTTTTTTAAAAAACATAAGCTATTCTTTCCCCGCTGCTTTAAAACGTTCTTTTAATTTTTCCGGTGTATTTCTATCTATCTCTGCAATTATAGAAGAAGGAGAAATATTAATAAAATTTAACAAGGCATTTTTTAAATTAACTTCATCTTTTTCACAGCAAATTATTTCCTCTATTTCTTTTTTATAAAAAAGCTCTTTCTCTTTTATTTCATCATGAGAATTAATATAATCTGAAATGTTTTTTATCAGCATCTCTTTTAGCTCCTTTGTCGAAAAAAACGTAAGTTTATTTTTAGGAGACTCTCTGTTTTCACCAGTCCATTCATTTATTTGTGAACAAATGCCTTTGAAAAAGCGAATATTCCCTTTTTGAATATTTGTGTTTTCAGAGAATTTGAAATTTTCATAATAATTGGAAATATATTTTAATTCATCCTGAGATAATTTGCGAATGCTGAGATAAGGTGGAAACCATACTAATTTCGGGTATACAACGCAATTTTTATCATTCCAGAAATTTATAAATTCCGGTATTTCCTGAAAGTTATTTTTTATTATACAAGCTTTAATGGAAAAAGAACGATTATTCGTTTTGCAATAATTTTCTATCCATGAAATATTTTGCATTGTTGTTTCAAAACAGGCATTCTTTCTTATTGTCTCATACGTTTCTTTCACTACAGAATCAATAGATATTGTGAAATTGAATTTAAGCGATTGGAGAATTTCTTTTATTTTATCATTTAGAATTGTAGCATTTGTTGATACGAAAATATCAATAGACGGATTAATTTTTTTAATCAAATTCCATATAGAAAAATATATTTCGGAAGCAAAGGGCTCTCCTCCGGTAAATGATGCGGCTTTAATATGAGGGATAAAATTTTTCAGTTGTTCAATAAATGCATTGTCCCATGGCTCATGATAAGCTTTTCCTTTTTCTCGGTTTTTTCGTATTGAACTGGAGTACTCCCCGCTGCACATAATACATTCAAGATTACAAGTGTTGGTGAGCTGAAAATCGAGCATTACCGGATATCCTTCTTCAGGCTTGAATTTCGCTAAAAAATCGTATCTGCTTGCCGGAACTGACTCATAATTTTTTTTTAGTAAAAAATTTCTGCAATCAAAACAACCTTGTGATAAATCTCCGGATTTAATACCATCCTGAATTCTATTTAATGCAGCACCATTCCATATTTCTATTAAAGACATTTTCGGATAATTTCCAATTGACATTCCACGATTGTAATGACAAACTTTAACGTCTCCGTTTTGAATAAACAGCATAGATTTGAACGGTGCAGCGCAAAAATATTCAAGCGTACTACAGGGGCGCTGATGGAAATATTGTTTAACATCAGATATGGGAACTCCCTTTATTTTTGGTATTTTTTTGAATATATTTTTTAACATTTTAAATCATCCATTTTTTATACCAGTTCTCCATGATAAGTATTTTCCATAAGCGCCAATGATCTTTAGATTGTAAATATCCTTCAACTGTTTCTTTGCGAATAATTTTTTCTCGGATTAAATTACAGTTTTCAAGATTTTTCTTATACCAGCTAATATCCATATAGTATGTATCCGGACCTACAAATCCTTGCTTTGGTCGCTTTATTATTTCTTGGGGAATTTTATTTTTAATAGTATTCTGCAATAAAATTTTTGTTTGAGATTTGCTGAAATATTTTTCTTCAGGCAATTGTGTTACAAAATCTGTAAGATGATGATTTAAAAAAGGAACTCTCACTTCAAGGGAGTTTGCCATACTTGCTCTGTCAACTTTTGTCAGCACAAGCTCTCCCATAAATGTTTTTATGTCGAGATATTGAAAGGCTTTTAAGCCACTCAATTCTTTTTTAAAATGTTTTCTGTAAAACCAATTTGTATCCTCAGGAATATAAGAAAATAAATCAGGGTTTAAAAGTTTGCAGAGTTCTTTTTTGTCAAAACATCCCATTGACATTGCCTCACTATAGTTTTCTACTGAAAAATGAGCGTGTTTTCTCTTAATTTTTTGAGTAAGGTAATATATTTTTGACCGTATGTCAAGATTCAATGGAATTTCACGATGCCAGGTATAACCGGCAAAAATTTCGTCTGCTCCCTCACCGGACAAAACAGCCTTAACTTTTGATGCAGCCGATTTGCTTACAAAGTAAGTTGGAAGGATTGAAATATCCGCAAGAGGTTCATCGTAAAAATAACTAAGGTCCTCTAATTCTGATAAATTATCATTACCCATAATTGTTGTTTGCAAAGGCTGCTGAAATGTTTTAGCGACTAATGCGGCATAATAATGTTCACTTTTTTCCCAGTTTTCAAAACCTATTGAAAAAGCCTGTGTATTATATTTGATTTTATTAAGATAGTAAGCTATTGTGCTGCTATCATAGCCCCCACTCAGAAAAAACCCTACCTGTACATCCGACAAAATATGAGAACTTACAGATTGCTCTAAAAGATTGTCAAGTTTTGCTGTTATATTTTCATAATTATTAGTAGTGGTTATAAAATCTGGAGAATAATATTCTTTAACTATAGGAGCGTTAATTTTGTCAAAAATCAAATATGTGGCGGGTGATAATTTATTTATGTTTTCCCATATTGTATCTGGGGAAGGGATATATCTATAAGTAAAAAAATTACAAAAAGAAGTAAAATTTATTTTTCTTGGAACCATTGAAGAAGCTATTATTGCTTTTATTTCGGAAGCAAAAATTAAGGTTTCAGAATCGTAATAATAATATAAGGGTTTTATTCCGAAACGATCTCTGGCGAGAAACAACTTTTGATTTTTCTCATCATAAATGCCAAAAGCAAACATACCGTCTAATTTCTCTAGCACAGATGCACCCCACTCCTCATATCCGTGAATAATAACTTCGCTGTCGCTTTCGGAACAGAACACATGTCCTTTCTGAATTAGCTCATTTTTCAATGCATTATAGTTGTATATTTCTCCATTACAGGTCAGCCATAAAGTTCTGTCTTCATTGCACATGGGCTGTTTTCCTTTTTCAGAAAGGTCAATCAATGATAATCTGCGATGACCAAATGCCGTTTTTTTGTCTTCCGAATACCATGCACCAAAGCCATCAGATCCTCTGTGCGCAAGGGTATCTCGCATCCGCTCAAAATCAGAAGAGATTATTGTCGCATTTTTATTTACCTGACCAATGATTCCGCACATTATTGTCTCTTTAGATATCTGCCTGTAAAATATTTTCCTTCCTTAAAAAAGAGCTTTATCATATTACCAACGTAATAAAATAAAGAACTGTAAAACATTTTTCTTTCTTTTTGATATGTTGCCTCGTTGTATAAAATTTGTCTGTACTCATTAATAATTCCGTACAATATTTTAATTGCATGATGTTTTTTGTAATACGTATCTTTTAATAATTTTTTATAGATATAAATATTCTTTTTCTTAAAAGAATTTTGCGCTATGGTTTTTGAAATACCTCCTGCATGATCTCTGTAAACAGACCATGCTTCATTAAAATAATAAAATTTACTGTTTCTTATCAGGTATAAATGAATCAGCCAGTTTTGTGAGATATTTATATTATTATATGTGTTAAAATACTCTTTATAGTCTCCGTTTCTGAAAAGCAAAGATGCTGTTGGAATTATATTTCTGTCTAATAAATCCCATGGATAAAAATCAGATGAATACCTGTTAAATTGAGAATAAAATTTGTAATGATGTAATGCTTGTTTTTTTTCCTGATCTCCGGCTTTAGAATCATTTTGGATATTGCTTATGATTAATGCATCATGAAAACAACCGACATAATCAGGATTTTCTTCAAGAAATATAATTTGTTTATGTAGCTTCTCTGAATTAGTCCAGTAATCATCTCCATCAAGCCATGCTATATATTTCCCTTTCAGATTTCCATATAATTTTTTTGCATTTTCGAAAGGACCAATATTTTTATCAGAATAATAAACTTTAATTTTATTAGGATTTGCAGCTTTATATTTTTCTATAATAGATATTGTTGAATCTGATGATGCATCATCACAAATAACAATTTCAAAGCTAAAATTAGTGTTTTGAGAAAGAATGCTGTCTAATGCTTCTGCAATAAAAAGCTCATGATTATGAGTTGTAATTCCAATGCTGACCGTCAAATTATTCATCATAGTGTATTAAGACAAATAAGCGAGTGAAATATAGGAGGCATCATTACTGAGAGAAATTTCAATATTAGATTTTTTCCCATCAATTATTAATTCTGGAATTCCCCAATAATTTCTTTTCAATTCAATATTAGAAACAGGAATATTTAATGATTTGCTTATTTCATTACAGATACGCACATCTTTTTCTTCAGATGTATTTACTGAAAAAATTTTATGAAAAATAAATGGTAACGATTTTTTACTAACAGCAGCTATGGTATTAATGAATGAATCTGTTACACCGGAATAATAAGCACAAACATGAGAATTATTATAGGATACTGTTCCGGAAAAAATAGAATTTTCAGAAGCAGATATTGAAACGCAATAAAGAGAAGGGGCAAAAGCTCTTCTAAAGCCGTTCTTCATCATTATTTTGTATGCGCTTTCTTTGCATGTCCAAAGCAAAGAGGAAAGTAAAACCTGCGAATAGTTATTTAACAAATTATATTCATCGGGATGAAAAATAATTTTCAAAGCCTTATCGCTTGCAATACGATATTTGCTTTCTATATTTATAAATGATATGATATCATTGGCAATCAATTTACTTATCTGCTTTCAGTTTAATCGTATTGATAACGTCTTCTACTGTTATTATTTTTTCCAATGCTTTATCATCAATCTCTATTCCGTATTTTTCTTCTACGTCCAAAACAATGTCAACAATTCGTGCGGAATTTATTTTTAAATCCAGAATTATGCGCGGATTTTCTGGAGCATTTGTCCAAATTTTTTTATCAAAAATATACTTATTTAAAATTTCCTTCACTTCATTTTTTATTGTATCCATAAACTAATCTTTTAAATTTTTAATTATCACACATGCATTCACATCTCCAAAACCAAAGCTTGATTTTGCAAGATACTTAATTTTTATATCATTGATTGTTGTATGAGGTATTTTTTCAGGGGCAACTAATTTTTTTATTTCAGGATGTAAGTCTTCGCAGTTTAGGCTGGGATGAATAAAATTATGATTCATCTGTAAAAGGGCAGCCACAGTTTCAATGGCTCCGGCAGCTCCTATAGTATGACCGGTCATTGATTTCAGCGAATTAATATATGGAAATTCATTGCCTTGTCTGCCTAATGCTTCTGTCCAGTTTTTGATTTCAATCGGGTCTGCCATTGTTGAACTAAGATGACCGGAAATGTAATCTATTTGTTTGCTTTCAATACAAGCGTCTTTCATTGCATTTTTAATACAACGAATAACTCCTTCTGAATTCGGAGCAGACATGGTGCCGCCACTACGCTGACCTCCTGCATTTATGTGTCCACCAACTATTTCTCCATATATTTTAGCGTTTCGTTTAATTGCTGTTTCGTATTCTTCAAGTATGATAATTCCTGCGCCTGCACCCGGGACAAAACCGCTTGCCGATTCACTCATGGGTCTGCTTCCTTTTTCTGGTTCTTCATTGTATTTGCGGGTTAATACCCTCATGGAGTCAAAGCCAGACCAGCAGTAAGGAGAGTATGTGTCTGCGGCGCCTGCTATCATACTAATTGCCTGCCCTGAACGGATTCTTTCAAAGCTCATAAGGATAGCTTCTGTTCCGGTTGAACATGCGGATGAATTAAATGTTATCTGATTTCCCAAACCAAGAATACCGGCAAGATTTGCAGAAGGGCCACTTAACATGCTGTGTTCAACAATTGTGCTGCGTAATTTTTTTATTTGTTTTTCATTGGTCAGAGGAACTATTCTTTCTCCAAAAATATCAGCGCTCCCAATACCGCTTCCAATGATAATGCCCGTTTCATAATCTACTGCACTTTCTCTTTCGGGTATTTGAAAACCGGCATCTTCCCAGGCTTCAAGCCCTGCAATGCATGATAATGTTATTATTTTACTGCACCCATTGAGTCCGTATTGTTCTAAAATCTGTAAATAGGGAGAATCATTAAATTCCGGTATCCCGCCAATCTGACAGCCAAAATTCAGATTTTTTAATTCTTCGATAAAACGAATTCCCGATACTCCGTTTTGAATGGAATGCAGAAAATTTTCAACTCCTGTACCATTAGGTGCTACAACACCCATTCCTGTTATTACGACCCGTTTTTTCATGATTCCAATTTGAATTTACAGCTTGCAATAGTTGTCGTTATTGTTTCATTATTATTGTCAGATAAACGAATTCTGCATTTTAAAATATTATTTCGCAAATACATTTTTTCTGAATGAACAAAGACTGTTTCTTCCGGATAAACAATTTTAAAAAAATCTGATTCAAGATTACTTAATACAATTGAAAAATCTGTTTTTTTTTCGTGCAGATTCAATAAGTAAATTCCAAAGCAAACCAATCCGATTTGTCCCATACATTCCAGTAAAATTACTCCCGGTGTTACAGGTTTGTCTTTAAAATGTCCTTTATAAAAAAAACTTTCCGGATTAAAAGTGTAGCTTCCTGCTATGCTATTTTCATTAATATTTGTTATTCTGTCAACAAACAAAAATGGTTCGCAGTAGGGTAGGGAAGAAAGTATTTTTTGCTCTGTTGTCACAAGAATTGTTTAAATTAAATTTATTATTTTAGTTTGTTGCATGTTGTATGTTGTTGTTATTTTTTACATTTTACAGGGTAATTGAGCTTGTCGAAATCACCCTATTAAAGCAATCTGCAACTTGCAATATTATTCTTTGTTCCCATACTGTTTTGTTTAATAGTGGCTGTTGTCGTAGCGACTATAAAGTATGTGTTTGATTCAGAATGTTCGAGAGCAAGGCTTTCGCAGAATTGAAAAACAGGGAGTTTACGTGAGTAAATGACCGTTTTCAATTCAAGAGTAACGCTGCTATCGGACATTCTGGGCAAATACATCATATTACTCCGGCTATTTGTTCTCCCCCATCAACCCTAATAGTTGCGCCGTTAATCCATGCTGCTTCGTCCATACTTAAAAGATATATCGCATTTGCCACATCTTCCGGAGTTGTAAGCCTTCCAAACGGATTTCTTTTTTTATACGTTTCTAATAATTTCTGATAATCGGGAAATACTTTCAATGCGTTGGTATCAGACACGCCGGCGCAAATTAAATTTGTTGTTATTTTAAATGAAGCAAACTCTACTGCAAGATATTTTACGGAAGTTTCTAATACCGATTTAGCTACAGCAACAGCAGCATACAGTGGTAATACGAGCTTTGTTCCTTCACTTGTTATTCCGATAATCCGTGCATTTTCTGCAAAGAAATTTTGCTCTTTTAGATACCTGCTCCATGTAATAAAACTTATACCCATTGCTTCAATTGTTCGCCTGAAGCCTTCGTCTGTAAGCTGCTTTTCTTTTGAGGGATCTTCAACAGAAATTTTTCCAATATTTCCATCTGCAAGCGAATGAACAAAAACATTGATTTTTCCCTCCGGTAAAATTTCTTGTTGTATTTTTTCACGAACAGTATCAAAGGTAGCTTGATCGTATGCATTGAGATTTAAACTGAGAACCCGAACTCCGGTTGCACGGATTTCTTCATAACATTGTTCTATTTCAGGCAACTTAACTCTTCTGTCTCTGTGCAATAATAACAAATTATATCCCTTGCTCCCTAATTTTCGTGCAGTAGCAAGACCAAACCCGCTTGAAGCGCCAATAATAAAAGCCCATTTCATGAATAACCGGATTTATTTGTAAAATACAAATTTATTCATTTTTATTCAATTCTGAAAACGAATTTAATTTGTTTTGTGAAATCGGATTGCTCCTATTTCGTGTTTGCAAGTAAACTTATGTTTTTTGCTCACAATGTGTGTGCCTGATAAGAAAACGTCAAGTTCAAGGTAATACATTGACCTTGCCGAAATGCTTGCGAAGATCTGAAAATTAGGAGTGTACTAATGTACATGACTACTTTTCAGGTCAAGCGTAACGATGAAATTGGCGTTTTCTTGCAGGCACTATTTCTGCAAAGTTATTAAATCTATCAGGTTGAAAAAGGACTAATAGAATGATAAGTAGAATGAGAAAAAAGTATAGATATGCCATCCTGTGAGGTTTCGAGTGGAGGCTTGTGCGTAAGCTCCTCACAGGTTTGCATAAAAGTGGTTTTGTTTATTAAATTATTTGATATCTTTTCTCCTACTTCTACTCCTACAAACACATCAATAATTCAGATTAAGAATAACATTTTAAATTTTATTAATGTAGTTCTGTTATTATTTTTATCTTTACATTTGAATTATTGATAAGCATTTGAGATTATGAAATAGGTGTTCGGCTTTGATGTATAAAGTAGATATTAAGAGTAAATCCAGATATCCTGATTTTCCTACTCCTAAAAATAATTAATATGGATTAAGAATTAGGATTAAAGATTAAGGAAAGTTTACTCCTACTCCTTACTCCTTAATCCTTAATCTAAAAACAAAATATATGCTCCCATATTTTCACACCCTCTATCTCGAAGCCACACGCACGTGCAATTTTGCCTGTGATAACTGCTCAAGTGGTTCGCATTTAAAAGAAAAATGGAAAGGTGTATCTGAATTAAGTTATGATGATATTTGCAACAGAATATTAATTCCAGCCTTTAACATAGGAACCCGTTATATCGAATTTTCTGGGGGTGAATTTCTATTAAGAAAGGATGCCTTAGACTTACTTGAATTTGCATCAAAAAATAATTTTGTAATTGGAATTGCTTCTAATGGGACTACATTAAACGATTCAAAAATAAAAATTCTGAAACAATTACTGGGAGATAATCTTCTTATTTCACTTGGTGTGAATTCTTTTAAAGATTTGGAAAATAAAAAAACTCGAGACGTTGAAACCAACAAAGTCCTTGATGTAATACAAAGACTTGAAACGCATCATGTGCGTATGAATATTTGTGTTACAATGGGAAAACATACAGCTGATGATTTTGCTGAAACAATAAAAAAAATACGTGAATTAAAATTGCCTCACAACAGAATTCCTTATTCTCCTCGTAATTCCTGCAATTATGATTTAATGTTTGATAAAAAAATATTAAAGGAAAAGCTGCATCCTTCTTTAAGAAAATACTTTCATGGGTACGTAAGTTTTGTTCCCTTTTTTCTGAACCCGGATGCTCACGCAAAATATTCTGGTCAGACAAATGCGGAATACAATGTGCCGACAAATCCTTCAGTTGGTTGTTGGTGCGGTTCGTTCTATTCTGTAACACCTGATGGCGAAGTTGCTCCATGCCCCTTACTTGGCGATCATGTAAGCGGAGGAAATGTTTTAAAAACAGATTTAAAAGAAATTTTATTTGAGTCGGATATTTTTAAAAAAATAGTAAGGCGCAATGAATTTTCTGGTAAATGTGGAAAATGCAAATACAATTTTACCTGCGGTGGTTGCCGTACTATGGCTTATTTCCAAGGGAATGATTTATACGGAGAAGATCCAACCTGCTTTATTGATGAGCTTTCTGAAGAAGAGTTGCATGCTATGGAAATAGAATTTGAAGCGCAGTTTCGTAATTATGTTCGCATGGCTAAATTCGGCGGTATGTACCAGACTCCTGATGTGTCGTAGATTAAAAATATTATTGGATTAAGGGCATGCCTGCTTGACGCAGCTTGCCTGATGCAAGCAGGTCTGGCAGGTTAAGGATGGTGATTAAGGATTAAGGATTATAGAATTTATCAGGAACATTGTATTCACTCACTATCCCAAATCCGGACTGATAAATATTATCTTTGACGACAAAAAAAACTTCAGTAAGTAGTGTTAGCAAGAAAACCCTTGTTTTTTGCTTAACAGTGTGAGTGCTTGATAAGAAAAGGTCAAGTTCAAGCCTGCCTGTCCGGTAGGCAGGGCTTTCGAAGACCTGAAAATCAGGAGTGTACTAATGTACATGACTGTTTTTCAGGTTGAGAGTAACGCAGAAATTGACGTTTTCTTGCAAGCACTAAGTACCTATTCACACAATTTCGTGTACTGTGCTGCTTCAGTAATTCCGTGTTTTATTGCTGATTTCATATCTGAACAGAATCCGGATTTATCAGATGCATTTTTTGAAATAGCAAATTTTTCCGCTTTGCAAAGTCCCCTTTTATAATAGGCTTCTCCTGCGTTCTTGTCGTTAGCGACGATTACCTGTGAATAATCGGATATTGCGGTATCCCAATTTTTTTTAACATGGTTCACATAGGCCCTTAGCATAAAGTATTCAGGAATAGATTTATTGAGCGCAATTGCTTTTTCTGCATATATAAGGGCTTCGTTATCGCGTTCCATATCATACAAAAATCGTCCGCAGGTATACAGAGTCATGTCGTCTTTGGTGAAAATTTCACAATATTTTTTAATATCCTCGATTCCTGCATCTTTTTTACCTGTACCAAATTTGCACATTCCCATTTCATACAAAGGCATGTAGTATGGATTTTTAGCAGCGGCCGTCTCATATAAGGGCAATGCCTGTGAATATTTCTGCAATTTAAAATACACATTTGCTTTTCCGGCATAACCTTCAAAATCGCTAGCATCAATCCCGATAAGTTTATCATATTCTGCAATGGACTCATCATTTTTTTCTAACTGCGATAAAATGTATGCTTTGGATATCCATGCACGTTTATCGGCTTTATCTATTCCGATTGCTTTTTCGCATGCCTGAATAGAGCCTTCAAAATTTTTTGCTCCGAATTTTTCATTTACCTCAACCATTAATTTGTCGTAAGGCGTGAGGACATCTGCTGTTAATAAATTTTTCCATCTGGGATCCGATTTCAGTTTCTCAAAATCAGTATCACTTTCGATGATGTTGGCTTGTTTTTTATATTCCGATTTCTGACTCTGCTCCAATAATCTGAAAGCATCATCTTTTTTTCCCTGAAGGGCATAAGCACAAGCCAGATTATAGCTGCTTCTATCTTTTTTAAATGAATTATCTTTAATATAATCTTCAATGGCTTTGTCAAGCTGTCCAAGCTTGTGATAAGAAAGCCCACGGAATGAATAAGCATCGGCAATATCCGGTTTTTCATTTATTGCCTGGGTGAAAAGTGCTATTGCGCCTTCATAATTTTCATATAGGAGCTGACCATAGGCTTTGTTGTAAGTCAAATAAGCATTTTGACCCAATGCGGAAATAATGAAAAACATTAGTATCGCAGGAATGTAAAGTTTTTTCATAAATTTTTCGATTTAAGGGAAATGGTAATTGAGATTCTCGAAGTTACCGGTAAATTATAAATTAATAAATGGTGGCTTCGAAAGCCTCAACCACCATTTACAAAAATATTATTTTTTTTTAAATTTTATTATTCCACCACAATTTTACCAAACCACAAAATATTGCTTTTCTTATTTTGCCCAAGATAAATCAGGGAATTGTCTTCAGGGTTAATAATACATGGGTAAGAATTCTGCAAATAATAAGTAGGTTTATCTTTTACAGTTCCGAATTTTTGAAAATCGCTGATATCACCCGTAGCTAAATTAATTTTTGAAATATTCGGATATTGCAATGCCCTTCCATCGTCAATATCTTCTAATTCCCATATTTCCCAGTAAGCATTGGCATCGGTAAGTTTGATAAACTGCCTTGCCATTCTTTTTTCGGAGAAATCATTTCTTTCTTCTAAGCGTACCCCATATTGAGCTTTAAGGACACCGGTTTTGTCAAAATAAAACATTAAAATATCGTCCCATTTTTCTCCACTGAAATTTTGGCCATAAATAAATACGGCACCATCTTTAGCAACAGAAATATTTCTGATAGTAAATTTTTTTCCTTTATATTCCGGACTCTTCTTCTGCGAAGCGGGTTTTTTAAGTTTTGCTTCAAATTCATCAAGTTTGGTAGATGTTACATAATCAACATTATCCCCGGTAATTTTCGCAATTTGATAAAAATTATATTTGGTGTTTTCGCCAAAGGAAACAGAAACTTTAGATGCCCCTAATGGCTTGCCTTCGTTAGCAGGACCGATGAAATATAAACTTCCGGCATTTGCAGTAACATTAATGATATTCCATTCGCTTGATTTAACTTTAAATTCTATCCTTTTGATAACTTTTCCTTCTTTAGAAACACGGATCATCTCAAAATCGGTATTTTCTCCTAATCTGTCTTTATCGGGAGTGAATTCGGCTGCAAAAATAAAACACAGATCAGAATTTGACATATCATTTTCAGTTTCGCCATCATCGTCATTTGTTTCGTTAGGGTTTTCAACGGGTATGTAAAAAGAACCGCGAAACCCTTTTTGTTTTTTGAAGGAAATTTTGTCGGTAATTTCAACTTTTAAGTCCTGACCAATTTTTATTAAAGTATATTCATTCGGGGTTGCTGTTTTTCCACTTGCTATTACCATGGCATAAATGTCACCGGTCTGGTCATTTTCAAACTGTTTAACCAACCAATATTTGTTCCCTTCCTCGTCTTTCAGCTTCACTTTATCAAGAAGTGTAATTTTTTTCTCATAACGAAAGTTAATCCAGCTCCATGAATACTCAATTCTCCTTTTCTTAATATTTAGACTAAACCCTTGTTCTAAAGTGACCCCATCCACTACATATTTCTCACCTTTTTCAGATTTATATTTTGCATTTGTAAAAACATCTTCTTTTTCTTCCTTTTTGATAAAGTTATATTCTTTATCGAAGATGTAGTTCTGATACATTACTTTTTTTGAATTAGACTTAGTAACAAAAGAAAGAGTGGTGGTTTTGTCTCCGGTGTTTGTAGTAACCGAATTTAAATATCCCTTTTTAGCTTTTTTATCTATTTCATAGGTTTTTTCAAGAACAAGTTTTTGTGCATGCAAACAATTGCTCCAGCCAAATAAAGCGAACAGGATTGATAATAAAATAACTTGCCTTTTCATATTAATTTGAGTTAAAATTTTTCTTACTCTTATGGCTTTTCAGTGACGCCCCGTTTTTTATTGTGGATTATGGACTCCACTTTTTTTATAATTTCTATATTTTTAAAAAGAAACTAAATTATCATTTTTTGTTATTTCCAAATTTAAAAATATTATTTGAGAAATTATAATTGTAATCAAATTTTTTTTGAGCGTTTGCAATATTAGCTCTTTCAAAAATTTTTCTGTTGCCATCAACATTTTGGCAAAAGTTTTTGAATGGGCAAATGTGCGTTAGGTATCTAATCCTGTGCAGTTGGGAAAAACTAAATTTTTATTTCTTGATTTATTCTTGTAATAAATTGTATTGGTTCAATTATTTTTAATTTGTCTTACTTTATTATTAATGACTTGTTAAGGTTTTGATATCAAATAATTTGTCATTTGGAAAGTATAATATTTTTGTACACGAATTAATGAATGAAATTTCCGTATCTCATAATATTATTTTACTCCTACTTCTTAATCCTTAATCCCTAAATTAAAACGTCTCAAAGTCATTAAGATTTCTATTAACTACTTTTCCCGCAGTTACCACAACATTTTTCCCTAAAGTGAGATGTGGCAAAATAGTTGCTTGTGCGCTTATGTATGAATAATCTCCAATGCAAACCGGTCCTATTATAGAAACATTTGGTCCGATATTCACAAAATTTCCGATTTCACAACTGTGCCCGATAGTAGAGTTTATGTGTACTGCACAACATTTTCCAAATTTTGCATTATGCGAAATGCCCACCCCCGGCTGAATAATGATGCCTTCATATTTTTCATTAAATGGAAAAATGGAAGTGCGTTTTGAAATTATCGGTGTTAGAATTCCTCCCATTTTTTCAAGCCTCAATGTAACTTTTTCTCTCATTCTCGGATGCCCCACGCCTGTTATAAATTCTGCATTTTTCTTAAGTAATGCTTTCAATTTTTTTTCAGATTTTATGACCTGAAATTTATCATAAAGCATGCAGGGTGCATTTTTATCTTCGTCAAAAAAAATAATTTCGTTTGGATAATTGTCTTCTATTAATATTCCCAGAATTTCTTTTCCGAGACCACCTGTACCTATTATCAGCATAACTTTATTTTTTAAATATTTTTTTAATACTCGCACAAACAAATCGAATTTCCTGCTCTGTCAGTTCAGGATAAATGGGTAATGAAAGAACCTGATTTTTTATTTGTTGCGCTATTTTAATATTTTCAGCCTTATGAGAAAATTCTTTCAGAAAATTTGCTTCATCTAAGGTGTATGAAAAATGCTTCATCGTCTGAATTCCTGCTTCCGATAAGACTTTTTCAAGTTTATCCCGAAACGAAACACGAATAACAAATTTATGAAAACTCGAAGGATTTGAGTTGATTTCAGGCAGAATAATTTCCGGAATATTTGAAAGCTCATTGCAATAAATTGAAGCTATTTTATTCCTTTCTTCTACAATTTTGTCTAAAAAATTCAACTGATAATTCAGTAAAGCAGCATCGAATTCTGAAATCTGACTGTTGTATCCTAAGCAGGTAAATTGTCCTGTATTCATATCTTTTCCATGATAGCGTAATTTTTTAACTGTTTCATAAATTGCTCCATCATCAGTTAAAACTGCGCCTCCGCTTCCATATACTCCAACAATTTTTGTCGGATCAAAACTCAGGCAGCTTGCCTTGCCTATAGAGCCCCATTTAAACTCCTGATGTGGGTTTCCGAGCGATTGCGCTGCATCTTCAATCAGTAGCAAATTATTCTTTTTAGCAAAATTTTCAAGTTCAAATTTATTCAGTGTAGCGCCAAAAAGATTAACGGCAAGAATGGCTTTTGTTTTTTTGGTAATTTTATTTTCTGCATCCTGCAGGTTCAGCATAAAACTTTTTGAATTGATATCGCAGAATACTGGAACAAGTCCTGCTCGTACAACAGACGATAATGATGCTATAAAAGAAAATGCGGGAATAAAAATTTCATCTTTGGGTTTTAATCCTGTCGCATATAATGCAAAATAGAGAGCATCTGTGCAACTTCCCGTTGTAACTGCGTATTTTCTACCGTTCAAAGCGCAAAGGTTTTTTTCAAGTTCTTCGGTTTCTTTGCCGGCAACAACTTTTCCTGTGGAATAGATTTTTAGAGAAAGTTTCTGAATCTGCTCTTGATTTTTTAAAAAAAATCGCTGAATATTATGAAATGGAATTATCATTTTTTTTGTTGTGTATTTGCCATTTTAAATTTGGTTTGAGTGGTCCGGGAATTTTATTTTCCCATAATTTTGCAGGATCATTTTCGTTTATTTCAACTTTGAAAATAGTTGTTTTAGGCAATCTTAAAATAATATCTTTTTTGTCTTTTAATGCAAGCACACTAACAAGAAAAGTTCCTGCATTTAAAAGTTCTGGAGGAATTTCGCATACTGCCGTATAATTTCCTTTTTGACATGTTTTCTCAACAGTGCTGAAAGCAGTAGATGAGAAAAAAACAGGATTTGAGCTGCTGTCAAAAAGAGTTATTCCAATATCAATGGCAATATCGTTTATTTGCGTAGAATAATTGATGCAAATTTGTATCGTGTCCGTATTATAAAGAAAAGCATTATTCCCTCTTTCTTTTGAATGAATTTTTATATCTTGTATAATAATATCTTTGATATTATTTTCATTTTTGGGTTGAGGATTGGCTTCTTCTATGACAGCAGAGTCTTCTATATATTCTGCAACGATTTGTAGAGGGGTACCGGTTTTCTTTATTTTTCCATTTTCCAGCCATAGAACTCTATCGCAAAGTTCCATAATTTCAGTAAGATTATGGGATACCATTAAAACAGTAGTTTTTCTTTCATTTACAGCTTTTTTTATAGCATTCATTGCTTTGATCCGAAATTCCAGATCGCCTGCTGCAAGGATTTCATCAAATAGCAAAATATCTGCTTCCAGATGTAGTGCAATGGAAAAAGCAAGCCGGAGATACATTCCGTTAGAATAATTTTTCACAACTGAATGAATGGAATCTTCCAATTCACTGAAAGCAATTATTTGAGGAATTTTTTGTTCGATTTTTATTTTTTTCATTCCCAAAAGAGTTCCGCTGAGAAAAATATTTTCAATTCCTGTAAGTTCAGGATGAAACCCAAGACCAATATCTAAGACCGTCGCAACAGACCCGTCAATCTCAACTTCGCCTTTGCTGGGTTGAATTACCTGCCCCAAAATTTTCAGCAGCGTACTTTTTCCGCTTCCGTTTCTTCCAATAATTCCAATTGTTTCTCCTTTTAGTATTTCAATATTAATATTGTTTAAAGCATAGAATTTATCGGCATTTTGAGGCGAAACTGAAATGTTGGCAAAGCGAAACGGATTGATGCGATGAAGCCAGTGAGTATGGCTCCTTTTTGAAGTAAAAAGCCCTTTTTTGGCATATACTTTACAAAGTGATTTTATATTGATAGAGCAATTATCCATTACACCTGATCTGCTATTTTTTGTTCAACTTTTGAAAAATAAAACAGAGAGCCTATAAAAAATATAAGCATTGGAATAATTCCGGTTAAATATTTTAGTGAAAAATCGGTTTGTCCCAGAAGACACCACCTTATTCCCTGAATAATTCCTGCCATAGGATTTGCATATACAAGATAATGATATTTTTCAGGAATAATTAATGTTGGAAAAAAGACCGGTGTTATAAAAATACTGAATCCGATAAGATAAGGAATAATATGCATAAAATCACGCTTACGATAGGTTAAAGCGCTTAACCAAATTCCAATCGTTAACCCTGAAATTGCAGTTAACAAAACAAAAATGGGATAAAACAAAATTTTGTACGTGGGAATAACTCCGTAAAAAATCATAAGAAGTATTATAAGAAATGTCCAGATTGAAAAATCTATCAGCCCTGTCAAAGATTTAGAAAGAGGAAGAACAAGTTTCGGAAAATAAATCTTGCGGATAATATGCTGCGACTCTATAAGTGAAACTCCGGAATATGCCACAATGTAAGAAAAATAATACCAGGGTGCCAATCCTGTTAATACAAAGATTGGGTAGGGAGAACCATCTGTGCCCACATTTAAAAGCTTTCCAAAAATGTAAGTAAAAATAACAACTCCAAAAACAGGTTGAATAAGACTCCACATTACTCCAAGATAGGTTTGCGAATATTTAACGCATACATCTCTGATTGTAAAAAGCAGAATCAGCCTCCGGTGCTTGAACAGTTGTTTTAAAGACAACCACAGACTGTTGTTATTCGCATTAATAATAGTTTTTGCCACTGGTTTTCTTTTCTCGTTTTTATGCAAATTGTGTCTTGCAAAAATACTATTTTTTTGCACATTCCTTATCAAAGAGATTTTTTGCCTGACTATTGCCCAATTTAACAGCTTGCTCAAGAGCTTTACACCCCTCAGTTTTGTTGTTTATAGTAAAGTATGTTTTTGCTAAATACAAATATGTTTCGGCATTTCTATTATTTAATTCTATTGATTTCTGAAGAGGTTTTTCAGCTTTTTTATATTCAGACTTATCATAAAGAATAATTCCTTTATAAAAATAGGTTTTCCATAATTTCGCATTTAATGAAAGCGCACTGTCAAGGTCTTTAAGTCCTTTTTCAGAGTATCCTGCTTTATGCCTTATAATTCCAATGTTCGTTAATGCAGAGGCATCGGGTTCTTTGAGCGATATTCCTTTTTCATAATCTGCTAAAGCTTCATTATATTTTCCTGACATAAATAATGCCCAGCCCCGATTTAGATAATGTTCAGTATTTTTCGGATTCAGTTTAATCGCTGAAGCGTAGTCTCTGATTGTATTTTGAAGGTCTCCTTTATTGAAAAAAGCATACGCGCGGTTTGCATAAGCAACCTCAAAACCGGGATTGATCTCTATCGCTCTGCTGATATCATCAATAGCACCATCAAAATCTTTGATATTAGTTCGCAATGCGCCTCTATTCGACAAGGCTTTTTCATTATATGGATTTATTTCTACTGCTTTATTAAAATCATCAATTGCTCCGTATCCGTCTCCTGATTGCAATTTGCACCAACCACGGTTTGTAAGCGCTTCATCCATATTTGGGTTTACTTCAAGTGCTTTGTTAAACATTTTTATTGCTTCCGGAAAATCCTTATCAAGGTATTTTATCCATCCGAGATTATTAAATGTTTTATCAAACCGCGGATTAAGAAGCCTTGCTTTTTCTATATATTCGAGCGCATCATCTTTTTTTCCCATTTGCAAAAGCGTCATGCCTAAATCGTTGTAATTTAATGCCTGATCTAATGAATCTCTTTGCCTTCTTATTAAAAGCCGAAGGTCTTTCTCTGCTTTCTCAAATTCATCAAATTTATAATATGCCATTGCGCGGTTGTAATAGGCAAGATTGAAGTTGGTGTCTAACGCAATTGACCGATTCAGGTGGTACATGCATTTATCTTTCTTTTTATATTTCAGCATTGCTGCTCCCAGATTATTATGCGCTATTGAAACGTCAGGATTTTTTTCAAGAACTTCTGAAAAAAGAATTTCACTGTTCGCCCATGTATTCATTCGGGAATAACCATAAACAGACATTGAAAGTAAATATATCAATGCAATTATATATGTCCATTTTTTTTTTTGAAACCATTGCTTTTTTTCTTCATACAGTATTCCTATGAGAGCAAAAAGTCCTATAAATCCGAAATAAGGATATCGGTCTGCATAAATCAATCGCCCCTGAATAGGTATAATATGAAGAACCATTGAAATATTGATCAGAAAAAATATTATTAGAAATATCATTTCTTTTTTATAGGAAAATTTCTTTTTGAAAAGAAAGTATGAAATTACTCCAATTATTACTAAACAAATAAAGAAAGAAGCATAATATTCCAAAGGTAACAATCCTTCTGCCTTCGGAGGATACGGGTGTATAGCATTCAGGTTAAAAGGAAAAATAAAAAGATTTAAATAAAACAATAAGGATGCTGCCCCTAGAAAAATTCTATCAGTGAAATGATAGTCAACTGTTGGATCGCTCTCGGGAGACCAGAAAGCAAACTTTTTCTGTAAGAAAAATCCTGCTAATATTAAAATAAAACTTGCTACAATTATCAGGTAATTTTTATATTTTATAATAAATGCTTTTGGAATATGGATGTCGGACATTTTATCCTCTAAAAATAAGCTGAATAAAAACCATGCAAGGAAAGGTAAAAGCATGAGTTTATAACCGGTCAGATACCAAAATAAAACAAAGAAAAATCCCAGTAGGCTTTTAATCTTAAATGTTTTTTTTATTTTTTCTGAAATAAATGCCAAAATTAATAATAACAATACACAAATAGTTGGTTTTAGCAATTGAAAACTGAAAATGAAATCAATATAAAAAACGAAAATCAGGAAGAATAATGCAAATTTTTCAAAAAACATCAGGACAGAAATTTCCCTTCTATAAAACCAGTCAAATAAAAAAGTTAGTGGAATAATTGCTATTCCCTGAATTTTAGACAAACCGGCAAGGTATGCTGTTAATAAAAAAAGAAACAGAAAAAAAAGTTTAAATTTTCCGTTCAAATATTGTATGTAAATTAATAATGCGGATAATGAAAAAAAGGTAAAAAGAAGGTCTTTTCTTTCAGAAACCCAGGCAACAGATTCTATTCGCGAAGGATGAAATGCAAAAAGTACAGCGCAAATAAGTGCTACGGAGTTCTTCCTGAATATTTTTTTTATCAGAATAAATACTAATAAAATATTTAAAACATGTAGATAAACATTGTGAAGGTGGTAAATACGAGGATGGTTTCTGTGTTTATCAAAATTTAATGCAAATGTAAACAGCGTAAGCGATGTGTGCTTGTCAAAATGGTAAAGCCTGAGAAAAGTTCCTTTATCTAAAGATTTTATCTCATGATTATTGATGATTTGTTTGTCGTCATCCCAGGTCAGAAGATCAAATCCGGTTGTTTTGTAATAATAAGAAAATCCTGCTGCAAGTATCAGTATCAGGAGTAAAACAACTTTTTGCTTTTTTACCCAACTAAAAAGTTCAGATGGTTTAATTATGTTTTTTTTCTTCTTTTTCAAAACGCTTGGAAAATTTTCTTCAAAACTACAAAGATATTTTTATATATTTTCAAACTTGAATGGTTTGCAAATTGCCAATTGTAAAAAATTATTTTAAAAATTGTAAACTTTTTGTTCGACCCTTGTTCGCGCTCGTCTCCGGGCAAGTCTTGCGTGAAGCGGACGAGTGTGCATTGAGATTTACTCCATGTTCGCACTTGTCTTCGGGAAATGCCTTGCGGGAAGCGGACGAGCGTGTTTGTTGTTTTTATGTGGGTATTTATACCCATTTTTCTGAATCTTATTTTTTTAACAAAACAACAAAGTTATGTATTTTTAACTATCTGTTTTTTAATACAATAAATGCCCATCATGGATAAAAACCTTTTCTCCATCCTCTTAAATCCGTAACAAATTCAATTTTTATTAATAAATTGTTAAAAAAAAAATCAAATGTACAGACTTCAGCTATTGTAAGTATCTATTCTTTAATTATATTTGTGAATTGCGTTACCCGTAAAATTTTAATTTTTTATTTGTTTTCTGTATTGTTTAGGGATATTGTTGTATTCTTTTCATAAGTATTATAAGCAGATTGAATACTTGTTGTGCCGAAGTTAAAATGAGTGAAAATACCTATTGAAAAACTATAACAAAGCAGAACATATATTCGTACAATCGAATAGGTTAATTTGAAAAATATAAATTATTGAAACAAAATATAAATTTCATCGTATAATTATTTTTATAATAATATATAAAACCATGAAAAACAAAATTTTATTAACCGGTCTACTTATATTCTTTTTTTCTGCAACTATGATATTTGCGCAGAGTAACTATAAACAGCTCATGTCTAAAGAAGGTGTAAGCTTTTTTGTTAATGAAAATTTGCAGGAAGCAGATGGGAAACAACCTTTGGCTGTAAGAATTATTAATTCTAACGCGTGGGAAGTTGAAGTTGAATGGATTTATCATTTATGGTATAATGGAAATTGCCGTTCGTGCATGGTTAAAGAACCCGATAACTTTTATTTTAAAAAAATTAAAATTCTGGCAAACGGAAAGTTTGAGCATGATTATTCTTTTATAGACAAAGATGGCATGCAAATTTTAAAAAAATTCAATAAAAGTAATTTAACAAAAATTGAATTTGCCGATGTAAGTGTAGTAAAAATTGAACCTAACAAGAACCAAGTAAAATAAACTCTTATGAGAAAAATATATACACTACTGCTGTTATTTCTGATTGCCGCATCGGCAGGCAGGGGACAAATAGTAATAAACCCTATGTTTGATGCTACAAGTGCAGGTGCCTTGCTTCTTGCTCAAGAGCTTTGCGGAGTTGGCGTAACTGTTTCCAATGCAATTTGGGTAGGTACTTGTTTTCAGTCAACAAGTGCTTCAGACGCTTCTGCCGGTAGTCAGGGAAATCGCGGGTATTTTTATAATGGAACAAGTTCTCTCGGTATTGCAAACGGGATTGTTATTTCCAGTGGGAATGTTGCAGATGTGCCTACAAACAATTCGGGTTCCAATACCATGAACTTTAATACGGGTGGGGATGCCGATCTTACCACGTCATTAGGAGTCCAAACCTACGATGCAATTGGCTTTCAGTTTGAATTTGTTCCTGAAGGAAATATTGCCAGTTTCAGATATGTTTGGGGTTCTGATGAGTACGATGAATACGTGGGTTCTGCATTTAACGATGGTTTTGCTTTTTACTTAACCAGTCTTGAAGCAGATGGATATAACTACAACAAAGAAAATATTGCAACGATTCCTGGGACAGCTACGGTTGTTTCAATAAACAATGTTAATAAAACTACTAATAATACTTATTTTGAAATGTCTCCGAGTGCAGCCATTGAACCCGATGGATACACGAAAGTACTTACTGCTTCTGTAGCAGTAATGCCCTGTAAAAGGTACAGACTTAAATTAATTTTAGGGGATGCCTTTGATCATGTTTATGACTCATGGGTGTTCTTTGAAAAAAATAGTCTTGTCAGTCCTACTGTAGAAGATTTTGATTGCTTGTATTCTCCTACTGCTGCCGGAAGTAATGCGGTAGAGGGCTGTAATGTCGGTACTGCAAGAATAAATCTTTCCTGCCCTGCCGGTCCCGGAGGTTGTAAAGTGAAATTTTCTCTTGCAGGAACAGCGACTTATATCACAGATTATACTATTTCTCCTACTCCTGTTTGGGATGGCTCCAAATGGTATGTTACAGTTCTCGAAGGAATGACTTATCGGGATATTCTTGTTACTGCGCTCTATGATGGGGCTGCTGAACCCGATGAAACAATTTCAATTACAATTGACCTTAAGAGTTGTAGTTCAGAAACAATAACAAGAAATTTAACGATAAAAAACAGAGATGCAATTACTGCAAATGTTACCAATTCTGACCCTGATTATGCCTGTTATACGGGTGGTGTTACATTAAATGCAGCAGGTGCAGGAGGTTGGTTAAACGATGGAAGTTATACTTATGCATGGTCTCCTTCTGCCGGTTTAAGCGCAACAGATATTTTCAACCCTACTGCGAATCCTGCTATAAGTACTATTTATTCTGTTACCATTACCGATGTATGCAGCAATTCTGTTACTACAACTCAACAAATAATACCCTACCACGATGCCGGGTATTTTGGATTATGGTACGGAGATATAAGCAGCGATTGGGACAATTGCCGTAACTGGGGAAAAGGAAAAATTCCCGATCAGACAGTTAATGTAATCATACCTGCATCTGGAGTAACCTATTGGCCAACCAAAACAGGTAATATCATTATTGGAGGCACAGCCGGAGATAATGCAAAATCTATTACGCTGCAATCTACTGCTGCAGGGGCTGCTCAATTCACAATTACAGGTAATCTTACAATTCGTAGCGGAAGCGCTTATACTCTAACCTGCGGAAGTAATGCTACCAATAAAAACCAGATTTTTGTTTCAGGAAACTGGAGTGAAGGAACTTTAGGTGGCTTTGTAAAAGGAACAAGTACCGTAACATTTAACGGTTCAGCAACCCAGCAGATAAACAATGGCTTAACCCGCACCTATTCTTTCTGGAATTTAATAATTGACGGAACAGATGCAGCTTTCTATTACAGCGGTGCTCAAGTCAGCCCCGGATACAGAGTAAATGCTAACGACATTATTATTAATTCCGGCAAAACTATGAGAACAGTTAGAAATAATTAATGAGATAATTTTTATAAGATATGAAACCATTGATAACTCATACCAATATGAAACCAAATATACCTCTGATCAAGCATATCTTCCTGATGGTTTATAATCATTACCAGCTGAGAAAATGTAAAATTTTCTGCTTTTTATTATTTCTGCTTTTTACTAATATTTGTTATGCTCAAAAGAGTACTTCATTGTCATCCCTTGAGAATAAGCATTCTGTTATAGAAGGTGGAAATTCTAAAGGAGGTATTTTTAAAGGTTATGAACGTGAAAAAGAGGATTTATCATTACGCAATGCTTATTCAAAACATTTTAAAAATGAGGACGGAAGTAATACTGCCGTTGTTTCAACTGCCCCTATTCATTATAAGGCAATTGATGGGAATTGGGCAGATATAAGTACAGAGATTATCACCAATACATCAAATACTTTTACTGACTATAAATATTATACTCCATACAATTCATTTAGTTGTTATTTTTCAGAATCTACACAAGGTGGTTTTTTAATGAAGATGAATGATGATTTTGTAAAAGATTGGCTAAACCCTGAAGTTGGTATAATAAAAAATGATGGAAATTATGTTACTCTGAATACTGTAAATAATGTTCTGGCATTACCGATAAAGAATCAACTTATTTACCATGAGGCTTATCCTGGAATTGACGTTCAGGTGATTCAACTTTACACCGGAAAAAAATTGAATTACATTATGCAAAATAATCAGTTGTTAAATAATGCACCTGATGAATCAGAATATCTTGTGTTTTCAGAGAAAATCGAAATTCCTTCTGATTGGATTATCAAACAAGAACATGTAAGAACACCCGGTTCAAAAAATGATGACATAAATATTATTAACCGTTTATCTTTTGTTGATGGTAACGGAAAGACAGTGATGCAGATTAGACCTCCAAAAGTTTATGATTCTTACATTAAAAAAGCTGTCATTGAATCAGAAAAAAAGATTCCTTCAAATAACTCGAATAATGTGATTTTTGCAGAATTTCAGGTACAGGCTGTCAACGGTGGTTATATCATTAAAAAACTTGTTCCAGTAAATTATTTAAAAGACAATAACCGTGTATTTCCTATTATTGTTGACCCCATAACGACAGATTTTAATACTGCAAATACAACTTACCATACAGGATGGACAGATGGTTCTACTAAAACAACTGGAGAAATTTGGTATGGCGATTATCGTAGTCAGAGAGGTTGGGCGCGATGGACATTGACTGGAGTTACAAATACTGTAACTAATGTTACATTGAAAATATATACTGATAATGATTCTTATGGCTCGAGTTCTGTTGGATTTTACAAAATGACAACCGATCCTTTGACTGAAAGTGCTGCTAATATTTACAATAATCTTTATACAACACTTTATACATCTGGCTCATACAGTCAATATACTCAATATTCTGGTATTGATTTGGGTACTACTGCTGATGCAGATATAAATAGTCATCCTACTTGGTTTGGTCTCGGAATTGGTATGACATGGAATGACTCTGACTGGGGTGAAATGGATGGTCATCCTTATAATTTTCCAGTGCTATCTGTTACATATACTCCTTGTACCCCACCAGCAGCCCCAACAGCTAATGCAGCCACCGGTGCAGGCTGCACCTCATTTACAGCCAACTGGAACGCAGTTGGTGGTGCTACTGCATATTATCTTGATGTTGATAATAACTCTGATTTTTCATCTCCTCTGGGTGGCTATAATAATTTGAATGTGGGGAATGTAACTTCTTATAGCGTAACTGGTCTTACGGCGGGTGTAACATATTATTATAGGGTAAGGTCTTTTGTTAGTTGTGCCAGCAGTAATTCAAATACAATCACACAAGCAACTTTGCCTGCTACTCCTGCTACTCCGGGAGTAATTAGCGGTAATACAACGCTATGCCCCAGTGTCAGTGGGCAAACGTATAGTATTTCTGCTGTTACAAATGCAACTTCCTACAATTGGACAGTACCCGCAGGGTGGACTATCAATTCAGGTAATGGCACAACATCAATTTCTGTTACAACAGGGGGAACTGGTGCAAACGGAAACATAAGTGTAACTGCAGGAAATTCTTGTGGAACAAGTGCTGCTCGAACCCTTGCTGTTACGGTCATAGCCACCCCGGCTACTCCGGGAGTCATAACAGGTACCACTCCCCAGTGCCCGGGATTAGCAGGACAGACTTACAGTATTGCAGCAGTAACCTATGCAAGTTCGTATACATGGACCGTACCTGCAGGTTGGACAATAAATTCAGGTAATGGAACCACTTCTATATCAGTTACAACAGGTACAGCAGGGCAAAATGGCAATATAGCAGTAACAGCCGGTAATACCTGCGGTACCAGTTCTGCTCAAACTAAAGCAGTAACCGTTAATCCAGGTACCCCGGCTACACCGGGAGCGATAAGTGGCACTGCTGCACAATTTGCAAATCTTGCTGGTCAGGTATATAGTATTTCGGCAGTTCCAAATGCCACTACATATAATTGGAATGTACCTACAGGTTGGAGTATTACGGCGGGAAGTGGTACGACCTCAATAACCGTAACAACAGGTGCTTGTGGGCAAAATGGAAATATTACAGTAACTGCTCAGAATTCATGCGGGATCAGTGCCGCTTCTACGAAGGCTGTAACATCTGGCTTGGCATCACCTACCGCAGTAACAGCTACTCCGGGGACGATTTGCCCGAGTAATTCTTCAAATCTGAATGGCACATCTGCGGGTAATACAATAAATTGGTATACAGTTTCTACTGGGGGAACACCTATTGGAAACAGTGCCAGCGGTGTAAATTACAATGTTTCACCAGGAAGTACAACAACCTATTATGCCGAAGCTATATCAGCACAAACCCAGACTTATAATTTTACAGGGGGACAGCAGACATTTGTTGTACCGGCTGGCGTAACAAGCCTTGATTTTGAAGTTTGGGGAGCTGAAGGAGGAGGACAACGGCTGAGTGGGAATACCTCAAGTGGATATGGTGGAAAAGGTGGATACTCTAGAGGAACACTAGCTGTTACTCCCGGCAATACTGTTTATATTTATGTAGGAGGATATGGAGCATCTTCAACTAGTGGCATTGCCGCCGGTGGATATAATGGTGGAGGTAGCGGATATGCCTTTGATGCAACTGAGCCAGGCAATGGCGGTGGCGGCGCAACGGATGTAAGATACGGTGGTACAGCATATGCAAATCGGGTTATTATTGCAGGTGGAGGCGGCGGCGGTGGCGAAGATTCTGGAGATAGCTATGGGCATGGAGGTGGAACAACTGGTGTTGGTTATGCTACTTACGATGCAACTCAAAGCGCAGCAGGATCAGGAGGGGGACTTGGTTACGGAGGTAGCACCAATTTTGGAGATGGTGGCGGTGGAGGGGGCGGTTATTACGGTGGTGGAACACTTTCCTCTGGTTCAACAGGTACAGATACACAAGGTGGGGGTGGAGGTTCAGGATATATAGGTGGTGTAACTAATGGGACAACTATAGACGGAAATTCATCTATGCCAAATCCTGTCGGTGGTACAATGGTTGGAAAAATTGATAATGGGTATACAAAAATAACCTATGCCTCTTCAGGTTGTGTTTCTGTATCAAGAACATCAGTTGGAGTAACCGTCAGTCCTGCAACTCCTGCTACACCCGGAGCAATTAGTGGCACGGCAGCACAGTGTGCGGGATTATCAGGTCAAACATATAGTATTTCTGCTGTTCCTAATGCGAGCACTTATAATTGGAATGTACCCGCAGGTTGGACAATTAATTCCGGTCAAGGTACAACATCAATTTCTGTTACAACTGGAAGTGGTGGTCAGAACGGAAACATAACCGTAACTGCAGGTAATTCTTGTGGAACAAGTGCTGCACAGACAAAGGCGGTAACGGTTGTTGCAACACCTGCACAACCGGGTGCTATTACAGGTATTCCAAATCAGTGTCCGGCTCTCACAAGCCAGACTTACAGTATTTCAGCAGTTACTTATGCCACAACGTATAACTGGTCAGTTCCTACTGGCTGGTCAATCACTGCAGGTGGTGGTACTACTTCCATTATTGTAACAACAGGTGCTGCAGGTCAAAATGGCAATATTTCTGTAACGGCAACAGGTATATGCGGAACTAGTGCTGCTCGTACATTGGCTGTTACCGTAAAATCCAATTCAACCGCTCCCACCAGCATTTCTGCATCTACTAACCCGATATGCGCAGGCAATTCTACCAACTTAACCGTGAATGGCGGTTCATTGGGAAGCGGTGCTGTATGGAAATTTGGCTATAATACATGTGGTCCGGTATTTATTCAGCCTTGGAATTCGCAGCCTTATGGTACAGATGGGACAACTGTAAATTCTTCCGGTGGAATATTAAATGTTACATCTTTTAATGGTGACCCGATGATCTATATGAGCGGTCTCGGTTCATTTGACCCCTCTATTTATAAATATGTGCAAATGCGTTACCGGGTTGTTTCAGGAACAGCCGGAACCGTTGAGATTTTTTTCTATAACACTGCTCATGGTGGTGCTGTTGGCGGTGAATCTGCTTCTGCTGCCTTGGTAAGTGACGGAGCATGGCACGTAGCAAATGTCAATATGGGAAGTGATCCGGATTATACCTTGGGTGGAAATATTACAGGCTGGAGGTTCGACTGGTGCGGTAACACCGGTGTAAACATGGAAATAGATTATATTTCTCTAACCGCTACACAGGGAAGCCCGGCTACGGTTTCGCCAACAACCAGTGCTACCTATTATGCGTATGCAGAAGGCGATTGTAATATCACAACCTGTGCTAATCTTGTCATAACGGTTATTCCAAACGATGGACCTGTAGCTACAAATGGTACAGGACAGACCAGTACATCATTTAATGCCAACTGGAATACACTCACTGGGGCAACAGCATATTATTTAGATGTTTCTACCAACAGCAGTTTCTCATCATTTGTGGCTGGATATAATAATCTCAATGTTGGATTGGTTACCACTTACCCGGTTACAGGGTTGACCGCAAACACGCAGTATTTCTACAGGGTTCGCGCAACTACTGCTGGCTGCGGAACGACCCTGAATTCAAACACCATTTCCACATGGACAAGAAAATATCTGTTTACTGTAGATGGAGACGGAGGACAGCAATACCTTTCAATAACAGCCGCTATTGCCGATGTTTATACGGTTTGGGGCACTACACCCTTTGATAATGATGTTATTGTTCGGGTTTATACCTATTCGGGCGGAAATTATACCGGAATAGTAGCACCAAATTCAGCGCTTGTTCCAACTTCTTCAGGCAGGCTTGTTTTTGAAGCGGCAGCCAATGAAACACCGATAATTAATGCCACAGGGAATGCTTATGGATTCAACATTTCAGAAACTTATGTTAAAATTCAGGGCTTTACGGTTTATGGGGCTACTACATCTAATATATATGTAAACGGCAGCAGCAATGAAATCGGTTATAATAAGTGTTATAACTCGGGAGCCACGGGGATTTATTTGATAAATTCAGGAACCCAGTCTGGGATACACCATAACCTTTGTTACAATAATGGCTCGCATGGTATCCATGTTGTGAGTTCTACCAATACGGTTGTTCAGAACAATAGTTCTGTTAATAACGGTTCAGGGGGCGCAGCAGCAAGTATTTGGAGCGATGATTTCAGTACAGCAACAGGCTGGACTCTTGGTACGAACTGGGCAAGAGGTTCTACTACCGGTTCGTCTAGCTGTTCAGGTTCTCAGGATCCTGCAAATGATAATTCACCAACTGGTGATAATTACGTTTTGGGGTATATTCTTGGTGGTTGCTATGCAAATGATATGACATCCACGTATTATGCAACTTCTCCTACAATTAATCTTACTGGTTATACAAATCAACACCTAACCTTCTATCGCTGGCTTGGAATTGAAAGTCCTACCTGGGATCATGTATATATAGATGTATGGAACGGATCTTCATGGGTAAATATTTGGCAGAATACAAGTTCTGTTGCTGATTACTCTTGGCTGTATCAGGATTTTGACGTGAGTGCTTACGCGAATGCAAGTTTTAAATTCCGCTTCGGGTTAGGTGTTACAGATGCTTCTGTAACATACTGCGGGTGGAATATTGATGATGTAGTTATTACAGGAAACATTGCCCCCAATGGAGCAAATGCTTTGTACGTGCAGTCTGGTACAGGAACAATTGTGAAAAACAATATGCTTCAGGCTCGTTCCGGTAGCGGCGACCAGTTTACCGCTTTTCAGACTGCTACAACCATTAATACCGGCAGTTCGGGATACAATAATATATATAATAACGGAAATACGAATGTTGTTAAATATAATGGTACACCTTATGCAACCATTGCAGCATGGAATGCTGTTGTTGCCAATAATATTTGCGCTGATTCAAAATTTATAAATACCGGAGTTGATTTCCATCTCAATTCAAAAGCAGGATCTTACACGGGTGGAGAATGGCCTCCATTATCACAAATAGGTGGAACATGGACTTATGATACAGAAGACTCCCCAAATCTTGATGCCGGGAATCCTTCTGATGCTGTTTCTGACGAACCTGCTCCGAATAAAAGTATTGTTAATATCGGGTGTTATGGAGGTACTTCTCAAGCATCTAAATCAAAGGAAGCACCAACAATTGAAGATCCGGGAGCCGGGAATCAGGTTACACTCTATAAAGACAGGGGCAGAACTGTTACTATTCAGGGAACGAATCTAATTGACCCCACTGCAACCCTTGGGGGTATTTCAGGAACTTTGGTTGCTGCCAATTTCGTTTCAGCTTCATTTACATTCCCTGCAGGAAATTATCCGAATAATACTTTGGTTGTAAGCAATGGCGTTACACCAAATGCTACCAGTAATAATATTGTTACAATTGCAACGCGCAATATTATCCCTGTTAAACAGCAAAATCCTTCAGAAGATGATCATCCGACAATTACAAGTGCTGTTAACGGTCTTTGGGCATGGTGGGGTGCAACAAATTTCGATGCAAATAAAACAATCCGTGTTTTTGATGGCAGTTACAGCGAAGGATTAGATATAAATAAGAATTTTAATCCTACTGCTGCAAACAGACTTCGTTTTGAAGCTGCTCCGGGTGCTGCTCCTGTTATTGATGCTACCGGTTTTAATTATGGATTGTATATTAACGATGCTGCTGGTGCAATTGATTATGTTACTGTTAAAGGATTTGAAATAAAAAATGCTACAATAGTTGGTATCTGGACAGTTGGGACTAATGATACTATTTCTTCAAATATTATACACGATTGTGGCACTACAAACATTCGTCAAAGTGGAACTTCTGCAACTTCTGTTATTGAATACAACAAGTGCTATAATACTGCAAAATATGGTATTGAACTTCAGACCGGGATTAATAGTGTTACCATTAAGAATAACTTATGTTACAACCACAAAGATCATGGGATTTATATTACGAATACTGCAACTTCTACCATAAAGAATAATACTTGCTATGGAAATGGTTCGTCAACGGTAACGGGAGGCAGTGCTGTTATTGCTCCTAATCCGACTTCGGGAACTGTAAATATTGCAATCCCAGATGGTGCTTGTCCTACATTCACTGAAAGTAATATATCTGTAACGCAGTCTCAAATTATTCAGGATGTAAATGTCAGAATTAAAATTAATCATACTTATGATTGGGATTTAAAGATATACCTCAGGCATCCTGATGGCACACAGGTAGGATTGGCTGTTAACAACGGCAGTTCTGGAGATAATTTTACAGACACATGGTTTGATGATCAGGCTGCCACACATATTTCTGCAGGAGTTGCACCATTTACAGGAACTTATATTCCGGTGGAAGCACTTTCTGCTCTTAATGGAAAGAATACAAATGGTACTTGGAAATTACTTGTTTGCGATGGTGCTGGTTCTGATGTTGGTACAATAGTTAACTGGGAACTCAGTATTACTTATGCAACAGCTCCTTCTTATTCTTATAATGGTTCAGGTTTATATATTGCTGCTGGTTCAGGTCATTTGGTGCAAAATAATATTTTTGTAGCCAATACGGGTTCAGGAGATCAATATTATGCAATGCGTTCGGATGTGAATATAAGTACTTCTTCAGGGTTTAATACATATTTTAAAAATGGGAATACAAATTTTGTTAAACACACAGCAGTTAATTATTCCGATTCCATCACTTGGAATAATACCTCTTATGGAAACAGCGATTGTGTTACAAATCCGCAATTTGTTAATCCAGGAACAGATTTCCATTTGAAATCTATGGCAAACAGCAGTACTTATGCAGGTGGAAGTTGGCCTCCATATAATGAGACTGGCGGTTCATGGTCTTCTTATGCAGGTTTCTACTCTTCTTGTATTGATAAAGGGAATACAGCAGATGCTTATGCAAATGAGCAGGATTACAATGGTGGAAAGATTAACCAGGGATGTTATGGAAACACGGTTCAGGCAACACGCAGTTGCTATGTAACTCCGAATTATGCGAATGCAGGTCCCGATCAGCCCACAGCTTGCCCGAATCCAAATGTTACATTGGCCGGAAATGCGCCTCCTGCGGGTACAGGAGCTTGGACAGGAACAGGAACATTTGCTGACCCAAATCTTAACAACACAACGGTTTCTGATTTAAATAGTGGTGCAAATACATTAACATGGACAATGACGCACAATGGTTGCGTATCTTCAGATCAGGTGGTAATAACAAATGTGATGCCTACTATTGCTGATGCAGGTCTCGATCAAACCCTTCTTTCAGGCAATTCTGCTGTTATGGCTGCAAATACGCCAACTGTTGGTACAGGAGCATGGAGTGTAATTTTGGGTACAGTTTCAAGTTATAATCCGAATAATGCATCTCCGGCAGCTACCGTTAATGGCTTGGCAAACGGGTTGAATACATTAAGATGGACAATTACATCTGCCTCCTGCCCTGCCTCTTTTGATGATGTGGATATCTTAAAAGCCCCCGACCATTCAGGCATTATGGTTACCGGAGATATTACCAATAACGGAACACTGATTATGACCGATGATAATAATAAAATTATTGTGATTGGCTCAACAACTGACGGTGCAAAAGGGCATATTTTAGGTTCAGGAACTTATACAAATGCGAAGTTTAAATTCCACCCCTTTGGTTCCGGAACACCTACAGCCCAATTTAATGCAACTGTAAGCAGTGGAAGTATTGCAGAAACAGAAGTTTCTAACAGTGTTTTTGAAATTGTTACGGGTAAAACATACAAAACCAAAAATATGCAGATTAACAGCGGTACAACATTAAGTCTTACTGGAAATACTGCTGTTGAATGTCTGAAAGATTGGACAAATTTGGGAACAATTACTTGGGCAAATACAACACCTGTTATTAAATTATTAGGAACAGGCAATACCCAGATTGTTCATTCAAATAAAGTCGGTTCTCAATTTTTTGAAAACATTTCTTTGGATAATAAAAACGGGTCAAATGTTCCGGGAACTATTTATATAAGTGATGATATAGATATTAAAACTAATATGTCTTTGTCTTATGGTATAATGAATGGCTCTGTATTAACAGCAGGAACAGGCATTGTCAACGCCGGAGCAACAGGTCCTTTCTATAACTATTATGAAAACAACAAAACACAAATGTTGTACACAAATGCTGAACTTGGTAATGTAAAGAAAATAACACATCTTGCAATTGATGTAAGTCAGTTTACAACTACAGTTGCACACAGAAGTTTTAATAATTTTACGATTAAAGTTGACCACACTGTGCTGAATTCGTTGCCAAATGCAGCATTTACGATTATAGCAGCAGCACCGGTTTTCAGCGCAAATCCTTATTCAATGCCTGCAGAAGCAGGTTGGATTGTATTTGATGTGGATGATTTTATATATGACGGAACAAGAAATCTGATTGTTGAAATTACATGGGGAGATAATGGTACTTATTGTGCGGAGCAAAATTATTTCAAGGTTAATTCAACTGATTTTACTGCTACCGGAAATTATATGATGTCTTATGGATATGCTGATGCAGTTACGCCTCCTAATTATGGTGGCAGGTCATTTTTAAGACCGAATATGCGCTTTATTTTCGACCGTTCCGGTTTCTTGAACCCTAGTCTTGCAAAGACTGTAATATTCAGAGATCAAGCGACAACTTCAGGGTATTCAGACAATTCTTTTGTGGATGCTACAGTTAAGAAGATCGGAAATGATAATTTCACATTTCCTACAGGTAATGTACAGGGAACTGTTAAGGCATGCGGACCTGTCAACATGAATAATTCTGCCGGTTTGGTTACGCATGAATATACTGCGCGTTACAAGCACCGCTCTACTTTGCTGGATTTGAATGTCCCTTTCTGGTCAAATGTTATGGAAGCAGGCTTGCACCATGTTAGCAGTGTTGAGTACTGGAATATTGAAGCTTCAGGTGGAGCACCGCAAACCCGCGATGTTACTATCTATACATTGGATATGACAAGAAGCGGTATGAATGCATCAGAAGTTTCAGATATTGCTGTTGGTCACTACGGAGGAGCACTTTGGGATAAAAAAGGAGATAATGCATGGGTTTCTGATGGTGCGAACAAAGGTCATCTTACCGGGACTACATTCACAACTTATTCCCCCATTACTTTCGGCTCAAAAACCGGAAAAAATCCTCTCCCTGTTGAAATGGCTGGTCTGATGGCTGAATGTCAAAATGGAAATATAGAGGTTAAATGGACTACATTTACTGAAATCAATAATGCGTATTTCCTCATTCAGAAAAGCGAGGATATGTCAAACTGGACTACCATAGCAAATGTAACAGGCGCAGGTAACAGCAACGAAATTAAGCTGTATTCGTATTATGATTTACAGGCAAACCCCGCGATAAATTACTACCGCTTAATTCAAACAGATTACGATGGTAATGCTACGATTTCTCAGGTTGTTTCAGCTTCCTGTTCACAGGAAATAACTGCACAAGGCACTTTTTTCAATGCCTATTATGATGCAGATAACAGAGATATAGTGGTTCAACTATCAACAGAAGTAGAAGAAGGGTTATCATTAAAGCTCTATGATTGTCTCGGGCGTGAACTCGGAATCCGGAAAGTAAATGTACAAAAAGGCTATAACAGCTTCCGTTACAACATGCACCACTTTGCTGCCGGTGCTTACTTTATTGTTGTTGAATCAAAAGGCGAAAGGCACGTGAGGAAGATTGTTTATTAATGACATAAGAAAATAATATTCAAAACTATTGCACGGAAAATAGTTTTACAATAACAAAAAAAACGGTGATTGAGTTTGGGGCTGCTGAGCAGAGCCGAAGCATCGAAATTACCGTTTTTTTATACTTTTTTTAAAAATGGTTTGCGTATAAACCATTTTTTGTTTATTTTTGGTTTTTGTATAAACCATTTTATTTATGAGAACATTGTATGAATTATCAGCGAGGCTAATTGATCAGACCCCTTTGACCTATGTAAGAGATTGCATATCTGTGATAGATGGAAAGGATCGCATGATAGGAATTAAAGGCAGCAGAGGCGCGGGGAAAACAACATTACTGTTGCAATATCTTAAAATAAAAAATTTTCAACAAAGCGGGGTATATATCACTTTAGAGGATTTGTATTTTTCAGATAACAGATTAATTGATTTTGCAGATTCTTTTGTTAAAAATGGGGGAAAATTTTTATTTGTGGATGAGGTGCATCATTATCTGAATTGGTCGAAGGAACTCAAATTAATTTATGACAGGTATCCTGAGTTAAAGGTTGTTTTCACAGGTTCATCGTTATTGCATATTAGAAAATCGAAAGGCGACCTGGCAAGACGTATGTATATGTATAATCTGAATGGACTATCGCTCAGAGAGTATATAAATTTAACTGAAGGAACAAGTTTCAGTAAGTTTGAGCTGCTTGATATTTTGGAAAACCACCAAAAAATTGCAAACACAATAAGAAAGAAAATTAAGCCTGTTCAGAAATATAATGAGTACATTACATACGGTTATTATCCATTTTTTTTAGATAATATTTATACCTATTCGTTTAAACTGGCAGAATCTGTTAATTTGATTCTTAAGTCAGATATTCCTCATGCAACGCAATTAAATATTGGGAATATCGAAAAAATAAGACAATTGTTATATATCATAGGAGCGAGTGTTCCGTTTAAACCGAATATTCAAAAAATCAGTGAAAGAACAGGCATAAGCAGGAATACCCTTAAATTATATTTTCATTATTTATCAGAAGCAAAAATTATATACACATTATATCCACACAATAAAGGTGTAAGCTTGTTGACAAAACCGGAAAAAGTTTATTTACATCATCCTAATTTAATGTATGCAATAGCGCGTGAAAATGAAAACAAGGGAACTTTAAGGGAAACTTTTTTCTTGAATCAGGTAGGGAATGTTTTATCGGTTCATTATCCTGTGCAGGGTGATTTTTTTGTTTCAGGAAAATATACTTTTGAAGTAGGTGGGCAGAATAAAACTTTTAGACAAATTAAAAACATCAAAGATTCATATCTGGTATTAGACGATATTGAAACAGGTTTTAAAAATGAAATACCGCTTTGGTTGTTTGGTTTTTTATATTGAACTCTGATAATAACGATATACAGAACTGATTTAAAAACTATAAATGCCAGAAAAAATACTAAAAGATGGAGTTAAAATTCCCTCTGTTAGCACGGATTTGTAATCCGTGCCGACTGTAAATTTCTGTTGTTGCTCCTTTCTAACAAGTGCCTCTAAAGCAAATCCCCCTCTCTTCTCCCATTCATCGTGATAATTCCACCATTTAACGATTTCATGTTGAAAAGTGCTTATTTAGAGGCTTACATTTGTTCCGAATAAAAATTAATTACTAATTTTAAATCGTGAATTATGGAAACCTATTGTACTGTTTTTTCTAATCATAAAAGTATGAAAAAAGTTTTTTTTGGAATAATTATTATTGCAGCGGGTGTCCTTCTGATGCTGCACAATATTGGTATACTTCCCGATTCAATTTTTCGGACTCTTTTTAACTGGCAGGTTCTTTTAATTGCTATCGGATTAGTTAATGTTTTTCAGAAAGAAAGTCGTGTGTTGGGTGTAATTTTAATTTCCGTGGGTTCATTTTTTTTACTACCCAAAGTTTTTGATTTTGATTTTAATTTCTACAAGTTGTTTTGGCCTGTTATCTTAATAGCCATTGGTATCCATCTTGTAACAAAAGTAGCTTTTTTTCATGGAAAAAATCACATAGGCAGAATGCATAATAAAATGGAAATGGAGTCGGGTTTTATTAATCAGACAAATGTTTTTAGCGGTGGAAAACATAAAATTGCAGATGTTGAATTTAAAGGAGGAAAAATCAGTTCTGTATTTGGTGGATCAGAATTAGACCTTTCAAGAGCGCGCCTTGCAGAAGGAAAAAATGTATTGGAAGTTGATCTTGTTTTTGGAGGTGTAAGCCTTATTGTCCCGTCAGACTGGATTGTTAATGTTGAAGTTACTTCTGTTATGGGAGGTTTTGCAGACAAGAGAATGAACATTCAGCCCAATACTCAGGACCCAAAACGTGAGTTATACATTAGAGGCAAAGCTGTTTTTGGCGGCGGCGAAATAAAAAGTGCCTGATAGATTCCACTCTGTAATGTACAATCGTTCCACCCTGTAATGTACAATCGTTCCATGGAACGATTATACGTTACCAATTACCATTTACCAAATGAACCACCCACTCCTAAAAAATATTAAATTTATCCTTGGGTTTGTTGCTGTATGGACGCTTATTGCGGCTATTCATGCCATATCCACGTATGCTTATGTTATTGATGATATAGCCCTCGCTATCGCAGATGCCCTTGTTTTTGAATTTCTGCTTGCCTTGTTTTCGCTTGCCTTGTGGTATGTGATTCAATACAGCCAGCCTCAGAAAAGTTCCTATTTTAATATTTTTTTCAGCCATATAACGTCTGCTGTAGTTTTTATCGCACTGTGGATTTCTGCAAGTATAGGTCTTTTGCAATTTATATCTGACAGTGACCCTGCTTTTGTTGCATTTCTTTACAAGTCTATTCCTTGGAGAATTATTGATGGATCTATATTTTACCTCCTTTTTGTTTTGATTTATTATCTGATTATTTATTACAACAATCTTCAGGAAAAATTAAATGCTGAAAAAAGGCTCACAGAGATGGTTAAAGAAGCTGAACTGAATTTGCTGAAATCACAAATCAACCCGCATTTTCTTTTTAACAGTCTGAATTCAATAAGCTCGCTTACACTTACAAGCCCTGAAAAAGCGCAGAATATGATTGTAAAGCTTTCTGATTTTTTACGTTATTCCATAAAGCAATCAGGTCAGAATATATCTGATTTAAAAACAGAACTTGAGAATATTTCTCGTTATCTCGAAATTGAACAAGTGCGTTTTGGCAGCCGTTTATTGTTTGAATATAATATTGCAGAAAATACGAATAGCGCAGTAATCCCTCTGATGATTCTTCAGCCTATTTACGAGAACGCTGTAAAACATGGTGTTCACGAAAGTACAGAGCCGGTTCGAATAATCACGAATGTTTTTCTGCTGGGAAATATATTGAATATTGAGATAATAAATAATTTTGATCCGGAAGTGAAAAGCAGAAAAGGAGCGGGGATGGGATTGAAAAATATAAGCGATCGCTTGAAGTTAATTTATGGAAATGAATTGTTATTGAAAACAAGTATTATTGAAAATAATTTTTGTGTGAAACTATTAATACCTCAGGAATAAATGGCTTACAAAATAATGATAATTGAAGATGAAGAGCCTGCAAGAATTTTATTGAAAAATTATCTTCAGGATATTTCTGAACTTGATCTGATAGCAGAATGTTCAGATGGATTTACTGCTGTTAAAACAATAAATGAGTTGAAGCCCGATCTAGTTTTTCTGGATGTTCAAATGCCCAAATTAACAGGTTTTGAAGTACTCGATTTGCTGGATCACAAACCACTTGTCGTGTTTTCTACAGCTTACGATCAGTACGCGATTAAAGCTTTTGAGGCAAATGCTGTTGATTATCTGTTAAAGCCTTATTCCAGAGATCGCTTTACTGCTGCGGTTTCTAAAGCTTTGGAAAAATTAAATTCCGGTTTTTCTTCTGGTGTATTCGCAAAAAATATTATTAATACAATAGACGAGAAAGAAGAATATATCTATAGAATTGCAGTAAAAACAAAATCAAAAATTCATGTTATTCCGGTAGAAGATATTTTTTATTTTGAGGCAGAAGGCGATTATGTGATGATTCATACCAAAGATGGAAAATTTCTGAAAGAAAAAACCATGAAGTACCTTGAATCGCATCTTGATCCGAAGAAATTTATCAGAGTTCACAGGTCATTCATAGCAAACATATCTGAAATAGCCAGACTTGAGCATTATGATAAAGATAGCTATGTCGTAATTATGAAAAATAATCAATCGCTGCGGGCTAGTAATTCAGGTTATAAGCTTTTGAAAGCAGCTTTGAATTTGTAATGCGCAATATATAATTGGATAGCAGTATCTGAGCATTAGCGACGCCTGGGCTTGTCGAAGACACATTTTACATGCCCCCTTATTTTATGAGTTCTAACAACGCCTCAACTGAACCTACAGGCTTCAAACAAGAATTATCAAAACAGGCTTGTATGCTTATTTCTGAATTGTAATCTTTTCCCTCTGATAAAGGCAGTTTGCTCGTAGTATCTGCGCCTCCGGTAACAGCATTTGGAAAAAATAATTTATTCAGTTTTTTTCGTTCTTCATACGTGTTTTTTCCTGTAATTGTAATTTCGTAAAAAGGCATCAATTGTTCAAGAGCAAGAATTCCCCAGTTAGCATGGAATGAACCGCTTCCCAGTAATTTGTCTTTTATCCGTACAAGCATTTCTTTTGATATTTTTTCATACGCATTGTTTCGAAAATATATTGAAAGAGTAAACAGAACACGCGCCATTTCAGAGTTTGAAGAAGGTATAACATTGTCTGTTATTTCTATATTTCTTGTAAATAGTTTTTCGGAATTTTTTGAAGAATAAAAGAACAACTGAGTCTGTTCGTCATAAAAATGATTGATTGCAACATCTGTAATTTGTTTTGATAGTATCAGCCATTTCTCATCAAAAGTAGCCTGATAAATTGCGATGAATGCATCTGCTGTAAATGCATAATCATCTAAAAATGCTTTATTGACGGCAATTTCATTATTAAAAATGTGCTTTAGTATACCATCTTTAGAAATTAGATTTTCTTCCAGAAATTCAGCACCTGCAATTGCCCATTCGATAAATAAATCTTCCCCGAAAGTTTTATATGCATCAATATATGCTTTTATCATTAATGCATTCCATGCTGTGATAATTTTTTTATCAGTAACAGGCTTTATCCGTTTTTCTCGTTCTTCTATCAGCAGACGTTTGCATTGAGTAATGATTTGAATGAAGGGGTCTGTATTCATGCCGTATTTAGCAGCAATCATTTCAGGTTCTTTTTGTATATGAAGTATGTTTGTTTCTTCAAAATTTCCCTGTTTTGTTATAGAAAAATATTCACAAAATAATTCGGCATTTTTCCCGAGAACATGAGTAATTTCATTGTATTTCCATAAATAAAATTTGCCTTCTATTCCATCACTGTCAGCATCAATGGAAGAATAAAAGCCTCCTTCAGGCGATGTCATTTCTGATTTGATAAAACAAAGAGTTTCGTAAACAGCCTGTTTGTAAAAAGGATTTGGATTTTGTTTATATGCTTCACTATAGAGACTCACAAGCTGAGCATTATCATACAGCATTTTCTCGAAATGAGGAATCATCCATTTTTCATCCGTTGCGTAGCGTGCAAAACCTCCTAAAATGTGGTCGTAAATGCCACCTTTAGCAATGTTTAATAATGTTTTTGTAATGTGTTCTTCTAATGTTTCATCTTTGAAAAATGAAGTATAGCGAAGAAAAAATTGATAATTTACCGGCATTGGAAATTTTGGTGTATATAGTGCTCCTCCATTTATCATATCCAGTTCTTTTTTCCAATTTTCGTACATTTCCTTAATTTCTGCTATGCTGATATCAGAAGCGTTTTCATTTTTAATCGGCCAAATCATACTATTTACGCCATCAGCTAATTGTAGTGCAGATTCTTGTATCAGCTCAGGTTTGTTTTTCCAGGTGTCAGAAATGCTCGAAATAAATTGCAACCACTCCTGAGGCGGCATATAACTTGTACCATAAAATGGAGTTCCATCAGGCAATGCAAAACAATTTAAAGGCCAGCCACTTCTTCCGCTTGAAACAATAGCAGCATTCATATATAACTGGTCTATATCCGGTCGCTCTTCACGGTCTGCCTTGATATTAACAAAATGTTCATTCATGAATTCTGCAATTTTTTTATCCATGAAGGATTCACGCTCCATAACATGACACCAGTGACACGATGAATAGCCAATGCTAATAAGAATGGGCTTGTTTTCCGACTTTGCTTTTTCAAGCACTTCATTTCCCCATGGATGCCAGTTCACGAGATTTTCAGCATGTTGTCGTAAATAGAGGCTCTTCTCATTAGCCAGCTTATTTTGCGTTGAAGTTATCATCATATCATTTTTTTTTGCGAATATCAGGTTTGTATATTATTCTGCATCGTGGATTATACTGATAAATGTTAATATATGAGGTATATCATATTTTTAGTAGGAGTGTTTTTATGGCAGTTTATAGTTGCAGGTTACAGGTTATTGGTTACAACTTGCAACTTTCAACTCATCATTAATGATAATTATACATCTTTTATTCCGTCTGAAATCAATTTTTCAACAATCAATCAACTTATATTTTAAAAGCGGGAGATAATTGTATTTTTGTTTTTTGGTGAGAGTGGTTGATAGGGATTTAGGATTTAGGAGTAGGAGTAGGATTAGGTGTAGGAATACTCTGTCTCGCTCTTTAATCCTTAATCCTCATCCTTAATCCTTAATCGAAAATTTAAGCAATCCTGTGAGGTATCGCGGGAAAGCTTGTGCGGAGGCTATCCTCACAGGTTTGCGGGAGAAATATAATATATAGATTAAGGAGTAGGAGTAGGAGTAGCCTGCCAGACTGCGTCAAGCAGGCAGGGAGTAGGAGTAGGAAGAATAGAATGATTTTAATTTATTTACAATACAATAGCAATTATGGCAAAAAAGGAAGCAATGAACGGTATGGATGTTGAAACGCCATTAATGAAGCAGTACAATGCAATTAAGACGAAACATCCTGATGCTATATTGCTTTTTCGTGTCGGCGATTTTTATGAAACATTCGGTCCCGATGCTGTAAAAACTTCAGAAATACTTGGCATTGTATTAACCAAACGTGCGAATGGTTCTGCTTCTTTTATTGATTTAGCCGGATTTCCTTATCATGCGCTTGATACGTATCTTCCAAAGCTCGTTCGCGCAGGTCAGCGTGTTGCTATCTGTGAACAATTAGAAGACCCGAAACTTACTAAAAACATAGTAAAACGTGGCGTTACCGAACTTGTTACTCCCGGTGTTTCTCTTAATGATAATGTGCTTGAGCATAATGAAAATAATTTTCTTGCTGCCGTGCATATTGATAAAAAAATTGCAGGTGTAGCATTTCTTGATATATCAACAGGAGAGTTTTATACATCGGAAGGTTCTTTTGAGTATATTGAAAAACTGCTTCAGAATTTTCAACCGAAAGAGGTGGTTTACGAGCGCAATAAGCAACAATTATTTTTTGAAATTTTCGGAAAAAAATTTTATTCCTATACGCTTGAAGACTGGGTTTTCACAGAAGAAAATGCGAGCAGCCGTTTACTCAAACAGTTTGAAACAAATTCATTGAAAGGTTTTGGAATTCAAAACCTGAATTTCGGCATTATTGCTGCCGGGGCAGTATTATGTTATCTGGATCTTACCGAGCACGACAAGCTGAATCATATTACGAAAATTTCAAGAATTGAAGAAGACCGTTACGTTTGGCTCGATAAGTTTACCGTAAGAAATCTTGAGCTTTTTTATTCCCTGCATGAAGGTGCCAAAACCCTTATTGATGTTATTGATCGTACTATTTCCCCTATGGGGGCGAGAATGCTTAAGAAGTGGATTTCTCTTCCGCTTAAAGATATACGCCCTATTAATGAACGCTTGAGCGTTGTTGATTTTTTTAATTCGCATGATGAAGTAAAATCAGAAATAGAATCGTATATTAAGCAGATTGGCGATCTGGAGCGTATCATTTCAAAAGTTGCAACATTAAGAGTTTCTCCCAGAGAAATCGTTCAACTGAAAAATGCGCTGTCTGCTATAGCTCCTGTCAGAGAGCAATGTCTGGCTTCTTCAAATGATACGCTGAAAAAAATCGGTGAGCAGCTTAATCCCTGCAATACTGTTAAAGAAAGAATTGAACGTGAAATAATAGCTGAACCTCCTGCACAGATGTTAAAAGGCGGTGTGATTTCAGAAGGGATAAATGCGGAACTCGATGAATTGCGTGTCATTGCTTATTCCGGTAAAGATTATCTTTTACAGATGCAGCAACAGGAAACAGAAAGAACGGGAATCAGCTCCCTTAAAATTGGTTTTAACAGTGTTTTCGGTTATTATTTTGAAGTCAGAAATACACATAAAGACAAGGTCCCACAGGAATGGATACGTAAGCAAACATTAGTAGGCGCAGAGCGATATATCAACGAAGAATTGAAAGAATACGAAACAAAAATTTTAGGAGCTGAGGAAAAAATTCTTACTCTGGAGCAAAAAATATTTAACGATCTTGTTCTGTACATTTCTGATTTTATTGCGCCTGTACAATACAATGCAAGTTTAATTGCACGGCTCGATTGCATGCTTTCTTTTTCTACAATTGCCTTGCAGAATAATTATACAAAACCGGAAATTAATGATTCATTAATTATTGATATTAAAAATGGTCGGCATCCGGTAATTGAAAAGCAATTGCCCATTGGGGAAGAGTATATCCCGAACGATGTTTTTTTGGATACAGATGAGCAGCAGATAATTATTATAACAGGACCGAATATGGCAGGAAAATCTGCCCTATTGCGTCAGATTGCTTTGATTACGCTGATGGCGCAAATGGGTTCGTATGTTCCTGCTTCTTCTGCAAAGATTGGAGTCGTTGATAAAATATTTACACGTGTTGGGGCTTCTGATAATATTTCGCTCGGCGAATCTACGTTTATGGTTGAAATGAATGAAGCTGCAAGTATTTTGAATAATCTTTCTTCGCGCAGCCTGATTTTATTAGACGAGCTCGGAAGAGGCACCAGTACGTATGACGGCATTTCTATTGCATGGGCCATTGCAGAATATATTCACGAGCATCCGGCTGCAAAAGCAAAAACACTTTTTGCAACCCATTATCATGAACTGAATGAAATGGAAAATAATTTTTCAAGAATAAAAAATTATAATGTTACAGTAAAAGAATACAACAATAAAGTTATTTTCTTAAGAAAATTAGTCAGGGGAGGCAGTGAACACAGCTTCGGTATTCATGTGGCGCGTATGGCCGGAATGCCCAAAAGTGTTGTCAGCAGGGCGAATGAAATATTAAAAGAATTGGAGGAATCGCATCAGAAAAAAACTTTGACAAAGCCTGTTGCCGACATTGCAAGTCACAGAGAGGGTTATCAGCTTAGTTTTTTTCAGCTTGAAGATCCTGTTCTGAAACAAATTCGCGATGAAATAAAAAATCTTGATGTAAACAATCTTACTCCTATAGAGGCTTTGAACAAGTTGAATGAAATTAAGAAAATTTCGGGAATCTGATTGCAAAGATTCGCACGCATCCCCTCCCAGCAATGCATTACCCGGAGACGAGCGCGAACGGGGGAAAATAGGGCTTGTTTCTAAAAACAAATAATTAGTGCCTGCAAGAAAACGCCAATTTCATCGTTACGCTTAACCTGAAAAGTAGTCATGTACATTAGTACACTCCTAATTTTCAGGTCTTCGCAAGCCTTGAACTTGACGTTTTCTTATCAGGCACATACATTGTGAGCAAAAAACATGAGTTTTCTTGCTGACACTAATTACAAACAAGCGCACTCGTCCCCTCCCCACAAAGCATTACCCGGAGACGAGTGTTAACGTGCGGATATGAGCGAAAAACGGGTAATTGTAAGAATTTATTTTTTGGGTATTTAATTCTTTTTTATTTCTCTTTTTCTGCGTTATTTTATTTATCTTTACAGCCTCTTTACTATCAAATTTTAAAACTAAAAAACAATGAAAATTAAAAATTTATTATTTTTATTATTAGTATTTCTGATAATAAATACCGAAAAAGTTTTTTCTCAAGTAGAATTTACTGTTAATGTTTTTCAGGGATGTTATCCGCTGGAGGTTATTTTTACGAATACTTCAACAGGAGGAACTTTTTTCTACTGGAATTTTGGCGATGGTCAAACTGCAGCAACAGAAAATACCACACACACTTTTCTTTATTCAGGTACTTATAATGTTGATCTAAAAGTGTATGATGCCATGGGGAATTATTTGGGAGAGTACCATAAAGATATATTTGTTAAGGGAGCCAATAGATTTGTGATACATCCTAATGACACCGTTTGTCCGAATGAAGTATTTAATGTTGGTATTAATAATCAATATGATTCTATAAGGTGGAATTTAGGGAATGCGGAAAACTTCACATATAACTGGCCGTCAATATCTTTTGATTCGCCAGGAATCTACAATATTACTCTTTATTCTTATACCGAATGCGGATATGATTCCGTAACACAACAGGTCGTTGTTTCTAATTCTGCTATACCAAATCAACCATATTTTAATCCTTCAGGTTTCCAGTTTTGTGCAGGCGATGCAATACCTTTTACAAGTAATAATTTTTATCATACCTACTCCTGGGATTTTGATGACGGCTATACTTCTTCTGAACAAAATCCCGTGTATTCATATTCTTCATTAGGTTTTAGAAATGTAACACTAACCGTGATGAATATTTGTGGTATTTCTAATTCTTATTCTGCAAATATAGATATAGCCCAAAATGTGCCAGCCAATGCTGATTTTTCGATTCCCGAGCAAGTATTTTGTCCCAATGAACCTATTCGTTTTTCTGCATCTGGTGGAACAAATTTTTTATGGAATTTTGGCGATGGAAATACAGCCTCTGTAATGGAAACAAAATATTTATACGGAGATACCGGAACATACACATCTACGCTTATTGTTAGCAATGGTTGTGGAAATTCTGATACTTCACAGCAAACGATTACCATTGGCTACAATCCTTCTGACTTGCCTTATGCAATGGCTGGTTTTTTAAATAACAACTGGGATGAAGACACTATGTACATTTGTACTGGGGAAGAAATTGCATTTCAAGCTTATGTAAATGGACAAGGGAGCATAACTACACAATGGGATTTTGATGATGGTTTTTTTTCCGATGAAAAAAATCCTGTTCATACTTTTTTAAATAATGGTGTTCATGAAATTAAATTTATTGCAACAAACAATTGCAATGGTAAGGATACAGTAAAAAAATGGGTAATCGCAAACCCCAATGCCTATCCTGTATCAAATATTAATGCGATACCTAGACTTATTTGTCCGGGAGAAAATGTTTATTTCTTTGATGATGGTAACAGAATGTTAGAAAGTGGTTATGATTATTCTATCTGGTTTGGTGATGGAGATTCATTAATGCATGTTTCTGAATATTCTGATTCACTGATTGAAGTTGTTTCTCATCAGTATCCTGAAGAAGGATCTTATATCTTTACATTTACTGTAACGAATGCCTGCGGGAATGTCAAAACGCTAACAGATACAATTGTTGTAGAAAATGATCCTCTTAATGAAACATTTTATTATGTAGATAACTCCACAACTGAAGGAAATGATGGAAATCAAGATTATTCAGGATGCCTTGGAGATGCGGTAACATTCAGAATTGTGGGTGGTACTTCTTATGTTTGGCACTTTGGAGATGGCGCTACAAGTACTGAGAATTACACATTGCACACCTATCAGGATACGGGTATTTTTAATGCGTATGTTGTCGCTACAAATGCATGTGGCAGAATAGATACAGTTGAAACAACGGTTACAATTAGCAGTACAAATACTCCCTCTCCATGGTTTCATGTTGATACAGACGAAATTTGCGCCGGAGAACCGATTCTTTTTAAATATTCGGATCAGGATCTTGCTGCAAATTATTTCACCTACTTCTGGGATTTTAGAGACGGAACTACTGCAAATACCATGAATGTTTCTCATGCTTTCGCACAGGGTGGCGAATACAATGTAAAATTAGTTGTAGAGAATGGTTGTGGAAGGGATTCTTCGTTCCGATTTATCCGTGTACGTAATCCTGTAACAAATTTTATGGCTTCGCAATATGTGATTCCTGAAAATACAAGTGTTACATTTACCAATCTTACTCAAAATGCTAATAGTTATTTATGGAATTTCGGAGATGGTTCTACCAGTACATCTGCAAATCCTTCACATTTATATACAACTGTAGGAATATATCCTGTTTCTCTTACTGCAACGAACCAGTTTGGTTGTTCTTCTTCTTTCACAGATACTATTTACGTAAATGATTTATTCCTCAGTTCGGTTGTAAATCCAAATACATGTGCGAATACTATGGATGGATATATTGATATTACAGCAACAGGTGGCTTACCTCCATATAATTATAAGTGGTATTATTATGGCAACCTGATAAGCAATTCTCAGGATATTGTTTTTTATAATTTGGGTTACAGCGAGGGCTCATATCAGGTTGTTGTTACAGACCAAAATGGAATTTCTGTTACGGAAAATTTTACAATTGTAAATCCTGCCCCGCTAAATATTAGCCTCACTGCAACAGATGAAGTTTGTGGAAATGATGGAACAGCTACAGCAAATGTTACAGGGGGGGCTTCTCCTTATACTTACTTATGGGCTAATTCTGCAACAGGCAATGTTGTTTCAAATCTTGCTTCTGGTTTTGATACCCTGTTTGTAACTGTTACAGATAATAATGGCTGCGTGTTTTCTAATTTGCTTACTGTCAATATTAGCCCAAATAATGAAATCATTCAAAATATTAATATCGGTTCTATCGCACCCTCTTGTGGTAATTCTGATGGGAGAGTATGGGTTAGCAGTATAAATCCTCCAGATGTGGGACAATACAGCTATATTTGGAATGATCAGATTCATCAGCAAAATGATACAGCATTTAATATTCCTGCCGGTTATTATCAGGTATCAGTTACAAATACAAATACAGGATGCAGTGTTAACGAATTTATTACGATAAGTAATCCATCTAATACGTATATCACTAGTTTAATTGTTTATTCGCCAAATTGTTTTGGAGGGAATAACGGGTATGCTACTATTTCAGCAGGTTCACCAGATGCTCCTTTATCTGTGGCGTGGAGCACAAATCCTATTCAGACGAATTATATGGCACAAAATCTTAGTGCGGGAATGTATTCTGTTACTATAACAGATCAATTGAATTGTTTTGTTGTAGATTCTTTTCAGGTTTTTGAACCAGCCCAACTGCAAATTAATATGACCCATAGTGATCCACTTTGTTTTGGTAGTTATAATGGAAATGCAATAACAAATGTTAGCGGTGGCACGCAGCCTTATACCTATCATTGGAATAATGGTTCTCCTTATGCTTCGTTATTGAACAGAAATGCAAACACATATTCTGTAACAGTGTCGGATGCAAATATGTGTACCGAAACAGCCAGTGTTACCTTACAGAATCCTCCACAGATAACAGCTACTTCTTCTATACAGGATGTAACTTTTTATGGTTTATCAAATGGCACTATTGACTTAACTCCAACGGGAGGAACACCTCCTTATACCTATACATGGTCGAATGGAGCGCAAATTCAGGATATCGAACAATTAGCTGCAGGAACTTATAGTGTAACTATTCAGGACGCGAATAATTGTACCGCGAATGCAAGTTTTGTTGTCGGGCAGCCGACTCCATTGAATGTAACAATAAGTTCAACGGGCTCAACTGTTTTTTGTTATGGAGAAAGTGTTCAACTTGATGCAGGAAACGGGTATCTTCAATACCAATGGTCGAATGGCGTAACAACACAAACTACTACTGCGGCAGAATCTGGATATTATTCTGTTAGTTGCACCGGAAGCAACAGTTATGGAGTGGATTCTATATATGTGAATGTTGCACATCCTTATTCTCAGCAGGATTTATGTTTGGTTACTGTTGACAGTTTAAATTTTAATAAGATAATTTGGGAAAAACCTGAATCTGAATCAGGGATCGTAATGTATAAATTGTATAAGGAAACCACCGCTAGTAATGTTTATGAACTTCTTGCAACAATTCCCTATTCTGCAATGACGATGTATATTGATACAGAATCAAATCCTGCGCAGCAATCAGACCGATATAAAATATCTCTTATTGATACCTGCGGAAATGAATCTGATTTAAGCGAAGCTCACAAAACAATGCATTTAACGGTAAACACAGGAGTCGGAGTTTATAATTTAATATGGGAAAATTATGAGGGATTTACGTTTCCTTCTTATACTATTTACAGAGGTACAAGTCCCGATTTTATGTTACCTATTGGCGCGATACAAAGCAACCTGACAACGTTTACAGATTATCAGCCGGTGGGCGCATTTTATTACAGAATTGCCGTAATGAAAAGCGATAGCTGCTGGGCAAGCGGTAATGCAAAAGATATGGCCGGGCCATTCAGTCAGAGCCTTTCGAATATAGAAGACAATGGAATTATTGATGTGGTTAATGCGAATGAAACGAATCATTCAGGTATTTCTATTTGGCCGAATCCTTTTAATGAAAAAACTTCTGTCTATTTTACAAATACTGAAAACAAGCCCTACTGTTTATTTGTTACAGATATTACAGGAAAAGTAGTGTATGAAAAAGAAAATATTACAGGAAATTATTTTGTTTTGAATAAAGGAAATTTGTTACCGGGATTTTATACTATTGAGTTAAAAGGCGAAAAATCATTCAGAGGAAAAATTATTATTGAGTAATGAAATTTAAAATTTAACAAAAAAGCCACAGATTTTTTACCTGTGGCTTTTTTCTATGCAATACTTTTTTGATTACTTCCCTCTCATAAAGATTTTTATCGGAACACCTGTAAAATCAAATTTCTCCCTGATTTTATTTTCAAGGAATCTTTTATAGGGTTCTTTTACATATTGTGGCAGATTGCAGTAAAATGCAAAGCATGGATAGTGCATGGGCAGTTGGGTTACAAACTTTATTTTTACAAACTTTCCCTTTATTGACGGAGGCTGATAGGCTTCTATCACTTTCAGCAAGTATTCATTCAGCTCTGATGTTGGGATATGAATAGATCTGTTTTCATATACTTTAATCGCAACTTCAAGTACCTTGTGTATGCGCTGCTTGTTTATAACTGATGTGAATACAAAGGGAACATCATTGAAGGGAGCTAATTTTTTCTTTATATATTCTTCGTATTGTTTAAGTGAATTGGTTTCTTTTTCTACTAAATCCCATTTATTAACAACAACGACAATCCCTTTGTTATTGGATGCTGCCAGTTGAAAAATATTCATATCCTGTGCCTCGAAGCCCATTGTTGCATCAAGTAATAAAATGCAAACATCTGAATTTTCAATGGAACGTATAGCGCGCATCACCGAGTAAAATTCGATGTCTTCGCTAACCTTACTTTTTTTACGGATTCCCGCTGTATCAACAAGGTAGAAGTCATGGTTGAATTTATTGTAGCGTGTGAAAATGGAGTCGCGTGTTGTTCCTGCAATAGGAGTAACAATGTGGCGGTCTTCTCCAATAAGCGCATTCAGCAATGAAGACTTGCCAACATTGGGTCTTCCAATGATTGAAAATTTTGGCAAATCCAACGCTCCCTCACTTTTGGTTTTTGTGAAAGATTCTACAACTGCATCAAGAAGTTCTCCTGTTCCCGAACCGCTTATGGATGAGATGCTGTAAAATTCGCCTAATCCTAAAGAATAGAATTCAGAAATCTCCTGATATCTTTCATGATTGTCTACTTTGTTAACAGCAAGCAGTACTTTTTTATTTGATTTTCGTAACATTCCTGCAACAGAAATATCCATGTCTGTAATTCCGTTTTCAACATCAACGAGAAAAATAATGACATCTGTTTCCTGAATAGCCAATTCTACTTGTCGTCTTATTTCCTGCTCAAAAATATCTGCGGAATTTATTACATAACCTCCGGTATCTATTACAGAAAATTCAATGCCGTTCCAGTCAGAAAATCCATAATGCCTGTCGCGGGTTACGCCTGCTGTTTCATTAACGATCGCTGTGCGTGTTTTTGTTAACCGATTAAAAAGGGTAGATTTTCCAACATTCGGACGGCCTACTATTGCTACTATATTTGACATATTTTTTAGTATATAAGCATCGCACCATAGCACGATGTTGCCATGCAAAGGGGCATGGCGTTATTGTGAATATCCGAAATGTTTCAGGAATTTATCACTATCTCTCCAATCTTTTGTAACCTTCACGAATGTTTCCAGATACACCTGTTTGCCAAAGAATTTTTCAATATCTTTTCTTGCTGTGATGCCTACTTTTTTCAAAGCTTTTCCCTGATGTCCGATAATAATTCCTTTTTGAGAGTCTCTTGCAACGTGAATAATAGCGCGGATTCTGATTATCTTATCATCTTCTTTGAATTCTTCAATAACAACTTCTGAGCAATAGGGGATTTCATTTCTGTAACACAGTAAAATTTTTTCTCTGATAATTTCTGAAACAAAAAAGCGCTCGGGTTTATCTGTTAATTCATCTTTTGGATAATAGGGTTCACTTTCTGGCAGCAAAGCTAAAATTCTTTTCATGAGCGAAGGGATATTTTTTCCGTTCAGCGCAGAAATTTCAAATATTTCGGAGTCTGGAAACAGAGCTTTGTATTCATTTTTATACGTAAGCAGGATTTCTTTATCAATAAGGTCTATTTTATTGAGCGCAATAATCAGAGGTACTTTTGCATTGAGAATTTTGGTAGAGATATTTTCATCAACTTGAATTTTGTCTGTTACATCAGCCACGTATAAAAGAATGTCTGCATCTGTTAATGCGATTCCGACAAAACGCATCATGGATTCCTGAAGCTTATACCTTGGAGTTATAATACCCGGAGTATCTGAAAATACAACCTGAAAATCTTCGCCGTTCAGAATACCCAGAATCCTGTGCCTCGTGGTTTGAGCTTTGGATGTTATAATAGACAGTTTATCCCCAACCAGCGCATTCATCAGCGTTGATTTTCCTGCATTGGGATTGCCTATAATATTTACAAAACCTGCTTTGTGTGCCATATTGAAAATTTGTACAAATATAGGATTTTTGTTGGATATATTTTTTAATTCGGATGTTGGTGGATATATTATCTTTGCAGCAAATTTATTGTATTTTGGTAAAAATCGGAAACATAGAATTAAGAGACAAACCCCTTTTACTTGCGCCCATGGAGGATGTTACAGATCCTTCATTTCGTTATATATGCAAGCGTTTCGGCGCAGATTTAATGTACACTGAGTTTATTTCCTCTGATGGTTTGATTCGAGATGCGAAAAAAAGTTTGGCGAAGCTTGATATTTATGATTACGAAAGACCTATTGGAATTCAGATTTACGGACACCTGATTGATGCGATGGTTGAAGCTGCAAAACGCGCTGAGGAAGCAGGTCCCGAACTTATTGATATTAATTTCGGCTGCCCCGTTAAAAAAATTGCAAACCGTGGAGCGGGTTCTGGAATTTTAAAAAATATTCCTTTGATGATTGAGATGACACAAGCCATTGTGAAGGCTGTGAAATTGCCGGTTACAGTAAAAACAAGACTTGGCTGGGATGAAGAATCAAAAATTATAGCAGAAATCGCAGAGCAGCTACAGGATACCGGAATAAAGGCACTCACTATTCATGGCAGAACGAGAAGCCAGTTGTATAAAGGCAGTGCTGATTGGACGCTTATCGGAGAAATAAAAAATAATCCCCGGATAAAAATTCCAATAATAGGAAATGGAGATATCAAGGATGCGCAAACCGCAAAACAAATGTTCGATACGTATGGTGTTGATGGAATTATGATAGGAAGAGCAAGTGTGGGCAGACCTTGGATTTTTAAAGAAATCCGACATTTTTTAGATACCGGAGAAATACTTCCACCACTCACAGTTAATGAAACAGTGGCTCTTGCAGAGGAACAGTTCAGCAGAAGCCTTGAATGGAAAGATGGCATGAAAGGGATTTTTGAAATGAGAAGGCATTTTTCGCTCTATTTCAAAGGACTTTCTCATTTTAAAGAAACCCGGTTGAAATTGGTAACATCAAAAGAACCTGATGAAATTTTTGGTTTATTGCATGAAATACGCGATAAATGGGGCGAAAAGGAATGTTGACGGGAATTGATTTTAATTTTCTGCGCCTGTTGTTCTCAAGTCAAGAAAAACCGGAAGATGATCTGCAAACCCACCCTGATAGGTAAATCCCATATAGGTTCTGAAGGGCTGAAATCCTACATTTCTTTCATCTTTTTTTAGAAGAAAAGGAGCATTGAAAACTTTTGCATCTTCAACGGTTGTGTAAATTTTATTTTTTTTATTCAGCAATGCTCCTGAAACAATAATATTATCAATCAGACTCCATTCTCCCTGATATTTATGAGAACCCAGACCATATTTGTAATGCGTGTTATAGGTAAGATTGTATAATTCTGTGCTTGCAAAATAATGATAACTTGTATGCGCTTTGAGTTTCTCCCGAACACTTACATCTTCAGGTGTATCATTAAGGTCTCCCATAATAATAATGTTTGCGTAAAGATTTGAATTAAAAATAGAATCGCATGTTTTCTTTATCACTTCAGCAGTGAAATACCGTTTCGGTTCTGTTTCCATTGCGCCACCGTATTTAGACGGCCAGTGATTCACAAAAATATGCAAAGTGTCATTTTTGCTCGTTATTCCTTTTACATATAATATATCTCTGGATTTTCTTCCATCTTCAAAATTAAGTGGAATGGGTCTGCTGTAAACAGGTTTGAACTCTTCTTTTCTGTATAGCATGGCTACGTCAATTCCTCTGAAATCGGGAGACTCGTAATGAATGATTGAATATTTAAGTTCGGAGAGTGGTGTTTTTTTCGTGAGGTCTTCCAAAACTTTTCTGTTTTCTATTTCGCACAATCCTACTACTGCAGGAGGATTCCAGCCGCCCACTGCCACAATAACCTTTGCAATGTTTTTCAGTTTTTCTTTATATTTATCGGGAGTCCAGTGTCGCGCTCCTTCCGGAAGAAATTCATCATCGTTTTTAATAGGATCATTTTCTGTGTCAAATAAATTCTCAACATTATAGAACATAATTCGAAAATACCCTTTGTTATCATCCTTTTTATTTAATAAAAGTGAATCAGGCTCGGTTTCTTTTTTCTGACCGTATCCGTTTAAGAAAAACATATTCAGGCTTATTAAGAAAAATCCTGATAGAAAAATTGAGTAGTATTTTTTCATAAGTTTTGTGTCTTAATTTTCTTTACGTTCATAAGCTCCCGGATCAGGTGCTGCGTCATTGTTCCTGTAATTTTGATTTATATCTGTATTTAAAAACGCCGGAAACAGGTTTACAATGGAGATATTTCCTTTATCTATTACCGGAGAGAGCGTGTCTAACTGAAAATCAAAATTTTTATATGTTGATTTGAATTTTGGATCTTGATTTTTTAAAATATTCAGATAATTGGCTTCATCACTCGTGTTTACTGCTGCATCAATTTTCAGAACGCAGTGGTCAAACTTATAATTGAAATCAACACCTTCTTCATTTGAAAAACCAATTTCATTTGAATTATTTCCCCAGATAATGCAATTTCCGAAATACGATTTTGTGAGATTTCCAAGATACATGGTTTCTCCAATCGTTACATTGTTCGATAAAATAACACTAGGCTCAGAGCGTGTAGATGTCCAGTAATTGGCAAATGTGCAGTGATAAAATTCATAACTTCCTCCTGCGATAATTGCAGTTGTGTAATATCCTGCATTTGCAAAAACACAATTGTAGGCTTTGATATCAGATGCAATGGCAAACACGCCTGCGTAGCTGTTGTTCTCAATTTTTGAATTTTTTAATTCAAGTATTGCGCCTCCTGAATGTTCAATATTGCCAACCTGCAAGCCAATCACAGCATTTTTTATTTCTGCATATTCAATGTTGTTATTATTGCTACCTGAAAAAAGAAGTATTCCATTCCATTGGCTGGGAATATCATCGTAAACATGCTCCAGTCGGTCGTTCCTGAAAATAACCGGATTGTCTTTTGTGCCATTCACAACCAAATTTCCTTTTACATACATCGTAGAACCACGATGGAAATAAATTTTTGTTCCCGCATTAATTGTAAGCGTATGAAGCGAATCAACCAGCATGGAATTATAAACCAGATAAGGTTTATCGTTGTTCCATGTTTGCGATTGAATGATTTGTCCTTTGATAAGGTGTACATCCTGTCCGAAAGCGACTAACTTTACATCCTGCACATTTCCATTTGTAACACACACCATCGAGTCAATAATAGCGAGTGGATTATTCGTGTTATTCGGGTCAAGGGTTACTTCCACAAAAATAAAAAGACTGTCTTTGGGTGGAATTTCTACGTTTTCGATTTTTGTAGCGCGGATGCCGTTTATGTTGAGTCTGAATTTTGTGGTGTTGCCATTTGCAAGATATATGGAAGATACTTTCACAAATTCATTATGCCGATTGTAGATTTTGAATTGCTGCGTTGTGCTGCCAATGGTTGTGAAAACAGTATCGAACATCACTGTGTCTGTTGAAAATTCAAGTTTTGCAGAGCTGTCTGTAATAAAGTTATCTTTCTTGCATGAAAAAAATAGCGCAAGAAGCAACGAAAAAAATGTTATGTATGTGATAAATTTCATTTTTATGAAATAAGGCTTTAAAGGTAAGGAAAAACCGGAAATCAGAAAAAATATTTTGAATCTTCTCGACAAAGTAGTGTTTTTATTTGCCACAGATTGCACAGATTTACACAGATTTTATGAATCAAGAATCTGCGAAAATCTGCGTAATCTGTGGCAGAAGTGTTTTTAAAGCAAACTCAATTTTTAATAATTTTTTTTGATACACTTCCATTGGCTGTATTAATGCTTAAAATATACATTCCGGCTGTATAATTCTCCATTGATATTTGTATGGATTTAGTTTCTGAAAAATTAAATTGCTCGTTGTATAAATTTCTTCCGGATATGTCTGTGATGCTAATCCATCCATTTTCATTTTTAGAATCACTTATGTTGCAATGAATGTAATCGCTGACAATTGTCGGATATACCGTAGCTTCAATCGTGCTCGCTGAGAGATTTGACGAACTGGCAAGCGGGTTTCCTATCACAAGATCGTCGTAGCAGCCCATTGCGTCTTCTGTGCTGTTTGAGGCATAATAGCTTAATCTTGCATTGCCATACGAAACATTAGAATAAGCCGGTCCTGTTAAATTAATCGTAAATTCTCCATTAATAACATTGCTTGTACCTTCGATTAATACGCTATCCTGCCGATTGAAAATTAAAGGCGTATTTCCATCATTGCCGAGTGTAGTATCCATGCGCTCTACATCGTACAATCTGTAATGCAAATCGCCATTAAATCCTGTAAGAATTTGTCCGTTGTTATCAGCTACAAATCCACTTATACTTACATTTTGTCCGCTTATCAAAGAATCATGCGGATATTGAACATCTACGCCATTAATATGTGTTGTAAAAACTTCAAATTTCGGGGCGGTGAGCTTCATCGCCGGATCACCAAACAGAATAAACATTCTTTTGTTTAGTGATGCTCCGGTAACAGGGTCGTTTTTTGCCAAACGAATAACATCTCCCAGCGTATGATTATAATTTGATAAATGTTTTAAAATGCTTTGGTTTAACAAGAAATTCGGAGTAGAATACGTCAGTCTTGTTTGTGTCAATAATCCAATTCCTCCACCGTTTGTATGCAAAACAAGATGTTCTCCTGCTGATAAAAATTCCGGGTTGTCAAACCTTCCGAATTGACTGGTAGCCGTTATAAATAAAGGAAGTTTGCTTGCGTTTTGCCAGGATTGAATATCCGGTATTGTAAGAACATTTTCGTGAGATAGTCTGTATTCATTACCATGACCTGTATAGTTTACGATTAATGCTCCTTCCTGAACCTGATTATTAATAGCAGTTGTTGCATCAGGGTAGCTTGCTTCAGTTCCATTTGTTACCTGATTAAAATCATCAAGATAAATTTTATTAATATTAAAACATGGATTAAGTGTGTCAAATTCATCTGCCAGATATTCTGCCTGTGTTTGATGGCTGGTAACATCTTCCGCATCGTCTGCAATAAAACAGACATCAGTACGCCAGTTTCCGGTTGCATTTTGATTTGTAGAATAATTTATAATTTTAGTAACTGCATTTTGCGCTTCGGGTTGGGTCTTCACAGGGATTCTGCCAATACCAATATCCATTGTTTCTTGTCCTGATACTGTTCCTTCATTAGCATCAAGCAAGGTGAAAAAATCATCGGTTGTATAATTTTGTGTCGGATCAAAAGAATTTAAACTTTGAAAGGAGGGAACAAAATTCGTATTTCCCAAAATTCTGTTTTTATAATCATACGAAGCATCTCCGAATAAAAGAACAAACCGCAAAGAATCTGTTGTCTCGCTTCCTTTTGTATAAATAAATCTTGCAAAATCGCGGATGGCCGTCACGTCTTGTACTCCCGATGAAAATTCATTGTAAATTTGTTCTGTTGTTATAACATGCGTTGAAATATTATCGTGAGAAATGTGATGATTTGCAAGTTGTGTTGCTTCGTTTAAAAATAGTTGCGGTGTAATTATCAATAGATTTGTGCCCGGTAATCCGTGAAGATTTTGGTTTGGAACAGTGCCAATATACTGAGGTGTCAGATATGCAGAATTATCAAAAGCAATAAATTCTTTTAATGAATCTGTAGGAACACAAAATGAAAATGTTCCATTAATAACAGGGGTCTGTTCCTGTTGTGAATAAATTTCCTGTTTGTTTGTAACATCCCAAATTTCTATGTTTGAAGAAATATCAGTAATTGTAAATCTTGAAACATTGCCCGTACCAACGCTTTGTGTGTCTCTGAATTTCATTTGAGAGCCGGTAAAATTTAAATTTCTCCTTGCATTTAATGTTATATAGTCGAGCCATCCAGTGGATGATGTATCGCTTGGAGAATATGCAATGTTTAAATCAATGGAGTTTGAAAAAGAGGTGTAACTGATACTCCCGCTTGCTGAAGCTGCATACGAATTGGTATAACTATCAATATTTACAGCGGGTACATTTACTGTTAAAATATTTTGTGAATTAGAAGAAAAAGTAAATTGAGTTGGACTTGCTGAACGTGCTGCAAGTCTAGCATACAGCTTAACAGGACTGCTTGTAACAATATTTGGAAAATTAACAGGGAACGTATAACTCAGTGTGGTCTTAAATTTTTCACCGAACCAGCTTTTTCCTGATTTAATGAAATTATACAATTCTGTTTCGTGATACCAGTAATCATCAAAGCTCGTAACAGTGTGTGTAGGTGTAAGTGTTGAAGAAGCTCTTTCTGTAATTCTTTTGCCGGAATCAGTATCAATGGTCAAAAAATAACAAGTGTTGTCTGCATAAAGATTTACAGTATGTTCAAATTTATCTACTATTGTGTCGTGTTTCCATTTCACAGGCGATTCTCCATAAAAAAGGATGTAGTCATCTGCATCAAAAACACCATCGTTTTCTCCAATAACTTTTATTGAAATTTCATTGAGATCATCGGGTCTGCTTGCGGAGTTTAATTCGGGCAGCATTCCGGGACCATTTCCAAATAATTTTATGTGTTGCGGATTAATGCTTGCGGGATTAATGCCTAAAGTTTGCAGGTATGAAAAGGATATTTTATAAATCCCGGTTTCAGTTACTGCAATTTTGTACCAGTTTCCTTCAGAAAGGACAGATGTTGTTGTTTGTGCCTTTGAAAAAGAAGTTGCGATGACTCCTAACAAAACAGATAAAACCCATGTTTTCATACTAAATGGTTTAAGTTAATAAAAAACGATAAATCTGAGAATTGATTTTTCAGCTAAAAAGATGAAAATGGGTAGATATTTACAATAGAAGTTTTATTTAAACAATATCAAAAACGAGGAGTTTTTTTTTTTATTGTTTGAGGTTTATTATTTTGTTTTAATAATTTACGTTACGCAAAAAATGAAAGACACGAATTTTACGAATTATAACGATAAAAAATATGGATGAACAATTAGTTTTCACTTGTTTATGTTTGGCACGACAAACTTTTTTTAGCAGACCCTACGTAGCATCAAAGAATTAGTGTAATTAGTGTAATTCGTGTCAAAAACAAAATATGCGTAACATCAGTTAATAAAAGAAGCTAATTGTGTATTGAATAAATTTTCCCGATTTCTGCTGTTTTGATAGTCTCTTTTAATTTCTCCACTAACGGTTCAATGTACTCCCACTTAAGAAGTTTAATATTTAAAATTATAAAAGATAAGTTAAGTTCAGATAGTTTATGTTGAAACTGTATATTTTTATCGGATGTGATAAAACAAATAAATTCGTTTTCTACCGCTGCTTTTAATAGAGCTCCGTTTTTATAGCTATTCCAAGACATATCTCTGACAGTATAAGTATCAAATTCTGTCAGGTTGAATTTAAGTTTAACTGGTAGATTTTCGTCAAGCAGGATTTTCATTTAGAAAAGTATGAGTTGATTTTTCAAACCAGTTCCCTAAAAAAGCAATCAAAGAATATATTTGCTCTTTATTCACGTATGGATAGTCTTGTAAATAAGTTTCTATGCTTTCTCCAGTAGAGATATAATCAAAAAAACTTTTTATAGGTACACGGGTGCCTGTAAAGACAGGGATTCCGCTTTGTATATCGGGGTCTATTGTTACAATAGAATTATTCATAAAAAATTCTTTTTACAAAAATATATAAATACCAACGAAAAATCAAATTTTTTAATTTGCGATGTCGTTTGGTTTAAATAAAAAAACCGAATAAAAGGGACATTGAGCTTGTCAAAATGCACCTCTTTATTCGGTTTTACAATATGGATAAGGGTTATTCTGTTACATCATGCCACCCATGCCGCCCATGCCCGGATTACCCATTGGCATTGCAGGAGCATCTTCTTTTTTCTCAACAATAACACATTCTGTTGTTAAGAACATTCCTGCAATAGACGCTGCATTTTCAAGTGCTATACGAGCAACTTTGGTTGGGTCAATAACACCAGCTTTGTAGAGAGGTTCGTATTTGTCTGTGCTTGCATTGTATCCGAAATCGTCTTTGCCTTCTTTGATTTTCTGAACAACAACAGAGCCTTCGAGACCTGCATTTTCAACAATCTGACGAAGCGGTTCTTCGAGTGCGCGTTTTATAATTTGGATACCTGTTGTTTCATCTTCATTAGAGCCTTTCAGTTTTTCGAGCGCTTCAATTGCTCTTACGTAACCAACACCACCACCGGGGATAATACCTTCTTCAATCGCAGCTTTTGTAGCATTCAATGCATCGTCAACGCGGTCTTTCTTTTCTTTCATTTCAAGTTCTGTTGCAGCGCCGATATAAAGAACAGCTACACCACCAGCAAGTTTCGCAAGACGTTCCTGAAGTTTTTCTTTATCATAATCAGATTTTGTTGCTTCAATCTGTGATTTGATCTGATTTACTCTTCCTGTGATTTCTGCTTTTTTTCCTTTACCATTAACAATGGTTGTATTGTCTTTGTCAATCACAACTTTTTCTGCCTGACCTAACATTTCAAGCGTTGTGTTTTCGAGCTTGTAACCCATGTCTTCAGTAATGAATGTGCCACCTGTAAGAATAGCAATATCCTGAAGCATTTCTTTTCTTCTGTCGCCAAAGCCCGGAGCTTTTACAGCAGCGATTTTCAGAGAGCCTCTTAATTTATTTACAACTAAAGTTGCGAGAGCTTCTCCGTCTACATCTTCTGCAATGATTAACAGCGGACGACCTGTCTGAACAGATGCTTCAAGTAATGGAAGCAAATCTTTCATGGCAGAAACTTTTTTATCAAAAATCAGAATATAGGGGTTTTCTAAAACCGTTTCCATTTTTTCTGTGTTGGTAACGAAATAAGGAGAAATATATCCTCTGTCGAATTTCATACCTTCTACGGTTTCAACATGGGTTTTAATTCCTTTTGCTTCTTCAACCGTAATAACGCCTTCCTGTCCAACTTTTGACATAGCATAAGATAACATTACGCCTATTTCAACGTCATTATTTGCAGAGATGGAACCAACCTGTGAAATCTCATCTTTTACAATAATATCATGTAAAATTTTATGTTTTTCTGCAACGCTTACTTCAGTAGTTTCTTCTTTGAAAAGAACTTCTGCTTTTTTAATAATGTTGTCGGTTTTAACAGCTTTTTTCTGTTTGTTGAGATGCTCAATAACAGCTTCAACAGCTTTGTCAATACCGCGTTTTAAATCCATTGGATTTGCGCCGGCAGTTACATTTTTTAAACCAACGGTAATGATTGATTGTGCAAGAACAGTTGCAGTTGTTGTTCCGTCTCCTGCTTTATCAGCCGTTTTAGAAGCAACTTCTTTTACCATTTGTGCGCCAACGTTTTCATTTGCATCAGCCAGTTCAATTTCTTTTGCTACAGTAACACCATCTTTAGTTACTTGTGGTGCGCCGTATTTTTTTTCAATAATAACATTGCGACCTTTGGGTCCTAATGTAACTTTTACTGCATTTGCCAAAGCGTCAACACCTTTTTTTAAGAGGTCGCGAGCTTCGAGATTGTATTTAATTTCTTTTGATGCCATATACTTTAGAATTTAGAATTACGAATTTAGAATTATGAATTATGAATTATTTTGAATAAATAATATTGTTACACAATAGCTAGGATATCTGATTGTCTCATGATAAGATAATCTTTTCCTTCAATGGATAATTCAGTGCCGGCATATTTACCATACAACACAATGTCGTTAACAGCAACTTCCATTTTTTCATCTTTTGTACCACCTCCAACAGCAATAACTTTTCCTTTTAAGGGTTTTTCTTTTGCTGTGTCGGGGATGTAAATACCGCTTGCGGTTTTCATTTCTGCTTCCTGTGGTTCAACCAGAACCCGGTCTGCCAGGGGTTTAATTTTTACTTTGCTCATAATTTATATTAATTAAGGTTTAACATTTTTTAAACGCTCTTGGGCTTTGTCATAATCTGTGCCAAAAAGATAAGAAAAGTTAATTGATTAGCGACAAATCATTGATTTATAGGATATAATATTTGATGGGAAAAATTAAATTTTGTCATAACTCTGACAAAAATTGACGTATTCTATTATAAAATATAAACAAAAAATGTCAGCATGGCATATATACTGACAATTTTGTGGAAGGGAATGTTCGCTTTGATATTTTTGCATTGCGAGCCTGAATTCAGAAATCCAATGCAACTTTGTAAAAAAAATGTAAAGATGAATGTATACAAAAGAATGAGTTATGAAGAGCTAAAAAACGTGAAATATTTTCAGCAATTTGATTCTGCGAAAGCGCATCAAGCTCTGCATAATCAGTGTAATATTCGGGAAAATAAAAATTAGGTTTTTCTATGTGGATTCAAATTTAGAGCAGTTAACCAGTAAACCCCCTACAACAAACTACTCCCCCTATTCATAAAAGGATTTGGATTTGTATATCTCAAACTAATTTCAAAAGCACCGTTTTTATTGGTGGCAATTTTTAAATCAGAGATATTGATATCATACGAAAATGTCATGGCAAAACGACCGGTCTCAAGACCGACAGAGAAAATTACGGCATCCTGATTTCTGTAATAAAAACCTAATGATACTGCAGAACCTTTCACTTTGGAATACACGCTTCTATTTTCTCTGGGCACATAACGAACAGAAGTGCCCGCTACAAGCTCATTTGCCGGACCCTGATTCGTAAAATAGCCCGAAGGAATTATTGCAACACCCGACATTCCTATGCCAAAAGATGCTTTGCCATACACCGCGTATCTGGAGTACATTTGCTCTTTGCTATAAAATTTTAAATCCGGCTTATTTGCATGTAGCCATGAAACACCAAGCTGTGAATGGACTCCTTTGTTTTTCGACTCGTCAAATATTACGGAATAATACGACCATGCTATACCTGTGCTGAAATCTCCCAAAATAAAACTGTTAAAATCGAATGCTTCTCCGGGAGCGAGAGAGGCATTGTATGCATTGCCGTCAAATTGATTATCCCATGTAAGATTTCCGGTTGAAATATTTTTATGAATGATTCCCGAAGATATGCCAGCAGTAAGATAATGCTCCCTCGATATTTTTGCATGATAGGCTACCGATAAACTAACAATGTTTGTTGTAAGTTGCGTGATTCCGGCTTTATCATTTAACACAAATAATCCTACTCCCAAAAATCCTGTTTTTAATTTATTTTTAAATAATCCCGCATCAAAAGACAAAGAGGCTGTTTCATACGGATATGCAACGCTTCCCCACTGGCTTCTGTAATTTAAAATAGCCCGCTGATCGCCTTTCAAAGTACCTGTTAATGCAGGATTTAAAGCTAAGGGGATGGTATTAAACTGTGAAAAATGAAAGTCCTGCGCCTGCGATAGTATAGCCATTAGCAAAAACAGACTGGTTATTATTTGTTTCATATATGTGATTTTTTTTAATATTTTTATTCTTTACTATATCGCTCAAACCTCCGAGGACGCACCCCACGTGCCAACAGAGACCTCGCAGGTTATTGCTGACACATTCAAATCGGTGGCTGAGCGACACCCAACCGGTGGCTGAGCGGAGCCGAAGCCCCGGTTTGACTTTATCTAATCAATGTAACATCTCCTTTTTTCTCAATCACTTCTCCATTTTCAAATATAGCTTTTACGTAATACACAAAAACAGCAGAGTTTAAAGGCTTGTCTTTATAATTGCCATCCCAGCCTATATTTTTGTCTTTTGTTTCAAAAACTTTGTTTCCGATGCGGTCAAAAATCATCATGTCGAGTTCTACTATTCGTTTGCCTCGTGCATATAAAACATCATTTTCTCCATTGCCGTCAGGTGTGAATATAGTGGGAATAAACAATTCATTACAGGGAACTGTTGATGCGTCAATAGTGAATGGTTCAGTTTCGCTGCAATTCGATTCGTCTGTTACGGTTACTGTATATGCGCCTGATGCGAGAGAGCTGATTGTTGCAGTAGTTTCTCCATTGCTCCATGTATATAAATAGGGTGCAGTACCTCCGGTAACAACAAGTACCAATCTGCCATCACTTCCACTTTCGCAGGTTTCATTGCCTATAGTAGCTGTAATTTGTATTACTGTTGACACCATTACCTGTACCGGCTGAATATCGCTGCCACAGCCATTCCATGCCATGATAAAATATGTTCCATCAGATGTTACATTTGAGGGATTCGTTAGTGGGACTAAAGCTGAATTATCCATCCAGTAACTTAACTCCAATACATTTGAACTACCCGAAGTAATAACTGAAGAAGTGAGATTTATTGACCCCCCTGAGCAAACAACACCTGGATTATGTATAGTGAGAACCGGTGGCGCTGTGCTGATATTTACTGTTACAGATTCAATATCTGTTCCGCATGTATTTGTAGCTTGTATGTAATATATTCCGCTTTGTGAAACAGCTTGTGGATTTGCCAAAGGAACTGTTGCACCTGCATCCATCCAATAAGATATGGAATATATTCCTGTACTTCCTGAAATAATGGTATCTGCTGTTAAATCAACCAGTGATGGAGAACAAACTGTGGCAGGTAACGTAATAACTAATTCTGGCGCGGATGGGAATACATATACAGCTACAGGCATAGTATCTGTTCCACAGGTATTGCTTGCCAGAACATAATAAATACCGCTTATTGTAACACTATCAGGGTTGTTTAAGGGAATATTTAAAGTACTGTTTGCCCAATAACTCAATGTTCCGATTTGTGTGCTTCCGCTTGTTACAGCAGGGTCTGTTAAGTCAACAAATAATGGGGCGCATACTGGAGCAGGGTTGTTAATGGTAAGTAAGGGTAATCCTGTAGTTATAGTTACATTCACTGCTTCAATGTCTGTTCCGCATCCATTACTTGCCTGTATGTAATATGTGCCTGACAAATTAATAGAATCAGGATTTACAAGCGGATTAAGCGCACCGGCATCTGTCCAGTAAGAAATAGAAACAATACCATTGCTTCCAGCGGTTACTTCTGCTGCTGTTATATCAACAAGAGCATTGCAAACAGGATCGGGGTTGTTAATAACAAGGGATGGAGCAGAAGTATTATAATATACATTTACATCTGCTGTATCGCTTCCACAGCCATTTTCTGCAACAATGTAATAAGTGCCGGATATTGTTATCGCATTTGGGTTACTGACCGGAATTGTTGCTCCTGCATCAGTCCAGTAGGATAGAGTTAAAATGAAGGAACTGCCAGATGTTATTGCCGCATCTGTAATGTCAATTGCAATACTGCATGAAGGCACTGGATCCGTAACAAGAAGCACAGGGACATCCGGGCTGACAGTCATTGCAACAGTGTTTGATGTGGCAGGACTTCCTGTTGCGCAGGTTTCATCAGATGTTAGCACACAATAAATTCCATCTGCATCCGAGAGAGCTGCATTAGTATATGTACTGCT
>MEOG01000114.1 GCA_001769125.1 Bacteroidetes bacterium GWF2_35_48 | reverse complement strand
ATTTTTTTTAATTATGATGCGAGCCCTTCGGGCTTTTGGGTTTAGATACAAGTTTAAAAAAAACTGTGCCAGCGCAGAGAACGTTAGCAACTATTAACCATGAAAAAAATAATCAACGTAACCATTTGACTGTGAATAGTTAATTGTGATTGTTTGATAAAATTGGAGTTTATTTAATTAATCCTTATTTTTGAAAAAAAATATCTATGAGTCGTCAAGAAGTAGAACATATAATATTGAATTTTCTAAAATCCTATAACATGAAAAGAATTGGGATTTTTGGATCATATGCTAGGAATGAAAATAATCAGGATAGTGACATTGATATATTAGTCAAATTTAAAAATACTCCATCACTTTTACAGTTGATAAAAATTGAAAATGAATTAAGCGAAAAATTAGGCTTTAAAGTTGATCTTATTACTGAAGGTTCCTTGAAAAATAAAAGGATTAAAGAGCAAATTAAAAATGACCTTAAAATAATTTATTATGCATAAAAATGATCTTGCTTATATTGACCATATCCTAGAATGCATAAAAAAAATTAGAAAATTTGTAAAAGGCATTGATAAAAATGAATTTGCCAAAAACGAATTAATTCAAGATGCAGTAATACGGAATTTTGAAATAATTGGTGAAGCAAGCAAGAAAATTTCTACTGATCTCAAACAAGTTTATTATGAAATACCATGGAAAGAAATATCCGGTATGCGTGATAAATTAATTCATGATTATTTAGGTGTTGAGATTGAAATTATATGGAAAACAATTGAACAAGATCTTCCTACTCTTCAAAAAGAATTAAAAAAAATCGAGTAATTAACAGTTGCTAACATCGAACTAGCGCAATTTTCCATACATTTAAAACCGCAAGCCCTACGGGCATGGCGGTAGGTCTAAGGTATTCCAAACATGCGCCAGTTCGAGGACCGTTAGCAACAAGGTTATCAGAGACCCCGGAACTAATAAAATGACTAGATAAACTCAAATATGATTGACAATAATATAATGTGTAAAGACAAATAATTATAAAATGACTTTAAAGATTGCCGATACACAAGCTGACCCTATTTCGTTTTTTTTGCCACCGCTCTTTAAAATCACACGAACAGCCCTATCAAACACACAGCCAAGTACAATTTCTTTTTTTTGAATTTAATTGTTTTTTAAGGTAAAAAAAAGAAATAGAACTTGTCTTTTTGCCCAACCACAAGCCGATAAGGTATAGCTTACCCACATTAGTCAATTTGTTGTTTATTTTTTTTAATGCTTGCAATGAAAGATAAGCATTAAAAAAAATTGCTGTCGCACCAACAACAAATTCACTAATCTGCAATCGCTCACATTTATTAGTTTTAACCTCACAGGCTGCCCTATCAGCGTTCAGCCAAGCACAATTTGTTTTTTTTGAATTAAATTATTTTCTAAGGTAAAAAAAACAAATAAAGCTTGTCTTTTGCCAACGCATCGAGCCAATAAGGTAAAATTTAATTAGCGGCTTGACAGCCGCAAAACAACACAGGCTCTCCTGAATAAAATTGATACTTTAACGAATATGTTCTCTTAAAAATGATTATTTTTACAAATATTTGATAGCAATTATTTAAGATACTTAATATGGAAATAATTAAAACTTTTTGGAACTGGTATATCGGTTTGTTTTCTGATACTGATAACAAAGTGAGGCTAATGGCATGGCTAGTAACAATAGCGACTTTAACTTTTATAATTAGTTTTATCCTCAAACCATCAAGACAATATATAATTAAACTATTCAAATGCAAAAATAAGAAAGGAAAAGAAGATTTAGTTAGTAACGCTCCTATTAGTAACAATGGAAATAATATGAAAGACAATTATGGGATTGTCATACAAAATAATTATAACTTTAATATAACTATTTCAAATGGTGAAGACGTAAATAATATTATTAAATCAATTCAAAAAGCTAATCAAACGACAAATTTCTTATCGGTTGCAAATAAATCTATCGACATGAGGTTTATTAATTTATTTTCTGAGCTTCCATGGGTTGATAGTATTGGAATTGTGACAGATTCTATTCATTTGGAAAACTTAAACACAGATTCTACTCATTCTTTATATTCATTGTCATATTTGATAGATAAGGGAAAGACAAATAAATTACTTATTCAATCATTTGATTCTAACGGACAAGAATTTAAACTTGAAAAAATTGAAGGTCATAATAATGATTTTCTCCTTGCAATATTTTGGAAGGAATTTAATATGTGGACAATTAATTCATTATTAAATTTTGCTAAAGAAAGCCAAAGCCTTGATTTTATTAGTGCCATTAAAAATGATTTGTCAAATTTATTAGGTGACTTTACATTCATCTTAACAAACACTTCTATAAAAATAGTTTATAATTCTAATAATAAATCCACAAACGTTGCCAGACATACAGAATTTGGAACTATTGAGAAAGCATTCCTTATTAATGGAGAGCATCAGGAATTAGAAATAACAACTTTAGAACTTTCTATCATTGATGCGCTTTTTAAAACAGAAATTGTTTCAGAAAAAAACGAAAATGGAATTTATACCGTGATAGAAAAGAACTCACATTCATCAATAGTAAAATTAACTACTTTAGTTCAGATTATTCTTGGTCAATACGGTCGTGAGTTAACACCAAAAGACGTTAAACTTGCAATAACAATTATAGATCAATTAGTAATTAATAAATTAAATGCAATGGTTAGCCAACCCATTCCAACAAATAAAAATGAACAAACAGATTATTTATTTAAATTATCATTTGAGGGTACGAAAGTTTATGAAAACTATCAAAAATAGTCATAATTTTTTAATGAATTTACGATAATTACCTTTTAAAATTAAACAAACATAAAATCCAATCAATATGTTTAAATGGTTTAGAAATATTTTTTCTTTTCTAATTGAAAAATCAAAAAGTGATTTTTTTGTACTTGTACTTGTTTTTATAATATTTATAATATATCAAACTTGGCCTGTTTCTTCACTTATATCTGCTCTTATTGTGATTTATTACTTATTAAGTTTTCTTGAAAATAATAAATTTAATTTTAAAAATGAGTTTTTGCAAACGCTAACAAATGAATCTTTTAAGAATCTTAAAACTTTTACTTTTTCTGTAATAATTGGATTGGAAATAGTTGCATTGTTGCAATTTATTTATTCGTGTGCCGATTTGTTTAATGATACATTTTTAAATACACAAGAACTGGCTAAATCTTTAGAAAGTAATTTTAAAATATATTATGATAAATTGCACGAAATACTAGAATTAAAATGGTTAATACTCTCTTTCTCTATTTTGATTTTAATTAACATTTTTTTCTCAATTGGTACAGTTATTTTTGAGTTTATCAAATTCAGAATATTGTTACGTAGGGTTCTATTTGTATTAATGACCGTCTCGTCTTTTACTTTTTTTAGTGTTGAAACAATAAAGCATAAATTTGAAAAAAAATGGCAAGCTGAATATTTACAAGAAGCTAAAAAAAATATTCCTGAAATTGAAAAACAGCAGAATAATTTTATTGCACTTAATATTATTAAACAATCATATCCTCAGATCAGACAATACATAAAACCTTTTTTTGAAAAAAATAAAGAAATTTCAAAAGAAACGGTAAGACAAATAACTGATATTATTAACGAATCAATAGATATTAAAGTTGATAATCAAAGCAAAAATCCAAATTATGATGAAGTTAGGATTGATCCCAAACAAAAAGAAAATTTAAATAATATTACATTTGGAAATGGTGAAGAACTAAACTCAAAAGATTATTTTGAAATAAAAGAAATTTCTAAGAAGAATAAAAGTTGCCTTAAAAATTTAGAAATTTTCAACAAAGGTTTGATTGAAATTTGCATTACTGCTTTAACTGATTTTTCTCAAACTGAACTTATGAAGGTTATTCCTTATAAGGTGGCAAAATCACTTATTATTAATTTAGCTACATCAGTTTCTAAAAGTATCTTGTCAAAATATCCTCTTAAATCAAAACATATTATTTTTTCGAGTCTTTGGTTTAACCTAAATTTTAAAGAACCAAATCTTGAAGCAGCAATTAACACCAAAAGAGGAAGTAAAATAAATAAATATCATTTTTATTCTGATATACATAAAACTTTATGTGATGAGGTTGCTAAAATATTTACGAAATTAAAAGGAAAGTCTAATTTATCATATAATCAAGATTTAGAAGATTTAGAAGAAAAATTTATTAAAAGTAAGAGAGATATGGAGGAAGAAGAATTGGCAAATGATTTTGAAAATTTAATTCAAAGAGAAAGTTCTAAAGACTTGATAAAAGGAGGAGTATTTAGTGTAAAAATAATTGATGTTGCTGAGCAAATTCTCCTGAGACAAGAAGATAGGAATAGTATCTTCAATAATAAAGAATTTTTATCAGATAAACCTGATCTAAAAAATTTAATTGTCGAATCAATTAAAGAAAGTAAAAGAATTATGGATGAAAGAAATACAGGTAGAGAATTTTTGAAAGAGCTTATGAAAAAAGTTGTAGAAGCAAATCAACAGAAGGGTAAAGTTGAAGTTGAATCAATAAAAGGAAAAGAATTTCGCATTAAATAACTATATTCACAAATTATTTTAAACAAGTTATTTTGAAGCTAAAATTTAACTATAGAAAATTACTAAGCATTGTCGCAATCATTGCTATTTGGGAACTTTTATGCGATATTGGTTATGTTAACATAAGAATATTACCTAGTCCTTATGTGGTTTTAATAACCTTATATCATCTTATTATTTCAGGAAGTATTCTTTTTGACATGCTTACCAGCCTTTGGCGTGTTATTGTAGGTTTTTTAATCGCAGTCTTTTTGGGTATCGTTACAGGGTATTTCACAGCAACAAATAAAAAAGCTAGTGATTTTCTAACCCCTTTAATTGAAATATTAAGACCAATTCCCCCGGTGGCTTTCATTCCGTTATCAATATTATGGTTCGGCATAGGTAATGCGCCTGCTTATTTTTTAGTTGCTTTCGGTTCATTTTTTCCCATATTCACCAATACCTTTTATGGAATAAAATCTGTAAATAAAATTCATATTGATGCTGCCTTATGTCTTGGGGCAAGTCGCAAACAATTAGTTTTTGATGTTATTATACCTGCTGCAATGCCTTTTATTACCGTAGGTCTGAAAACAGGTATAGGTGTAGCATGGTTTTGTGTTATTGCTGCCGAATTGGTAGGTGCTCAATCAGGGTTAGGGTATATGATACAACTTAACCGCCTTACATTACAAAGCGAAAATGTAATTGCAGGTATGGTTATGATTGGCTTGATAGGTTTTTTAATGAGTAGAATGATGGTGTTTATACAAAAAAAACTGGTTCCTTGGTCAAATAAGACTTCGTAAAAGACAGTAATTGAAAATGGAAAAAATTGAATTAATAAATATTTCAAAGTCATTTGTTCAAAATGGAAACAATTGTAAGAATGAACCTCTTATTTTAAATGACATATCATTAAAAATCAATTCTGGTTCATTTGTCAGTATTTTAGGTCCAAGTGGTTGCGGAAAAAGTACATTACTAAATATTATTGCAGGTTTTATATCTCCATCTAAAGGAGAAATAAAATTTAATGGTTTTCCTGTAACTGCACCAAACCCCAACAGAGTTGTTATTTTTCAGGATTATGGACTTTTCGACTGGAAAACGGTACAAGGGAATATTGAATTTGGGCTTATAGCTAAAAATATTCCGAAAACCGAAAGAAAAGAAATTACACAATATTATATTGATTTAGTTCATTTAAAAGGTTCTGAAAACAAATATCCTCACGAACTTTCAGGAGGTATGAAACAAAGAGCAGCTATAGCCCGTGCTTTAGCCATTGAGCCGGAATGTCTTTTAATGGACGAGCCTTTTGGTGCTTTAGATTCTCAAACAAGAAACATTTTACAAGACGAAATATTAGATATTTGGAAAAAAACAAAAAATACAATCGTTTCTATAACACATAATGTTGATGAAGCCGTTTACCTATCCGATAGAATTATTGTTTTAAGCAATTCACCAGCAAAAATTTTAATAGATACTAATGTAAATTTGCCACGTCCAAGATTTCCTGAAATTCGCTTACAAAAAGATTTTATTGAGATTTATAATTATCTTTGGCAGTCTTTAAGAAATGAAGTAATGAGTAATAAATAATTTAATAATAGGAGGTTAATATGAAAACCAAAGTCGTTTCAAAACTTATTTTAGCAAGTTTAGTTATTGTGTTAATTGCTGGTTGCAATGGGAAAAAAGATAAAACTGATTTAATCCCTGTAAGGATAGGTTGGCAAATTCCACTTGCAACACAAGGTCAGGTAGTACAGGTAATGAAAAACACCAAAGTACTTGAATTAAATAATTTGAAAGGTAATTTTATTAGTTTTAGTTATGGAGGTCCCCAAAGCGAAGCTGCTTTAGCAGGAGAACTTGATGTTATTTTTGTTGGCGATCAGCCAGCAGTAAATCTGATTTCTAAAGGTGGAAAATGGAAAATTGTTAGCAGATTGTTTTATACAAAAACTGCAATTATGGTTCCTTTAAATTCTGGAATAAACTCTATTTCCGATTTAAAGGGAAAGACTGTTGCTATGCCTTTTGGTTCAGTAGCACATCGTGAAGCTATCCTAAAGCAACAAGCAGCAAATTTAGATGCAGATAAAGATGTAAAAAATATCAACCTTGATATTCTGGAAATAAGCAATGTTGTTCAGGCAGGGGGCGAAACACAGTGGGGGAATATTGATGCTGTGGGCGTTTGGGAACCTTCAACTTCTCTTTTTGAATCAAACAAACTGGCAAGAATTGTTGACTTTACAAAAACTCTTGGTGTAGTTGCAATTTCTGAGGACTTTATTAAAAAACACCCCGAAGAAACAACAAAATTCCTTGCTTCATTGGTTGAAAGCTGGTATTATTATTCAGCAAATCAAGATAAAGTTAATAAATGGTATATTGATGATGCAAAACTTTCATATAGCCCCGACCTTTTAAAAGCTGCTACTTCAATTGAGCCAAATATAAATGCTAAAACTATTAACGATATAGACCTTTCTTTATCCAAAGACCATATCAATACGCTTGAAGTTGCTGCAAAATGGGCTTTTGAAAGAAAATTTGTAAAATCATCTGCAACAATTTCAAATGCCGTTGATTTGTCATTCTTAAATAATGCTTTAGCTAATATTAAGAAAGATGGTTTTGATATAACAAAAATGGAGGTTAAGTAAAATGAAAATTCTTAAAGACTTTGCTTTGTATATATTTGTCTTTACAACAATAGGGGCATTATTAATTTTCAAAGAAATTGAAAAATCAATAAATCCCGAATATAATATTATTGCGGCGTTTGTTTTTGCTGGGATTTTAGGTTTTTTAATGGGTATTATTTTTTTCTTATCTTATAAGTATAAATATAAGAAAGATATAGATTTAATGGAAGAAATAAAAGTCAAAGAATTAATTGAACAAGTAAGTAATTTAACAAAAAAGTTTGAGGATGAAAATTTAACTAAATGCAATAATATAATATTAAAGGAATTTAAAGAAATTCATTTACAAAAATTTAACAAGTCGAATGAAGATTTCAAAACTTGGGGCAACAAGTGGAAAGACGATGCAAATAAAGCATTAGCATTATTAGAAAGAGAATCAATAAAATCTCAAATCTTAACTTTTAACCCTGAAGATTATCCGAGAGTACTTATAAACGAAGGTATTTATGATGAAAACCATAATTTATATTCTGACCCTGTTACAAAAATTACTCTTGTAGGTTCTATGGTTGGTTTTTATGTATTATTGCCTCCTGCAATTCGTAACTACATTTGTTGTTTAGGTAATAAATTTAAAACTCTAAATATTATTGCAACAAGTCAGCCATATAATAATTTAAATCAATACCAACTAGCATATTTTGCTTTAGCATTTGTTGGTAAAACAATGAAAACTATTACAGAGGGAAGATGCAAAAAATGTTTTTCGGAAAATGAAGATTTAAGTTTTTCTATTAATCTATGTTTTTCACATTTTGATTTTATGAATGCTGCTATTGTTATGCATGAAAAAAGTATTGCTGTTTTACAAGCTTTAGATCCAAAATCAGTAGAAAATATTATTGACGACGGTGTTCAAATAGGTCTAAAAGTTCGTAAAAAAGATGAAGCGTTCCCTTTAGGTAGTCTTTATTATGATAGATATATGGAAGTCATTAATAAATATCAAGAATATTTTAAAGAAGATGATATTGAAAATTGGACTATTTCAGGAAATAAAAATAACGTTACTCTCGAAATAAAAAATACTCATTGAAAAGAGAATGATTATTCCTTTCTTAAAACTCCACCAGAACAAGAATTACTAACTTATACGAAGAATAAAGATAAAGATGAGATTAAAGAATTCCTTGATAAATTTATGACAAAAGTTCGTATTAAAGCTGAAACAAAAAATATTGATAATAATGAGAATCTTAGAAAGAGATTTGACACTCCTTGTAATTGTGAAAAGATAAAAAATGAAACCAAATAAAATATTTAACGGAATAAGCACACAATTTTTACAAACATCTCATACATATAGTTTACTCTATGTAATGTTTAACCTGCCTTTCGATTGTAATTTTCATTGCGAAAAATGTTTTCATTTAGAAAATAACTATCCGAATAAATCAGAAACCTTTATTGATATTTTCAGTATTAAAAAACTGATAAACGAAGCAAAAGAATTAGGTGTACATTCAATTATAATAGCAGGTGAAGGCGAACCGGCATTAAATAAAAACATAAAAAAAATTATTACTGAACTACACAATATTGGTTTAATCCCTATTGTTTATACAAATGGCAGCACCTTAACATCATCATTAATTAATTTTTATTTTAATCATAATGTTTCGCTTGTAATCGCTTTAGATTCTTTAAATGGACAAACCTATGATAGGTTTTCTCGCACAAAAGGAATGTTGCCAAAAGTTTTGAATAACATTGAAAATGCTCGCCAAAAATATGCTGAAAAGATTATAGAGTTAAACGGTAGTAGAGTTGTTCATTTGGCTATAAATACAACAATTACCAGTATTAATAAGCATGAATTAGAAAATATTAAAGACTTCTGTAAAGACGATATTTTATTTGTTTGTAATCCAATTGCCAGATTTGGTAATGCAACAGGTAATTGGAACGATTTAGTAACAAATGAACAGGATTATCAACTATTTCATGATTTATCACAAAAATATTCCGAAACAGGAGGCCCCTTAACCCTTACAGAAGATGGCTATTGCGGTTATTCAAGAAATGGAATCGGTATCAGTCCTTCCGGCGATTATATGACATGCGCTTATACCTCAAAAACTAATGGATTGTTTGGTAATATTAAAACAACAAGTTTAAAAGAAGCTTTTGAATTAAAACAGAAATATGAAAATGAATATTATCAAAATTATGGTAAAATTCCTTGTCTTATTAGACATGATAATTTTGATAAATATATTGAAAAACTTAAAACCATTAAATTAACTGATGTTGTTTACAATCATTCAACAAAATAATAAAAAATAATTTCAATGGCTAATAGAGATTATAATAATCAAAATATACACGATAGAGTTATTGCAGTTGCCGCAGAAAATTGCAGACGTACTGGTAATTGGACTGTTTATTCTAATCCGGGTCAGGCTCATAATACAAGAATTGGTAATTTATACCCTGATATTATTTTAACGCCTCCGACTAATAACACTTTACAATTTATTATTGAGGTTGAAACAGCAGATAGTATTAATATTACAGAGGCTATCAATCAATGGAAACCATATTCAACATTAGGCGGTACTTTTTATTTGCTTGTTCCTCAATCGTCAAGAGTTTTAGCAGGGAATATTTGCCGTCAATATGGTATTCAGGCAAAATTTGCAACATACTCAATAGATATTTTAAATAATTTAACCATAAATTACGAATAAATATGGTCTGTTGGTTAGGTTATATAATATCATTTATAAGTGGAGGTCTTGCTGGTACTTTTGCAGCTCGTTACTTTTTTATTAAAGATAGAAAAATTCAATTTTTGATTTTAAAAACAACACATCAGGAAGTAAAATCAATACTACCAATAGTCGTAAATGGTCAAACCTATCAGAATATTATTTATAAAAAAATGATTCTTATAAATAAAACGAATCAAGATCAACCTCAAATTGATATTGTTTTTGCTTTTGATAAAAATTCAAAATTAGTTTCTCACTGTTGTACATCTAAGGTTTTTGGTAAGAATTGTTATAAAAATACAGTTCGAAGTATTAATGAGATAGTTTTCCATATCACAAATTTTAATCGGAAAAAAGAAATTACATTTGAATTTGAAATAGGTGATATAGAGGAAGGGAAAATTTCAGTTTATGTTGATAATATTTGTAGTGTTGAAATTAGGCATATTACAAAATTTGAGGTTGTTCAATCCAAAATTCCTCAAACTAAAATTGTAAGTAAAATAGAATTAGAAAAGTAATTAAGAAATTATTTATCTGATTATTTTGTTTCAATAAAATTTATTATTTTTGTCTTATAAACCATTAAAAATTTAAAATTATGGCAGCAAATTCTGAAAAAGGTTACGAAAAAAATCGTGCTAATTTAGGTATTTTGATTTCTTTCTTTAAAGGTTATGGTTCAAAATACAATCCAATTAATCCACTTCTTAAAATTTCTGCTCTCGAAATTCTTGATGGTAAGGCAGCAGTTGAAATGAAATCTGTAGCTGATGCTTTAGCTCCTTATGCTATGGCTGTAGATGCAAGAGAAGAAGCTTTTGCACCTTTAAATAAACTTACAACCAAAATTAATTATGCCTTATCCAGTTCAGGTTTGTCAAAAAAACTATTAGAAGATGCACAAACCCATATCCGTAAAATAAAAGGCACACGCAAATCAAAAAAAGCTTTAGATGCTTTTATAGAAAGTACACATGAAGGAGCAAAAACAACAGCCCCAACAGATACAAATCAACCAAAACAAATATCTAATTCACATTTAAGCTACGATAACAGGGCTGAAAATTTATATGCTTTAGGAACTCTTCTCCAATCAGAACCTGCTTATACTCCAAACGAAGTTGAATTACAAACTGGAACACTTTTAACCCTTTGTACAAATCTGAAAACATTAAATAAAAATGTGAATGACGTATTTACACCTTTAAGCAATGCAAGAGTTAAACGGTACAAATTATTCAACGATGATGTAACAGGCTTATGTGATATAGGAAAAGAAGCCAAAAATTACGTTAAAAGTGTATTTGGTGTTACAAGTAAAGAATACAAGCAAATAAGCAAATTAACATTTACAAAAGCGTAAATCACAAAATCAACAAATTGCCGAGAACTAAAAGACTTGGCAATTTGTTTTTACAAAATCTGACATAAGGACATAAATAAATGACAGATTTTCAGCAAAAAGCAATCTTTCAAATGCAACAAAGCACCCCGAACTTGCAACAAGGCATCCGATAAATGCAACAAGGCAACCTAAACTTGCAACAAGACACCCAAAAAACGCAAAAAGGCATTCTGAAAACGCAACAAGACAACTTTAAAACGCAACAAGACAACCTAAACTTGCAACAAGACAACCTAAAAACGCAAAAAGGCATCTTGAATTAACAACAAGACACCTGATAAATACAACAAAGAACATTATAAATACAAAAGAAAATAGACTGAATGACAAAATTAACCACACCAGCCAGCGTTGCCGTCCTTAAATTTGCAACCACATTTTGTTTTTCGCTCAAAGCTTCCCCACAGAGGCTATAAAACCAAAAAGAGGTTACAAATTTTTGCCATGCACACAGCCAAAGCGGTATTTTATTTAATTATTTCCCCTCTCAAAAAAAACGAAATGCCACTTCACAACCAACCCGACAGTATTATTGTCAAAAAAATGATTATCTTTGTATATAATATGATGATAATAACCCAGTTGCTAACATCGTGCAAGCTTCATTTTCCGCTTATTTAAACGCTAAGCTTCGCTATGCGCGTAGGTCTAAGGTGCTCCAAACGTAAGCCTGCACGAGAACCGTTAGCAACAAGCTGTGGTGCGGGATTGAAGCCCTTGAGGGGTGCGAGGAAATTAATGAATTTTTCGCCACCGCTATTGCCTTTGAAGCCCTTGAGGGGTGCGAGGAAATTAATGAATTTTTCGCCACCGCTATTGCCTT
>MEOG01000113.1 GCA_001769125.1 Bacteroidetes bacterium GWF2_35_48 | reverse complement strand
CAATCGAATTGCTGAAAAATATTTTTACCCCACATCAAATTCCTCAGCTAAATTTTGTAGTTTTGAAGTGAGAAATGTTAGTAATTAATATGACTGATACGGAATATCAAAATATAATTATTTGCAGTGGAGATAGCGTATATTCAGGTGGCGCATGGCAGTATTCGTCTGGAGTATTTTTTGATTCATATACAAATCAAAACGCTTGTGATAGTACTGTTATTACGCAGATTACAGATGATATTTTTGATTGCAACACGAATTATGTTAGCATTTGTCAGGGACAGGGGTATTATATAGGTGGTGTTTATCAAACACAAAGCGGAAGTTATTGGGAAAATATTATTACACCCGCAGGTTGCCCTTATTCTTGCGAAACGTATTTAAGTGTTATTCCCTTACCTGTAGTAGATATAGGCTCTGCATTAGATACCCTTTGCTGGGAATCTCAAAATTTATATACAATTCTCGATGCCGGAAATCCTGGTGCCAGTTATTTGTGGAGCACGGGCGATACAACCCAGCAAGTTGAAATATGGGGAGAGGATTTGGGTTATCTGGGATGGAGTACTGTCAGTGTAATTGTTACACAAGACAATTGCTCTGCAACAGATTCGATTGTTTTTTGGGTGGATATTTGTGAAGGCATACCGGGCACTGAGCGGAGTCGAAGAGTCCCTCTGCTTTATCCAAACCCTACATCAGGTATTATCACAATATCTAATTCTGCTCATGCAATAATTACGATAATGGACATTACAGGGAAAGATCTTTTGAAAACAAAGATTGAAGCATCTGAAACGAGCTTTGATTTAAGCCGTTTTGCTTCTGGAACTTATTTTGTGAAAATTATTTCTTCAGAAAAGGTTCATCTCTTAAAATTGCTTATCCGTAAGTAATACTTGATAAGCTCGGCACACAGAGACCCAGACTTATTTTTTATCATAAATTTACTATATTTGTGAAAACATTTTAGACTATGCAAATTGCCAACCCCATTTACGATGTGGTTTTCAAATACCTGATGGATGACAACAAAGTGGCGAAGCTATTGCTTTCTGCTATTATCGGCGAAGAAATTGTTGACCTCGAATATCGTCCAACGGAAATGAAAACAGATTTGACTGCTAAATCGATAACTGTTTATCATATTGACTTCGGGGCGAAAATACGCTCTGAAGATGGTACTGAAAAACTTGTTATCATAGAAATTCAAAAAGCTAAATTGGCCACAGACATCATGCGTTTTCGTAAATATCTGGGTGCACAATATAGTAACATGGATAATGTTCAGGAAGTAAAAGATCCCATAACAAACTATAAAAAAGCTATTCCGATTATAAGCATATATTTCCTTGGGCACAAGTTAGACCATATAAAAGTACCAGTAATAAAAGTGCAGCGCGATTATATAGACCTTTCTACCGGAGATACAATTATTGAGAAAGAATATTTTATTGAGAGCCTTACCCACGACAGTTTTATTATTCAAATACCTTATCTGAAAGATAACCGTAAAACAGGGTTATTAAAAGTGTTGAGCATTTTCGACCAGAGCAACCGTGAACAGGACTTTCATATACTGAATGTTGACGAAAAAGAATTTCCGGGAAAATACAGGGATATTATCCGTAGGCTTCAGCAAGCTAACTCTGATTCAGATGTGCGGCAACAGATGGGGGTTGAAGATATTTATATTGAAGATTTTCGGCAAACCGAAAGATACATTGAAATGATGAAAGAGACCATTGAGGAAAATAAGAAAACCATTGAAGAAAGCAAGAAAACCATAGAAGAAAAGGTCAAGCTTATTGAAGACAATAACAAGCTTATTGAAGATAAGGACAAGCTCATTGAAGATAAGGACAAGCTCATTGAAGAGTTAAAAAAACAATTAAAGAGCAACACCTAAATTTCTTGTGGGACTTATATCTGATAATATAAAGAAAGCGATAACACATTATTATATTGCCCTCTTTGAATGTATTGGTAATAGTCAGGATAGGCATCTCTGACTCCAAATGCAGAATAAGAAAACATAAACATTGCTGTAATCTTTTCACTCAACTTGTAAGATACTGCTGCATGTCCTGATATTTCAAATTTGTCAAATTCAGGGTATGCTTTTTCAAAACCGTAGGAATCTTTGTCTTCATAAGCACTGATAAGATACCCGGCGCTGACTCCTAAATAGCCAATGAATTTTTCTTTATATGTATAGGAAAGAAGAACCGGAATTTCGATGTAATTCAACCTTGAAGCATAATAGGTATATGTATTGAAAGACGTATCTTTTCCTTTGCTGCCCTTTTGAATAAATTTAATTTCCATCTGCATTCCGAATGGAGGTTTGAGTTTTGTTTTGACAAAACCTCCTGCAAGAAAACCTAACTTATGATATCCTGCCTTGTGGTCGCCATCAAGCTGAGATGCTACAATGCCTCCCATAATGCCTCCTTCAAAACGTTGTGAAAAAACTTGTGTTGCTGCTAAAAGAAAAAAAAGAAGAAAAACTTTTTTCATTTTTTATTTTCAGGATAGGTTAATTGATAAAGATGATGGAATATTTTTTTCTCAGTATCATCGAAAAGCATCTTGCGGCGTGCGTACACAAGCTCTGCAGTTTGAATCGCTTTATTGATTTTGTATTCTGTAAAACCCTGCGCACCACCCCAATGAAAGGAAGGAATAAAATTTCGGGGAAAGCCATCGCCATAAATATTTGAACTTACTCCCACAACCGTACCTGTATTAAACATAGTGTTGATGCCACATTTGGAGTGATCACCCATGATTAAACCACAGAATTGAAGCCCTGTGTCTGCAAATCCATTTTTTATATAACTCCAGATTTTTACATTTTCATAATTATTTTTCAGATTGGAATTATTACTATCAGCACCAATATTGCACCATTCGCCCAGAACAGCATTTCCTAGAAATCCATCATGCGCTTTGTTGGAATATCCGAAAATTACAGAATTATTAACCTCGCCGCCCACCTTGCAATATGGGCCGATGGTTGTTGGACCGTAAATTTTCGCGCCAAGCTTTAATACTGAATGTTCACACAATGCAAAAGGTCCGCGAATGATAGAACCTTCCATAACTTCGGCATCTTTTCCAATATATATTGGACCGGTGGTGGTGTTAAGCACTGCGCATTCTATTTTTGCTCCTTTTTCAATAAAAATATTTTTTCCGAGAATTTTATTTGTAGCGCTTACAGGCGCAGACTTTCTTCCTTTTGTAAGCAATGCAAAATCAGCATTAAGAGCATCACCGTTTTTTGAGAAAATATCCCATGGGAAATTAATTTTTGTCAATGAATCTGAATATCCAAATGTTTTTAATGATACTATTTTTGTAGGGTTAAACTGTTCTATTTTTGTTGATGAAAGAACACAGGCTATTAAATAATTATTTGTTACTAAAGCCTGATTTTGCTTTAATGCAAGTATTGCTTTCAATAGTTTTTTATCCGGTAGTATACTCCCGTTGATAAGTAAATTGGTTGCAGATACTTTCAGGGGATATTTTTCAGATAAATATTTTTCTGTAAAAAAAGAACATTTTGTTTTTAAATATTTCTCCCATTTTTCTCTGATAGTTAGAATTCCAATCCTTATTTCTGCAACAGGTCTTGTAAATGTCAGAGGGAGTAAATGATCGCGTGCATCATCATCAAATAAAATAACATTCATTTTTTATCATTTTTTTGTTTTGATATTTCTTCTTTCATCGTACTTATTTTTGCCAGCACTTTGTCGTATATTGTGTCAAGCCGTGCCGGTGTTCTGGTGTAAAAAGCAATGCTTGTGTCAAAATCAGCGCGAGAAACATTATGTGATTTCAGTATCTCATCGTAAAATTTTTTCGGGTCGTAAGGGTTTTTTTCTGAAGCATTAAAATTCAGGTAAGCATCTGCCTGATGAATGTCTGTAAGAATAACAATTAGTTTTTCCTCAGAAATCACATAATCCGGTATGCTTTCTTTTTTTTCTGCACAGGAGAGGAAAAATGAAAAAGAAATAAAAATAAATAGGATGCGAAGATTCATTTTTGTTTATTAAAGCGTTTTGTTAATTTTATTTTTGCGGTTCAGCCGGATTTGTGAAAATTTTAAAATGCACACAATTCTTAATTTTTTTCACATTACTTACTCCTTAACCCCTGCCTGCTCGACGCAGTCAGGCAGGCTACTCCTACTTCTTAATCCATTTTATTTCCATCGCCACAAACCTGTGAGCCTGCCTGACGGCAGTTAGGGATACCCTAAACACAGGCTTTCCCGCAATACCTCACAGGATTGCTCTTCTACTTTAACAAAGGTTTATCAAAATTTTTAATTTTATTAAACCGCGCAGCAACCATAAATTCATGCGTACCAGAATTATAATTTTTAATTCCGGTTATTGACATATCATACGAATAACCAAAATATAATTGGTTCTGATAATTATATCCAATCATAAGTCCTATGGCATCTTTTGTACGGAATGTTGCTCCAAGATATACCATTTTTTTGTACGCACTTTTTACTGTAATATCAAGCTGCATCGGCACAGGGCTCATCACTTTAAGTAGCAAGGAAGGTTCCAGAGAAAAATCACTGTTGATTTCATAATTATATCCTCCATAAGCAAAAAAGTGATTTTTTACCCTGTTAAGTCCATCGTCGTTTGAATACAGCAGCATTTTATTATTCAGCAATTGCTGTGCAGACAGACCGAAGAAATAGTTTTTGGAATACAAATAAGCACCAAATGTAGCATCAGGAATACGATCTGTATATACAGAATTTTGAAATGCAGGGTCAATTACATCAAGCATATTGATTCGCGTTCCGTCAATTTTAAATTGAAGCAAACCTGCTGCCAATGCCATTGAAAGCTTTAATTCTTCGGTAAGCTTCAAAATGTATGAATAGGACAAATGCAATCCTGTTCTGCTTGTTGGCCCGGTAACATCGTTGAAGACAAATCCTCCGAAACCCATTTCTTTAGTTTTATGAGGTCCATAAAGACTAAGAATGTAGGTACGTGGAGCATCCGTTATTCCTGCCCATTGGTATCTGTAATTCGCCTTAGCCTGAAAAAAATCTTCTTTTCCGGCTATAGCAGGATTGATAATATATTCATTAAACATATACTGCGTATATTGCGGTAGCTGTTGTGCCTGACTGCATGTAACCCATGTTGCCAGGAGTGCTGATATTAAAAATAAATGCTTCATATCTGTGTTTTATTTTTTCAAAAATTAACGAACAATGGTTACCGGACCTGTAAGTACTTGCCTTCCTTCAGGTGATAAATAAGTAATCACATAATAATAGCTTCCTACAGGAAGATGTTTTCCTTTATATTTACCATCCCAAAAATCTGTACAGTTTTTATTATGGAATAGCAATTCTCCCCAGCGGTTATAAACTGAAACTTCAATGTCTGAATAGTATTCAAAATACCTGATAATCCACTTATCATTATTTCCGTCATCGTTTGGAGAGAAGCCTTCTGTAAACTGAATTACAGGAATGACTTTGATATTTACGGAATCTTTCGCAACGCACCCGTTTGGAGATGTTGCATAAAGGTAGAAAGTTGTTGTTGCATCGGGAGAAACAACAGGATTCAGAATTGTCGGGTCGCTCAACCATTCACCGGGTATCCATTCAAATGTTGTTCCGGATACATCGCAGGTTGCCTGAAGAGTAGTAGTGTAGCCATGGAGCAATGTAACATCAGGACCCGCTTCTATTTCTGCAATAGGCAGTAATGTTATCTGAACAGTATCCGTATCGTAGCAATTACCGATAAATGCCATGAGGATAAATTCTGTTGACGTAACAGGGCTGGCTAAAGGTGTAGCACTGGTATCGTTATTCAGGAAATTTGAGGGAGACCACAGATAACTTGTACCTCCTGTTGCATTCAACATTATGGAGTCTCCGTGGCATACAATTGTGTCTGCTCCGGCATTTGCATTAACTTCTATTTGTCCCTCTATTACACTTGTATCAACTTCGGTGCAATTCTTTTGATCTGTAACTGTAACAACATAAGTACCTCCTTGAAGGTTTATCAGATTTTGAGAAGTTGAATTGTTTGACCATAAGTATGTGTATCCGGGTGTTCCTCCTGTAACTAATAATGATATTGCGCCATCATAAGTATTTTGCGCGCAGGTCGGATTTGATTCGGTAGCTATTATTATTATCGGGGTTGGTCCGGTTACAGCAATATCATTAAATACTTTCTGACAATTATTTCCGTCTTCAACAATGATATCATACAGCCCTTCGCCTATTTGAGTAAATACACCTGTAGATTGCGTTGTCGTGTTGAGTGTGTACTCATAAGGCAATGTTCCTCCGCTTGCTGTAATAATTAAAGAACCGTCTAAAACTCCATAACAACTTGGCGCAGTATCTGAATAGGTAATAAGTAATTCATCCGGCTGGAAAATGCTTGTACTGTCATGAGATTTACATCCCTCCGAGTCAGTTACTTCAACAGAGTAATATCCAATAGTAAGATTTGTGGCTGTGCTTGTTGTCTGAACCGGGTTTGTATTCCATTCATAAGTATAACCCGGTGTGCCTCCTGTTGCAGAAACAATTATCTGACCAAGCGCATCTCCAAAACATGGATTATGAGAAACATTGTCAATCGTTAGGATTGGTCCACCTTCATCGTTAATAAAGAAAATCATAGAGTCTTTGCAATTGTGATTATCGCTAACGGTTACCCAATAATCACCAGCAGAAAGGTTAAATGCTGAAGCATTTGTCTGGTTGTCGCTCCATAAATACGTGTAGTCTGGAGTACCACCTTCTGCATAAACAGTCGCAATTCCATTAGAAACATTGCAAGAAGAGCTGTCTGCTGTCCCTGTAAGCTGAATTGCTTCTGGCTGTCCGACTATAATATCCAGATTTTCTTTACAGAAATTAGCATCTGTAACTTCAATAATATAGGTGTCTGCCGGAACATCCGTGAAATCAATGTCCGAGTAAGTTGTCCCGTTAACAAGGAAAGTGCAAGGTTGTGTGCCACCTGTAACAGTTGCATGTATTGTCCCATCTGAACTTCCGTAACAATTTGCATCTGTAACAATAAGTGTGTCGAACTGTATCGCATCAGGTTCTGCTATTAAAATTGTATCAACTGAAATACAACCGGCAGCATCTGTTACTTTCACCCAATGTGCCTCTGCCCACAAAGTATCTGCAAAAGCAGTTGTATCTCCGTTCATCCATAAATAATGGTATAAAGGAATACCGCCTGTAATTATTACGGTTGCATTTCCTGTAGAGTCTCCATGGCACAGTACTTGTGTAACAGGGTTGAATGCTATTGTTCCGGCATCTATGTCTGTAATATAAACCGTGTCTGTAGCAGAACAGGAATTCTCATCCGTTAGGGTTACGTAATAAATTCCAGCAGAAAGCCCTGTAGCTGTAGCTGTTGTTTGATCATCCGGGTCGCTCCAGATAATATCAATAGTCCCTGTTCCACCTTGTGGTGTAACGGTTGCTGTTCCTGTAGAAAGCAAACAGTTCGAGTTCGTGGATGTTGCATTAGCGAGGATCTGTGGTGGTTGAGATATTATTACAGGCGTTGCATCTTTCTGGCAGGCATTCGTGTCAATAACAAATATGTTAAAAGTGCCAGATGTTAACCCTTCAAATACTCCCGTAAGGCTGGTGTCATTGCCCATGATATACATATAGCCGGGTGTTCCGCCTGATGCGGAAATTGTAATTGTTCCCGAGTTTTCTCCATAACAAAGTACATTAGCAGAAGTTTCACTCAGGGTAATAAGATCGGGTTCTGTTATCGTATCTTGTGAATACAAGTGACAGATGGATTCATCAGTTGTAGTGAGCAGATACACGCCTGCGGGTAAATTATCAGCAAGTTGGCTTGTACTTATTGTGTTTCCATCGCTGTCTGTCCACAAATAACTGATTGTGCCGGGTATGCCGGTTACGGTTGCAAACAGAAGTCCATTTGTATCTCCGTTACATTTATTATGTTCAACCGAATCAATTGTAAGAGCACCTGCGCCAATATCTGAAAGTGGTACTGTTGCTGTAACTTCGCACAGTAAAGAATCAGTTACCGTGATATTATAAAATCCCGATCCAAGCCCGGTGGCAACAGAATCATTTGCTATTGCAGCATTCCATGTATAAACATAACCTGTATCATAAGGTGTTCCTCCAGTTGCATGAACAGTTATTGCTCCATCGTTAAATCCGCAAGTTGAGCTGTCGGATGCGATGTCTAATACAATTTGAGGCGACTGTAAGATTTCAAAGGTGTCACTTCGCTGACACAAAGTAAGATCGCGGATAGTGGTAACATAAGTTCCTGCAGCAAGGTTTGTGAAAATTCCACCATTATCAGAAAATGTGGAACCATCAATTGCATATTGATAAGGAGGCGAGCCACCGGAAGCATTTAAACTGATAGATCCAGTGGATAATCCAAAGCAATTAACGTGAGTTGTATCCGGATTAATACTTATTGGCTGAGGAGCATTAATTATAACTGAATCATAAGTCCTACATCCATTTCCATCGGTAACAGTTATCCAATGTGTTCCTGCCCATAAACTATCTGCCGATGTTGTAAGGTCTCCATTCGTCCATTCAAATGTGAACGTAGGCACACCACCTGTAACAACCACTGTTGCTGTACCGCTGCTATCTCCATTACAATTTTCACCTGCAACATTTGTAAAGGAAAGTGCAGGAGTTCCTTTGTCAGAAACAATAGCAGAAGCAGATTTCGTACAACCGTGATCATCTGTTACGGTAAATTCATAAACACCTGAAGCCAGATTTATGGCTGTTTGTGTAGTTTGATCTCCAGCGTTTGAATCCCAGAGATAATCAAATGTAGGAGTACCACCGTAAACCCAAATTGCAACAGCTCTGCCGTCGGGAAGATTACAATTAGAACTATCTGTAGCAGCAGTAATAACCATTTCTTCAGGTTGATCTATTACGATTCCATTTCTTGTACGTTGGCAAGTATTTGTATCTGTAACTTGTATAGAATAAGTACCAGCCGTTAATCCTCCAAAAGTTGGGCTTATTTGTGTTACCGGTGTAGCAGTAAGTAGCGTATAACTGTATCCTGGTGTTCCACCCTGCGCCCCGATAGTGAACGAACCATCCGGGCTTTCATAGCAAAGCGCATCTGATAAATCCTCAAGGCTCAACTGAATCTGCTGCGGTTGTGTTACAACAAATGCTTCTGTTGTGGAGCATCCTGCAGTATCGGTAACTTTTACCCAATGGTTTCCTGCTGCAAAGTTAAAAGCTGTATCTGTAACTAAAGAAGAGCTTGCTTGTGTTGCGCCTGATGACCATGTAAAGGCATAATTCGGTGTGCCACCCGTAATGGTAGCGACTGCCCATCCGATGTTGTATCCGTAACAGGGATTATGAACAAGCGTGTCAATAGAAATAATTCCTACGCCTGAATCAGAGAGTGCTGCAATTCCTTCTACAGAGCAGTTCAGAGAGTCTGTAACAGCAACGGTATATACACCTGAACCTACATTTGTAATAGACGAGCTAATACTGAAACTTGGGGGACCCCACGCATACGAATACCCGTTAATAACAGATGGTGAGCCACCTGAAGGAATTACCTGAACAGAGCCATCTGCATATCCGCAGGTTGGTGTGTCAATTAAAAATGCAAGTGTAATTTGTGAATTTTCCAATACTGGAATTACGGCAGATGTTTTGGTGCAACCATTCATGTCTGTTACTAATATCGTGTAATTTCCTGCACAAAGTGTGTTGAAAGTTCCGGCAGGGAAAACATCAAACCCGTTTATTGTGTAATCATACGAAGGAATGCCGCCGCTCGCACTAAAGTTGATAGAGCCTGTGCATTCTCCGAAACATTTATTATGCGTAACAACCGGAGTAGAAAGAATAATTTCATCGGGCTGTGTTATTGTTACTAAAGGACCTTGTTTTAAACAATTATTGGCATCTTTTACTAAAGTTTGATATGTGCCAGCGCTTAAACCTGTAAAGTTATGATTTGTGCTGAATGGTGGCCCGTCTGTTATAGAATATTCATACAAAGGAGTACCTCCGGTAACCGAGAAAGCAATGAATGCATCATTGTCACCAAAGCATTTGACATTTTGACTTGTTACGGTAATGTCTATGGCATCTGGTCCGGGGATGTTGACCTGTGAACTATAAATACAAACAAAGTCAGCTGTTATTACAACAGTGTTCTCCCCAACCGATAATTGAGTTGCAGTAGCTGTAATCTCACCACTCGACCATAAATAGCTTACGGCTGTAGCGCCAGATAAGATCGCTGTTGCACCTCCCGTGTTTTCGCCATAGCAAGTAACACCTGTAATACCTGAAAAGGTAACTTCGCCCGGTCCATTATCGTTGAAGCAAATCGTTGTGGAATCAGTACAACCTCTGGAATCTGTTACAATTACTGTATAGCAACCGGCAGGAATACCTGTTAAGGTATTTGTTGTATTGCCATTATATGGCCATAAATAGGTATAAGCCGGACTGCCTCCTGATACTGTAATTGATACTTCCCCGTCAGCTTCCCCGCAATGAGACTGAATACTGGAAGGAGTTAAAGAAAGTACAGTCGGGTTCGTTATATCAAGTAAGTCTGTCGTATCGCGACAGCCATTTGCATCTGCAACAATTACATAGTAAGAGCCCTCTGCTAAATCTGTATAAGTTCCATCTGGATCCCATGAAGAGGAACCGCTAAACTGATATAGGAAAGAAAGTGTGCCACCACTTGCTACAACATTTATTTCTCCGTCGTTGGAATTATTACATGTAATATCTGTGAAACTTTCATTAAGTGTAATTGCAGCAGGTTCTGTTAGATTTACAGGGGTACTTGAAATCGTACATTGGTTCGAATCTTTTGCTGTTATAATGTATGTATTGGCAGTAAGATTTTCAAACAATCCTGTACTTTGCCATACAGGGTTCACAATGGAATAAGAGAACAAGCCGCTTCCACCTGTTGCTGTAGCAGATATTGCGCCCAGATTACCATTACAATAAATTGCTACAGACACATTCGCATCAATAAAAAGTTGCGGTGGAGAAGTAATTTCAATACTTCCCTGCGTGAAACACCCGTTGAAATCTTCTACAGATACAGTATAGATACCTGAACACAGCCCTGTAATAGTAGCTCCGCTAGTCCCGTTGCTCCATGTGAATGTGTAAGGAGGAACACCGCCTGTCATTACCGCTGTAGCAGAGCCATTGCAGAAACCAAAGCATTGATTATGTATTACAGGATTGAATGAAAGCACTCCTGCATCAGGATTAATAACATTAATTACTGTATCTTTTGTACAGTTCTTCAAGTCTGTTATTGTTAAATTATATGTGTCTGCAAACAGGTTTGTAAGCGAAGCATTTGTGCTAGTTCCGGCTGACCATATCCATGAGTAATTATATCCTGGATTGCCTCCGGTAACATTAAGTGAAATGCTTCCGTTAGACTGTCCGCAATTCGGGAATGTGATAGCTGGCGAAGCAAAAATTTCAGAACTTTGTGTGAGGGTTGTTGTGTCAGACATCGTACAACCCAACGCATCTGTTACAGAAATAATATATTCTCCTGCATTAAGACCTGCAAAATATCCGTTTGAGTTTGATGCTAAATCAAGAGTGTAGGTAAATCCTCCGTTTCCGCCAATAGCTGTTGCGGTAATAGAACCTGTAGACGCCCCGTAACAATTAATATTTGTATCATTTGTAGAAATTGAAATTTCCGGTGGGCAGGTAATTTCAACGCTGTCTATTTTTTGGCAGGTCATTGAATCTGTAACTGTAAGCCTGTACCATCCGCAAGACAAGGAAGAAATTGTACTGTCAGTAGCTCCGTTGCTCCACAGCCACGAAGTCATCGGGTGATTTCCTCCTATGACAGTAGCAGTTACTGAACCATTCAAGTAACCGGGACAAGTATTATTGGTGATATCAATAAATGTCAGAGTGCCCGGTGCAATATCTTCAATTGTTACTGCATTCACAACAGAACAACTGTAAACATCGTCTGTTACACTTACATGATATGTGCCCGGTGCAAGGCCTGTTACCAGTGTGTTAGGGTTGTTTCCCAAATCATACCAATCATAAGAGAATGAACCGGAACCCCCTGTTGCTGCAACCTGAGCCATACCATTGTCAAGATTGCAGTTTGAATTCTGGCTCGATATGTTTACCTCTATCAGATCAGGGTCTGTAATATGTATCAGGTTGGTCTCTTTTGTACAACCGTCAATATTGGTAATAGTAACAATATAATCTCCCTCGGCAAGAGATGTAAAATTTCCGGATGTATTGCATACAGGTCCGGGGTAAATACAATAATTCAATGTTGCAGGACCAGCAGAGGCCGAAATACTAATAGTCCCGTCATTTAACCCATTACATGTAATATCTGTATAATTTTCTGAAAGAATCTGTATGTCTGTCGGATTGGTCAAAGTAGTATCTTTTGATGTCTGGCAGTCATTCCCGTCAATTACAGTTACAGAATAAGTTCCGGATCCCAGATTAATAGCAAGCGTATCTGTTAATGGGTTTCCAGTCAGGTGATGTGACGCAACATTCCATGTATAAGTGAAAGGAATTGTTCCCCCGCTCATATTCACTTCAATGCTTGCAGAAGTGTCTCCGGCACAAGTTAAACTTGTTATTTCGTTGAAATATATTATGCCGGCAGCAGGATTATTCAGGGTGTAAGTTACCGTGTCTGCACAACCATTGTTATCTGTAATGGTAACTTCAGGACTTCCGGCACAAAGGTTCGTGGCAATGGAATCAATTCCAACAACACTCCATGCAAATCCATAAGGACTTGATCCCCCTGTCACATGCACAGTAATAGAGCCATTGCAAACGCCGCAGTTAGGATTTACAATGTCCTGTGTAACTGAAATTCCGGGTGGATTTATTATTGTAAATAGATTTGTAGTTTTTGAACACAAGTTCGCATCTTCTACTGTTACTGTATAATCTCCGGCAGCCAGTGGGTTGAAGATTCCAGTCTGGTTACTGTCTTCAGGAGCTGTGTCAATATGATACCAGAATGCACCGGTACCTCCGCTTGCACTTACAGTAATAGTTCCGTTATTATTATCATGACAATTAATATTCTGAGAAACTTGTGAATCTATAATAATATCAGCAGGTTCTATTAGTGTAACATCGCGGGTAATTTCACAAGGTACATCATCTGTGATTGTTAATGTATAGGTATTTGCAGCTAAACCGGTAAAGTTTCCGGCATTGTCCTGGGTAGAGCCATTCAATGTAAAATGAAGTACTCCTGTTCCACCAGAAGCAGTAACAGTAACAGTTCCATCTGTTAAGCCAAAGCATGAAATATTCGTACTATCAAAAGTTTGAATAACAATTGCAGGGGCAGGTATAATCGTGAGTGTTCCGATACCTTCACACCCGGCAGCATCTGTTATCGAAACAGAATAATCTCCTGCTGCCAGACCCGAAGCATTCCAGCCTGCATACGTGTATGGTATTGGTCCTTCCCAATCTGGAATATTATATGGTAGTGTCCCTCCATTCGCTTCAACAGTGGCACTTCCAGTACTTTGTCCGTTACAGTTAATGTGAACAACATTTGTGAATGTTACAACAGGCGCGTTCGGGTTGGTAAGTGTAGTAATATCTGTTTGTTCACAGCCATGACTATCTGTTGCCGTTACAGTGTACACGCCTGCTCCCAGACTACCGATATCTTCTGTAATTGGGGAGTTGCTCCATACAAATGTGAAACCGGGAGTTCCACCGGTTACTGTAATATCTATACTTCCATCATTTAGTCCGCATGTTGGAGGCGCAACTACTTTCGTTATTTCAATCGTATCAGGATTCGCAAGTGTTGCAGAAACATTCACGATACATGCAGGATTGCTGCTATCTGTAACAGTTACAGATATTGTCTCTGAAGACAATCCGTTTTGTGTATTCGTTAAGAGTGGCGAATTATTTACGGTTGTTCCGGTTGACCATGCGTAATCAAACGGAGGTGTACCACCGCTTACTGTTGCAGTCATGCTCCCATTTGTACCATTGTGGCAAAGCGGGGCTGTCTGCGCTGTGATTGCTACAGATAAAGGTACTGCAACAGGCGCAACCCATGCGCTGTCTTTGCGGCAGAATTCAAAGTCAATTACTGAAAGCGTGTGCGTGCCTTCTTGTACTCCGTGGAATACATTGGGCATTGCCGGTGTTCCTGAATTATCAATTTCATAAAGATAATTCGGTGTGCCGCCCGATGCGTATACAGTAACACTCATGGTATCTCCATTACAGGGGTATGGTGTATTTGTAATTGAATCAATAACTAGTTCAGGTGGTGTTGTAATTGTTGCTGTTCCGGGAACTGGAGTAACTGTGCAATTGTTTTCATCTTTTACAGAAAGGGTATAGGTATTCGCACACAATGATGCAAAAGCGCCTGAACCAGCAGTCCAGCTTGACCCGTCTATTGAATAAGAGAGTGTCCCTGTTCCTCCTGATGCAGTAATCGTGATTGTTCCATTACATTCTCCAAAACAGTCATTATTAGCAGATGATGAGGTTGAAGTAGCTGTAATTTGTGTTGGTTGTGTTAGTATAAATTCTAATGGCGAGACTGTAGCCTCGCATTGATTTAGACTGTTATCAGTAATTGTCATAGAATAGATTCCTGCGCAAAGGTCGGTAAAGCTTCCTGTATTATTGGAGAGTGTTCCCCCCATATTATAGGTAATAGGGTTAACACCGCCCGATGTTGTTACAGTAATGCTTCCATTGCAATCGTTATAACAAGTAGTAATGCTCTGGAAGTTTTGCGAGGTAACTGCAATTTCGGTGGGCTGCGTTATGAATATAGGAGTACTTGTAACAAAACAATTACTTGCATCTTTAACTGTTATTACATAAGGAGTAAGACTACCGCACACCGTATTAAAAATACCTGTCTGGTTGCTATCAACAGGTGTCGAATTGATATAATACCACAAAGCCCCTGTACCTCCGCTTGCAGTAATGGTAATAGTTCCATTGCAGATACCAAAACAACTTGCATTTGTAAAACTCTGGTTTGTTATGTTAATTCCCGGAGGATTCACAATGGTAAATGAAGTATCATCAGTACAACCAACGACATCTGTAACCGTAAAGCTATAGCTTGCAGGAGGCATTCCATGAAAAATTCCTGTAGTATTTGTTTCTCCCGGTCCGCTTCCGTAAGAATAACTTAATCCTCCCGTACCGCCGGAAGCTACAATCGTTATTGTTGCAGTATCATTGTGGCAAATACCGGCAGGCACTATTGTAACATCAGTAATAATTAGCGGGTTTGGTGCTGTAATAATAAGTGTATCGTATCCATGGCAGAAGTTAACTGTATCTGTTACAGTTACATAATATGTTCCTGTAGGCTCATAAATTGAATCGTTTGTAGATAAAGTTGACCATAAATAGGTAAATAAATTGCTTCCCCCTGATGCAACAACCCAACCATCCGTAGAATCTCCATTACATAAGACAGGGGTAAAATCAACATTTGTTGAAATATCAACATTTGTTATAGTAACACAATCGCTTGCAGTACAACCAACCGCATCGGTTACAGTAACGCAAAAATCTCCTGCACATAAACTGTCAATCATTGTAGATGTTTCACTGTTATTCCACATATAGGAGTAATCAGGTGTTCCACCGCTTGCACAAACTGTTGCAGAACCTCCGCAGTATTCATCAGGGAATAATGTTGGCTTAAAATCAAGACGCCACCAAAAAATGTAGCCATTATCTAAGCCCATCAAATCTTCAACTTCAATAGTCCAGTTTCCATTCAAGGGACAGCCTATAAGGTCAGTTAATGTTCCTTCAGGTTGATAGCTTCCTGCGGGGAGATAAGGTATGTTGTTCTGAAATGTTCCTACAGCATCTGTATAATTATGAAAAATCTGTGGTGCTCCTCCCATAGTAAATGGAGCAGATGCTTCCCAGCAATAAGTATATCCTAAGCCAGGATCAAGCAATGTTTGGGATTGAGAGTCTGGATGTCCAACCATTACAGGTTCTCCCAGTGTGCGATTTCCTCCGGAATAACCAGCTTTAAGAGTTGCAAATTGGTTGTTTGGACATCGGATAATAATATTCAAATCTCCAGAATAGGAATGTTCCATGCTTGCACAAATTGCTTCAATATCATTAGCACTTGTTATTATTTGTGAAGGATCAAAAACATCATGGGTAATAGTTGTAGTGTAAGGGACACCTTGTCCGTCGGGCAAAAATGTAGTACCTGAAACCACGGTGGGTAAGCTTCCGCAAGACATTATTGAGTCGCAGATTTCTGCAACTAATTGTGGCGGACATACTACAGTTTCCTGTATAGAGAAAAAACAATTATTACTGCTTTGAACAGTTATGTCATGAATGCCACAAGTTACAGATGAAAATGTATGAGGGTTTCCACTGGTAAACGGACCTCCGTCAATGCTAAACGTATAAGGAGCAACACTTCCGCTTGCCGTGGCCACGATAGTTCCGGTTCCTCCGTAACAATTCGGATGGGTGGTAACATTGGTCAATGTAGGCCCATTGGGTTGTATCAGGGTAATTGTAGTAGGATATGTATATTCGCAACCGTTATTATCTCTCACAACGACATTATAAGAACCTGCACAGAGGACAACAGAGTCTGCAGATGCGGTAAAATTCCCGGTTGCTCCATTATAAGAATATGTATAAGGCGGAGTTCCACCAGATGCCAAAATATGAATATGCCCGTCGCAGGGAGCAGGACAAGCAGTAAGATCAGAAGATGTTACTGTTGCTGTTACCGGATTGGGAACAATTACGTCAACTGTATCGCGGGTAGTACATGCGCTAGGGCTCCCGTCTGTAATGTCAACATACCAGGTTCCTTCACCAAGATCTGTGGCTGTATTTGTTGTTGCAGGAGTGTTGAGGGTGGATTGCCCGTTTGTCCAAATATATGAAAAATTTGGAGTACCACCGTTTATGGTTACGGTTGCGCTTGTAAGATCGCCACTGCATGTAAGGTTAATCGGGCTTGGAAGCACAGTATTTAACTGGTCAGGAGTATAAATAGTAACTGTTGCAGTAGCATTAGGGCAGGAATTATCATCGGTTACATTAACAATATATTCTGTTCCTGCAAGACTACCGGTTAAATCATTGAAAGTATTGGAGGTCTGTGGTCCATCGCCAATGTCATAGGTATAAGGTTGCGTTCCGCCTGTTACTGTAACATGAATATGCGTCGTATCCCCGTAACAGTTCAGATTTATAGTAGCAGGGCTTATGCTCGCGACAATAAGAGATGGAGATGTAATATCTATAACCGATCCTTCAATGCAGCATCCATTTGCATCTTTCACGGCAGGAGTGTATGAACCAACAGATAAAGCGGTAAAATCACCTGAATTATTCCAGTCAGGAAGAGGGGCATTGCAGCCTGTTGTAATTGAATATTCGTAAGGAGGAGTTCCTCCGCCACCAATAAGTGTTATTGTTCCGTCAGATTGTCCGGAACATGTTATATTGACAGAGCTTTGTGTTAAGGTTATTTCCGGTGGATCAATAATATAAATGGTATCTATTTGATAACATCCGTTTGCTTCAGTTACAGTAACAATATAAGTTCCTGCACACAGACCACTTATGCTTGCTGTTGTCTGAGCAGGAATTGTGTTCCACAGGTAAGTATATCCAACACTTCCGCCAGGTGTTGCAGTAATGGTTCCATCGCAATCTCCAAAACAGGTAGGATCTGTTTTTGTTGTTGTGAGTGTCATATCAACATTGGTAATAACAACACAATCGCTTGCAGTACAACCAGCACCATCAGTAACAGTTACGCAATATGATTCCGCGCATAAGCTGTCTATTAGTGAGGTATTTTCGCCGTTGCTCCACTGGTACGTATAATCTGGTATTCCGCCTGAAGCGCATACTTCGGCAAAACCATTACAATACTGGTCAGGAAATAATGAAGATTTAAAGTCAAGACGCCACCAGAAAATATAACCATTATCTGAGTTCATATTATCAGTAATTTTTATAGTCCAGTTACCATTGAGAGGACAGCCAATTAACCCGGAAAAATCCTGCGAGGGCTGATAAGAGCCTGCAGGTAAGTATGTATGATTGTTATAGGTATTGCCTACGACATCAGTATAAGTATAAAAATGAGAATTTGCTTCACTGAGCATTGTTCCGTAATCGGTTGTTCCTATTTTCCAGGAATAAACATACCCAACTCCAGGACCTGTTATGGCATCAAAGTCAATGGGTTCGCCTAAAAAGGTGCTGCCCCCTCCGGGATAATTTTTCATTACGATTGACTGGTCATTAGGACAAATAAGCTCTATTTTCAGGTCGCCGAGATATGAATGTTCCATTTTAGCAGTAATACTCTGAATATCCGAAGCACTTGTTATTGTCTGCGTAGGCCCAAAAACATCATGCGTGATAGTTGTAGTATAGGAAACCCCGTTTCCATCTGGTAAAAAAGTAGTGCCTGAAACTACAGTAGGCAACGAACCGCAAGACATACCTGAGTCGCAGATGGCAGCAGTGAATGTGCTTATTGAAACATTAACCGTGTCGCAGGTTGTTGTGTTACAGACTCCTTCTGCTCTTACATAAAAAATGGTATCAGAAACCGGGTTAACGGTTATACTTGTTCCGGAACCAACAGAAGTGCCACCGCAACTGCCACTGTACCATTGCCAGGTTGCCCCGGTTCCTAATGATCCGTCGCTAAAAGTAATAGTGGTTGACGTACCGGGACAAACAGGATTAGGCGTTGCTGTTAACGTTGTTGGTGGAGTTGACTCGGTATTTACTATTACCGTTACAGTGGTAGAATTTGCAGGGGAACATGTTCCACTCGTTACAACAGCCCTGTAATAAGTTGTAGCAGTAATACCACCTGTAGTAGTATATGGTGTAGTTGTTGCTCCTGCAATATTTGTCCATGCAGACCCGTTGGGTGATGATTGCCATTGTATTGTTCCGGTATAACCGGCAAGTGTTAATGTAGTATTTGACCCTGTGCATACAGGATTAGGATCTGCTGATGCCGTACCTCCCACTGAAAGAGGACTTACTGTTACTGTTACCGAGGTTGAATTTGCAGAAGAGCAAGCTCCGCTCGTAACAACTGCCCTGTAAAAAGTTGTAGCAGTAATACCACCTGTAGTAGTATAAGGTGTAGTTGTTGCCCCTGCAATATTTGACCACGCAGACCCATCGGGTGATGATTGCCATTGTATTGTACCCGTGTAACCGACAAGTGTTAATGTAGTGTTTGACCCGGTACATACAGGGTTAGGGGCTACAGATGCTGTCCCTCCAACTGAAAGAGGGCTAACGGTAACTGTAACTGTTGTGGAATTTGCTCCGGAGCAAGCTCCGCTTGTAACTACAGCCCTGAAATAGGTTGTAGCAGTAATACCACCTGTAGTAGTATATGGTGTTGTTGTTGCCCCTGCAATATTTGTCCATGCAGACCCGTCGGGTGATGACTGCCATTGTATTGTACCAGTGTAACCGGCAAGAGTTAATGTTGTGTTTGACCCTGTGCATACGGGATTAGGGGCTGCCGATGCTGTTCCTCCAACCGAAAGAGGGCTTACTGTTACTGTAACCGTTGTAGAATTTGCTTCAGAACAAGCTCCGCTTGTAACTACAGCTCTGTAATAAGTTGTAGCAGTAATACCGCCTGTCGTTGTATAAGGTGTTGTTGTTGCTCCTGCAATATTTGTCCATGCAGACCCATCGGGTGATGATTGCCATTGTATTGTACCAGTATAACCAGCAAGAGTTAATGTTGTGTTTGAACCTGTACAAACTGGGTTAGGGGCTGCCGATGCTGTTCCTCCAACTGAAAGAGGGCTAACGGTAACTGTAACTGTTGTAGAATTGGCGCTCGCACAAGTACCGCTTGTAACTACAGCCCTGTAATAAGTTGTAGCCGTAATACCACCTGTAGTAGTATAAGGTGTAGTTGTTGCCCCTGCAATATTTGACCATGCAGACCCATCTGGTGATGATTGCCATTGTATTGTTCCGGTATAACCGACAAGTGTTAATGTAGTGTTTGACCCGGTACATACAGGATTAGGGGCTGCCGATGCTGTTCCCCCCACTGAAAGAGGACTTACTGTTACTGTTACAGTGGTAGAATTTGCAGGTGAACATGTTCCACTCGTTACAACCGCCCTGTAATAAGTTGTAGCAGTAATACCACCTGCAGTAGTATAAGGTGTTGTTGTTGCCCCTGCAATATTTGACCATGCAGACCCATCGGGTGATGACTGCCATTGTATTGTACCCGTGTAACCGGCAAGTGTTAATGTAGTGTTTGACCCTGTGCATACTGGATTAGGATCTGCTGATGCCGTACCTCCCACTGAAAGAGGACTTACTGTTACCGTTACCGAAGTTGAATTTGCAGAAGAGCAAACTCCGCTTGTAACTACAGCTCTGTAATAAGTTGTAGCAGTAATACCACCTGTAGTAGTATAAGGTGTTGTTGTTGCTCCTGCAATATTTGTCCATGCAGACCCGTCGGGTGATGATTGCCATTGTATTGCTCCTGTATAACCTGCTAATGTTAAAGTTGTGTTTGAACCTGTGCATATCGGGTTGGGGGCAGCAGATGCTGTGCCTCCGACAGATATAGGACTTACTGTAATAACAACAGTCGCAGGACTTGTTCCGGAACAATTATTTGCAGAAGGTGTAACAGTATAGGTTGCTGTTCCTGGTACGTCAGAGTATGTAAGTGTTTGTCCTATATTATTTCCACAAGCGACATTACAGGCTGTAGCTCCTGTTACACCATTTTGAACAACTGTCCATGTAAAAGTAGCACCTGGTGTGCTTGAGCTTAAAGCAATACTTGTTGCATCTCCACTGCAAATAGTTTGCGCTAATGGATTCGCGGTAATGTCAGGAATCGGGTTCACTGTTACATCTGTAGTTAGTGTTTTTGAACAACCCGATTCTGAAACTGTAACAGAATAGGTTCCTGCATCAGACAGCGCAACAGGGTTAATTATTGGGTTTTGTGTTGTGGTACCCAGATTGGGACCGTCCCAGTCATAAGACGTACCACCACCGGCAGTAAGGTTCAGGCTTTGCCCCACGCAAACAGGGCTGTTGCTCCCTATCGTAGCCGTGGGAAGTTCATTTATTACTACATTGGTTGTTGCGGTTGCCTCACACCCGTTTCCATCTGTAACTATGACAGTATAAACACCTGCATTTGCTTCTGTAGCACCGGTAATGCTTGGGTTCTGAAAAAGAGAAGTAAAAAAAAGTGGCCCGCTCCACGAATAATTAGTACCCCCTCCAGAAGTTAAATTCAGAGTTTGCTCGGCGCATATAGGGCCATTGTTCCCTGCAATAGCATTGGGAAGTTCATTTACAACTACATCTGTCGAGGCGGTTGCCTGGCAACCGTTAGCATCTATAACAGTTACATGATAAGTTCCTGCATCCAATAAAGTGGCACTGGCACTTGTAGGGTTTTGGTTACCTGAAACAAAGCTATCAGGTCCACTCCATTGATAACTAATACCCCCGTTTGAAATAAGATTAATATCTTCTCCAACACACACAGGGCTATTGCTTAAAGGTGTAACTGTTGGCAAAGGATTTATAACAACATCCGTTGTTGCAGTAGAAGAACAATTCGTGGTGGTATTTGTAACAGTTACGGTATATGTTCCGAATGCTGCTTCTGTAACCGGGTTTATTACCGGATTTTGTTCATCAGATTCAAAAGCATTAGGACCTTCCCAATGGTATGTATCTCCACCACTTGAGGAAAGAGTTAAGCTTGCTCCATCGCATTTGGGTCCGTTGTTGAATGCATCGGCATCGGGAAGTGTGGGGGGGGCAAGGCATTGTTCAACAGGAAGTGCGGGACAATCATTTGCATCAGAAAGGTTAAGAGTAATACACATTGCGGTTAGTCCTGTTGCAATAGAATCAACAGTATAAGGACCTCCAAAACTCCATGTAAAGGTATAGGGTCGTGTACCGCCGGTTCCGGTTCCGGTAACTGTTCCATTGTTTAAATCAGGACAAGTAGGGTTTGAAAAGGATGCTATTTGGGCAAAAAGAGCCTGTTCGGGTTCAGTAAGAGTCCATGAATTGTTAACAGAACAATTATGGTCATCCGTTACAGTTACAGAATAGGTGTTAGGGCATAAATTGTCTCTGTTCAGGTCAGAGGGACCATCAGCCCAAATTACTGTATAGGGCAATGTGCCACCAGTAGGATTTATATGAATAAATCCATCGCAATTTCCTTTACATTGAATATTTCGATGTGTATCTGGCAAAGTCAAAAGAACAGGTGCAGTTATGTCATAAGTAAAACTTTTAACACAACCTTCTGCATCTGTTACTGTAACAATCCATTGTCCTTCTTCAACATTTGTAAGTGGTATAACGTCAACTTCTGTGTCAAAATCTCCTCTGTTCCATATATAATCAATCGGGTAATTTGCATTGTTAATGTTGTTAATTAAAATGCTTCCATTATTATCGCCATTGCAAAGCGGTTCAATAACAACTTCATCTATAACCTGCATTTCACTATATTCAACAATGGGAATATTATTTATATACCTTGTAGTGCCCTCAGCGTCAAATGCTTTTATTCCATAGGCTATTCCAGAGCCACAAAGACCAGTAAAAGTGTAGGGAAATCCGCTTGCATCGTTAATTGTTACAGGAGGATAGGAATAACTCGGGTAAAATACACCATGCCCAAGTAATAGCGTTACTGGATAAACAGGTGTCCCAGATGCCAATTCAATTCTAATAGTTCCTTCACACAATCCGGGACAGGTATTTGTTGGTGATGCTGTTATTGTAAAAGCTGCTTTCGCCGATTCTTGTTCACCAGTATCATAGATAACTTTGCTTATCTTTTTTTTAATAGGCTTATTTGCATTATTTAATGGCGTTTGCGCAAAAACCAAATTGCAAAGTAATATAAAAGAAACCAGCCAAATAAAATTTTTCAGGAAGTTCATAAGCTTTGATTTAATATTTTTTTAGACAATTCAAGTCTGTTATTTTTCATTTTACAATACATATAACCTACAAAAATAAAGAAATTTCTTTGAAAATAAAAATTTGATTTTGTGTTGAACAATTCAAAAAAAATGTTATTAAAATGAAAGAATAAGTTATCATATTTGAAAGACAGTAAAACAGGGCTTTTGGTTGCTTCATACAATGGGTAAAAAGCCCCAGTTTTAATAATATTTTTTTCGCGTTTTATAAATGGTAATAAAATGGGTATAAAAACCCATGTAAATTTGCAACCTTTTTATATATTTGGGGTCTTGAAAATTAGTTCATTTTCCAGTAAACAACTCAAAAGCTATCTCTGCATACATTTTGAATTTTAGAAATGGTTATTTACTTGGAAATATGATATATTTCAGGTTTTTGTTTTTTTTCAGAGAAATTTACAATATAAAAAAATCAAAATATAAATTTGCATTTTAAATAAGAGATAAATAAACAAAAATATAAACCAATTTAATTTTAAATCAAATGAGAAAAGTTCAACTATTTTTAATGTTATTTTTTTTGAGCAACCTTGTTTTGTTTGCGCAAACAGTACCGAGTCTGTCAGGCTCAACAATTGAGTGTTCTGACGAATATGTTCCCGGTACTACAATGGATTTGATTTTTCAGATGTCATTGAACAGTAATGGGAATGAGCTTCCCGACTCGGTTGCTATTACTTTGCCGGCTGGGCTTACAGTAAATTATGCAAGCAATCCAATGCCCGGTTCTTCTTTAGTAATGAATTCAATTTCAGGGAACACTGTTTCGTGGGGTACGAATTCTAATAGCGGAAGTTCATATCCGCTCATACAAACGCCAACGAATGGGTTTAATTCATTTACTGCAGGTCAGGGCGCATATTTATGCTCGCATAATGGTTGCATGACCGGACAATATTATGACAACCTTACCGGGTATACCGTAATTTACGCAGATCCTTCTTTTAGTACCCATATTAAAGGTAATTATGAGACTGAAAGTTGTTGTGATCAAATAAGAATTTATGATGGTGAAGGCACTATGGGTACGATCTTATGGGAAGCAGCAGGTCTGGGTACAATAGATTTTACTGGTCAACCCGGACAAATTTTAACTTTAAGTTTTACTTCCGATGGCAGTGTTACTTATCCCGGTTTTTCTTTTTTTGTAACAAATGAACAGCTCTATAGAGAGGTTTCTGTAAATGTTACTATTGAGTCGAATGCTGTAGGAGACAAAATTATTCCCTGGCACATTTCGGGCAATATGGGCAGTGGGTCAGAACATGATCTTAATGGCACTATCGTTTTAAAAAGAGAGCCTATTGCCTTTAATTTATTAAGCACAACACCTGATTGCGGGGTCAATAATGGCACTATTACTGCTGAAGTTTTAAGTGGCGCAGTAGAACCGTTTTCTTTTTTATGGAATGATCCTTCAAATTCTACAACTGCAACAATTTCTAATCTTGGTTCGGGTTTTTATACAGTTACAGTAACTGATGCGACCGGATTTACCGGAGTTGCAAATGCTGAATTAAGCAATACTAACGGACCGGTTATTTTAACGAATATTACGAAACAACCATGTTTTGGAGCAGCAGATGGTTCTGCTTATGTGTCTGTAACGAGTGGGATACCTACTTATATCTATTTATGGTCAGATAATACAACGGATTCTGTTTTGACAAATGCTGCAGCGGGTTTTTATTCAGTTACTGTTACAGATGGGGACAATTGTAAAACAATAGGCTCTGTTACGCTTATTCAACCTCAATATCCTGTAACTGTATCCATTTTTAAAACAGATATTCCCTGCGCAAATTCTACATCGGGAGGAAGTGTTTGGGTTGAAGCTTCAGGAGGCGTACCGTCTTATTCTTATAATTGGGATAATGACAGTTATTTTGGCGACAACTGGTATCAACCGGGAGCAGGCTTGCATACGGTTGTAATAACAGATGCAAGTTCGTGCCAAACAACAGAAAGTATTACGGTTGGTCAGGCTCCTGCTCTTGAAGTTACGTTTACAAATACAAATCCTAAATGTTATGGAGGTACAGACGGAACCAGTTTTGCTCAAATCAGCGGTGGTACACCCGGATATTCTTTCTCATGGAGTACGGGTACTTCAACACCTGCTATCAGCAATCTTAATGCCGGGACTTATTATTATTATGTAACAGATAACAACAATTGCAATGAAACATTTTCAACAATCATAACTAATAATGATGCATTGAATGTACTTGTTGATTCAGTTAATCCATCCTGCGGAAATGCTGACGGTTCAATAACATTAACTGTACAGGGAGGTGTTTATCCATATACTTATAATTGGGAAAATTTACCCGGAGTTACAGGAACCTTTGCCTCAGATCTTGATTATGGAACATATCAGGTAACAATAACTGATGCCAATATGTGTTCGCTTGTTGAGCAAGTTGCATTGAACAGCAGCACTGCTCCTGAAATTGTAATATCAAAAACAGAACCCTTGTGTTTTGGCGATCTTACAGGCAAGGCTTGGGTAACAGTAATTAACCCTGTTGGAACTTACGCGTATAGTTGGTCTAATGCAGCAACAGAAGATACTATTAAAAATGTTCCTGCCGGCGATTATTATATTACTGTAACAGATGAAAACTTATGCAGTGTTGTACAGCTTATTAAAATTTCAGAACCTTCTGTTTTAAATGTTGAATTATATAAAAATGATATTTATTGCAATAATGGAACTAATAGCGGTTCTATGTGGATATCGGTTTCAGGAGGAACGCCCGGTTACTCTAATTTATGGAGTAATAATGAAACAGGCGCGGGAATTTATTCGCTCTCTGAAGGCACATACAGCATAACCGTAACCGATACTCTGGGTTGTCAGACAGTGAAATCAGAAAATATTATTTTGCCCGAAGTTTTGAATGTTACGTATGTATTAACACAGCCTACTTGTTATGACTCATACACAGGAATGATTGATGTTACGGTTACCGGGGGAACAGCTCCTTATGAATATTACTGGAATGGTCCAAGTTCCGGATATACAGAAGATTTGCAGAATGCAATAGCCGGTGAATATTATTTAGAGGTTTATGATTATAATGGTTGTACAGAATATCGAACTATTATTTTGGATAATCCTGAATATATAGGTTTTGAAGTTTTATCAACAAGCAGTCCGTTGTGCGGTAATACTTCTGATGGTGAAGTTTTTGTTTCTGCTTACGGAGGTACTGGTTCTTACACGTATTACTGGGAGAATGTGGATAATTCTTCTATAAATGGTATTACAGCAGACCTGATTGATATTCCGGCTGGAGAATATAGCTATAAAGTTACAGATGCGTTGGCTTGTGAATACAATGAAAATATTTACCTTGAAGGAGTGCCTGATATTTATTTGGGCTTTTCTACAATTCAGGCTTCTTGTCAATTGGCTAACGGAATGGTTTCTGTTAGCCCAACAAATGGTACAGCACCTTATAGTTTTATCTGGAGTAATTTAGTGGAAGACGATACCATTGATATGGTAGGAGTGGGAGTATATACAGTTACTGTTACAGACGCTATTGGATGTCAGATGATTGATTCGGTAGCTGTCTCAAATCCATCTGAATACATTTTAATAGATAATATTACTCATGTTTCCTGCAATGGAGTCTCTGATGGTGAAATTATGGTTTCGGCAGGTGGTATGGCAAAAGCGGGCTTGACTTATTTATGGTCAAACGGTGCTACAACAGAAATGATTTCCAATCTCGAAGCAGGAACTTATACGCTTACTTTTACAGATGATTTTAACTGTGTAAAAATTCAAAGTTATACGGTTAATGAACCTGATCCTATTACGTATTCAATTGATAGTGTAAACGTAGCCTGTTTTGGCGAAAATAGTGGGTCTATTAGCATTCCGAATGTTTGGGGTGGCACGCCGGGTTCTGGAGGACAAGGAACGAATAAAGGTTCAGATTGGATTTATGAAAATAACAGCGCACCTAAAGCAAATTTTGGTTATTATATTGTATGGAATGATTATAATACTAGTTTTGATCGTTGGGGACTTGCAGCCGGTACATACACGTTCACTATTACAGACGAAAATAGTTGTGAGAAAACAGGCAGTGTAACAATAACAGAACCCTTGCCTATTATTTATGAAAGTGCTGATGTTACACATGTTTCATGCTATAATGAAGAAAATGGCAGTATTACTATAAATGCTTCAGGGGGCGATGGTCCCTTGTCTTATTCTTTAGATTCAGAGGGATGGCAGGAGTCGAACGTGTTCGAGAATTTATGGCCGGGAATTTACGATATTTATGTTACAACAGGATCAGTTTTTATTGGCGGTGAAAAGTCTAAAGCTAATGCTTCTTTCTGCCCTCAATATTTTGGAACAGTAGAAATATTTGGACCGCAAAGCGAGCTTCAGGCAGCAGCAGTTCCTGTAAATGTAACATGTTACGGTGGAAATAGCGGATACATTACATTTTATGCTTCTGGTGGTACTCCTCCTTATTCTTATTCTGTAGATGGCGGAGCTACATTTTCAAGCAGTGATGTTGTTTCAGGACTCACAGCAGGAAATTATTCTTTAGTCGTTAAAGATGCCAATGAATGTACGCAAAGTATCGGAAACGCAACGATACTGCAACCTCAGGATATAACAATCAGTTTTTCTCAAATTTCAGCAGTTTTATGCTATGGCGAAAATACAGCAGGTGTTTCTGCTTGGATTTCAGGTGGCACGGGTACGATGAATTATTTATGGTCGGATAATAGTACGGATTATTCTTTATTTAATATTGGTGCTGGAACATATACAATTACAGTTACCGATGAGAATAGCTGTACTAAAACCGATTCTTATGTTGTAACACAACCCGACCAGATTGTTATTACTCCTATAGTTTCAGATGTTCTTTGCTATGGACAATCCGACGGCTCAATTATATTAAATGTAACAGGAGGTACACCCGATTATTATTATTCTATTGACGGTGGTATTTCTTTCGTACAAATTAACAGTTTCGATTATTTAGCTCCCAATACTTATATGCCAGTTGTTAAAGATATCAATAACTGTATGGTTACTGCTACTGATATTGTAATTACAGAACCTGCTGTTCTGACCACAACAACACAAACAACAAATGTACTGTGTTATGGTGCTGCAACAGGAACAGCATCTGCAATGCCTGTTGGAGGAATTTATCCCTATACATACCAATGGACTCCTGCTGCATCCGATTCAGCTTTGACAAGCTTAGTTGCCGGCAGTTATAGCTTAACAGTTACAGATTATAACGGATGTATAGCTTTTGCAACTGCAGCAATTACGCAGCCTTTGACCGACTTTTTAATTGATAGCGTTAAAACAACGAATGTTTCTTGCTTTGATGCCGGAGATGGCACTGCAATGATTTACACAAGCGGTGGAACTTATTATTTAGAATACAGTATTGATGGTGGTCTTACCTGGTCAGCCAGTCAGTATACCGGATTGATTGCCGGCACCTACAGTCCTTCTGTAAGAGATGCAAATGGCTGTATCGTAACAGATGCAGATGTAATCATATCAGAACCTGCCACACTAGCTGTTACTGTTACATCCGCAAATATTTCCTGTTATCAGGCAGAAGATGGAATGATTAATGCATCTGTTACTGGAGGAACAACTCCTTTTGTTTATGATATTGGAACAATACCGCAGGAAACAGGTTTGTTTGAATATTTGCCAGCCGCTTCTTATACTTTGACTGTTACAGACGCAAATGGCTGTCAGGCTCAGGAGCTTGTTGTATTAACAGAACCATCTGAATTAACTGCAACAACACTTACAACAAATGTACTGTGTTATGGCGCATCAACAGGAACTGCATCTGCAATGCCTGTAGGAGGAACTTATCCTTACACCTATCTTTGGGCTCCTGCTGCATCCGATTCAGCTTTGACAGGTTTACCAGCCGGAAGTTATAGCTTGACAGTTACAGATTTTAACGGATGTATAGCTTTTGCAACTGCAGCAATTACGCAACCTTTGACCGACTTTTTAATTGACAGTGTTACAACAACGAATATTTCTTGCTTTGACGCAGGAGATGGCGCTGCAATGATTTACACAAGCGGTGGAACTGGATCTTTAGAATATAGTATTGACGGAGGTCTTACCTGGTCAGCCAGTCAGTATACCGGATTGATTGACGGCACATATAGCCCATCTGTAAAAGATGCAAATGGCTGTATTGTAACTGACACAGATGTTATTATTACAGAACCTGATGCGCTTGTTGTTACTGTTACTTCTGGGAATATTTCCTGTTATCAGGCAGAAGATGGAATGATTAATGCAACTGTTACTGGTGGAACAATTCCTTATGTTTATGATATTGGAACAATACCGCAGGAAACAGGTTTGTTTGAATATTTGCCAGCCGCTTCTTATACCTTGACTGTTACAGACGCAAATGGCTGTCAGGCTCAGGAGCTTGTTGAGTTGACAGAACCATCCGAATTAACTCTGACAACTCAAACAACCAATGTTTTGTGTTATGGATATTCATCAGGAACTGCATCTGCAATGCCTGCTGGTGGTACCTATCCTTACACATACCAATGGACCGCTCCTGCTACTTCTGATTCTGCTTTGACAGGTTTGGCTGCTGGAATTTACAGTTTAACAGTAACCGATTACAATGGTTGTATGGCTTATGCAAATGCAGAAATTACACAACCTTTGACCGACTTTTTAATTGACAGCGTTGTTGTTACAAATGCTTTATGTAACGGAGCTTCTGATGGAGCTATAACTGTTTATTCAAGCGGTGGAGCTCCTCCTATTACATATCAGATTTCACAAACATTAAATAATACAACAGGTATTTTTACCGGATTAATTGCAGATACGTACACTCCTGAAATTACAGACGCTAACGGTTGTGTGGTAACAGGAGCTGCAGTTGTATTATCAGAACCGGCTGTATTAACCTTGTCGTTAGCTGTTACAGATGCAATTTGCTTTGGAGCAGCAAACGGCGTAATTATAGCTACTGCAGGTGGTGGAACTTTGGATTATACATTTAATATCGGACTGGGTGCACAAACAGGTAATGTTTTTACAGATCTTGCTGCAGGAACATATTCAGTTACTGTAATTGATGCAAATTCATGCGAGATTGTTGAAACAGCAGAGGTACTTCAGCCGGATGAGCTGACCGCTTCTATTTCTGTAACAAATGTTTCTTGTTATGGATTGTGTGATGGAACAGCAATTATTTCTGTTCAGGGAGGAGTGAGTCCTTATACCTATACATGGTTTGATAATTCATCGCAAAGCAGTTTAACAGGAATTTGTGCCGGAACTTTATATGCGGTTTCAGTAACAGATTTTAATGGTTGTATATTCCCGTTAACTTTCAGTGTTACACAACCTGATACACTTACAATAACCGTAACGGCTACAACATCTGCTTGTAATATATGTGATGGAACAGCAACTGTTACTGCAACAGGAGGAACTCTAACATATACGTATCTTTGGTCAGACAACCAGACTACAGGAACTGCTTCTAATCTTTGTGGCGGGTATTTGGTAACTGTAACTGTAACGGATGAAAATAACTGTACTGCTTCAATGGATATTGTTGTTCCGGGATTAGCAAATTCAACTCTGAGTGGAACGGTTGTTTATTCCGGGGGCGTATTTCCAGATAATGCAGCAAACGCTGAATTATATAAGATAATAAACGTTACGGAGGCTGAATTGATATATACACAGCCGGTTACTGCTGCTGCATTTGCTTTTCAGGATGTTGAATTCGGAGAATATCTTTTAAAAATTAATGTTACGGATAATTCAACAATTCCAACAGTTTTATCTACTTATCTTGATAGTGTTGTAACATGGGAAGAATCGCAACCTATCAATGTTGATTGTGATAACACATATAATTTCAATGTTCACATGTTTGAAGTAACAATGCCTGTAGGTGTTCCTACAGGTTCTTTTTCCGGATATATCACATTGGGTGATTTCGGAGGTAAAGGATCTTTTGCAATGCAGGGCGAAAAACTCGTAGGCGAACCTGTTCCGGGAGCAGAAATTTATGTTGAACTGGAACCGGATGATGAGCCAATAATCAATACTACTTCCAATGATACCGGATATTATGAAGTTTCAGGCTTACCCGAAGGAAATACGTATTCTATGAAAGTTGATATACCGGGATTGCCTCTGATGTCAACGTATCAGAATATAACTATCGGGGGTTCAGATACTGTATTTACAAATCTTAATTTCTATGTAGATACTTCTTCAACAGATGGTGCAATTTTCATCAACACAAATATCAGCGTAGCTGTTAATGAGAAAAAGGAATTTTCATTTACTATTTATCCCAATCCTTTTATCGAATTTATAACTGTTGATTATTCTTTACCGGCTGATGCACATGTGAAACTGGAACTTTACGACCTGAACGGCAAAGCAGTTGCTGTACTGATGAATGGCAAACAAACTTCCGGATCACATGAAATGCAGTATGAAACCAAGCAGTTTGGACTTGCTGACGGAACGTATCTGTTAAGGCTGCAAATTGATAATAATGTATATCTGAAGAAAATTTCCTGCATTCGATAATGAATGAATATTTTTTTGCAAACCCCGTTTGATTTTTCACGCGGGGTTTGTTTTTTTGTGGATATTCTTATTTTTGCGAATTATTATGTTAAATCTATCTAAACTAACAAGACGAAAAACAATTAAAGACATTCTCGCTCATGCCGATGCAAACAAAGGAGAAGCGGGAATGAGAAAAAATCTGAATGTTCGCGACCTTACAGCAATGGGTATTGCTGCTATTATTGGTGCGGGAATTTTCAGCACAATCGGTAATGCTGCTGCTCAGGGTGGACCGGCTGTTTCTTTGCTTTTTATTTTTACTGCTCTGGCCTGTGGTTTCTCTGCTTTATGTTACGCACAGTTTGCATCTACAATTCCTATCAGTGGCAGTGCTTATACTTATTCTTATGCAAGTTTTGGCGAAATTATAGCATGGATTATTGGTTGGACATTAATAATGGAATATGCAATCGGAAATATTGCGGTTGCTATTTCCTGGTCCGATTATTTTACAGGCTTCCTGAGTGGCTTCAATATTCACTTTCCCGAATATTTTTCTATTGATTACTTGACAGCATCAAGAGGTTTTACGAATGCTACAGCAATGATGCAAAATGGTGCTGCGCTTAACGAATTGCCTTATGGTTTGAAAGAAGCCTATCTTGCATGGGTAAGTGCTCCACAGATTGCAGGTTTGCATATTATCGCTGATGTTCCCGCTTTTACAATTGTTGTGCTGATTACAGTTCTTGTTTTCATTGGCATTTATGAAACAAAAGTAGCCGGAAATATAATGGTGCTACTGAAAGTCATTATTTTGCTTGTAGTTATTGCAGTTGGCGCATTTTATACAAATCCCGAAAACTGGAGTCCTTTTGCACCAAACGGAATAGGAGGGGTGCTGAAAGGTGTATCCGGTGTGTTCTTTGCCTACATTGGTTTTGATGCGATTTCTACAACAGCCGAAGAATGCAAGAACCCGCGCCGCGATTTGCCAAAAGCAATGATATGGGCATTAATTATAACAACAATTTTATACGTGTTGATAAGCCTTGTGCTGACCGGTATGGTGAATTATAAGGAATTGGCAGTCGGCGACCCGCTTGCCTATGTGTTTGGAAAACTGAATCTGCCAAAACTTTCCGGGGTAATTGCTTTTAGCGCGATTATAGCCATGGCAAGCGTGTTGCTTGTTTTTCAGATTGGTCAGCCGCGTATATGGATGAGCATGAGCCGCGATGGTCTGTTGCCGAAAATATTTTCTAAAATCCACCCGCGCTTCAGAACGCCCTGGTTTGCTACAATTATTACAGGAATTTTAGTAGCTGTTCCTTCTTTATTTTTGAACCTTACGGAAGTTACAGATCTTACAAGTATAGGGACTTTGTTTGCATTTATTTTGGTTTCCGGGGGTATTTTGATTATTGACCAGCAAAAAAATAACAGACCGAGTACAGATGGCTTTCGTGTTCCGTATTATAACAGCAGGTATTTTTTACCCGGACTGTGGTCAATAATTCTGTTTTTGTTATACTGGTTTAATGCAGATGGTTTGTTGAACTTTTTTTCCGGTAAAAGTTTTTCATCATGGGAAATATTTCAGCATAAAATACCCACCATTATATTTATATTACTTGCTATTATTTTCAGTGTATTTGCCATACTGAAAAAATGGTCGTTGATTCCTGTGTTGGGCTTGCTGACAAATCTATACTTGATATCGGAACTCGGCATTACCAACTGGCTTCGTTTTCTTATATGGCTTGCAATAGGTCTTGTTTTGTATTTCTTCTACGGATACAGAAACAGTAAGTTAAATAAAGCCAATGGATAATGACAGAAATCTCTTCTTTACACAGGATTTGAAAGAATCACACCAAATAAAATTTCTTTTTTATTTCCCGAAAAGGGTCTGATAAGAACAGAGCAAACTTCCTGTTCCCCGATATCAGTCCATATTTCTGTTTCAGGTTTTTTAACAGATATTTTTGCTGCAATCGGTAGATTTTTTACATGGGGTGCAGTTTCTGAAATTGCAGAAATAATAAGATACGAAAAAATTCTGTGATTTTTATAAGAAGGGTCAAACATTAATATGTTTTTCATTGACTCAACAATATTCTGATACTCCATATCTGATGTGCTGTCTGCTGTTTCGATATCATTACAGTCAAAAATTTTTCCTGCAAACTCTAATTTTTCAAAATGAATTTTTGCGCTATCATTTTTTTTAATGATGGGTCCGTTTTTTAAAAATATTGCCATTTGTTATAATTTTTTTTGTGGATAATCTAATGTATAATGCAAGCCTCTGCTTTCTTTTCTTGCCATTGCCATTTTTATAATAAGATAGCTAACGTTAATCATATTACGAAGCTGGCATAAATCAAGCGAAAGTGTGGTTTTTTTATAAAGATCTTCCGTTTCTCTCCAGATGATTTCCAGCCTGTCGAGCGCTCGCTTCAAACGCAGGTCTGACCTCACAATTCCAACATAATTGGTCATTATCTGCTGCATCTCTTTTCTATTTTGAGTAATCAATATCATTTCCTCCGGATGCGTGGTTCCTTCATCGTTCCAGTCAGGAATATTTTCAATATGTTTTGATGTTTTGATTTTGTTTACCCCGTCTTTTGCTGCTCTGTCTGCAAAAACCACTGCTTCTAAAAGGGAGTTTGAAGCCAGCCTGTTTGCTCCATGTAGTCCTGTGCAAGATACTTCACCGATTGCATAAAGATAATTAATAGAACTCAAACCGTTTTCATTAACTTTAATTCCCCCGCAAACATAATGTGCTGCAGGTACGACCGGAATCATTTGCTTTGTGATGTCAATATCAAGCTCAAGACATTTTTTATAAATATTCGGAAAATGATTTTTCAGGTCATCTGCATCCAAATGTCTGCAATCTAAATACACATAGTCGGCGCCGGAAATTTTCATTTCATTGTCTATTGCGCGCGCAACAATATCTCTTGGCGCAAGCGATCCGCGTTTGTCGTATTTATGCATGAATTCTTTTCCTTCAGTGGTTTTGAGAATTCCGCCATGACCGCGCATTGCTTCTGTAATAAGGAAAGATGGGCTTTCAAAAGGATTATACAGAGATGTAGGATGAAATTGCACAAACTCCATGTTTTCAATAATACCTTTTGCGCGATGCACCATTGCAATGCCATCGCCTGTGGCAAGATGCGGATTGGTTGTGGTGTAATAGGCATTACCGCAGCCTCCGGTAGCTATAAGCGTTATTTTTGCAAGAATAGTTTCAATTTTATTGCTTTTAAGATGCAGGGCATAAGCGCCGAAACACTCAATATCCGGCATATTTCTTTTCACGAGTCTTCCCAAATGATGTTGCGTGACGATGTCAATAGCAAAGCAATGTTCTAGCACTTCTATATTCGGGTGTTTGTAGACCTCAGCAATCAGCGCGCGCTGAATTTCATACCCAGTATTATCTTTGTGATGCAGAATCCTTTTTTCAGAATGCCCGCCTTCTCGTGCCAAATCGTACTCTCCAAGCGCATTTTTGTCAAAATCTATACCCCATCCAACCAACTCGTCAATTTGTTTCGATGCTTCTGTAACCACCATACGTACTATCTTTTCATCGCACAAGCTGTCTCCGCACGACAAAGTGTCATTAATATGTTTTTCATAAGAATCAGGTTGATGCGTTACAGCTGCAATTCCTCCCTGAGCATAGCGTGTGGTTGTTTCAAGTACATCGGTCTTGCTTAAAACACAAACCTTCCCGTAGCGGGCAACTTTCAGGGCATAACTAAGACCAGCTATTCCGGTACCGATTACTAAAAAATCTACTTTTCTTTTCATTATTTAGAAATATTCAAAGCAAAGATAAAATAAAATCCGGTGTGCAATATTATTTTAAATAGGTAAATAAAATATGAAATATCTAAATCAAGGTAAAATAAACGACTCCAAAGGAGTCGAATATTTATAACCCTGAGCATAGTTCGGGGTTATAAGAATACAAAAGTTAAAGGTTTTGGCGAAAAATTTGCTCATAAGATAGCTTAATATTTAACAAGTTCAACGTATGCAAATTTTGTGACAAAATTAGGTATTATATCTATTGAGATAGATTTGAAAGGTCAGTAGTTCTGAAATCACAAAAGTCATTCTGAATTTATTTTTTTGTAAAATTGTCTGTTTTTTTGGCATTATTTTTGTTAAAAAACATAGAAATATTTTTGTTTGTGAAACTTTTACAGAAATATTTCGTATCATTGCAAAATAAACCGGATACTAAGTCCGTTTTATCAATATTAATTTTTAAAATCAGGAGGGCTGCCTATAGACATAGATTTACCTTTTAACCTATAAAAATTGGAGGTTCAAATGGAACTAAACAATCTGACAGACTACCAATTAGTAGATCTGTATGTTAAAGGAAATCAGTCTGGTATGGAGGTTCTGATTCACCGCCACAAGAAGAAAGTTTTTACTTATATTCTTCTTATTGTCAAAGATCAGCACATTGCAGATGACATTTTTCAGGAAACTTTTATTAAGGTAATTAAGTCATTGCGTCAGGGAAAATACAATGATGAAGGACGTTTTGTGTCCTGGGTTATGCGTATTGGCCACAACCTTATTATTGATTATTTCCGGAAACAGAAAAATCTTAAAACATTCTCCAACGATGGGAGCGATGTTAATGTGTTTAATAATGCGCAGTATGCCGATAAACCGGTAGAAGATAACCTGATAAATAGTCAGATTGAAAGCGATGTGCGCCTGTTGATTGAGACTTTGCCCGAAGAGCAAAAAGAGGTAATAATGCTACGGCATTATGCAGGGTTGAGTTTTAAAGAAATTGCCGAGCAGACAAATGTAAGCATTAATACTGCGCTTGGCAGAATGAGGTATGCGCTTATTAATCTCAGAAAGGTAATTGAAGAGAAAAAACTGAATCTTTCAATAGCCTGAGAAAAAAGTATCAAAAAAAAGTTCCATTCCTGCAAGGGGTGGAACTTTTTATTTTTGTATATTGCCGTTTCAATTTTTTTATCTCATGTATCTTTTTCCAAAACGCAACAGGGAATATATTTATGAATCCGGGAAAAAAGTCCGCATCGGAGATGAGTCGGATTTTCTCTATATAAAGGATATTAATATTAATGATGAGGAATTTATGATTATCGAGAGTCCGAGGAAAAATAAATATCTGGTTCCCCTGAAATATTATATTCCTTACCGTTTTGAAAAAGGACAAAAGATCAAGGGGTGGGTTGATCAGATTAATTGCTCGGGAAGAATATTTATTGAACCTTTTCATCCGAATTATAATGTAAATCAGGTTTACAATTTTGATGTGATTCGTATAGAAGCAAGTAATGATGCGCCAACAGAGAGGTTTATTGTTGTGAAAGATGTTTTTGGGAATGAAGTAAAAGTTAAAAATATTTCTTTTTCAGATAATGCTATTCCTACAACAATTGCATGTAGAGTAGATAAAATAAAAAAGGGAAAAATTTATTTATCAATTTTTAAATAGAAATGATTGTAGCAGAAAATATCAGAAAATCGTTTGGAGATGTTGAGGTTTTGAAAGGAGTAAATATTTCTGTTAACAAAGGTGAAATTGTATCTGTAGTTGGCGCAAGCGGAGCAGGAAAAACCACGTTGTTGCAGATTTTGGGAACTTTGCTTCGCGCAGATTCCGGGAAAATCATTATTGATACAATTGAAACTGCTGCTTTAAACGAAAAACAGTTATCAAAATTCAGAAACAAAAAAATTGGTTTTGTTTTTCAATTTCATCATTTGCTGCCTGAATTCACGGCTCTTGAAAATGTTTGTATTCCTGGCTTTATAGCCCGAAGATCAAGAAAAGAAGTTGAAACCTATGCAAAAGAATTGCTTGAAATTTTAAATTTATCTCATAGACTAACGCACAAACCCGATCAGCTCTCAGGCGGAGAAAAACAAAGGGTAGCCATTGCCCGTGCATTAATAAATAATCCTTCCGTTGTTTTTGCCGATGAGCCTTCCGGAAATCTCGACTCCCAGAATACCCGCGAGTTATACGAGTTATTTTTTATGCTTCGCGAAAAATTTAACCAGACATTTATTATTGTTACACATAATGATGAATTAGCACGTAATACCGACAGATTGTTCTATATTAAAGATGGGATAATTGAGGGGTAAAGGCGGAGCGAATCTGTGCAAGCAAATGTGAGGGTGGTCGAGGGTGTATATTGAATCAACAGGCGTACCCGTCAATATGTTTACGACCATTGAAAAATTATTTCTTAAAAGAATTGTTTATCTTTGCTAAAACAAAATATTATGGATATCAGGTGGCAACAAAGATTTAATAACTATAAGAAAGTATTAAATAAATTAGCTGATGTTGTAAATAAAATGCAATTTGATAGTCTTACCGAATTAGAAAAGGAAGGATTAATAAAGCGATTTGAATATACATTTGAGCTAGCCTGGAAAACCTTGCAAGATTTATTAAAAGCAAAAGGTTATATGGATATTGCAGGGCCAAATGCTACATTAACGCAGGCATTTGCAGATGGCTATATTTCTGATGCCGAGGGCTGGAGAAAAATGAAAAAATCAAGAGAACTTACTTCTCATGTTTATGATGATGAAACAGCAAAAAGTATTGCATGCGATATTGTCAGTATATTCTACAATTTATTAGCATCATTAGTTGTAAGATTAGAGAAAGAGATAAATAATTCTCAGTTAAATCTATTTGATGAATAACAAAATAAATGAGATTTGGTTTAAGTGAAAATATTATTGAAGAGATTATTTTGATTTTATCTAAATATCAAAAAATAGAAAGCGTAATAATATTTGGCTCCAGAGCAAAAGGAAATTATTCTAATGGATCAGATATTGATTTAGCAGTTAAGGGAAATTCATTAAGTTTTGATGAATTTATTCAAATACAGACAGAATTTGACCAATTAGAATTGCTTTATAAAATAGATTTTATAGACTACACTAAAATAAATGAACCTGCCCTAAAAGAACATATTGACAGCGTTGGTAAATTTTTTTATAAATCAGATAAATCAATTCATTTAAGCATATAAAGCGTATTACAATTTCGCCTAATGTCTCCCAATGGCTCGCGCTCGTCTCCGTGCATACATTCGTGAGGGCGGACGAGTGCGTGTATAGTAATATTTTAACAATCAAAAACAAAAAAAATATCATGTACACACCAGAAAATTTTCGTCATTTTATTAATGCATATCAGAAAAGCCGCATTGTTCTTACAGCTTATGAGCTTGATATTTTTTCTCAATTAGGAAATTCTTACAAAGCTTCTTCTGCTGTTGCAGGAAAAATAAATACAAACCCACGTGCTACAGACCGTTTGATGAATGCTTTGTGCGCTTTAGGCTTCCTTGATAAAAAAAATGAGAAGTTTGGTAACACTGAATTTTCGCAAAGTTTTTTAAGCAGAAGAGGTAAGAATTATATGTACGGTCTTATGCACAGTGTGAATCAGTGGGAGAATTGGAGCTTGCTTTCAACGGTTGTAAGAGATGGTAAACCTGCTACCCGAAATCCTGAAAAAATAAACGACAGGGGCGATAAATGGCTTGATGCTTTTATTGGCGCAATGCATTACCGATCGTCAAGAGCTGCTGCTGCAATTGTTGCTGAAATTGATTTGGAAAATGTGAATAGAGTGCTTGACCTTGGGGGTGGCTCCGGCGCTTATTCTATGGGTTTTGTAGAAGCCAAAAAAGGACTAACAGCAACAGTTTTTGATTTGCCAAAAGTAATTCCGATAACACAAAAATATATTAAAAAAGAGAAGCTGAGTAAAAGGATAGATACTTATGCTGGCGATTATCTTTGTGATGATTTTCCTACTGCTTTTGATTTGATTTTTATATCTGCTGTAATTCATATAAATTCTGAAGAGGAAAACAATGCGATAATAGCGAAATGTTACAAGAGTCTTAATCCGGGAGGTCGCATCGTTATTCAGGATCATATAATGAATGACGACCGTATATCTCCGCTACCCGGAGCAATTTTTGCCATTAATATGCTTGTAAGCACAAGGCATGGAGATACCTATACGGAGAAAGAAATATGCGTCTGGTTCAGAAAAAATAAAATCAAATTTGAAAAAAGAATTTCGGTAGAAAACGGAAACAGCTTGATTATTGGGAGAAAGAAATAATTTATGCTTTTAAAAAGAACACACTAACGAGAGCAGCAATTGAAAAAACCATAATCAAAACCCCGGTTATTTTATTTATCCACCAAATTCTTTTCAGGCGGAATTTGCTGCGGAAAAGATTCACAACTCCGGTAAGAAGCGTCCACCATGTCAAAGCGCCGATAAATACACCGCACACAAGCAGCAGAACTGATTTGAAATCTGCATTGTCTTCAATAATTCCAAATCCTGCAAACACTGCTCCAAACAAAAATATTGTTAAAGGATTAGACAAGGTTAAAAACAGAATAGAAAAATAATCTGCCAGAATATTTTTGCTTTTTTTTCCTTCTCTTCTTAGCTGAATAGCAGGGTTGGTGCGAAAAATACGAATGCCGAGATAAAAAAGAATTGCTGCGCCAATTATTCGAAGAATCAATTGCTGACTTACAATGAAGTTCGCGATGAAAGAAAGCCCGAATCCTGCAATAATAGCATAAATCGTATCTGCTGTAGCAGCACCCATTCCAGACATGAAACCTGAAATTCTGCCTTTGTTAATGGTTTTCTGAATACAAAGTACGCCAATCGGACCTAAAGGGATAGATGCAGAAAATCCCACGACCATTCCGTTAACAAGATATTTTAAATATATAAGTAGTTCCTGCACCATAAAATCAGAACCCTCTTGAATAAATTTATAGAAATTCATTTGGGCAAACATACAAATTTAAAATATTGAGAGAATTATCAAAAATTTTTTTCATCTTTCGTGTCTTTATCATGCAAAATAAATTAGAAACATACGAAATCTTTAATTTTCTGGAGGAAAAGGCAGTGCAATATAACTGCTCAGATTTTATTGACTCAGACCCTGTGCAGATACCACATTTATTTACAAAAAAAGAAGATATTGAAACCTCTGCTTTCTTTGCCTCTGCTTTAGCCTGGGGAAACCGAAAGGCAATTATTCAATCTGCTCACAGGTTAATGGAACGTATGGATTTTTCTCCACAAGATTTTATTGTAAATTCATCGGCAAAAGAAATTGACATGTTTTCTGATTTTAAGTATCGTACTTTTAATGGGGAGGATTGTAAATTTTTTATCCGGTCGCTAAAAAATATTTATCTAAAAGAGGGTGGTTTACAAGCTGTATTTGAAAAGATGTGCAATAAAAAAGATACGATTGAGGATGCATTGATTTATTTCAGGAACGTTTTTTTCTGTGTTCCGCATCAAAAGAGAAGCGAGAAACATATTTCTGATATAGCTAAAAAATCGGCAGCAAAAAGGTTGAATTTGTTTTTAAGATGGATGGTAAGGAAAGACAAGGCAGGGGTTGATTTTGGCTTGTGGAGTGGCATTCGGGCTTCACAGCTCTTGATTCCTCTTGATTTGCATTCTGGAAATGTTGCACGAAAATTAGGCTTGCTGACAAGGGAGCAAAACGATTTGAAAGCGGTTCACGAGCTGATGCATGTATTAAGAAAATTTGATGCAAACGATCCTGTAAAATATGATTATGCCTTATTCGGCTTAGGTGTTTTTGAAAAATTCTGATATGGGAAATTCATTTTTCAGATTTAAGCAATTTGTCATTCATCATGGCAAAAGTGCTATGAAAGTAGGCACAGATGGCGTACTTCTTGGAGCATGGACCGATTTTTCAAAAAGTACTTCTGTTCTAGATATAGGAACAGGAAGCGGACTGATTGCTGTTATGGCTGCCCAGCGATGTAATGCCTTTATTGATGCGGTGGAAATAGATGCGCCTTCGTATTTTCAGGCTGTCGAAAATGCAGCAAATTGTCCATGGTCGGAACAAATAAAAATAATTCATGCCTTTTTTCAGGAATTCGCATCCATGTCTGAAAAAAAATACGATCATATTATTTCAAATCCGCCATTTTTTATAAATTTTCTGAAGTCTGCAAAAGCTGAGAAAAATTTAAGTTGTCATAACGATTTGCTTCCTTTTCCTGAGTTGATAGAAGGAGTAATAAAATTGCTTGATACGAATGGAAAATTTTCAATAATTCTTCCTGTTCAGGAAGGGGAGCTTTTTATTAAAACAGCGCAGAATGCATCTTTATTTTTAAATCGTAAAACTATGGTTTATCCTTGTCCGTGGAAACCTGCATCTCGCTTTTTAATGGAGTTTTCATTTAATAGGATAGAAGTATCTGAAAATAATTTAACAATCGAATTAAATGAGCGCCATGAGTATTCAGATGAGTACAAAAAATTGACTGAGGAATTTTATCTTAATTTTTAGGAAAAGAATCTTACCGACCAAAATTATAAATTTGTAATGCTTAGAAAAAATCCTGAAAACAACAATGGATAGATGAAAATTTTAATCAACAAGTTTTAAATTTTCGATAAATGCTTCTGCTGTTTTTCCAAATATTAGGGTTGGTTCCTGATCAGAATTAAATTTTCTGACAGCATTTTTTCCCACATTGCTGTAAACAGATTCAAACAATTCTTTATAAGAAATTTTTCCTTTTGATTCCAAAATTTTTTTAAGAAGAAAGTACGTGAAAAGACCATGTTGTTTTTCATTGAATGGGTAAGCAGCTTGATCGTTTCCAGAGGCAGCCATTACAATAAGATTCTCCGGTATTTCAGCTTGTTTTGGAATAATTTTGACCCCTCTTGTACTTATAAGCCCTTTATTTCTGGCTCCACCGGTAAAACAAGCATCTAGAAAAACACTCGCTTTTTTTATATTGTTTTCAGTTAATTTTTTATACAGCCAGTTTAAATTAATTCCATCTTTAATTTGAGATGCTGAAATATCGCAGGGAATCAAATAGGGCTCTTTGCTTGTTTCATCGGGGTAACCATGACCTGCATAATAAAAAATAATTTCGGCTTCCCCATTTGCATATTTTGCAAGTTTTGATATTTTTTCAATTTCACGTTTCATTTGTGTGCTTATGGCGTCTGTTACAATAACAATGTTTTCATCGGGTACACCCAGCAATACATGGCAATATTCTGCAAAAGTCAAAGCATCGTGGCGTGCAAAATCAACATTAGATTCGCTGCTCAAATCGTCCTGATATTTTTTATAGTCTTCGTTTCCAAAAATTAAAGCAAAACGGTTTATATTTTTGGGATTAATTGTTTCAGGAAGACTGTCTACATCACAAATCCGGGCAAAATTATTGTCTTGTGTTATAGTATTTGATGGTTTTATTACGTCGGGTATTTTCCCTGTAGATTTTAATTTTTCAGATATTTGTATTTTGTCTGCTTCGATACGAGCTAATGCATCTGTTAAAGCATTTTTAAAGGATTCTAAATGCACTTTTTTTTGAGCATCTGTAGGATTATAACTGAAATACAAACCTGCAAAGCTTTTGCCAGAGCCTGTTCCGGGGTAAGTACCTATTAGGGTTTGTTTCTGATCTAATACCAGCATTTCAATATTTGCAGTGCATTTATAGCCTAAAAGAGGAAATCCGAAAAGATTTACTGTGCAAAAAGTTATTCCGGATACAACTGTAGCCCAAACTGCTGATGAAACAAGATTTATGCTTTTTACTTTTACCTGAAGTTGCCCGGAGGGCGCTCCTGAACGTTCATGAAATTTATTAAGTTCATTGTAATAAATAAGCTGCGCATCTGATATTAAATCCTGTTTTGCTCTTTTGTAAAATAATTTCAGGTTTGCAAAGGCATTCAGGTAGAATAAATTTTCAAGAGTGTATTCAAGCTTTGTTTCTATATTGGGAATAACATTTCTATTCTCTTGTGTGTAGAATTTATTAATGTCAAGGGTTTTGCACGATGAAGTCATCAGCAGCAAAACAGCAAAAAGGACAAAAATTATTCTTGGTTTCATAAATTTAAAATGTAAAGATACAGATTATTAAAAAAATAGTTATGTTTGTTATTACATTTTTTTTTATCTCTTGTCCGATTGTTGGATTACTTTTGAACAATATTTGCATTCTAATTTTTATAATGTGTTCATGAAATTGTTTTTAAACATTTATAGATTAATGCTTTTTAAGTTTATATATTTGCTAATGTCAATTTAAATTTTCTTATGAATGAAAAGGCTGTGTCTTATCAGGCACATACATTGTGAGCAAAAAACATGAGTTTTCTTGCTGGCACTATATAAATACAAACAGATTTTGTTAATAATTTATCTGATTATTTATTTAAAACTAATTTAAGCTCGGCCACAATATTACATACCGTTCATATCAACATATTTTCGAATAATATTCAATAAGATTATGCTTAAAAGAATGCTCTATTTATCGTTAATGATAGTTTTTACTTTTAATAGTTTATCTGCTCAGAAAAATGAAGTTGAGTACAAAAGACTAACAGAAAGAGAAAAAGGTATTTATTATTTTAATGAATCTCTTTATTCTGGTTCTTGTTTTGAAAACTATCCTAACGGGCAAAAAGGTATGGAAGGGGCTTTTAAGAATGGGAAAAGAGATGGCGTCTGGACATGGTATTATGAAAATGGAGCAAAAAAAAGAGAGACCGTTTATTGTGAGGGAAAGATTCAGGGTGTAAGTAAAATTTGGTATAAAAACGGGAATGAACGGTTTAAATAATTATTAAAATTATGGACACAAAAAAACTTTACGAAATATTCATCCAAAACCCTGTAATTACAACAGATAGTAGAAACATTCCAGTAGGCTCTCTGTTTTTTGCGTTAAAGGGAGAAAATTTTGATGGCAATACTTTTGCAGAGGAGGCGCTGTATAAAGGTGCTGCATACAGTATTATTGACGATAAAAAATATCAATCTTCTTCCAAAACAATTTTGGTTGAGAATGTTTTGAAATCATTGCAGGATTTAAGCCGTTATCACAGGCAGCAATTCAATATCCCAGTTATAGGAATAACAGGAACAAATGGAAAAACAACAACGAAAGAGCTTTCAAATGCTGTGCTGTCAAAAAAATACAGAGTTGTTTGCACACAGGGAAATTTGAATAATCATATTGGGGTTCCTCTTACTCTTTTGAAAATTCAAAACGATACCGAGCTTGTAATCATTGAAATGGGCGCAAACCATTCGGGAGAAATTAAGTTTTTGTGCGATATTGCGCTTCCAACTCATGGCTTAATTACAAATATAGGAAAAGCGCATCTTGAGGGTTTTGGCTCATTTGAGGGAGTTGTTCATACAAAAAAAGAGCTCTATGATTTTTTGATAAATACGAAAGGAAAAATTTTTGCAAATGCAGATAATACTATCCTTACAAATTTATTGGAATCTTACGAGTATACAGGATACGGTAATGGCACAGAAAATATTTGTGTTTTGAAAAATTTAAGTGCAGAACCTTTTCTTGAAATACAGGTTTTCTTTTTAAAGAAAGAAGATATGCAGGAAATCTTTGAAGAAGTGCAATTAAAAAGTAATTTGATTGGTGCATATAATACAGAAAATATCCTTGCGGCTGCATGTATGGGATATTATTTCAATGTACCTGTCAAAGATATTCAGGATGCTGTTTTGAATTACCAGCCTTCCAATAATCGTTCTCAATATATTATCACAAAACATAACGAAATAATAATGGATGCTTACAATGCCAATCCAACCAGTATGAAGGCTTCCATTGAAAATTTTGCATCTATTAATAAGAAAAATAAAGTGCTGATTCTTGGAGATATGCTTGAACTGGGAGACTACAGCAAAGAAGAGCATCTTCTCATAATTTCTATTGTTAATAAAGCAGGTTTTGAAAACTGTATTTTTATAGGCAACGAATTTTATAAAATTGTGTCTACTAAAGAGGTGCAAATTTTTGAAAATATTGAAAAATTCATTATTTTTACAAAGCTTAATCCAATAAAAAATTCTTTCATACTCATAAAAGGCTCAAGAGGCATCAGATTGGAAAAATCCCTTGACTATTTATAAATAGAGTTAAAAAAGGAATTATAAAATAAAGAAGTTGAATTTATCAAATCTATATTATCGGTATTATGAAAAGCAACATTATTACTGTAGCCCTTCTTTTTATTAGTTTTTCATTTGCTCAGGCACAATGGGGGCAAAAGAAATCTCCCATAGAATTTAATCATGGACTGGGAATTAGTCTGACATTTCCTCAGATCCCTACATCCGGTGGAGCGCCCTTATACCCTGCTTTTGCCTGGTCTCCCAGACTGAATGTATACAAATTTTCCAGTGATGCAACGATTTCTGCAAATGTTCCTATTACACTATTAATTCCTGGCACAACTTATAATGTTGGTGGGACAACAGTAGCTGTATCAGATATATTTTATTATGATATAGGTATTAATGCAAATTTTAATTATGGTTTGATGGCTACTAAAACTTCAACAATGAAAATCGGAGGTTTTGCTGGTTTGGGATTTGGTTATAGCCCTCTTACTTTTAATAGAGTTAATTACTACACACAGCAATCTGAAACTTCAAAGAAAACAATGGGGATATATGCAGAGGCAGGTTTCAGATGGCTAGGGTTTTTCGGAAAGAAGAAAACTCCTAATAGCATCAGAGTCTATACAATTGTTGGTTTTAATAATGTTCTTATTTTAGGATTTACCTTAACAAAGGAATTTGGACATAAAGGGGGAAAGAAATCTGGTTGGTAAATTCATTGTTTGATAGCAGCGTTCAGAATTAGCAATGTGATTTCACAGCCTGCCCTTACAAATCGGGGAGCATAATTAGGGTCTGCTGAAAATCACAAAACAAATTTAACACTAAGTGATTCTGATATTTTTCAGTAAAACAAGTGCACGATAAAATAAAGGATACATCAAAAATCCGTGCATCTATTTTTTACAAATATTTTTTAACGCATTTAATAAACCAATTCCGGAATCACATCTTCCTCTGTTCTATCCTTGTTAAGGACTCTGTACTTTACATAAAAATCATATTGACTTCCCCCTATAATAATATCGCTGATAATAGCTCTGGTAGAATCTCGCTTAAGGATTACATTATCGCCAACTTTGTATTTTAGTGGAATTCTTAACGAATCGCGATAAAACATTGCATCGGTAAGACCTCTGAATCTCGACATATAGAAATTTACGCGCATTATTGAATCATTCACAGCTTTTATTTTTTTTAGCTGCTGGTTTTCATTCAAATGCGTTTTTTCAAGTTCGGCAATACGCAAAAGCTTGCCTTGGTAAGAGGTATAAAAAAAATAGGAGAGTATGCCTATAATAACTAAAATCACTGCAACTAATATTGCTTTTTTCATAAGAATGTTGATTAATATTGTTTATGGTTTCATGAAAGATTAAAGACTTATTTACTGCTAATAAAAAAACTCAGAGTCGTGAGTAACGCAGAAATTGGTATTTTCTTAACTGACATTTATTCAAATTTATAATGCTTACGTACCGGTTTCTTAACATTCCAAACGCATTTTAATTCTTTTTCAAATATAACAAAATCTCCTGCTTTGAAGTGATAATCTCCTTCGTCTGTGTGGACAGTAACTTCGCCTTCTAATATCTGGCAAAACTCTTTTGAATCATAATACCATTCAAAGCGTGAAATCTCTTTTTCCCAGATGGGCCAGGAGGCAATTCCTTTTTCTTTTTTTTCTGAATCGTTTAGTTGTTTGATTGTAACTTTTGCCATAGGTTTAAAATTTATGAATTAAAAAAATTGCAGGATTTTTATGAATTTCTGGAATATTTTTTTTCCATTCGGAAACAGTCATGGTTTTAATAAATTCATTTTCTAAAGTTAAATTGCAAGCAATACACAAGTATGTATTCGGATTACAACTTTCAATGATATCTGCAATTAAATGTTTGTTTCTGTATGGGGTTTCGATAAATATTTGTGTTTGATTTTCTGTTTCAGATCTGCGTTCAAAAATTTTAATTTTTTTTATTCGTTCAGGTTTTGGAACAGGCAAATATCCGTTAAAGGCAAAGTTTTGCCCATTTAGTCCAGAAGCCATTAATGCAAGAAGAATACTGGAGGGACCTGTGAGCGGAGCTATTTTGATATTTTTTGAGTGAGCAAGTTTTACGATTTCATTTCCCGGGTCGGCAACAGCCGGAACGCCTGCCTCTGATAGAAGTCCGACATCCTGTCCCTGTAACAGCGGCTGAATAAATGTATCGAGATTTGTTTCTTTCGAATGTTCATTGAAAACAAGAAATGTCAATTCATCTATAGGAACAGGGATTTTTAATTTGATAAGAAACCTTCGTGCGGTTTTTACTTCTTCAACAATAAAAATTCGTATGCCGATGCAGATATTTTGAACTTCCGGAGGGATTATCCGGTTTACAGAGTCACCACCAAGAGTGGTTGGTATAAGGTATAAAGTTCCTGGCATAATAAATTAAAAAAAATTAAAGTTGAGGAAATCCAATCAAGGTTTTTATTATAAAGGCAGATGGATATTCTGATTGAATTGTCTTTAGAAGTTTTAGCGCTTCACTTTTTGTTCGGAAATCACCAATTACAACTTCGAAGTCAGGAGATTTATATTGAAGGTATGCGCTATGATCGGGATGAGCTGTTTCAAATTTTGATTTACAGGAATTAGCTTGTTCGCGTGCATTGTTGCCGGAATTTGAAAATATCCTGATTCGGTAGCCGGGATCGCCTTTTGCATTATCGCAATAATCCATATATTTGTTCAAAAGCCTTATAATTGAAGAATCCTGACGGATTTTAATATTTCCTTTGCCCGCTTCTTTAATCTGAAGTCTTGCTAGAATATCAACGTGTTCTTTTTTATCCTGACTGAAAGCAGATATATAAAGGATAATAAATATGATTACAGCAATATATTTCATGATGCAATGATACAAAAATAATTACAATTTTAGTAATTTTATCAGACTCTCATTCTCCACATTTATTTTTTTTGATATAGGAAAACTTCGAACCTTAATGTATCCTTTGAGTTTAACATTTGCTTTGTTTTTCATGAAGAGGGGTGCTAACTGGGTAATATCTGAACCCAGTTCTGAAAAATTAATTTTTGTTTCAAATTTATGTACATCCTTCGAATGTGCAGGTATTACAACTTTGTTTATTTTATTTATCAGTCCTGCTTTTTGTTTTCCAAGGCTTATTTCGAGATGCACTTTTGTGATTTTAAAAGAAAATTTATTTGGATTTTCAATGGGTACAGTAAAAAAAACAGTAACATCTTTTGATGTAATTTTTCCAATAGAAAAATCTTGAACAGTGCCTACTTTAACAGGTTCAATATTTAAGCAGGATGTTAGAAAAATTACAGGAAGGATTATTATTGCAATGAGATTAATTTTTCGCATGATTTTTAATCTCATACGTTACCTGCATTGCTTTTTTATACGAGGCACTCACTCCGCAGTATTGATCCTGAGAAAGACTTACAGCTTTTTCTAATTTATCTAAAGGCAGGTCTTTCCCTTTAAAGATATATACCAGATGCATTGCTTTGTAATGTTTGGGATGTTCTTCTGTAAGTTCTCCTTCAATTTGAAGATCAAAACTGTCAATTTCAACTCTCATTTTTTTAAGAATAGAAACGACATCCATGCCGGTGCAGCCTGCAAGGGCAGCCATCATCAGCGGTTTTGGTCTGGGTCCTTTATTTTCACCGCCATTTTCTTCAGCAGCATCCATTAAAAAGGAATGCTTACCGATTTTTGTTTCAAAAGCCATTTTTCCTTTCCAGGAAACTTTCATTGTGGTTTTCATGGGATAAAAATTTAAATTAAGGATTTAAAGTAGAATTAGACTGTTTTGCCATAAAAAAACTTTTTATAAATTTCAAGACGAAATTGTAATACTTCCAATTTGAAATTCAATATTCTTAAGGGTCTGCAAAAGTGGGATTATCTCAAATTTAAAATAATTCCGTTTTATTGTTTATTTTTGGAAATATATTCCTTATAGGCTTCTTCTCTAACCTTTTCAAATTCTTTATCCCATTCAACATTTTTGGCGTTTGTCATGGCTGATTGAATCTCGCTTTCCATCAGTCGGAATCTTTGATAGAATAGTTCATCCTCCATTATTTTTTTTATTTTTTCTAAACCTAAAAAATGAATTAAATCGTCTTGTACAGATATTTGAATTGTTGTCATACGAACAATAATTAATTTGTATATTTATCAAAATTAGCAGTTTTTTGTTATAAATTCAAATAATTAAAAAAAACATCATTTTTTTGTAAAACGTTATAGTCTTAAAATATGCTTATTGACAATATTCACGACGCAATGTTCTCCTTCTAACAAGAAAAAAACAGTATTCGTGTACTCCATATAAAATCTCTATTTATTCGGTTGTGAAAATAAAATTTTATTTTAAGGAATAAATATATTTTTCTGATTTTATTTTTTAATATCTTTATTGCCTGAATTAATTATGATAATTTTATCGAATGAAAAATAAAGAAGAACTTCCGGCTTTTAATTCTTTTGCGCTACAGAAGTCGCTTTTCAGGCATTTGTCAAAAGAAGCTTTTGATCAGCTTGGGTTTGAGAATTCATGCAATGTTTATAAAAAGGGAGAGATTTTATATAAAGAAGGAAATCGCCTAACCGGTGTTTATTGCATAAGCAGTGGTGTTGTCAAAGTTTTTAAAACAGGAAGCGAAGGTAGGGATCAGATAATAAAATTTACGAAAGCCGGAGATATTATTGGCTACAGATCCGTTTTAAGCGATGAGCCTGCTTGCACCAGCACTAAAGTTCTTGAAGATGCGGTGTTGTGTTTTATTCCTACAGAAACGCTTAATCATATTATAGCAACGAATGTCAGTTTTACGAAAGATCTTCTTCTTATAGCATGTAAGGAATTAGATGAAGCAAACAGTTTTATTACGGATATAGCTCAGAAATCTGTAAGGGAGCGACTTGCTGAAGTTTTAATTCTTCTTAAAAATGAATTCGGGATTGATAATACTAATACTTTAAAAATTGCGCTGACACGGGAAGAGCTTGCAAACATTATTGGTACAGCAACAGAGTCGGTCATTAGACTACTTTCTGAATTTAAGCAAGACCATTTGATTGACCTAGAGGGAAGAAAAATAAAGCTATTGAATGTTCAGGAGCTGACACGAATTGCTAATTTGTTTTAGATTTTTCGTCAGTTTTCTTATTTCCATTCAGATTTTGAATATATCAATAACAAAAAAATTGATTCATCTTCAAATTGAATAATTTTCAAATTGAATCATCTTCAAATAGGAATCACTCTTTCACAATTTTTTTCACAATTTTTCTGTTTTTTGAATCAGTAAGCTGCAAAAAGTAAATTCCCTTTGCATAATGAAACGGAATTGTAAAATAATTTTCTTGTGAATTGTTTTCGAGGTTTTCAGAATATAATACTTTCCCAAGCATAGAAACAATCTGAATATTAAAATCAGCTTTGTTTTCAGCAATTACTGTCAGATATAATTCATTTTTAACCGGGTTTGGAAAACCGGCATAAGCAATATCAGAGATTGAATTATCTTGAATGTCTGCTGAATTAGCGGTTATTTTAAGTTTTAAAAGAACAGGTAAATGGTCTGAAACTGCGTAAAGAGCATTAAGCACATCCGAAGGAACCGAGTTATTCGTCCCTGAGTTTACAGCACTGTTAAAGTGATTTCCGTCCTGCCCAACTGCCTTGTAAGAATTCGGAATATATGCAATTTTTTTAGTGTCATTTTTTATATCACCGGAAATTAAAATAAAATCAAAGCGGTCGTCAAGACCTCCTCCAACAAAACATCCATCAGAAGCTGATCGTGTTGATTGTGTATGTATACTTGCAAATGTTGAGGAATTGTTCCAGTTACCGGGCTTGTTAATAGGATCATAAAACCTCCAGGGAATATTTGTATGCGCAATTAAATTCTGGTATCCTGGTTCTGAACTTGTATACAAATTAAAATCGCCCTGAAACGTGAAATTGTTTACAGAATAAGTATTGATAAGAAAATTCATCAAATCATTGGTCATTGTAGCTCTATCTGTTTCATAGCCCTGACTTGCCTTGAGGTGCGCTACAATAACATTCAGATAAGTTGTATCATGCGTAGTAGCAAGGTTTGCCGATTTATAATACAACCTGTAAATATTAATATCTCTGTAAATGGTTTGAACAATAGTTGGAGTTGCTGAAAGTATTCCAAATTTCTGACTGTTAAAATACAGCATGTTTACAAGATCTGAACCTGCAAGATTTGTATAATTGGTGCGCTGGTAATAAGTAACTCCGTCAACATTTAAAGCGTTAGTTTTTATGTATTCTGCCGCAACATTACTCGGGTACATTTCATTAACCCCTAAAATATCTGGCCTGCAATATTTAAGAATGGTTTTTATGTTATTTGTTTTTTCAATGTATGGAGAACAGGCAGAAGCACTCATATCATAACGAAGAAGATTATACTGCATAAGTGTAATCGTATCCTGAGCTATTAAGTATGAGAAATTGAAAAAGATTAGAAATAAAAAATTAATTTTGTGCATAATATTATTATTAAAATGTACTTTGTCTTGTTAAACCTGCAACCTTGACTTCGACTCCCTGCCTACCCTGCCTCGCCGGCAGGCAGGCGGACAGGCAGGCGCTCAGTCTACGGTCAAACCTGCAACCTGCAACCTGCAACAATATTTACAAAGGTACAGATTTCATCAATGTTCACAAAATTAAAATAGAAGTATATGTCAATTTCAGTTAAAAATATTACAAAAATATACGGAGAGCAGAAGGCTTTGGACAATGTATCTTTCGATATAAATACAGGAGAAATTGTAGGTTTTATAGGACCAAACGGAGCCGGAAAATCTACGATGATGAAAATCATTACAGGGCTTATTCCTGCAACTTCAGGCGAAGTTTTTGTAAATGAAAAAAATGTTAATGATTCAGATCTTCATTTTCGAAATGATATTGGTTATCTGCCCGAGAACAATCCTTTATATACGGACATGTATATTCGGGAATATCTCGAATTTGTTGCGGGGCTCTATAAGCTTGGCGTAAATGCCCGTACCCGAATTGACCAGATGATACATCAGGTGGGGCTTGAGGCGGAAATACGAAAAAAAATCAGAATGCTCTCAAAGGGCTATAAGCAGCGCGTAGGCTTAGCACAGGCTTTAATTCATGACCCTAAAATTTTAATTCTTGATGAACCTACTTCCGGTCTTGATCCGAACCAGATAATTGAAATCAGAAATCTTATTGCCGAAACGGGTAAAGAAAAAACAGTAATGCTTTCAACGCATATATTACAGGAAGTAGAAGCAATATGTCATAGAGTTATTATAATAAATAACGGCGTTATTGTTGCAAACGATTCTGCCGAAAAATTAATAACAGAAAATTCACGAAACCTTCAAACCATCATAGTTGAATTTGATGCCGGAATGAAGAAAGAAGTTTTAGAACAAATAAATAATGTTACAAAAGTTATTCATGTAAAATTGAATACCTGGCTTATACAAAGCAATGCTGAAAAGGATTTACGCCCTGAAATATTTCAGTTTGCTGTAAAAAATGGACTGACAGTGTTGTCAATGCAAAAGCATGAAAAAAGCCTTGAGGAAGTTTTTCATGAGCTTACAAAATAATAAACATAATAAGGAAATAATGCTTCGTTTATGCAAAAATTAAAAGTACTTATCGTTGAAGACGAGCCCAAAGTAGCAATGTTTATAAAGCAGGGGCTTGATGAATTGGGCTTTGCCGCAGAAATTGCTTATGATGGCTTATATGGTAAGAAGTTATCAGCAACAAAAAAATTTGATGTCATTATTTTGGATGTAATTATTCCACATATCAGTGGTATTCAACTTTGCAGAGAAATACGCCAGAATGATCCGGATATAAAAATATTAATGCTTACTGCGCTCGATTCTCTTGATGATAAGTTAGAAGGATTTTCAGCAGGCGCAGATGATTATCTTGTGAAACCATTTGATTTTCCAGAGCTTGTTGCCAGAGTAAACAGTCTTTTAAAAAGAGGAAGAAAATCAGAGAAAGAAAATGATTTAAGGGATGAAATTCTTACAGCGCTCGATTTACAAGTTAATATAGGAACTAAAAATGTTACAAGAGCAGGGAAGGAAATTGTTTTAACTGCTAAAGAATTTGCGCTTCTTGAATTATTACTCAGAAATAAAAACAGAGTTTTAAGTAAAGTTGATATTGCTGAAAAAATCTGGAATATTAATTTTGATACTGGAACAAATGTTATTGAAGTTTACATTAATTTTTTAAGAAGAAAAATAGATAAGAATTTTTCTCAAAAACTGATTCATACGCTTATTGGTATGGGGTATACATTAAGAGACAAGTAAAATGAAAATTCGCACACAATTTACACTTTTGTTTACAATAATTGTTGCAACAATTCTTCTTTTATTTTCTTTGATGATTTATTTCTCATCTGCTGGTTACAGAGAGTTCGATTTTAATTCAAGACTTAAAGAAAGAGCCATTACAAATGTGAAGCTTCTCGTTACTGTTGATGAAGTAGACAGTGTGCTTTTAAAAATTATTGAAAAAAATAATGTTTACAAGCTCCCTTTTGAAGACATTACAATTTATGATGAAAACAAAAAAATGTTGTTCAGTAATGATATTATACCCATCTCGCTTGATGATGAAACTTTTTCACAAATAATGCGTGAGAAAGAAATGTATTATTCTGTGGGGGACACGGAAAAATTAGGAATTGAATATCATCATAAAAAAGAAAAATTTATTGTCATTGCTTCTGCACTTGATAAATTCGGGCGAAGAAAAATCAGCAACCTCAGGCAAATATTATGGATAGGAGGATTCGTTTGTATTTTGATAATTCTTTTTAGTGGTTGGATTTATGCCGGCAGATTTTTAAAGCCAATTTCAAAAGTTATACAGCAGGTTGATAAAATTACTTTAACAAAACTTAACCTCCGTCTGGACGAGGGAAATAAAAAAGATGAAATTGGTCAATTAGCAATTACATTTAACAGAATGCTCGAACGCCTTGATACTGCTTTTACACTACAGAAAAAATTTGTATCCAATGCATCTCATGAGTTAAGAACTCCTCTTACATCCATATCCGGTCAAATTGACGTAACATTAATGAATGAACGGGATTCCGAGCAGTATAAGAAAATTTTAATATCTATTTCTGAAGATATTAAAAATCTTAGAAATCTTTCGAACAACCTGCTAGAGCTTGCGCACAGCGATGTAGAAGTCTTGTTTCAGAAATTTGAAGAAATACGAATTGATGAAATATTATGGAATGCACGAGAATTATTGATTAAAAGAAACCCAAAGTATCATATTAAAATTGATTTTGAAAAACAACCCGATCAGGAACATTTCTTATGCGTAAAAGGAAATGAAAAGCTTCTGTTGTCGGCTTTTGTGAATATATTTGACAATGCCTGTAAGTTTTCTGCTGACATTACTGCTGATGTCAAAGTATCTTTTTCCGATACTCATATTTTTATTTTTACTTTAGATAAAGGAATTGGTATTTCGGAAGCGGATATGAAAAATATTTTTGAACCTTTCTATAGAGGAGAGAATGCAATGGGTCATTCTGGTCATGGGATTGGCTTATCTTTAACACAAAAAATTATTACCCTGCATTCAGGGGAAATTATTTTTAATTCTGTTTTGAATCAAGGAACAACGGTTAAGGTATCCCTTCCTAATTTCAGTAACAGTTAGTTGGACTTCCTAATCTGTTTCAGTATAAAATAAATTTTATTATTCTGAAAAATTTAAGTCTATTTTAATGCTGTTTTAATAATAAAAAACATTCTTTGCATTAACAATAAAAATTAATTTTTCATATTCAATTAATGCTTCTGTTTCACTATTTAATTTGATTTGAGACCGGTCGGTACTGCTGATCGGTTTTTTTTTATACTGTTATCTTTAATATCCAATCCGAAATATATCTACAACTGTAACAAACAAAATTAATATTGTCTTGGATAATGAACCTGATATTATTTTAAGCATTTGCTCAATGTTTGTCCATAATGTCCGATAGCTGCGTTACTCTCGAATTGAAAACAGTTGCTTCGACTATGCTCAGCACATCGCATTTACATAAGTAAATCTACCTGTCGGTAGACAGGCTCCTTGGTTTTCAATTCTTCGAAAGCCCTGCCTACCGGCAAGGCAGGCTTGCTCTCGAACATTACTCACAAATTAATTATTTTTTATGGTGTTCGTGAGTTCGCTTCGCTCAGTTCTGAACGAAACACTGACTTTATAGACAGGCACTAAATAGTTGTGATAAATTTATATTTTCCTACTCCTACTCCTAAATCCTACTCCTAAATCCAATATATATATCATGAAATCTATAAAAAAAAATTATACTTTTAAGTTTGTTTTAATCAGTATTTAATATATAAGTATAATCTTTGAAGTTTATTAATTTAATTTAAATGGCATGAAAAATTTATTATTATCTGCTGTATTTTTAACAGCTATCGGTTTTATTTCATGCGGACCTAGTGCCGAAGAAATTGAGAATAAAAGATTAGATTCAATCGCAAAAGCCGATTCTATTGCACAAATTGAAGCTGATTTAAAAGCTGCAAAAGAAAAAGCAATTGCCGATTCTATTGCGCACGCTGAAGAATTAGTTAAAAAACAAGCGGAAGCGAAAAATAAAAAGGGAGGGAAGAAAGATAAAAAGAAGAAATAAAACCGAAGAACAGAAATAATACTTGCACCTAAACTTGACGAGCTATTTAAAATTATTCAGTAACTTTTATTAAAATTATTATGAAACCCTTTAAATTTATTACTAACGTTTCGGACTTCGTAATATTCTGATTATTAACAACATAATGTTAATAAATACTTAAAAAAAGGTTGCATATTTCGATGTAATTTATTTAT
>MEOG01000112.1 GCA_001769125.1 Bacteroidetes bacterium GWF2_35_48 | reverse complement strand
ATTATTAAAAATGGTCAAAATATTTTGAGTGGATTAAATCTTATTGCTAAATTTGAATTTCGGTAAAACTGATTAGTTACAAAAATAAATAACATTTGCAAAAATCGAAACGCATATTAGTTTGTCCTCTCGACTGGGGATTAGGGCATGCAAGCCGTATGGTTCCTGTTATCTATGAGTTGATAAATTCGGGGCATCAGGTAATAATTGGCGCAGATAATAGTCCGCTTGATTTATTGCGCAAAGAATTTCCCAATCTTGAATATATAAAATTCCCCTCCTTTTCAATATCATATTCCCAAGGTTCGTCACAAGTGTTATCAATGCTTTTACAATTACCCAAAATTTTTTCAGGAATAAAAAAAGAACATCTTCTTTTAAAAAAAATAATTCGGGATTATTCTATTGATATTGTAATTTCAGACAACCGCTTTGGGTTATGGAATAAAGAGATCAAAACTATTTTTATTACACACCAGCTTAAAATAAAAATGCCCGCAGGAGTTAAAATAATGACAGAACCCTTTGCTGTATTAAATAATAGATTTATTTCAAAATTTTCTGAATGCTGGATTCCTGACTATCCCGGAGAAATGAATCTTTCGGGAGATTTATCACACAATATTAAAAGAAACGCTTCATGTAAATTTATTGGGCCTTTATCCCGATTTTCCTATGTTAGTGCTATATGTCCCGATTTTAATATTCCCGAACCTCTTGAAGTTTTAATAATCTTATCAGGACCGGAGCCTCAACGCGAAATTCTTGAAAAATTACTTCTTTCGCAAATTGAAAAAGAAAAGAAAAATGTAATAATTGTTCAAGGGAAAACTCAGGAAAAAATTATAACCAAAAAAGAAAATATAACCATAGTACCATATCTCGGAAGCGCAGAATTAAAATATCTGATAGAAAAGGCAGAAGTTATTATTTGTCGCTCCGGTTATTCTTCAATAATGGATCTCGTTTCATTAAAAAAGTCTGCAATTCTTATTCCTACACCCGGACAAACAGAACAAGATTATCTTGCAAAATATCTTTCAGAAAAAAAAATGTTTACATATTCCTCACAAGATTCTTTAAACCTTTCTGAGCTGTTTTCTGTTTATAAAAATATAAATCCCTTTTATAATTCTCCCGAAAATAACCTTCTAAAAGACGCACTGGGAGGACAATAACCTATATTTAAAGTCGTTGATTGAGCTTTGGACATTGAGCTTGTCGAAATGTCGAAATCAACGGCTTTTCCTGCGCCAAATTTTATCCTCATAAACTCTGTTAAAAAAAAATAACAATTTCTTAAAACTTAGCAAATAAAAAAAATATAAAGTATTAATATTGCTTTTTCAAAAATATGTAATTATGAATTACGGAATATTAGATTTTTTAACACTAATTGGTTCACTTGCATTATTCCTTTTCGGGATGAAATTGATGAGCGAGGCTATGCAAAAAGTTGCCGGAAATAATTTAAGAAAAATTCTTTCTGCAATGACATCAAACAGGGTATTTGGCGTACTTACCGGATTACTTATTACAGCCATCATTCAATCATCTTCTGCAACAACGGTAATGGTTGTGAGTTTTGTTAACGCAGGATTGCTCTCTCTTACGGAGTCAATCGGGGTAATAATGGGAGCCAATGTCGGTACAACGGTAACAGCATGGATTATTTCTTTAGTAGGCTTCAAAGTTAAAATAAGTGCTCTCGCATTACCCTTGATTGGACTAGGCTTCCCTCTTATTTTTTCTACCAAAAGAAATTTAAAATCATGGGGAGAAGTAGTTTTAGGATTTGCTCTGTTATTTATTGGATTGGATTTATTAAAAAATGCGATACCGGATATAAAAAGCAATCCTGAAATTTTAACATTTCTTAAGTCCTACACAAATTATGGTTTTTTAAGCGTACTCATTTTTGTCGGAATTGGAACGCTGCTCACGGTTGTAATACAATCATCTAGCGCAACTATGGCGCTAACACTTGTAATGTGTCACAATGGATGGATATCTTATGAAATGGCTGTTGGTATGATTCTCGGAGAAAATATTGGAACTACCATAACGGCAAACATTGCAGCATTGATAGCAAATGTATCTTCAAAAAGAGCAGCGTTAGCCCATACATTATTCAATGTGTTTGGTGTTATTTGGGTATTGGCGCTAATTAAACCTATTGTAAATATTATTGCCGGCATTACTGAAAGCATGGAAGGAGAATCTCCATTTACCAGCACTGCTGCTATTCCTATTGCACTTTCCTTGTTTCATACATCCTTTAATATCTCGAATGTTTTAATACAAATTTGGTTTGTAAAATATATTGAAAAGGCTGTCAGATTTATTATTAAGAAAAAACGTCGCGAAGATGAATCTTTTGGGTTAAAGTTTCTACAAACAGGTATGCTTTCTACATCTGAATTGTCTCTGTTGCAGGCACACAAAGAGGTTACAGAATATGGTAAGAAATCTCAAAAAATGTTCAACCAGGTTAAAAAACAATTTGTTGAAACTGACATAAAAAAACGTAAAAAAATTGCCGATAAAATTGCTAAAAATGAAGAGGCAATGGATGAGATTGAAGCAGAAATTGCTAATTATCTTACAAAAGTTTCAGAAGGAGAACTCAGTATTTCCGGTTCTCGAAAAATCCGAACACTTTTAAAAATCAGCGATAACATCGAAAGCCTTGCAGACGATGCATTCAACCTATCACGTGCATTAAAAAGAAAAAATAAACAAGAAATTGAATTCACTCCCGAACAAATACAAGAAATTCAGCACATGTTCGAACTTATTGACAAAGCTTTTGCTATTACCATGGAGGCACTGCATAATGAAAAAACAGATATGCGGGAAATACTGGCTGTTGAAACCAAAATCAATGAAACGCGTACATCCCTGAAAAAGAAAAACGAAGCAAATCTGAACGAAAATAAATACACATACAAATCAAGTGTTATTTATATTGACATGATAACAATCTGTGAAACATTAGGCGATCATTTAATAAATGTAAATGAAGCTTTATACTCGCAAAACAGTGAATTATCAATTGCAGCAGAACACAGGTAGTTTGAAGAAAAAAATAAATTATTATTTTTGCACAACCATCCGCAGCAATTAAAAACAATAATCAAAGACATTTGTTTTATTGTTAATTTAATACTTAATGTAATGAAACGTATCGTACTTGTTTTTTTTATTTTGTGTGCAGGATTTTCTCTTTCTTTTTCACAATTATTTTTAGAAGAAAATGAAACCAATTATACATACGGAGCCCAACCCAGTCCCTATAATCCAAGTGGTGCAGATTATGTAACAGCGAATCCTGTTTCTGTTGACGAAAGAAGTTTTGTACTCGACCATGGTCTGCTTGGAAATGATAAAGATATGTCTTTGAGCGCGGGTTCCTATACTTTAATGGGAAGTAAAATTTTTGTTCAGAACATTCCTGTATCTTTTGGTATGAAATTAAACCTTCTGAAAGAAAATGCAGAAAAATTCTTTTTCAGAATCGTATTTCCTTATACACGGAAAAAACAAACGTATACTGGCACAGATTGGACAACCGGAAAAACAGAAGAAGTAAATTTAGTTGCAAAAGGAATCGGAGATGTAAACCTAAAAGCTTTTTATATTTTAAAAACCAATGAAGACTATGCATGCGCTTCTCTTGGATTAAAGCTCCCAACAGGAAAAACAGAAAATATTGTATGGGAATCTACTGCTACTTCTCAAAAAATCAATATGCCAATTGGAACAGGCTCTACAGATTTAGGATTGGGTTTTTATTATTTAAAAGATATCGGCTCACTGAAATTATCAGCAGATTTAAACTACAATCTAACGGGCAAAGAAAAATCTGAAGAGAAAACATCATTTTCTGTTACAAATTCAGAAATAAAGTATGGAAACAGTTTTGCGCTGGCTATCGGAGCGGCTTATCCCATTCAGCTTGTTCCTGATTTATTTGCGGGTGCCAGTCTTGGTTTTGGTAGAACAGGTAAAACCAATTTGGAAACAAAAATAACAAACACGGGTACTCCCGGAACTGTTACGTTTAATCTGGAAATGCCAACACTCACTACTTTTGATTTGATTCCTTATGTGAAATACAACCTCACAGCCTACAATGCAATTGTAGCATTAGATGCCTATATTCCCCTTTATACAAAATGGAACGAAACCAATGATTTCACAAACATTGGGAAGTCATCACGAAAATTTAAAATTGGACTTCGTTTTGTATGGAGATTTGACCCGAAAGAGTCTGGTAATGTAGATGTCAATAATTAAAATTCGTGCTAAATCTGGAAAAAATTCTTCTCATTTTTTAAATTCAAAAAAGGATGATTCTTTTCCATTTCAGAAATCTTTTGCAGCATTGTCTGTCTGAAAATCTTAAGCGGGTTTAATTCCGGATTAATAGGTCTGTGGCGCATTGCCCGCACGATTTCATCAATTTCTTTTTGCAGCAAAATAGTATGTTTTTCAAAAAACACATCTGAAAATTTCTCCCATATATATTTTACAGCCAGAGAGGAAGGGTGCATCATATCTTCTTCATAAAACCTATAATCGCGCAAATCGTCCATCATAATTTCATAAGCAGGAAAATAATGCGCAGAAGAAAAATTTTCGCAGAGCTTATGTATCGCCACAAGAAGTGTTGCTTTGCTGTGCATGTTATCAACAGCTCCATCTTTCCAATGGCGAATAGGACTGAGCGTGAAAATAATTTTTAGATTCGGATTAACAGATGCAAGCTCATTCAATAAACTTGTATAGGCGACAACAATTTCATCAACATTCAATCTTATTCGCTCAAATTCTGACGATGGGAGCTTATGGCAATTTGAAACAATTTCGCCTGTTTTTTTGTATTGATACACCCATGAAGTACCAAATGTTAATATCAAATATTCTGCTTTTTTAAAAAATGTTGAAGATGCTTCAATCCTTGTATTAATAGCATTTAGACAATTATCTGCAATGGCATCGGAAAAACTGCTGTGATGATAAAAACTGCTCCAGAGTCCGTTTGAAAAAAACAAATCATCTTCCGATTTTTTATTATTTTTTAATAAAATTTCTATACTGTTTTTAAGAGAAATAGGATTATAAATATTTCCGAACGGATTTACATCAACAGGCATTTTTAGTTTTTCCATTCTTCGCCCAATATTTTCTGTAAAGCAGGAGCCAATAAGCATTCCAGATGATGCATAAGAAATTTTATTTTTAGATGGCTTGAGATCAATTTGAGTGCGGAATGTATTCATAAAAGTATAATTTGTTTTATTAAAATCTGCATTTTATTCAATACATTGAGTGAAAATACGCAGCCGATTGAGTGAAATGTAAAATAAAATTCTCAAATAGTATTGATAAGCCAGGTTTTCATAAAGTCAAAAACCTCCTCCTTTATGGTTTCATTATGCAATTCATGATACATCCCGTCCCATATTTTCAGCGTGGTGTGAGCCTTTGCTTTTTCAGCAAATTCTATGCTTCCATGGTAGGAAGTGATTCTGTCGCCACTGCCATGCATCAGCAGAAGCGGGACATGTAATTTATCTGCATTTTTCAACGCCCATTTTCCTGCTTCGGTTATATAAAAAAATGCTCTGACTGATATGCGATCATGGTTCAAAGGATCGTTTTTATATTTCTCAACCGTTACCGGATCACCGGAAATATCATTTGTTTGTAATCTGCTTGCCTGAATTAAAGAAGGCCAAATAACATAAAAAATATCTACTAATTTTTTTCGTAGACCTTTAACTTCAAAAGCAAGTTTTAACCATGGGGATGATAATATTAAGCCTTTTATTTGTGGATTTTTTTGTAAGGCATAATTAGCTGCCAGATTCCCGCCAAAACTATGACCGTATAGAACTTTAGGAATACCGGGAAAAAGAATTTCCGTATTTGAAAAAAGTATATCAATATCTTTCATCCAGCAGTCATAGCTTTGTGCATCGCCTCTTTTTCCCTCAGATTTCCCATGCCCGCGCAAATCGAATGTTATAAGAGCATGACCTTCTTCCACAAATTTACTAGCCCAATATTCGTAACGCTGACTATGCTCTCCAAAGCCATGAATCAACAAAATTACAGACAAGAGCTTTTTCTCAGGATACCAGCACTGCCCAAAAAGAGAAAGTTTGTCGCATGTTTTCCATGTATATGTTTCGTGAATAATTTTCATAGAATTCTTATGTAACAAATTACTCCATGTGTTCTTTCAGAAAAGTATGGACATCAAGAACCTTGCCTGTTGCTCTTTCAAGGCGTTTCTGCCATGGATAATATTCTCCATCTTTATACAATGTTTCAATAAGAAATGAACTTGTGTTTTTATTCTGTAAATATTTTTCTCCGAATTGTTTTTTTAGATGCTCGTGTATCTGCCATGCCATCATTTCTCCAAAAAGCCAGTGGTGCTGATATATCGGTTGCGAAATAAACATACCATTTGCAACGGGAAATCCATTTTTTACCGGTCTTTCCGTAAGCAGATATTTTTCAAGAACCCTGTTCATCATTGCGGTCATATCTTGGTCGGGATCTTTATACATCTCATTTTCCAACATAAACTGAAATAAATAATACCGCATATAAGCGGGAAAATACTTTTTTAATTTTTCTTGTTTTTTACTGTAAATTTCTTCCGGATATTTCAGATAGCGTTGAAGCCATTCCTTTTTAATTGTTATTGATGCAAAAATTTCAGCAGCCCCTTCAGCAAACCCCGGGGCATAACCTCCCTTCATCCATTCATAACCCTTGAGAATAGGTGTTTTTGCTTTTCTCGACATCCAGTCAATTCCATGCCCTATTTCATGAAACTTGGCCGTGATGGTCATTTCTGAAATTACGGCAATTCTGAAATCATCGGGAATTTTAACAGCAATACCTTGACCTGTAGAAGGCGGCATCAATTCTGTTTCTACAAATTTTTTAATTGGAAGTAACCTGAAAGCAATGCCCATATCACGCAGCGTATTTTTAATAACAGTCATAGATTTTTCTTTTGACAAGCCCGGATACTCAAGCTCATTGGCATATTTTTCGTAAATCAGATACACATCGCTGAGATGAAATTTATCAACCTTCAATATTTTACGCTCTTCTTCAATAAGTACTTTATATTTTTCGAGGGTCATACTATCAATCATCTCCACTGATTTGTAATACCAAAGTGTATCATAACCCGCAAGCCAGACAGAAGCAACGGCATAATCAGAGAAACCCATTTTTTTGGCTTTTTTATTCCTGATTTTTAGCAGGTCAATGGCTTTTTTCTCAAGCATATCCTGGCGGGCAGTGTCTGATTCTTTCATCTCCTGTTCAAGTCCCTGCTCAATTATTCCTTGTAAAGAAAGAACATCTTTGTCAAAATTTATAGCTGCATTGATGCGTAATCTGTCCCAAATCTCAATTCTTCTTTTCAGCAGTGTGTCTTTAATTTGAACCTCTTTCTTTTTCCAGTGTTCAATAATTATTAAAAGATTTTTATCGTAAAAGAAATTTGCTATCTTGGTTTTGTTCTCTTTCAAATCAGGAGCACCTTCCAAAACATAATATCTCCAATAAGCATCACCAAGGTTGATGAGAAATTTTTCAAGTTCGTTTTCTTTATCCAATAAAAATACAGAACAGGCTTCTTCATCCGTTAAGATATTTTTTTCATTAGAACATGAAAAAATAAAAACTGTTAACGTTAATAATGCAACTATAAATATTGTTGTTGAATATCTTAAAAAAATATTGTACGTTTTAAACAGCATTAGTGCAAGCCCTATATTTTTGGAATTCACTTCAATTTTACAAAATAAATCGGATTATCTCACAAAACCTGACAAATTTCAAACAAAATTAATCATATTGGAACATCAAGTTTTTTTTTATGCTTTTTTTATGTAATTTTACGGCAAGAAAGATTTCAACCAAATTCTCAAAATCATGAAAGAACTCAAAATAGAAAGTACTCCACGTACACCTTTTTTACACTTTGACCCAAATACCGGTCGCTTGGAAATGAAAGGTCGCTCTACTCCTGACAATGCTCTTGGGTTTTTCAAAAAACTTTTTGAATGGCTTGCTGAATATAAGTTGTATCCCAATAAAGAAACAGCTCTTCATATACAATTAGAATATTTTAATACCAGCTCCTCAAAATGTCTCTTTGATATTTTTAAAACCCTTATTGAACTGAATGGAGAAAAAAGTAAGGTTTCGGTTGTATGGTATTATAATGGAGAAGATGATGACATGAAAGAAACTGGAGACGATTACAAATCTATGATTAACTTACCTTTCACAATGGTAAATACTGCTGAAGAATAACCTGATGGACTCTCTATTAAAAGAAGGAGCAGCGCGCACACCGTCTGTAAATTTTAATGCAGACCAAGGGCATTTTCGTATTCAGGGGCGCTCTACCCCAGATGATGCAATAGAATTTTATGCTCCCCTTTTTGAGTACATGAAAAAATACAATCCTGCTCTAGATAAAAAAACAGAAGTTCACATTTATCTTGAATATTTCAATACCAGTTCCTCAAAATGCCTGTTCGATTTATTTAAAATGTTAAGCAATATTCATGACAGAGGAAATGAAGTTACTGTTGCATGGTACTACGTTGAAGGCGATGACGATATGCTTGAAACCGGTCAGGATTTTGAATCTCTCTCAAATCTTCCTTTTAAAATGATTATTGCGCCTAAAATCAGTTTTGATTAAAATTCAAACTTCTTTCATATACACTATTAGACTCTTGAACTAAAAATAATTCTAATTAATTATTTTTTTCTAAACCATTAGACCACACCACTCCCCTTTGTCTTGAAATTCTATAGAATCTTTGTTTGTGCTTGTTTCAATAATTATTCCCTTGCTCTCAATTTCTGCTTTTATTTTTTTTAACCCATATAAGCCGGGCTTTATCTAAAAAATATTTTTATTTATATGCACAATCTTTCTTATACTGGCATAAGGGGTTTTAGTTTTCCATTCACATTTTTTAATTTTGAAAACTTCTTGTTTTGTTACCCTAATGTTGCAACACCACCAAGTTTTTCAAATGTCAATATTACAGCCTCGTTTTGTTTTGTTTTATTTATTCCAGATATATTTTATTATAGAATTTTATTATTTTTTACTTGGTATACATTCATGAGACCCGTATGCTTCGGACTTGCTGTGGCAAATCGGTTTTTAGAATAATGCCCAAATTTTCTTTCCTGACAAATTTAATAAATTATTTCCGGTATACTTTTTTAAAACTATAAAATTGAAAGCACAAACAAAATTCATAACATAAAAAAACTCCTGACTTATCCCATCAGGAGCTTGAAGCATCACTTCATCTTCTATTATTTCTTAACAATAATTTTTCGAAATATTCCTTTTTCGGAATTTACTTTTAATACATACGTTCCTGATGGGAAATTATTCATATCAATAATATTTATTCCCGATGACGTAAAGATTTGCTTTAGCATGCTTCCTTTCGTATCAAAAATTTCAATTACAGAATGCCCCATTTCTGCCGGAAGCACGACGTTGATTTTTTCTGCTACAGGGTTCGGAAATATTTCTATTTGCTCGTTGCTAATCATTTGCACAAATACCTCTTCATCAACAAAAATTGAGTCTGTAGCAACGCAGCCATGATCATCAGTTACAGTAACAAAATACCAGCCATAAACCGTAACATACATAATTTGCGTATTTGCGCCATTTGACCAGCTATAAAAACTGAATCCTGCACCTGCATCCAATGTAGCAGGAAGATTTGCATACAAAGTATCCGGACCGAGAGATACGACAGGAGAATACACCGTAAGCTGAACTTCATCCGAAGCAAAACAACCGTTTGTAGTTATTGTAACGGAATAAATACCACTTTCGTTTGCTGTAAAAGTTTGTGCGGTTGAAGCATCATTCCATAAATAAGAATCTGCTATTCCGGCATCAAAAATAAAAGATTCATCGGCGCAAATTGCTGTGTCAGATCCAAGATTTACTACAGGTAAAAATTCTGTTATTTCTATATTATCAGAGGCAGAACACCCGTTTGTTGTTACTGTAACCGAATAAATTCCAGCTTGTGTTAATAATAAAGTTTGTTCTTCTGAATTATCATTCCATAAATAAAAATCAGCAATGCCTGCTTCTAATGTTAAGGAGGCTCCTGAGCAAATAAAGGTATCTGCTCCCAGATTAATTACAGGTGAAAAAACATTTACAAAAATTGTATCTGAAGCAGGACATCCGTTTGCGGTTATTGTAACGGCATAAGTTCCGGTTTCAGTAACAATAAGGTTTTGCGCTATTGTATTATCACTCCATAAATACGAATCTGCAATCCCTGCATCGAGCGTAAGGCTTGTACCGGAACATATTAATGTATCAGAGCCAATATTTATTTCAGGAGTCTGAGTAATCGTAACAACCAATGTAGGTGCAAAATCACTTTCACCACAGGCATTAACAGCAGTTAAAGATATCATGGCATTGCCATAGAACGTAGAATTCCAGGCAACAGTACCAGTTAATCCATTGCCTGAAATCGTTCCGGCACCTGTTGGAAATAGATACCAGTTGTAAGAATTTGCTCCGGCTGCTCCGATTGAAGTATAATCAACAGATGTACCGCTCATACATAATAAATCCGGTCCATCAGGAATTCCGGGAATGTCTGTTACAGTATTCAAAATAACATAAACACTATCTCTATCTGAGCATCCATTAGCACCGGTTACTGTAACATAAAACATACCGCCCGATGCAATAGAATCTATACTGCCTGAAACACCATTGCTCCATAAATAAGAAACTCCACCTGATGCAACAAGTACAATTGTGTCGCCCTGACAAAGAGATGTATCAGCACCAGCTTCAGGAGTAATAAAATTTACTGTAAGTTTTACACTGTCAATAGCAGAACAATTGTTCCCATCTGTTACGGTTACATAGTAAGTCGTAGTATTGATGGGGCTTACAGAAATTACATCTGTTGTTTCAATTGTACTCCACTCGTAAGAAGTTCCGCCAGTAGCTGTAAGTGTTGTTGTTTCATAGCGACAAATTTCTGCATCTGCTCCGGCATCGGCTGTTGGCAATGGATTGACAAAAACTTCAACCGTGTCTGTTGATGCACATCCTATTGCATCGGCAACAGTTACGTAATAGATTCCGGCTTGTGTTACATCATTGGTGGCAGTTAAAATACCATTACTCCACTCGTAGTCTAGGCCTCCGCTTGCAAG
>MEOG01000111.1:11499-12204 GCA_001769125.1 Bacteroidetes bacterium GWF2_35_48 | reverse complement strand
GATATAAGAGCATCTAACAAGGGTTGCATCCCAACAGAATTTATCACAACTACTGTATTATAAGCAGTATCAGAACAATTATTAAAAGATACAATCATCATTACATTGTATGTTCCTGTTGTATCGAAAACATGTAAAGGGTTCTGCACTGTATCTGTTGTACCATCGCCAAAGTTCCAGTACCAATGCTGCGCATAAGCGCTTTGGTCGTAAAAATGAATAGTGTCGTTGTATTGCAAATCTATGGTATCTGCAGAGACAGATAAAGCCGGGTCTATATAAGTGCAGGGATCGCAGCCATTATCGCATTCTGGTAAAGCACAGCCATTACTGTCGGTTTTTACGAGCCACATATCCTGATAAGGTGGAACATTGTGTGCCGTTTCATAAACGCCAGCCATAGCAAAGCCACCGTCATCAGTTAAAGTAAAGCCATAAAAATAATCGTCATAATAAGAAGGGCCTCCGAACATTTTTGTCCAAAGCGTATCGCCTGAGCTGTTGAACCGTGCAAGCCAGCCCTGAAAGCCTACCTGCGGGTTTAGATTGATGCTACCCATTGCAATGTAACCACTATCGGACAACTGAAATACTTTTTTAAATGATTCATGATAGTTGTATCCATACGTTTTTCGCCATTGTTCGTTTCCACCGCTATCGGTTTTAATTATACAGGCAATCGGGGTAACTCCCTGGCTCAAGGTA
>MEOG01000111.1:0-11489 GCA_001769125.1 Bacteroidetes bacterium GWF2_35_48 | reverse complement strand
CCCCCCCCCAATCATTATCACTTGTGCCATAAGCCTGTTGCCATTGCATGTTGCCTTCGCTGTCTATTTTAAACAGCCACATATCTGCGTTATCAGCAGTACCTAAACTTGCTGTCTGACCTGCTACAATGTACCCACCATCTGTGGTTTGTTTTACACCATACACATATTCTGCATTAACACCACCGTATCTATGCTCCCATTGTACATTGCCCAGACTGTCTGTTTTAACAAGCCATGCCTGAATATAGCCGTTGATAGTATCATAACCCAGAAATGTATTACCTATCAAAAGAAAGCCGCTGTCTTTTGTAGCAATCATATCCCAGCATTGACTTTCAACGGAGTCACCATAAAATTTCAGCCACTTTAAGTTTCCAAACCTATCTGTTTTAAACAAAAAATAATTATCAATATTGTAAGTGGAGTTATAGGCTTCCCCTGCCATTGCATAGCTTTTCAAGGGCGTTTTTTGAATTGATCTAATACTTTCAAAGCCATTACTGAGATTATATTTTCTCGACCATATTGAATCACCGCTACATGAAACATTAACAATAAAGCAATACCGTTCTTGGTTAATATTACCAGATCCACCAACAATCAAACTACCTTCATAATTACGTGATAAACCCCAACCACCATCATAATTGTTATCAAAATCAAATCTTTTATTAAAAACTGATTGAGAATATGCTATTGTGTACAAAGCAAAAGATAATATTAACAAACTAATGTACTTCATATCAAGTAAATTTCATAGTGAATAAAACTTATCTTACCGGATAATAACTAACTTTTCAGTTACTGAAATACCCTCGCCTAAGCTAACCCTGTAAAGATAAATGCCTTCAGCAATACTAATGGTTGGGATTGTTAATAGTTTCTGATTAGGTAGTAATTCTGTTTTATAGATTTCTTTACCGCTAACATCTAAAATAAGCAATTCTCCATCTTCTCCTTTAGGTAAAGAGTATTCGAGTTGCATATTACCATTATTCGGATTAGGAAATAATTTAGCGTAAACCGGATTATCGAATTTGCGGATGTCAATATCAGACATTAGTAATTTTGTATTGCTTACAGGTTGAATTTTAGAAACTACAGCAGGAAAAGATTCTCCAAAAACCAATTCGAGAATGGTTTCTGCCTGCAGTGCAACCATTGTACCAGAGGAAGCTGCTTCGCGTAAATCTTGTTCCTGTGCTGCATTTATTTCAAACAAGGATTTACCGGTTTCGGCCAACTCAATAATAACATTCATTATTTTTATGTAGTTCTGAGCTTCGTTCAACTGGTCAGTAGGAATAAATTGCAAAACTAAATTTATTGCGTTGCGTGCACCGGAAAAATTTGCTTCATTAAGAAAAATCTGGGCAAGACGCTGTTTGTCGTAAACATTAGCTGAGTTTAACATTATGTCTTTTGCTGTTGCCATATCACCTGAGGAAATATAAGCTTCTATCAACATATTTTGTAATTTCAACAGTTCGGCGCTGAGCCATGCAATGCGGCGTTCGGTATCGAAACGGGCAGATGCGCCTGTTTGCAATGCTCGTATCTGGTTCATAATTCCAATAGGTATAACCGGGTTACGTTGTTCCAGTTCATACATAACATCTGTTGAAACAGGAGAATTTGCTTCGATAATTTGTTTTAAAATACCGGGAGCTATGGGAGAAGGTTTGTGCTTAATGGCTGCAATAAGAATCCTGTCGCTAAGGTATGGCGAGGCAGCAAGCAAATACAGGGAAAACAATAAAAAAATTCCTGTTACGAAATACTGCTTCATGTTTATTATTTTTTTACAAATTTTGTTATAATAACATCTTTTTCCATTGTAAGTTTAATTAGATAAACTCCGCGTTGCCAATCTGAAACATCAAACTCTGTTTCATTAAAAAAATGTTTTTCCCTGATTATAATACCATGTATGTTGTAAATGGTAAGTTCTGCCTCTGGTTCGTAAGTTATTATACGCACACGCTCCTGTGCAGGGTTCGGAACAATTCTGACTTTTTTTGTTTGACTGTTATTTGAATTAACACCAACGGAATTTACAACAACAACCGTATCATAAACCGTATCGGCGCAATTCATATAATAAGTAACCAGCATTATAATAAAAACTCCGGTAGTATCAAAAACATGAAGCGGGTTTTGTACTGTGTCCGTTGTGTTGTCCCCGAAATTCCAATACCAATGCTGGGCAAAAGTACTTTGGTCATAGAAATGAATGGTGTCAGTATATTGCAAATCTATGGTGTCATCTGAAACTGTAAAATAGGACTGTAAGCTGTCGCAATGAAAAGCCGGCAGCACAACAATTGTTTGCCAGGCAGTGTCGGAGCAGGCGGAGTAATAGGCAACCATCATTATCTGGTATGTTCCACTGCTGTCGTAAACGTGCAATGGATTTTGTAATGTATCTGTAGTTTCATCTCCGAAATCCCAGAACCAATGTTGGGCAAAAGTGCTTTGGTCATAGAAATGAATGGTGTCTGTGTATTGTAAATCTATTGTATCTGATGAAACCAGAAATGCCGCTTCAATGTAGGTGCAAGGTTCGCAGCCATAGTCGCATTCAGGCAAAGCGCAGCCATTGCTGTCGGTTTTAACAAGCCACATGTCGTAATCATTAGGCTGGATTGCCTGAGTATAAACGCCAGCCATAGCAAAACCTCCGTCATCTGTAAGTATCAAATCGTAAAAATACTCATCATAAGGACCTCCAAACATTTTTGTCCAGAGTGTATCTCCATCACTATTAAAGCGTGCAATCCAGCCTTGAAAGCCAACTTGCGGATTAAAATTGGTACTTCCTGAAGCTATATAACCGCTATCTGGTAAACTTTTTACTTTTGTAAGCGCCTCTCCATATTCAAAACCATAGGTTTTTCTCCATTGTTCGTTCCCTAAACTATCGGTTTTTATTATACATGCAATTGTAGCAACATTTACATTTAATGATCCGGTTAGAATATACCCTTTATCAAGTGCAATATCTACCCCGCCCCCCCAGTCTGCACCTATTGTTCCATAAGCCTGCTGCCATTGCAAGTTGCCTTCGCTATCGGTTTTAAATAGCCATAAGTCGGTACTTCCCGCGCCCATACTAGCCGTTTGCCCGGCTACAATATAACCGCTGTCCGGGGTTTGCTTTACATTATAAACATAATCGGCATTTATTCCTCCAAATTTACGCTCCCACTCAACATTGCCTATACTGTCGGTTTTGATTAACCAGGCTTGAATATAACCGTTGATAGTATCATTCCCCAGAAAAGTGTTGCCTATCATCAAAAAACCGCTGTCTCTTGTTGCTATCATATCCCAGCACTGGCTGTTTAATGTGTCGCCGTAATATTTTAACCATAATAGATTTCCTAAGTAGTCTGTTTTAAATAAAAAATAATTTAAAATCGCAAAAGTATCATTGTAAGCATGACCAGAATAAATATAACCACCAATGGTTTTATTTACTGCCCATAAAAATTCCGAACCTTGACTAATATTAATAGTATTATGCCAAATAATATTTCCATTGCAATCAGTGTTTACAATAAAAGTTGAATCATCACCAGTTAAATTATTATAAGTATTTCCGGAAATAATAATTCCATTTTCAAAATTATAAGATAAGCTCATGCCCCAATCAATTAATCCAAGATTGTCATATTTTTTATCAAATGCCGATTGTGAAAATAAAAGGAAAGGGGTATAACAAATAAAAAAAATAACAATTTTCATACTTCAGTGAATTAAAAATGGACTGTTGTACCAAATACAACAGCCCATTCCTTATTTAATAACAATAAATTTATCAATAGCAATTACTGTATTCCCTGCTTTTACCTGATAATAATAAGTGCCGTTTGCCAATGTAATATTTTCAATATTTTTCATTCCCTGACTATTGTTTAATTTAATTGAAAATATCTTATCCCCGAGTATATTAAATATTTCAAAATTACCATCTTCACTTGTGTATAAGTTATATTCAATGATAAAATGGCTATTATTAGGATTCGGATATAATTTAACATAAGTTTGATTAACCCTATTATCCGGTAGGTCATCAACATTGTTATTCATTAGTTTATTTTGTTGTGTTTGTATTTTTGATACAACAGCAGGGAAAGTTTCACCAAAAATAGTTTCAAGTATTGCCTCTGCCTGCAATGCTGCTGGCGTACCTGAGGCAGCCACATCGCGCAAAGATTGTTCCTGTACTTCATTAATTTCAAATAACGATTTCTGCTGCTCTGCCATATCAATCATAATATTCATTACGCTAACATAATTAAGAGCCTCTGTTATTTTATCTGCCGGAGTAAATTGAGTTACTAAATTCAAAGCACCCCGTGCGGCTGAATAATCGCCTTCTTGTATGAATATTTGTGTCAAGCGTTGCTTGTCGTAAACATTATCAGAGCTTAACATCAATTCTTTTGCAGCTTCTATATCGCCACCGGAAATCATAGCTTCTACAAGCATATTTCGTAATTTAAGGAGTTCTGCGCTAAGCCATGATATTCGCCTCTCGGTGTCGAAACGTACAGAAGCCCCTGTCTGCACCGAACGGATTTGCTTCATAATACCATTGGGAATGACTGGTACGCGATGTTCAATTTCATACATTACTGCGGAGCTAACCGGGGAATTTGCTTCAATAATTTGTTTTAAAATACCGGAAGCCAATGGCGTAGGTTTCTGCTTAATGGCTGCAATAAGAATCCTGTCGCTTAGATATGGCGAAAATGCCAGCAGCTTGTTTTTTAATAAGCCTTCCGCAAGGTTGCATAAAATATCATTCAGTAATTGTTGTTTATCTCCGTTTGCCAGCAATTCTCCGAGACTCATTTTTTCTTCAAGGTAAGCAGTAATAAAAGCATCTATTTCCTCAACAGATGTAGAAGTATTTATAGATTTGGCAAAGCTACATGGCGGATTTTTACATAAACATGATTGATTATTTTTAGAAATATTACATTCGGTATTCAACATTTCAATCGAACTACATTTTGGATTAGTAAAAGGTGAACCTGACACTTCCCTATAAGCAAAATACCTAAACAAGAAATTTTGTCCTGCGGGTAAAACAATAGCAGGGTCAATAAAAATCTCATTAGGAATACCATCAGCATCGGGTGCAAGGGGGTCGCAATTCGTACTCCATTCATTGCCAGCAGGATTTCCATTAACCTGACACCCTAATCCCTGATCTTTCAATGAAGCTCCATAATAAGAAGTTACCGGAATAGCCGTGATTTCAGAGTTATTGAAATTATTGCAGCGTATATCAAGAGTTCCGTTATGCCCTTGCGCCTGTATGGAATAATCGCAATTTGTAAATGTGTTGTCAAAAAGAATACCGCCCGGGCTGTCGTAGCGTTCGGTTTGGGAAACAATGACCCCGTAGGCGGCCGAACCCGATAAACCCAATGGATTCACTCCTGCAATGCCCGTGAATTGATTATTTGATACATTAAAATCCATGCTGGCGTTTACAAATACGCCATAATGTTCATACGGGGTATATCCTCCTGCGCCTGTAGGCTGTGGTATTCCGGTAAAACTGTTTCCCTCAATAGTATAGCCGCTTCCTCCTTTTTCTAAAATCCCTCTTTTTACAGAAATGAATTGATTACCTGTAATACCCACATTGTTAAATTCTCCGGAAATGCCGTTAACAAGTCCTGAAAATATACAATTTGCTATATTTCCGTAATACCATGAACCGAAAATGGCATATTGTGAATTTGTTGTCTGAATGGCGGGTGCTATTTCGAACCTGCATCCTGTAATGTTCAAACCACGAGCCGATCCATTAATAAAGTAAGCAGGGCCTTCAGAATACCATTGATGAACAGGAAGGGGAGACGTGTTTGAAAAAATACAGTTATTGAAACGGCTGGCTGTAGGATTGTTCCAGTAATTATAAATCAGTACGACTCCGTTTCTGCAATCGGAAATTGAAGGATCCGATTCGCCCGGCCTGTTGCTGCCATCAATCCAAACTATCCCGCCTTTTGTAACGGAAAGACAGGTGGAGCAGGACCCTGTACGGACAATTCTGCCGGCATAAACGGCATTTTCTGCTTTAACAATAAGGGAGCCGTTTTTTAACCAAACAAAGCCATGCGGCGAAACCTGTGTGGAAGGGTCGGCAACATCGGTTTGCGAGGCATTTGTCCCCAGTACGACAATGCCTTTCCATAAAGCTGAACAGAAATTCACATTATTAGCTGTTTCCAGCCCTGTGAGGTATGAATGGTCGTCAATAATCAGTTTGCCTCCTTCGTGAACAATAAGTTCTGCATCGGGTGCAAAAATCAGGGTGCATTTTTGTAATGTTAAATTTGAATAAACATGCAGTGTTTGCGCAATGGTATAAGTTTGATTATTCCATGTTTGGGATGTTAATATTTCAAAAGCCGGAGGAGGTAAATTAAATATTACCGGGTTTGGAGGTACAGATAAGTTTCTTACAATAACAGAACCATCAGCCTGAGTGACTGTAACAATATAATCTCCTGAACATAAATTTAAGGGATTATTGCTTGTGCTTCCATTGCTCCAAAGGTAAGTAAATGGCGATATACCGCCTGTAATATTGACGATTGCAGCAGCGTTGCATTGACCAGGACAGGTTTCGTAATTTTGTAATGAGACTGTAACCTGTGTTGCAAGTGTTACTGTAGCGGAAATAGTTGCTGTGCAACCTGCGGCATCGGTTACGGTTACAGAATATGTTCCTACAGGTACGCCTGTAAGGTTTTGCGTTGTAGCGCCTGTTGACCATAGATATAAATAACCGGGTGTACCTCCGGAAACAGTAATATTAACAGCGCCATCAGAACTACCGGGCGTTGTTACCTGCGTTGTAGCGTTTGATATATTTATTTGGGGTAATGAAATAATATCTACAGTTGCAGAAGCAGTGCAGTTATGCGAGTCGGTAACAGTGACAGAATAATTGCCTGATGCAAGTCCTGTGATATCTTCGGCGGTTGCACCATTTGACCAATGAAATGAGTAAGGGATAGTGCCGCCTGTTACTGAAATATCAACAGAACCGTTTGCAGAACCAAAACATGAATTAAGTATGTTTGTTGATGAAATTTGTGGCGATTGATTAACATTAACAATAACTTCATCGGTTTTCGTGCAGCCATATTGATTTGTAACAGTAACGGTATAAGTTGTGGTTGTTGTCGGGCTCACAATGATTGAGGCTGTGTTTTCACCAGTACTCCAATGATACTGTATGTCGCCAGTTGCTGTAAGCGTTGTTGAAAGCCCTGAACAAATAGTTTTATCTGTACCTGCATTTGCATTTGGAACCGGACGAATATTAATATCTATAAAGTTACTATTGGTGCAACCACTGCTGTTCTGAACTGTCAGTGTAACACGCCCCACGCCAGTTGACGGCCATAATACAAATACATTCTGTTCATTGGTTGCTCCTACTATCTGTCCATCTATCTGTCCACCTGTTACTGACCATGAATAATTTACATTTTGAGCATCAGTAAAGTATTGAACCGTATTTGTTGAACTGACGCAAACATCATTAATTGGGAATATCGTTGGCGGTGGCGGGTAATCAATAGTTATTGTATGTGATACTATCTGGCCATCAACTTTCAAACTTGCAATAAAAGTAACAGGAAATGAAGCTGGATTTGTTGGAAGAGTATAAGTATATTGAGTGTGTGTCATCCCAATATCTTCCCAATCATCAATACCATCAGAAGTATCGTAATCCCAGCCCTCAATGTTTCCGCATGAAAGAGAATGGAAATGGACTTCGTTGCAGTTTTCAATACACCATTCAAAATCATTTATTAAAATCAATTCAGCATTTATAAAATTAGGTAAAGAAGCTGTATTATCGGCCATTAAACAACTTGGGCATAAAGCAATACAATTAAAACACAAATTTATAGGATTAGGAAAGAAATTATTAGGGGAATTAATAACGGATAAGTAATCTCTGTTTGAAGTAATATATAATTTATCATTAGGTCCTATTTCAATTCTCGGGACCATCCACCATGCAGATAAATCAAGAGGAATACGATAAAATGGAGGTATTGGATTACACTGTGTAATATTTTTTAAATTCCATTGTTTTAAACCAGCAGAATACGTAATTTGATAAAGAATATTGTTATCAGGGCTAAAACAAATGTCATCATAACCTGATGATGAAGGCAATGTTGAAAAATAAGAAAAAACCCCACTACTAGGATCAAAGTTATAAAGAGAAACGCCGGCATCATAAGCATAGGCTGTCCATTTGGAATTCTTTGATACTTTAATATGACTAAATTTGTTTGAACTGCTATTTGAAATTACATTAGAAGGTGAATATACAGGAGTACCTACACCGCTTTGAGTAAGGGGAAATGCAATTATTTTATCTTCAATTCCTGGATTATTTGGATCTGCCGTACCTTTAACAATAATCCAATAGTCAACGCCATTGCAACCAGGTATTGCAGTTATCGCATCAGTAGTAAGGGGGTTGTTTGTTGAAACAGCCGGAACATTTAAGAAACCAATATCAATCCCCCCAAACTCATTATGAAGACCAAACTCATTATGAAGAGACATATCAACTATAGTAAAACAAAGACCGTTATTAGTATGGCAGCTATTTATATATACATCTGAAACTGTAAAAACATAATAACGAGTTCCACTCCCAGGTTCTGGAACAATTAGCACTCCTTGTGTTGCATTGTTGTTTACAGCAGGATGGCAACCTCTTGAATTTGGACTACCGTTTAGCATTGTTTCAGAGTTTGTAATTCGTTCAAAATTTCTATTCCACACATCAATACCATTTGTCGAAAATAACAATTGGCCGTTATCATTTGAAACACTTGCACAAGCTCTATTCGTATTTAGGTTATTTGGGGGAAGTCCCGTTGCAACTGCCATTCCACTGTTGAAATCAATACCAGCGTACTTACCAAAGTGCCAAAAACTTTGTTGATTATGAATAGGTTGGCAATCTTGAACAAAAATATATTGGTTTTTTTCATAAGTATGAGAGTTTAAACCATCTGAAACAGTTAATGTAACATTGTAGTTGCCTGATATACTATATGTAACAGTTGGATTCTGTAAATTAGACACAGATGGTGTCCCCCCTTCAAATGTCCATGACCAAGTTGTAGGATTATTCAGACTTTTATCAGTAAAAGCTATTGTTGAAGACACGCTTGCACATACTATTTGTGTATTTGCAGTAAAGTCAGCAATAGGCTTGTTGTAGATACAGGCAACTGCTTTAAAAGCGTTTATTCTACCTGAACCAATACCAGTGCCTTGTATCGGATCGCAATTATCAATTAAACATGTTTTAATGTGATCAGGGGTTAAACTTAAATCGTGTGAAAGCATTAAAGCACATAAGCTAGAAACTAACGGACAAGCCATTGATGTGCCATTCATATTAACATAATGATTATTAGGAACTGTGCTAAGAATATTTACACCAGGTGCCATTAATGTTATTGTTGAGCCATTATTTGAAAAACCAGCTCTAGTATCATTTGAATAAGTTGCACCAACATTGATAACATGATTGTACGATGCAGGATACATTGGGGTTGAAGTATTTGAATTACCTGCTGCAGCAACTAATACAATTCCCATATCATGAGCTGTATTAAAAACTGTCTGTTCAGCTGCAGAATAAGGAGAACCACCCCATGACATACTAATAATTTTTGCTCCGTGATTCATTGCCCAAACAACACCATCCATGCCTGCATCAATTGAGTTTGTTTGGTTTGCATCTTTTTTTGCTTTAACAGGCATTATTTTAGCCTTGTTGTTGCTTATTGACGCTATTCCTATTGAATTATCTGAATATGCACCCACTATACCTGCAACATGAGTACCATGTGAAAAAAAATAATCTGATGCTGTAATCGGTGGAATTGGATCATTATCATTATCTGCAATATCCCATCCATTATAATCATCAACATAGCCATTTCCATCATCATCAAAACCATTAATAGGATCGTTTAAATTATGCCAAATATTTGCCTGCAAATCATCATGGTTTATACTAACTGCATCATCAACTACTGCAACAATAACATCATTCGACCCTTGTGGTATATTCCAAGCCATTTCTGCATTGATTTTATATAAATGCCATAAATCTGCCATATTGGGGTCATTTGGAGTAGTAAAAAGATAACGTGCAGGAACTTTTTCTGCATATTCTATAAAACTGAGATTTTGAAAATTTGCAATTAAGGCATCAGTGCTTGAATAATCGGTAAACTTAACTTTATAAATTTTTGTGAGACTTGTATTTTCAATATAATATGGCCGATAAATTTTTCTAATGCCGAATTGTGACAAAAAACTTATATTATTGACGGTAGTGTTATTATAAGTTGAACTACTGTCAATATCATAATTGATAATTATTGAATCAGAGTCTTTTATTTTGAGATATATTTCCCCTTTAACATATAAAGGTGTATCAATCGGATAGGGCTTTGTTGTGATTATACAAGTATCCCCAAAAGGTGAAAACAAATTATTTGTTTTTACACTAACGGTAATTTTATATGGTGTGTTCAGAAATAATTCTCCTTCGAGTTGAGCGAGTGAAAATGAGTTGGTATTAGATGTATATGTTTCATTAAATCCTATATCATTATTACTGACATTGAATTGATATAAGGATGCACCAGTAATTACATTTGCAGTTAATGATTGAATTGTATCAATGTTAGCTGCTCCACAATCCGCCTCAATAAGTTTTGTTGTTGGTAAAAGTTTTGTTAAACAAACCCCAAACCAACCATTAACAACATTTTGTTGCTGTACTTTTAAATAATAATTATTTCCAACCGTTAAATCATTTCTTAAAATTTCCAGAACTTCCCCATTATCCAAATTCTTCTGTTCAACTAAAGTCAAATTATCGCAAGACCCGGAATAAAGATAAAGCTGCCGTATATCAGCAACAGGAAGTTGTGTTGGCACTGTAATCGCAATTCTCATACTTGTTGTATCAGCAGTAAACTTCATCCAGTATTCAGTCCCAGAAATTTGAATATCTGTTCCTGTGCAGGCGTAGGTGGCAGGGGGGAGTTGGAACGAATTAGTACATGAAAAGCCAGTCTGTGGAAGCCCCCAATTCATTATCCATGCAGCACCACTATTTACGGGGCCATCATCAGTTCCATAAGCAGAAATAAGCAAGTCTATATTCCCATCATTATCTTTATCTCCCAAACAAGCTACACCTGTTCCGAAATAATCATAATCATTAAGCTGCCCGGTAAAACCATCTTGAGTACTGCTGATTTTCTCGCAACTTTTTACTGTTCCATTCATGTTCATGTATAAAATCCATGCAGCGCCACGGTCTGTCCCTCCATCGTCATCATTTCGTGAACCTACAATAAGATCTTTTACCCCGTCCGAATCAACATCGCCTA
>MEOG01000110.1 GCA_001769125.1 Bacteroidetes bacterium GWF2_35_48 | reverse complement strand
TTAAAAAAATAATTTTTCTTGCAGTATCATTTCATGCGTTGGCTTGTCAGCGTTGGCTCTATCAGGGCGATTCGGTTTAATAGCACCTAACGGTACCTGCGCTGGCACAGTTTTTTTTACCTTAGACCTATCGCGCATGCCCGTAGGGCTAGCGTTATCATAAAAAAAAAAATTGTGCTACGCGCAGTGTTGTAGCCATGTGCATTATTCTTACAATATTTTTAATTTCATTTTCTCTATTAAAAAAGCGTAGAAGAAAAATTTTGAAAATGTTAGCATTACAGGCTCTTCCCGAAACCTGACTTTGTGTGTTAGCTTATGGGGTTTCGGGATGTGCCTGTAATTTAAGATGATTTATTAGATTAATATTTTACAAATCTTCCTATACTTTTATTATCTTTATTTGTTAAGCAAACCACATACACACCACGTGGAAACCTCTGCACATTAATTTTAATATAGTTTGTGTTTTTATGTATTATTTCGCTGTGTAATGTTTTTCCAAATAAATCAGTTATTAAAATTACTGAATTTTGTAGGTTTTGAATAGTCGCAATACTTACAAAATCAAGAGCAGGATTTGGGAAAATATTCAAATCTGAGATATGAAATAGCAGTTCTGAAATATCATTTGTTGTATCGCAATTTGGCGGGTAGCCATCGCAACCCAGGCTGTCGGTTTTTACAACCCACATTTGTTGGGGTTGACCGGATTGGTTACTCCAACCACACATGATAAAACCATTATCGTGTGTTTTTTTAACAGTTTCTAAAATGCCGACTGTAGTATAGGCTGTATCATTATTATAGGGGTAATAAACCCTATGCCATTTTTCATTGCCGAGGGAATCTATTAGTAATAAACCGGAACAATATCTGTCTATATATGGTGGTAAGGTTGTTGTGGTGTCAATTTTATTAAATAATACAGCTATATCGCCGTTCTCATATTCTTCAACTATTTTAAAGATGGTTGAACCACCAAAAGAATACTGCCTGTCCCATTCTACCTCCATATTTTTATTAAATTTCATCAGCCGCCCATTATAAAGTTCCCATGCTTCGTTCCATAAAAAATTCACATAATTGCCTGAAACTAAAAAGCCTGAATCTTTGGTTGCAATTAAACCATTTACACCCTTATCATCGTAATCAGGGTGACCATAGTGATTATGCCATAACTGGTTGCCGGCTGTGTCGGTTTGCACTAAGTACCAATCGCGTTGCAGTTGTGTAGTTGTATAAAAACTGCGGGTACTGCCGCCTAATAAAATTTTTAAAGAATTGTTTATTGAAATTTTAAAACCTTGTTCATAAGAATACCCACCATAATTTTTTTTCCAAATAAAATTACCGGAAGTGTCTGTTTTAATTAATAAAAAGTCAGTATTATTATTTCCTGTGTAATTTGCTCCTAATAAATAATAATTATTCTTAAAATAAAAGCAATCCTGTGCCGCAGAATAGTTCGTGTCTGTCATAAAAGTTTTTGTCCAGATTGTATCAAAAAGAGAATTGAATTTATACAAAAGTACTGCGTTATTATTTGCACCTGACTGGGTAAGTGACCCTGCTAAAATATATGTAGAACTATCTGCTTTTTTTAAAGAATTTGCTAAGCCATGATATAAATTATAACCCTGCTTTGTATATTTTTTTGTATTTTTAATATTTCCTAACGTGTCTGTTGTTAAAATTAAATGAGATAAGGGACTCCCCCCCCCTCCAACAAAAACATAGCCTGAATCTAAAACTACAATGTTTCTAATTACAGGAGATGTATCCTGATAATTTTTATTAAACTTTATACTTTGAGTAAATCCAAGTACAAAATTTATTAAAAAAGTAAACAAAAATATGTATTTCATATATTTTAATAAAAAGCAAGCCCTGCATATTGCAAGGCTTGCAAATGAATATTAATGGTTGATAATAATTTTTTTGGAGTATGACTTGTCCCCTAAAGACAAATGATAAGTACCGTTAGCAAAGCTCCTGACATCTATAACCAATGTGCCAGATGATGTATTTACAGGTATTGCTTTAATTAATTTACCATCTGAAGAAAACATTTTAATATTTTTTCCTGTCTTGTTTTCTGCACAGGAATATTTTATCGTAATACTTTCTTTTGCCGGATTTGGGTAAACAGAAATAACATCAGGCAGTTTCAGTTTGTTTTTTGTCCCCGTAGTTTTTTTCCCGTCATAAGTATGCTTTTCATTGCCTCCGGTTTCAGGGTATTGTATAACTCCCAAATAATTTGCAATGCCTGCTTTCCATAACATCACTTGAGCGTCAACTGTTGCCAGTTCTGATGTTTCCGCAAGCCCTTTTAAGAATAAGGAATCTTGTGCTATTATGCTGTTTTTTAAACTGTCGGGTGCTTGCGCTACTTCAATTACAATACCTTGCAGGGTTACATAATGTTCAAGCTCATCCTGTATGTTTTCGGGTAGGCTTGGTATTTCTGCCTGTAGTGCATTTAATACTGCTATTGCTTCGGTATACCTTTCTTTAGTTATGAGCATGGGCAATACCTGCATTTTAGCAGTATAGTTTTGCTCATTTTGTAAAAGATAAATAAGCGAATCGGTTTTATCTGTAACAGAGTCGAGCAGGGCATCTTGTATTATTTGCCCCAGCAACAGCCCACGCTCCCACTCAAAGTGGCTTAACCAATGCTCTTTTTTAACACGGGCATTTACCCCGTTTTGTACTGCTAGTAGCGAATCTATTAAATACTGCGACAGATTCAAGTTTGGTATTTCTGCCACAGGCTTTGCAGGCAGGGGAGAGCTAGCAAACAATACACCGGCCTTAGGTAACGGATTATAAATAGTATCTTCCATAAACGCGAGCAACACCGTATCGCTCAGGTAAGGAGCTATACTGCCCAAAACGTTACAAAGCGAATTGTAGGTTTGTTCCGTTACATTTTCTACCATGTTTAACAGGTTGGCTGTGTTGCCCCCGTCCACAAGCTGATTATAAACGACCGTAGAATCTGTAAGCATTTCTGCAAGGGAGTCTAAACGAGGCATGCCACCGGAAATTGAAATGGTTTGATTAGGACTTGGAGGGCATTCATCGTCATAAACAAAATTAGTACCAGACGTCCACTGCGTAAACACATTGCTGCTATGGTCTTCGTTAAAGTCGGTAATGTCGTCTTCGGTGTGGTAGTAGTAAGTGTAATTTGCACTTGTATCGTTTGTAAAAAATGCTTTTTGAGAAAAGCCGGGAATCGTGCATTTATTTGTATAAAAAACGTTACGTGCAGATGTTCCTTGGTTACCTTGCGCCCCTGATATTGAACTTTGCACAATCGGGCTAAAAGAAGTCAACTGGTAGTTTGGAACAGATATGTCAACAAGGTTGCCTTGTGTTTCATCTTCTGCGCCAAATTTGCTGCAAAGAATTTGCGTTTTACCATTATCGCCAAAAGCAGAGATAGCAGCAATAGATATATTTTTAAGCTCATTGCCATATATTTGATGTGCGATATCGCTAGTATTTGAAATTATAATACCTGCCTGCCCATCATAAAATTTATTATTATTTACAGTATAAGTATTGCATTTATTAATATAAACACCATAATTTGTAGTATAATAAGGAGGAGGAAAAGAAGGGTTCAACATTGCAGGGTTACCTAAGTACTGCAAAAGGAATCTATTTTTAATAATGGTTGGATGGATAGTACTACCTTCAGCAAGAATAGCCCTGAAATTGTTTAAAACTTTTGTTTGAGCAATTCTAAATGAACAACTTTTATCCGATAATGCCCTAACCCCATAAAACAAACCCGAAAAACTACTGCTGTCAGCAGCATTAAACGGATTTCTATCCACCAAAAAATTAGAATTAAAAGAAACAATACCACTGCCAAGGTTTTCAGCATAATAAGTATGCCCGTGCCCGGAGTGTAATGGAAATGTATGTTTAAAATCGCAACCATAAAACATAATTTGTTTTTCGATACCGTCTAAACGAACAAATTGTTGCGGGAACAGGCTTGGGTCATTCAATAGGGCATTTGTTTCAAAAGTTACATTTAGAAACGAGGAAGCGTCTCTGTTTAGAGTTTCCAAGCCTTTGCTTGTATTAAATTTAAAAGCTGTAACATTATTTTTAAAGCTACAATTATTAGCAGATACGACAGCACTATTAAAAGCATCAATACCAATCATTGCATCTTTAATAATTGAGCCACTCTGTACTTGAACAAATGCAGTATTGTAGCGGTTGGTTGTTGAATTATAGATTTGGAATGGTACCCAATTCGGAGGGCCAGTATTAATCCCACGTGCAAAAATGCCTTTCCACATATTGTTACATTCCGTTAATCCAGAAAGAGTAGAGTTATTAATTACCAATTTACCTCTTGGGTAAACATAAATTCTCCCTTCAGAACCAAACTGTATATGACGACCTGTAATAATTAGTGTGGCGTCTGAGTTCACATAAATTGTAGTATCAATTGTATAATCTTCTGCAGGAGTATCCCAGTTTTCGGTTGTGTTATTGAGTATGGTAGTAATAGGTGGAGGATTTGTATAAATGCCAGAAACTGTTACATTAGCAATCGTGACACAACCATTGGCATCGGTTACAGTTACCTGATATGCGCCTTGAGCAAGGTTAAATATTGATGAAGAGTCTGTATTTGTAAAAACAGCACCTGTTGACCAAATAAACGAAAAAGGGGAAGCCCCTGAGGCGTGAATTGAGGCAGACCCATCAAGACCAAAGCATGTTTCAGAAGAAGAAGATAAAACAACGTTTATTGGGGGGTAGTTAAAGATTATAGCTGATATTTGAGTTGTACAACCATTCATATCTGTTGCAGTTAAATAATAATTACCAGATTGAAGATTATTAATATCTTCTGTTGTTGCTGAAAAATCATTTGGACCCGTCCAAAGAAAATGATAGGGCAATGTGCCACCAAAAGGTGTAATATCAATTTCTCCATTTGATTGCGAATCACAAGAATTCAGTACGTGGGTTTCACTAATTAAAAAATCAGACTCAATTATATTTATCGTGATTGTAGAAGAACAGTTTGCCTGATCTGATACATGCAACTCATAAGTGCCGGGACAAAGACCTGTTGCATTTGCTGTATTTTGTATATCTGGGTCATCCCAAATAATGTTATAAGGAGGCACGCCACCTGAAATATTTATATAAGCAGCACCATTACATTGATTACCACAAGAATGTTTTATACTGTCAATTGAAAGATGTAATGGAAAAACAGGTACTAATGGAGGTAAGCCACTTTTAACAAAATTAGAAAAAGTGTAAGCATTTTGAATAAAATTACAACCAGGGCATGGTAAATTCGGATTAAGAATACGATGTAATTTCTGTGTGTTGCCGGTTGCAATATAAAGTAAACTATCCGGCCCCATTTGTATTGAATATGCATTATTTACATTAATTGTATCAATGGGAATAACGTTTGATGGATTGGAAATATCATATTGAATAATAAAACCACCCATTTTACTAACATATAAATATTTGTCGTTGGGGGAAAATTCAATCCCATAAGTGGTGCTTGGGAAAGGAACAGAAGCAACTATATTAGACATAACACCTGAAGAAGGATTAAAATTATAGATTTCAAATTTATTATCCAGAGCAACTGCAATCAAGGTGCCATGATGTGAAGCCTTCATTGCTCCTATGCTCGGAGACCAAACAGAACCAACAGAATATAACTGAGGAGATAGGGGAATACCATTACTGTCTGCTCTGAATATATAAAACATGTTTGAATTATCCGTGTGGGCAATAATCCAAAAAGCAAAATCGTTATAAACAGGCACGATAGTAAATCGCTCTTTAACATTATTGAGGAGCAGGTTGTTTTTTGTAGTAACTTTTCCACAATTGTTATTATAATCCATATCAACAACAGAATATCTTAGTCCATATTGACCAAGAGGTATGTTGTCGGAAGGGTCAACATCGGGATGACCGCCGGCATCAGCAGTTATAATATAGAAAGTGTTATCAGAGAAAGATTTTGGAAGAATAGCGACACCCTGTGTAGATGAACCGCCTCCCCCGATACCGTCTCCATTGTCCATAAGAGTACCGCCTGGGACACAATTACTCCAAACCATATCCCCATTTGTATAAAATAACTCTGTCCCTGAAATATTAGAAATAGAAGCACAATTTTCTGCTGTCCACATGCTTCCCGGAACATAGGTTGCAAATGGCGAAAACCTTATTTTATTATAGGAACCGAAATCCCACCAATTATTAAATTTTGGTGTACAGTTGCAAGTAATCGTAGTGAATGTTGCTGAACCGCTTACAATACCGGAACAATTCGGAGGACATGAAATACCTGTCAAATTAAAAGTAGTACTGCCAGTTGGTGGAGTTATAGTTAATGCGTAAACTGAATCAGTTATACCAGTTATTGTTTGAGGTATTCCATTTAGTGTATATGATAAATTAAAAGGTGGATTGCCCTGAAGTTGTATATAAATAATGGCTTCACTATTTGCACAAACCTGTTGGGAAGAAGATGCTATTATTGTAGCTGTTGGTTCTGATATATTAATTATTTGTGTGTCAGATGTATCGCAACCATTAGCATTGCAAACTATCAAATACACTGAAAAAGTGCTTATGCCTGACGGAAAATTTACAATTGGATTCTTAGAACTACTACTAGTCCCATTGACAAAATTTACAGAAGGGCTAAAAACCCAATTCCATGAAGTAGCAGGAAAGCCAGAACTAATGTCCGTAAACGTATAATTTGTATTAGTTTCAGTACAATAAAAATCATATTGTGTTGTAATATTTGCTACTGGCAACAATGTTTGCAAACATTCTAAAGCAGCATGTGCATTTACCCTCCCAGCACCTAAAGTGCCAACTGGATAATTAGGGTTATTGGAATAAATATTATCAGCAGTTGATAAAAGGCATTGTTTAATTTCTGTCGCTGTGCATGTCGGACAGTAAGATTTCATTAAAGCACAAACTCCTGAAACTATTGGTGCGGCCATTGAAGTTCCACTATTTATAGCAAATGAATTAATTGGTGCTGCCATTGTGCTGTAAATATTTTTACCTGGAGCCATAATATCTAAAAAACTACCATAACAAGAAAACGTTGTTTTTTTATCAAAACTATCTGTTGCTCCAACTGCAATCACATTTTCATAAGATGCTGGATAATGATTTTCAGTAGCTAAATTTGGATTTTCTCCATCATTCCCTGCTGCGGCAATCAATATTATCCCTAAACTATCAGCAACATCAATAATATCAGACAAAGCACTATTGTTAATCAATGTACCCCAAGACATGTTAATTATATTAACATGTCTTGATATTAAATATTCGATAGCATGAACACCTGATATAATTGAAAACTCGAACGTGCCATCTGCACCAACTTTAACTGGAATATATTTTGCGTTCCAACCAACTGAAGCCATACCATAAATATTATTTGTGGTTGCACATGCAATTCCTGTAACATGAGTTCCATGTGAATACATTTCTAAATTAGAATCCACTTGTTGTGGGAGTGGATTATTATCATTGTTTGCTGCATCCCAACCAAAAACATCATCAACATATCCGTTATTATCGGTATCAATACCCGGACCTGTTAATTCAGCTAAATTTGCACTTATATTATTTTCTAAATCCTCATGGAAAAACATGATAGCATTATCAATAATGCCGACTTTAACATTGGGGCTGCCCTGTGTTAAAGACCAAGCACTATCTGCTTTTATTTTATAGAGATACCATTGTAAATTATTACTTATAGCAGAATCATTCGGTATAGTAACAGGAAAAAATTCACAAAAAGGTACTTTTTCAACATAGTCAAATTGATTCGTTCCTTTCAGCAAAATTATTAAACTGTCATTTGAAAAATTGTCTGAAAAAGTTATATTATAAATATTTTTTAATTTAGGAATAGTGTCACCTATTACTTTGAAAGTTTTTTCAATTTTTGTGATGCCTGCAATCTCAATAATTTCATGTAAGTTTTCTATGCTAGAAATTGGGATGTAACCAACATTCGCATCGTAAGTACCTAATGCATCTGGAAAATCATGTAGTGTTTTTGCTATAATTTTACCCTTTGGGAAATTATTTTTTGAAAGATTTTGTATTGCGATTGAAAGCCAACCAAACAAAGTAGGGTCATATTGAATTTTTATATAATAAGTACTACTTGGGATTAAATTATTTTTAAGTATTTCGATTGTTCCATTATAATAAAATTTTTCTGAAACAACTGTTAAGTTATTACACTCACCATTGTAAAGTGATAACTTGATTAAATTTGCATTCGGATTGTTTTGAGAATTCAAAACCGTAATTCTCATACTCGTTGAATCGGCAACAAATTTTATCCAGTATTCTGAACCAGTAACCTGTATGTCTTGAGGCAATGATTGATAATTGCCGGGTGTAATGACTTGCGCTGAAAAACAACAAGCTCCCACCGGGCAACTTGCTTTATACATCAAATAATAATTGCCATAAGCTGAACTATTATAACCTGTAACCTGTAAATAATATGTACCAGAAGTTGTACATGACCAACCATTGATGTATGATTCATAATTTGCACAGCCACCGCCATCGTCGTTATATGCGGCTGTAGTACAAGAACCATCTACGCCGTAAATTTTCAGGTAAGTGTCCCAACCTGCACTTGTGCCACAACTAAGCGCAGTTGCGCAGGTGCTGAAATAATATGTTGCACCTGCCACAGCATCAAATTTATAATAATTTGCGCCACCTTGTATTATAGAGTGTGTGACTGTTGATTGGCATTCCGAGCTTGGAGTTATCTCATAATCGGCTGTTGAACCTGTAAATTTCGGGTACAGATATAAGTTTCTTGTTTCAGAGTTTATCTGTCCGCAAGCATTGGTTGCTTTTACGTACCACTGCGCATTATCTCCGCACCAGGAAGCACTGTTGTATTCCTCAAAATCTATATCAATATATTTATTGGTATCACATTCATAGTTCAACCATTCAGCCCCATTCCATAAATAAAAAGTATAGGTAAAGGGATCTGTGCCGGTTGGAGTTTCCCATGTAAAATGTTTAAACTTGCCGGGTTGCACATAAGTATTGTTCGCCGGGCTTGTTAAAGTAAGTGTCGTAGGTGTTGCACAATGCTTGTATTGCAGAGAGTACGTACCATAAGCCGAACTGTTATACCCTGTAACTTGTAAATAATAAGTACCGCTTGTAGTACATGACCAGCCATTGATAAACGATTCGTAGTTGCTGCATGAGCCTCCATCGTCGTTATAGCTTGCCATAGTGCAACTGCTATTTGTTCCATAAATTTTTAAGTAGGTATCCCATCCGGTGTTTATGCCACAGCCTAATTCATTTGCACAAGTGCTAAAATAATATTTATTTCCTGCAACCGCTTCAAATGCGTAATAATACGCCTGCCCCTGTGTTAATTGTCTGCTGCCTGTTGTTTGACATTCTGAATCAATTGTCAGCGTATAATCTGCATTTGCGCTTGTGTGTTTGGGATACACATACAGGCTGCGTGTGGCTGAATTGGTATTACCGCAGGTATTTGTTGCTTTCACATACCATTGCGTTGTTATACCGCACCATGAGTTGCTACCGTATTCATTCAGGTTAAGGTCAAAATAGGTGTTGCTGCCAGCACTCCAGTTTTGCCATGAGGAACCATTGTAAAAATAAAAAGTAAAAGTAAAAGGCGTGTTCCCTGTTGTTGGCGCATCCCAAGTAAAATGAATGGTTTTACCGGGTTGTACTGTAGCATAATTTGCCGGAAAAGTCAACGCTGCTACACTCGGAACTATGCAGGGCAAAGTATAGGTTACGGTTTCTGTCCATGTAGAATTTTGTACATAAAGATACGTAGTATTGCATGTTCCGCTTGGGTAATCTCTTGCTACTTTTAATGTAAAAGGAACAATACCGTTTGAGTATGTACCGTTTGCAATGGTTGGGTCATCACCTGTAACTTCACAAGTTCCGGGACTGGAAACATTGCAATAGTAATACCCGTCATTATTGCTGCCACTCTGGAAGCCAATCCAACCGTCAGACCGCCAAGTCGGAGAAACAGCTACGTAAGTACACGATGAACTTGTTGCAGTTACGGTACTCCCTGTGGGAATTATCACATTCATGCTTTGCGAGAAAAACGAACTGTAATAGCAGGACGCAATATTGCCGGAAGAGTATGTATTGCTTGCTGTGGGGTCTATGGTTACAGGATAAATTCTTTCATCTGAAAGTAACCAGACAGTAGGAACAACAACAGAAATATAATACGCATTTCCTGTTTTTTCGAATGTGTATGCACCTAAAATTGCGCCTCTGTTTGAGGCAGAGAGATTATTCGTTTTATTTGTTTCATTTTTCTTTTCTGCAATTGCAGGTTCATTGTTGTTGTTGGAATTTGCAGACATGTCATAGTAAACAGGCAAATGAAAGCGACCTACAACAATTCCGTTTTCGTTTTTAATTTCCAAATCTCCCTGCCATCCATCAGATGTTTCTGTACCATTTTCTGATTTTACAAGTTGCCAGCTTTCGGGCATTTCAACTTTTTCTTTAAAAACAAGATATTTTTCTGTAGTAGTAAATGTTGGTTTTGTGTTCAGTATATAATCTATTTCTGTAAACCAATAATCGAATTTTTGTTTTTTGTCAATGCTATTCCAAACATTATTAAAGCGTATTTCATTATTGTTTTTTGAATACAATCCCTGCAAATTATTGTTAATATTTTTTGCAGAAATTTTACGAGTTTGGTTGAGTTGTTTGTTAAGTACGATTAATTCTGTTTCATGCCCAAAACTGATGTATTGTCCTTTTACCAAATACATATTTGTTTTTCCGGTTTCTATGTCAATAGAAACAGGCAGTTCGGTGTTTGCAATTTCGTAAGTTTTGTTATTCTCATTGTTGACTTGTGATTTCCCATCAATAGCAGACCATTCGCCATTGTTGTTTTTATAATGTATAGGTTTGTTGCTTTGCTGTTTTGTGAAAGTACCGTCAGGGTTTTGAAAAGTTTTGGAATGAGCGTCTCGCAAAGAAATTAGTTCTTCTTTTGATGCTGCATTTTTAGTGTTGTTTATTACAGCGGAAGCATTAACAGGTATAGCGTCTAATGTCTTCTGACCTTCTTTATTTGTATTAACAATTTGTTTTTGATTGTTAGTTGTTGCAATTGGTGTATTGTCTTTTTTTTGTCCAATGTTTTTTTTCCACAGGCTTTGGTTATTTATACTTTTCCCTATCATAGGGTTGCCTTTATTTGTTTGCGCTGTGGCAGTATTAATACAAACCAAAAATAAAAAAATACTTGCGAAGCAAGTAGTCAAAATTGAGGATAAATTCTTTTTCATAAGTTTACATTTTATTTGTTAATACTTTGGTACAAAAGGAAATTCAAATATTAAAATTCAAAATGGATAAATCAAAATTCAGGAACAGAAGTTTTCAACACATTCAGATATTTCACGAAAAAACTATTGTCTTTTACGGAGGGCTGAAAAAGCAACTCTTTGACGGTTGGGCATGTTGTTATCGTGCGATGGATGCCCAACCGACAATGTGTTGCTGTGGGTAGATTTTCAAAATTTTTGTGCGTGGGGTATCTTTTCATTGTCTTTTTTTTAATTATCTTTCAATGTCTTTTTTTCGTTTTTTTCATGTTCGGATTTTTTGGATGCATTGGCTACAACGTTCCCTGCGCTGGCACAGTTTTTTTTAAACTTGTATCTAAACCCAAAAGCCCGAAGGGCTCGCATCATAATTAAAAAAAATTGTGCTATGCG
>MEOG01000109.1 GCA_001769125.1 Bacteroidetes bacterium GWF2_35_48 | reverse complement strand
CGAATTGCTGAAAAATATTTTTACCCCACATCAAATTCCTCAGCTAAATTTTGTAGTTTTGAAGTGAGAAATGTTAGTAAATAATAACCGGGTCTTCGGCTACGCTCAGACACCGGTTAAGCTCAGACACCGGTTAAGCTCAGACACCGGTTAAGCTCAGACACCGGTTAAGCTCAGACACCGGTTAAGCTCAGACACCGGTTAGTGCTCAGACACCGAAACTGGTGATTGAGCGAAGCCGAAATCACCGAATAAATCAAATAAAAAAAAGACAGATATGAAAAAGTTAGAAAAAGTATTATTAGCAATAGCATTTGTAATCGTTCCTTTTATCTTAAGAGCGCAACCAGACCCGGGTGCTCCGGGAAATGATTCCGGAGGTCCGATTGTTGTGGGAGAAGGAGCTCCGATAGAGGGCGGCGTTGTAGTTATGTTTGTTTTGGCAATTGGTTTGATTGCTTACAAATGGTACAGTTTGAAAAAGAAAACAGCGAAACTCTAAATTTTTATTAATCCCGAAGAAAGCTTTTTGTTTTTATTGAAAGGGAACTACTTTTAGTTTAAATAAAATATAGCCCTTTATTTGATTTTTCAGATAAGGGGGTTTATTTTTATATTTTTATTAAAATTACAGAGAAAAGAGATTAATACATCAGCAAAGAAGGAAATGATGAAAACCTGAACCTATTTTATGAAATTCTTTTACTAATTTTATTAGATATACTAAATAAATATTATTTTTGTATTAACTATATTCACTATACTAAATAAAAATATGAATGTAATACGAGAACAATATTTAAAAAAAGTAAGACCTTATTATACAAAACAATTGATTAAGGTTATTACCGGGCAACGCCGTGTTGGTAAAAGTTTTTTACTCCGACAAATTAAAGATGAATTGAAAATTCTGTTTCCAAAAGCCAATTTTCTGTATATTGATAAAGAAAAATTTGAATTTGATTCAATATCAAATTACGAAGGACTTATTCAATGGGTAAAAATAAACACAAAACGGGGAAAAAACTTCCTTTTTATTGACGAGATACAGGACATTAAAAATTTTGAAAAAGCACTTCGTAGCCTATTATCTGACGGAAAATATGATATTTATTGCACCGGTAGTAATTCTCAGGTTTTTTCAGGCGAACTGGCAACTTATTTGAGCGGACGCCAAATTGAGATTCGTATTCACAGCCTTTCTTTTATAGAGTTTATTCTTTTTCATAAACTTAAATTTACCATGGAAAGTCTTTCTCTGTATATGAAATATGGAGGATTGCCTTATCTGATTCACTTGCCTAAAAATGATGAAATTGTATTTGATTATTTAAAAAATATTTATGCTACAATTTTGTATCGTGATGTTATTAGCCGCCATCAAATAAGAGATACAGCATTTTTAGAAAATCTTTTGTATTTTTTGGCCGATAATACCGGAAGCATTGTGTCTGCAAATAAAATATCGGATTATTTAAAATCTCAAAAAGCAAGCAAAAATGTTTCTGTAGTAATTAATTATTTATCGTTTGTTGAACAGGCTTATTTTGTAAATGCTGTTAAGAGAAAAGAAATTTCTGGTAAGCGAATTTTTGAAACAGGAGAGAAATATTATTTTGAAGATATCGGTTTGAGAAATGCAATTGGAGGATTTAAACCAGACGATATCGGAAAAATGCTTGAAAACGTAGTTTATAATCAACTTCGCTTTATGGGATATAATGTTTTTGTTGGAAAAGAAGGCGATAAAGAAATCGATTTTATTGCAGAAAAAAATGGAGAATATAGTTACTACCAGGTTGCATATTTATTAAGTAATGAAAAGGTTTTGAATCGGGAATTTGGTAACCTGCAAATAATAAAAGACAATTATCCTAAATACGTAATAACAATGGACGAATTGCCATTAAATACATCATATAAAGGAATTAAACATTTAAATTTATTGAAATTCCTTAGTTTAAAAGAACATTAACAAAATTTTATCGTAAAGAAAATTTTCCTGTTTGAATAATTCCAGTAGCTCATGAAATTTGATAAATATAAATACCTGCGCTGTTATTATTAAAATTCAGGTTTGTTCTATTTTCAATAATACGAACATCATTTATTTTCTGTCCGAGCAAATTAAAAATACTGATGAATAAAGGTTCATTGAATTTTTTATTTACAACAACCGATAACTTATTTTCATTAAAATAAACATTAAAATTATTTTCACTGTCTGCCAATTGATTCACGGCTGTAGGATTATATAAAGCAGTTACTTTAAAATCATCAAAATAAAAACCATCGCGTGTATTTGACTGATCGGAATAAAAATAAAACTTCAGTAATAAATTTTGTCCTGCATATTCAGATATATCAACTTCTTCATAAATCCATTCATTGATGATACCGTCAAAAACGGGCTGCCCTTCTTCTTCATCGTCAGAGCCAACTGTTGTGTATTTACCACATAAAGGACTCCATGTATCCCCATTATCTGATGAGGCTAAAAGTTGCACATAATCATAATTTTTTTCAAGATTCCATCGTGCCCTGAAATTAATAAACGCTTTCTCTGTCTGATCAAGATTAATTATTTCATTACAAATAATTTCTGAACTTTGAAGAAGCGAATAATTTCCTGTGGGTGATTCTGAAATAGAATATGTACCCGAAATTGCATAAGAGCTACTGATTCCAAAATCATCACCTGTCCAGTTATTCATATTCTCACAGTAATCGTCAAAAAGCACCTGATGAAGCCCAGTATATCGCGTTATAGTATCATACCGTGTGAAATTTCCATTATTTACAGAAATAATATAACGAACCTCTTCATAAAAATCACTACTCAAATTACAATTGTATTCCATGGAATCATTGACAAAATGCATGAGAGATAAATTAGAAAATGTTTGTTGTGAATTTGGAAAAGAAATATTGCCTGATAAAGGAATAAAAGTAACAATAAAATTTGCCGGTGTGTCAACCCCCAGACATTGTAATTTGAAAGGAATATATCCGTTAGAATTTGTAATTATTGATTCAGAATTATCAGAAACTTCTGCATATTTTGTAGTAAAACGAAGGAGACGAAGATTCATATCCAATGCTTCTTTACAAATAGGCTCAATACGCTCAAATGAAGGCCAGAAGCCATCATCCATATTCCCACATTCTCCGGTAAAAGACATAATTTTATTTTTAGACATAAGCTCTCCATAGCCCCAATCGTCTGCATCGCCATTACTCTGATAACCGTAGGTTTCGTGAACAGTGCCATATCTGTAATGATTTTTTGCAGAAATATTCTTTCCCAGAGTTTCAAAAAAAAGCGAGTCTTCTGTATAATAATTTTGATAATTCCACGGATAAATAATCATATTGCCATAAGCATGCCAGTTCAACGCAATTTTAATCTGATGATTTTCCAGAAAATATTTCACTGCCTGGGTTTCAGGTTCTGAAAAAGCACTATCCCCCCTGTACCATACATGCCAGCCAATGGAGCTTGAACCGAGTTCGTCGTATCCGAAAGCATAGGCATAATTTCTGTTTAAATCTACACCTGTAGATAGTCCATTATTTCTTCTGTTTTTCCTCCACAAACCCCCGCCTCCGGGATTCTCTGTCTGGTTGTATACATAGCCATCAGGATTCACAAAAGGAATAAAATATATTTCTGTATTATCAATAAAATAAGTAATCTCAGGATCGCTTCCATAATTCTCAAGAAGATAATACATGAAATACACTAATTGCTGAACAGAAGCCGGTTCCTGCGAATGATGTATGGCTGTAAAAAGAATTTGCGGTTCATTTTCCTGCAATTGAGGATTATCAGAAATTTTCAGGTAATGGAGAGGTCTGCTTTCTATTGATATGTAGTTTGAAATTTGAGTTTTTGGTGTAATTATATTCGGAAACAGAGCAAACATTGTATCCAATTCTGCTAACACCTCAGCGTATGTATAAAATCCACCCATAGAGCCGTGTTGCCACCCGGTGGGACTTACGTAATCAGGTATAGTTCCAAAACAGGAATGAATTGTTGCAGCTTTTTGCTTAACATATTCATCAAAACTAATTTCAGAACTTATTATATTTTGTATATTTTCCTGATCAAAAACACCTGTAAATTCGCCCGTTTTTTTTAAAAATCCATGAAGAGGACTTATGTTGTTTTCTTTAAAAAAGTCGAAATCTTTTGAACCAGTTTGCACTTTAAATACAGGGGTTTTCTGTGCTGATAACATTATCGGCAACGTCAAAAATAACTGGATTAATAAATTTTTCATAATAAATTAAATTTTCTCAAAGATAAATAATAGCTAAAATTAACCTGATTTATTTTTAAGATTAGTGTCTTTTGTTACAAGTTACAAGTTGCAGGTTGCAGGTTGCAAGTTGTAACCTGAAACCTGTAACATCTCTATGAATATTTATGATTGCCTCAATAATATAGGTTAAATACACACATAATAATTTACAAAAAAGACGCATATAATTGCGCCCTTTTGCTTATCTTTTCTATAAAAATTTATACATCTTAATCAATACACTTGTTCAGAAATTAATTTTCCACTTTCATCCCACATAATCCATTTGCCTTTACGAACTCCTTCCTCATAATACATTTCATAACGAAGAGTTCCTTTATCGTCCCATACAAGCCATTTTCCATGCTTCTTACCTTCTTTGTAATTTGCTTCTGCCATTTTTTTACCCTGATCATTCCATGTAATCCATAAACCATCGAATTTTCCTTCCTTGTAAGAGCGTTGTTCTTTTTGTTTTTTATTATCAAAATAAAGCATGGTAATGCCGTCCAGCAGACCATTTACAATATTCATTTTAAGAAATGTTCCTTCTTCATTTTTCTCAAAAATACCCGAGTATTCTTTTCCTTCTTTATAATATTTTCCATCTTTCTCCTGAATATTTTGTGCAAAAGAAAAGCTGATTAAAGAACAAAGCAACACTATAACAAATAATTTTTTCATAATAAAAATGACAATTTAGATTTGATTCCTTTAACGGAAATAAAAAAAGTTTTTAAAAATAAATAAAAAAAGCCAGATAGATCATATACTGGCTTTAAGTGTAAATATATATTTAAAATTATTTCTTTGGTTCCATCTGTACAGATACATTGTTTCCATTGTTACCATCTATCTTAACATCAGAAATAATATCTTCTTTATAAGAAATGTAAGAGACTTTAACCTGATAGTTACCCGGAACAATTCCTTCAACTTTAAAGTTTCCATAAAAATCAGTATAAACAGTTTTATTTAAACCGGGAATGCTTACAGCAACACCTGCTAAAGTTTCTCCTGTTGATTTATCAGTAATAGTACCGTGCATTGTGGTTTGCTTAACAGCTTTTATCTTATCATTATCTGTAGCAAAAAGGTTAAAGCTTAAAAAAACCAGACTGATAATTACTAATGTTTTCATATTATTTTTTTATAAATTTTTACTGAGACAAAAGTAGGATAAAGGATTAAAAGGTATGTTAAGTTAATGTTAAGCCTTTATTATCTTTCTGTCAAAAAAAGTCGAAAAACAGACAAAAAAATTAAATTAAAGTTAATGTTAATGTAAAATCCAATTGGTTTTCTCATACTTTATTTGCATCAGAAAATTGAGTACTAATTTAAATTTATAAAAAAATGAGAAAAATTAATTGGATTATTGCGTTAGTAATTGCTGTAGGAATTACAGCCGGTTTTAATTCCTGTAAAAAGGATAAGGATGATGATGACAACACCACCCTAGACCCTACTCCTACTGTTACCGAAGTTACTGGAGAAATTTCTGCTAATACGACTTGGTCTGCATCTAATAAATATTTATTAAAAGGTTTTGTATATGTAACAAACGGCGCTACGTTAACCATTGAAGCCGGAACCGTTATAAAAGGTGACAAAACCACTATGGGTACATTAATTATTGAACAGGGTGGAAAAATTATGGCTGAAGGTACTGCTGCGAAACCTATTGTTTTCACATCCAATGCACCTGTTAATTTTCGTAACCGCGGAGATTGGGGCGGTTTAATTATTTGCGGTAAAGCCCCTATCAATGTATCAGGTGGAACAGCACAAATTGAAGGTGGCCCTCGTTCAACTTATGGCGGTACTGATGTTGCTGACAACTCAGGTATTTTAAAATATGTTCGTGTTGAATATGCAGGCTACCCTTTCCAACCTGATAAAGAAATTAACGGAATTACTTTTGGTGGTGTTGGTAATGGAACAACCGTTGACTATGTTCAGGTTTCCTATTCCAATGATGATTCTTATGAGTTCTTTGGCGGAACCGTAAATTGCAAACACCTTATCGCAGTAAGTGGACTCGATGATGATTTTGACACAGATTATGGTTATTCCGGAAAATTACAGTTTGTTGTATCTTTAAGAGATAAAGGTGTTGCAGACGTTTCTGGCTCAAATAGTTTTGAATCGGATAATGATGGCAGTGGTTCTTCAAGCACTCCTTTTACAAGTGCAATTTTCTCAAACGTTAGTATTTTCGGTCCAAGACAAACCGCTACTACTTCAAATATAAGTTCTTTATATAAATATGCAATGCATTTAAAAAAGAACACACACATCAGTATTTTTAATTCAATTTTTGTAGGCTGGACAACAGGTCTTATGGTTGATGGCAGCGCTTGCGAAACAAATGCGACAAATGGAGATATTGAAGTAAAAAATTGTATTATTTCAGGTTGCTCTTCATTCTTCAGCCAGGCATCAGGTTCTACATTCAGTACAAAAGACTGGTATCAGACTGCTGCTTTTAATAATGACACATTATTAAGCAATTCTTCAGTTATGATTACTGATCCATGGGCTGCAACACCAAATTTTCTTCCTGCAACAGGTTCTCCTGCTTTAACAGATGCAGATTTTACCAATCCTAAATTAACTTCAGGTTTTGAAGCTGTAAGCTACAGAGGTGCATTCGGATCAACAGACTGGACCAGCAGCTGGGCAAACTGGAGTCCTCAAACAACAGAATATTAATATGAAAATATGAAAGATGAATATCTGATTTATATTTTGTCTTTTGGAGATAAAGCTCCCGGTTCTTCGGGGGCTTTTCCCATTTTTTAGAATCAAAAATCTTGTTTTTTAAATTAAATGCTTTAATACAAAGGAAATAAACAGCTAACATTTGGGTAATAAATTTTAAATATACAGATAAGACATGAAAATACTAAAAATATTTTTTATTGCAGGTTTAATTTTTGGTGGAACAACGCTTAATCTTTTTGGTCAGTTGGGTGCAATAAAAGGGAATATTATTGATGGAGAAACTAAAGAAAGCATTGTTGGCGCAAATGTAGTTGTACAGGGTACAGTAACAGGGGCATCTACCGATTTTGACGGAAATTATTTTATTCAAAACCTGAAACCCGGCACTTACAATCTTGTAGTATCCTATATTTCCTATAAAACGCAAACAATAGAAAAAGTTGTTGTTACAAAAGGAAAAGTAACCCAATTGAATATCAGTATGGAATCGGTAAGTAAACAACTTGGAGATGTTGTTATTACTGCCACTCGAAAAACAGATACAGATATAGCGCTTCTGAATTCGATAAAAGCGAGTAATCTTGTTGTAAATGGAATGTCGAATGAACAAATCATGAAAACACAAGACAGAGACGCATCAGAAGTAATTAAAAGAATTCCGGGAATAACGATCATTGATAATCGCTTCGTGATGGTGCGCGGATTAAGTGAGCGATATAATGCTACATGGCTAAACAATGCAATTGCTCCAAGTTCTGAAGCAGATGTAAAAGCTTTTTCGTACGATATTATTCCAAGTTCATTAATTGATAATATTCTTGTTTTTAAAACTCCGGCACCGGAATTGCCCGCAGAATTTTCGGGTGCAGCAATACAAATTTTCACAAAAAATATTCCTGAAAAAAATTCAATTACCCTTGGCTATGCAACATCTTACAGAATGGGTACCACCGCAAACAGTTTTTACAGAAACAATGTTGGAAAAACAGACTGGCTGGGTTTTGATGATGGCACACGTGCATTGCCAGGTGGCATTCCATCTCATCTTAACAAATTAAACGATTTTAATTCTGCTACATTTTCACAAGACCAAATCAAACTTCAGGAAATAGGGCGTTCATTCAATAACAACTGGAATACAGATAAAACATTAGCTGCTCCCGACCAAAGATTGTCATTGAGTGTTACCAAAAAATTTAATATCGGAATTATTCCTGTCAACTGTATATCGGGTATTAATTACAGTAATACGAATACCTATTTTAATTTAACACGAAAAAACTATCAGGTATATAATTTTGCAGAAGATAAAAGCATAGAAGATTTCGCATTTAACGATAAACAATATACAAATGCGGTGAAAGCCTCTATCCTTTCAAATTGGGCATTTTTATTAAGTCCGAACCATAAACTTGAATTCCGAAATGTTTTTAACCAAACAGGTCAATCAAGAACAACATTACGAAATGGTATTGAAAATTACACATCACAAATTCTTCAGTCGTATGAATACAGATATTTAAGCAGAAGCACTTATTCCGGACAATTAGGCGGGATGCATTCATTTAAAAATGACAGTATGAAATTAAACTGGACTCTGGGCTATTCATTTGCTAATAGATCAGAACCGGATATCAGAAGATTAACAAGCATAAAGAATCAAGACCCATTAAGCCCCTATTTTGGTCAATATGAATTAGGAATTGGTGCAGCAGCTTCTCCTAAATATGCAGGTCGTATATTCTTAGACTTAAACGAACAAATAATTATGTCGAGTGCAAATTTTGAAAGAAAATTCAAATTTAACGACTGGAGACCAGAATTTAAAACAGGTTATTATATAGAAAATAAAATCAGATCATTCTCCGCACGTTTATTAGGTTATATGAAAAGTTCCGATCAAACAAATCTGAATTTATATTTACCTGCTGATTCAATATTTAATGCATCAAACATCAATAATTCTACGGGTATTAAAATCAGTGAATCCTCGAATCCGTCAGACTCTTACGATGCTGGCAATTTTCTTGGTGCAGGTTATATGGCATTTAAAATTCCGATTACCATGTCTTTTTATATTTATACAGGCGTAAGAGTTGAAAAAAATATTCAAACACTCGACAGTTATAAATCTGACAATCCTTCAGAACCTGTAAACTACAAAAATGACGAATTCAACTTCTTCCCATCAGCAAATTTGAATTACGAATTTAATGAAAAAAATACATTGCGCGCAGGATACGGACAAAGCATAAACCGCCCTGAATTCAGAGAAATTGCGCCTTTTGTGTTCTATGATTTTGAACAAAATGCAGCTTACAGTGGAAACCCTGAAATAAAAAATGCAATTATTCACAATTTAGATTTACGATATGAATATTATCCGACAAAAGCAGAAATGTTTTCTTTAGGAGTTTTTTATAAACAGTTTATAAACCCTATTGAATTAAAATACATCAATACCGGAAGCGGATTGCAATATACATTTCAAAATGCAAAAGAAGCAAGCAGTATTGGAGCCGAAATGGAATTAAAAAAATCGCTGGAAAGTTTCGGGAAAAAAGATAATTTTTTAAAATACCTGAGTAATTTTAATCTGGTACTTAATGCTTCTGTAATTAAAAGCAATGTAAAGTTTGAAGATGCAGATAATGAAAAAGACCGCCCAATGCAGGGTCAATCACCTTATATTATAAATGCAGGAATTTTTTATCAGAATAATAAAAATGGCTGGATGATCAGCATGCTTTATAATGTAATAGGAAAACGTATTGTTGCAGTAGGACAGCCAATGCAAAATGACGACGAAAGCATTCCTGATGCTTATGAAATGCCCAGAAATCTTCTGGATCTTACTTTTTCAAAAAAGATTGGAGAAAAATTACAGATAAAAGGAGGCATTCAGGATATTTTAAATAATCCTTATGAAATAAAACAATTTGTAAATTTTACTCAAAATGGAGAAAAAGTAATACGCGAACAAACAACCTATTTATATAAACCCGGAACGTATATAACACTCGGATTATCGTATAATTTTTAAGAAATACTTCTATGAAAAAAATATTAATCGTAGACGATGAAGATGATATACTTGAATTCTTAAAGTATAATCTGGAAAAAGAAGGTTACAAAATATTCACAGCTTCTAACGGAATTGAAGCTATTAAATCTGCTACTGATAATAGCCCGGATCTTATCCTCATGGATGTGATGATGCCGGAAATGGATGGAATTGAAGCATGCCGAAAATTAAAAGAAATATCTTCACTGAATTTAACGCTTATTGTTTTTTTGTCAGCAAAATCTGAAGACTACACACAACTGATAGCATTAGAAGTTGGCGCAGATGATTATATTGTTAAGCCTGTTAAAATAAGATTGCTTATCGGAAAAATCAAAGCCCTTTTCAGGAGAGGAATTATTCCACAGGATATAATTACTGTTAAAAATATTTCCATAGATAAATCAAGATATACTGTTACCGTTGATGGCAAAGTAATTGATTTTCCTAAAAAAGAATTTGAACTACTCAGGCTTCTCGCAGCTAATCCTAAAAAAGTATTGACAAGACAGGAAATTTATGAAACGATATGGGGCGATGATGTAAATGTAGGAGAAAGAACCATTGATGTTCATATCCGAAAAATCAGAGAAAAAATCGGGAATGATATCATTAAAACGGTTAAAGGTATAGGATACAAATTCGATACAAATGATTAATACCACAAAAAAAAATGCTCTTTATTCTTCTTTGGGAATTTCTTATATTATTGTCAATAATTCCATGCGGGCAAATTACAATTTCTTTTTATTTGGTTCTGGCTTGTCAATCTTAGGGTATAAGTAGGGTCTGCTGAAAATCACAAAACAAATTTAACACTAAGTGATTCCGACATTTTTCAGAAAAACATGTGCACGATAAAATAAAGGTTACATTAAAAATCCGTGCATCTATTTTTTACAAATATATTTTTGTTTTGTTAGCGGTTCGACGAGTTTACCGTAGCACCTGTCGCATACCATCTTCTTCGTTGCCTGCGACCATGCCTATGCTGCAGTATTATTTTACATCTTCGTCTTATCGCAATTAGATAAACTCACTTCGACAAGCTCTGTGCATCGCATTGTGGCACCTTGAAACTGGCACACGACAGACTTAATCAGCAGACCCTAAGTATGACAGATATTATTTGGGCTATGCATTCAATATCACTTAGGAAAAATTCAAAATTATCCCAGCGGCTCTCATGAATTTATGTTGGGTATTGATATTGTTAAGTCAAAACCTTTGATGTAATATAAACGGTGGTTTCTACCACTGCATAGCGGGGCAGACATTGAAATTGAACTTTTCTTATCAATCACATAAGTTTTCTTGTTGACCCTAATTAGTGCCAGCAAGAAAACTCATGTTTTTTGCTCACAATGTATGTGCCTGATAAGAAAACATCAAGTTCAAGGCTTGCGAAGACCTGAAAATTAGGAGTGTACTAATGTACATGACTACTTTTCAGGTCAAGCGTAACGATGAAATTGATGTTTTCTTGCAGGCACTAATTATAAAAGTATTATTTTAGCAGATAAAATTTAAAGCAATTTATTTAAACCCAACCAATAAAATTTAGTACAAATGAAAGTCATTGGTATTTACAACATCAAGGGAGGGGTAGGAAAAACAGCCACTGCCGTTAATTTTTCTTATCTGTCAGGAAAAAATGGAGACAAAACTCTTTTGTGGGATCTGGATCCGCAGGGCTCATCTACTTTTTATTTGAATATGGAGTCTCCGAATGATTTTCAGCTAAAAAAAGTACTGAACGGCAAAGAAAATATTCTTCATTTTACTCAGATTACGGAGTATGATAATCTTTGGTGTATTCCATCCGATTTATCATACAGAAATATGGAGCTTATTCTTGACAATGCAAAAAAATCAAAGAAGCGAATCCGTGAAGCTTTAAAAGAAGTTGAAAATTCATTCGACTATGTATTTCTTGATTGTCCCCCGGGTATTTCTGTTTTGGCTGAAAATATATTTTATGCCTGCGATTTTGTGATTGTTCCAACAATTCCTACGCCTCTTTCAATAAGAACCTACGAGCAAATCATGCAATTTTTCAAAGAACAGGAACTTGATACATCCATAATAATTCCTTTTTATTCGATGGTGGAACTTCGAAAATCCGTTCATCATTCTATCCTTTATGATTCACCCTTTAAAATTAAAGGGATGTGTGTAAATTTTATTCCATTTCTTGCGGAAATTGAAAAAATGGGAATTTATAAAAGTCCGGTTGAAACATACAGCCCTGCTTCAAGAGCAGCAGAATCTTTTGCTGAATTATGGAATGAAATAAAACGAAAGATTCAAAGAAAAAAATAAATCCTGCGTTTCATCTGTTATTCCCCCTGTTATTGCAATAGTTACAGCTTTAGCGTAGGATATATATCAAGCCCTGTCATTCATTGCGCTTTTGGAAAACCCTTGAGGTCTCCATTGGACAAGCACGATGAGACCTCAAGAGTTTTACCAATTGAGAAAATATGACCGATAAGAGTATATCTACGCTTTTACTATCTGAAATTATAAATTAATTTTATCTGCTTTTTTCCCAATTGGTCTCCCTCTTTTTGATACTTATCGAAATTTTATATTAAATACTAACATTTCTCACTTCAAATAATAGAATAAGAGATGTTTTGCTAACAGATGCCTGTGCGATGGATTGGCCAAACAGCGGGCAATGAAGTGGAGG
>MEOG01000108.1 GCA_001769125.1 Bacteroidetes bacterium GWF2_35_48 | reverse complement strand
CCACTTCATTGCCCGCTGTTTGGCCAATCCATCGCACAGGCATCTGTTAGCAAAACATCTCTTATTCTATTATTTGAAGTGAGAAATGTTAGTTTATAAATTATTTTTCTTATAAACGGTACGTCCCTACCTGCCAGACAGCAGGCTGGCGGGACTTAATAATAAAGGTAGGAGTGACCTGTTTATAAAATAAAAAACCTCCAAAACTAAAGTTCCATAGGAGTGCCCTGTTTATTTGTCGGTCAATAATAATTTACAATAGCTTTTTTTTTGAAATATTTAGTCCCTCTATCAGTATTAAATTGTGCAAAAAAATATGGCAAATGCGTAATAAAAATAATAACATTTTATATTCAGAAAATAATTGTTTCCTTTGCATTAATAATGTTTAGATTAATAAATATTTGATACGAAGAATATTTTAAAAAGACGAATTTGGTAAAGGGAAAATTTAGCATTTAGATGTATACTTCAATCAAAAGAGTTTAACTGTAATAAAAACATGTTTAATTTTCTAAAAAATCCATATCCATTTAATGATGATTTAAAGCATAACACCAAAATTATTTTTTTAATAAGTATGTGTGTATTTGCTTTTTTATTTGTATTTCAACCTCTTGAATTATCTTCTTTAGGAACAAAAGAAAAGTTTTACCTTGTGATTGGTATTTGTGTTATTACATTTATCTCATTAAGTCTGAACTTACTATTACTGCCAACGCTTATACCGAAAATGTTTATTCACACGGAATGGAAAATAGGAAAGGAAATTCTTTGGAATATCTGGATTTTACTAACTATTTCAGTGAGCTATTTTTTTTACTTCAAGTATCTTAAAATAATGGAGTTTGGAGCTTACATGATTGTTAATTTATTATTAACGGCTGTTATTCCTATATCTGCATTAATTATTATCAACTACAACAAAATGCTTCGATCGAACCTGTCGCTTGCGAATGAAATTAACAGGAAATTAAAAGAGAGCAAACTCAATAAAGACAGAATCGTTTATTTTAAATCAGATTATCAAAAGGATAGCCTTGCAATAAAAGTTAATTTAATTTATTTTATCAGGTCTGCTAATAATTATATTGAAATTTTTTGGAAAGAAAATGAAATTATAAATAATCAAATGGTAAGATGCAGCTTAACAAAAGCTGAAGAATTATTAAAAGAAGAAAAAAATATTTTTAAATGTCATCGTTCTTATCTGGTAAATATTAATTTTATAGAAAAAATTGAAGGTAATTTACAGGGAAATAAATTATTTTTTGATAAAATAGACTTTTCTATCCCTGTTTCAAAGAATTTTGCAAATAAGCTTAAAGAGTTGATTTAGATTTTTTTAATTTATTATATTTCGCCCCTAAAATAGCATTTCGTCCCTAAAAGCTTTTTTTATCCCTTTTTTTATTTTTTTATCCCTTATTTTTTTAATTTGCTATAAACGTGTATATTTTTATTGAGTTTTGAAATAATAAACTCACTTGATGGAATCATTAAAAATAGGAAATTTAACTGTTAGAGTACCTATAATACAGGGAGGTATGGGTGTTGCTGTTTCATTGGCAGGCTTGGCTTCAGCAGTCGCCAATGAAGGCGGAATCGGTATTATTTCTGCTGCGGGAATAGGAATGAAAGAGCCTGATTATACAAGAAATTTTATTGAATCGAATAAAATAGGTCTTCGAAAAGAAATTCAAAAAGCAAAAAGTCTTTCTAACGGTGTTATTGGCGTTAATATTATGATGGCATTGTCTGATCATGATAATTTAATTCGCGTTGCAATAGAAGAAAATGCAGATGTTATTATACTGGGAGCCGGGCTTCCTCTGAAAATACCTATGTTGATTGCTGATGCCGGATTATCCGGACATAATACAAAACTAATTATCAAAGTATCTTCAGCCAAAGCGGCTAAACTTATTTTTCAGATTTGGGCAGGTAAATATAATTGTATTCCTGATGCTGTTGTTGTAGAAGGTCCACTCGCAGGAGGGCATTTAGGCTTTTCTAAAACAGATTTATTTGATAATACGAAAACGTTATCTGTACTTATTGAAGAAACAGTTGCTGCTGTTGCTTTGTTTGAAAAACAATTTAACAGAGAAATACCTGTAATTGCAGCAGGTGGAATTTATACAGGTAATGATATTTATACTATTTTTAAATCCGGGGCAAAAGGCGTAAAGCTGGGTACCCGATTTGTTACTACTTTTGAATGTGATGCATCTTTTGAATTTAAGGAAAGCTATATTAATTCTTCTAAAGAAGATATTGTTATAATTGACAGTCCGCTTGGCTTACCGGGCAGGGCAATAAAAAATGAATTTATTGAACAAGTCAGAATGGGTACAAAAAAACCATATAAGTGTCCTTGGAAATGTTTGTCATCATGCAATTATAAAGATGCTCCTTATTGTATAGGTCAGGCATTATTTAATGCAGCGCAGGGTAACCTTTCCGAAGGTTTTGCATTTTCAGGCTCTAATGCCTACAAGGCAACAAAAATCGAGCATGTTTCTGATATCTTTCATGATTTAATTTTGGAATACAACACTGCTTCTTTTAACGAAAAGTTGATTAAACCTATCTCTTTAGATTTTAATAGGTTTTGCAAAACGGCGTGAATAATTAGAGAAGCCGTTAAAAGTATATGAAACCTAATGGGTTGTTAAAATAAAAGAGAAATATTTCTTTATTTGCAGCAAATTTATATATTCTGCTCAATGTGATAATGATTTCTGTCATGCGCATTTCGCGACACAAGTTCGCCTAGAAAACCTGCTAAAAACATTTGAGTCCCGATAATTACCATCGTGAGTGCTAAATAAAAAAGAGGCTGGTCTGTAACATTTCTGGGCTGAATGTTCTGGAAAAAATTATAATAGATTTTTTCACCGACAAGCCATAATGAAATAAAACCTCCGGCAAGAAAAAGCAATGTTCCCCAAACACCAAAAAAGTGCATGGGTTTTTTCCCGAATCTTCCGACAAATGTAATAGACATCAGATCAAGTAGACCATTAATAAAACGTTCCAGCCCGAATTTCGTCTGACCGTATTTTCGTACTCTGTGCTGTACTTCTTTTTCTCCTATTTTCCTAAATCCCGACCATTTAGCAATTACCGGAATATAGCGGTGCATTTCGCCATAAACTTCAATATTTTTAATAACAACTTTTTTATATGCTTTCAGACCGCAATTAAAATCATGAAGTTTTATTTTTGAAACTTTTCGGGTTGCCCAGTTAAAAAGTTTTGTTGGTAATGTTTTGGTAATAGGATCGTATCTTTTTCTTTTCCACCCGGAAACAAGGTCATAGCCTTCTTTTGTTATCATTTGATATAAACCGGGAATTTCATCAGGGCTGTCTTGCAGGTCTGCATCCATTGTGATGACAACATTTCCGTTTGCCTGCGCGAAACCACAGTTCAATGCTGCTGACTTTCCGTAGTTTCTTCTGAATTTTATTCCTTTTACCTGAATATTTTCTTCATGAAGTTTTTCAATAACAGCCCAGGAATTATCTGTACTCCCATCATCAATGAAAATTATTTCATACGAAAAATTGTAGTCATGCATAACTTTTGTAATCCACTGACTAAGTTCCGGGAGTGATTCTTCTTCGTTCAGAAGCGGTATAACGACTGATATATCCATATTATTTTCTTGAAAAAATTCAATGATTTCCAAATATCTTTATTAACTTGTATTTAATTTGCAACACCCCCAACCTGGGTTTCTACTTCGCTCAACCAGCGGTAACCCAGCAACTCTTTCAAACGTATTCAGAAAAAATTTATTATTGTTTCTTGTCATCAACTTCACGCATTGCTTCGTCAAAAGGATTTGATTTGCGTTTCAGGAAAATAGACGTTACCAAAGAAAATAGAAAGCCCATAAAAGTAAGAGACGGAATAATAATAATTGAAATCCATGTAGGAGTCATAATTTTACGCTGCATTTCAAGCGCCATTTCAACCTGATTATCGGGCAAGCCCTGTTTGAGCATTTCATTTTCTATCATTTCGAGCAATTTGCCAATAAAATCAGGGTCAATATATTTAAGGAAAATATAATTATAAAGTGCCATGATAATAGAAGAAAATAAGCATATCAAAACGCCAGAACCCAGTGCTTTTCCATAGGTAATGCTTCCAAAATTAATTTTATCTCTGAAGTTTCGAGTTCCTAGAAAAATTCCTGCAATCATAACTCCATATTGAAGAAAAGAGTTAATGGTTGAATTCTGTAGGTCTAAAATATATGCAATGACACCAACAATAATAAGTGCAAGACCGGTAATTGCGCCGAATGTCATCGAATTTTTCAGAAACTCACTTTTTTTCATACTTAATATTAATGTTAAAGACACTGCAAATATATTAAAATTGTGCAAAAACAGGGAATTATGATTTTTTTTATTGAAGTAAAGAATATTATAGTATCTTTGCACTGGGCAAGTCTTATACGACCAGCTCCTGCAGAATTCCCCCAGGATCGGAAGGTAGCAAGGGTAAGCGGTTGAGCGGTGCGATATAAGTAGCTTGCCTTTTTTTATTTTCTTTTTTTCAACCTCATAAGATTAAAACGTTAAAATTTACCTGCAACCTCGACCTCGTCGCCGTGGCGATAAGTTCAGTCATCGAATTTACCTGCGCAATTTAGACAGTAAAATTAATCATATTCATAAGTTAGAGCCAAGCTGTCAAAAAACCTGCCTGAGTTGTAAAAATTATGACAAATAAATCATAAAATGAATTTTTAAATTAACATGAATATTGTAATTTAGATAATAAATAATAGAATATCCTTGTATTTACCTAAAAAATATTATTGATTGATAATGATAAACTTAAATTTATACCATAAACCTTTTTACCACAGATTGCGCAAATTTACACAGATTATATAAATCTGTGATAATCCGTGTAATCAGTGGCAAACATAATTAAAAAGGGTTTTCGGAATGATGTCAATTTTAAATTTTTGGGTATTTATACGGGTAATCATTATAAATAATTTAGGCTTAAATTATGAGTTCACTCTTAAAATTAATTTTGGAAATATAAAATTGAATTGAAAAAAAATATTACTTTTATTTCGACGGCAGAAAATTAAAAATATTTTTTAGTGTTTTATTCGACTCTGATCGAAAATTTATTATTACAAAAAAAGATAGAAATGATACTACGCAGCAGATATATTGATAAAATAAGACCTTTTGTAGGCAAACCACTGATAAAAATTGAAATCAACCTGAACCAGCACTGCAATAAAAAATAATGAACACTTCATTGTCAATAAAAACTATTTCATCTGTGGATTTACCATCTTTTAAATTGGTAAAATTGCATTTTTAAAAATAGCATTTGCAATATCTGTTAGCGCATACGAATATCTGGTTTCTTATTTTTGGAGGAATTTTCTGCTTCAGTCTGCTTATTCAACTTATATACTACATTTTTTTCAGCCGTATCTTATTCTGGAAAAAAAAACAGAATACCGAAAAGCAAGAATCGGTTTCAATAGTTATTTGCGCAAAAAACGAAGCTGAAAATCTGGAACAGTTTTTACCCGAAATCTTAACACAGGAATATCCCGACTTTGAAGTTGTTGTTGTTAACGATTGTTCTGAAGATGAAACAGAAATGGTACTCACACGCCTTGCGCAACAATATCCGAGACTTAAAATTACCTTCATCAAAAAAGATGAAAAATTCACTCATGGAAAAAAGCTTGCACTGTCTTTAGGAATTAAGGCCACGAAAAACGAATGGTTGCTGTTAACTGATGCAGATTGTATTCCTGCCGGAAAAAACTGGCTGGCTTCTATGGTTGCAAATTTTACGGGGAAAAAAGAGATTATTCTTGGATTTGGAGGATATTTTAAAAAACCGGGTTTACTCAATAAATTAATACGGTTTGACACGGCTTTTATTGCATTACAATATTTATCTTTCGCAACATCGGGAATGCCGTATATGGGTGTTGGCAGAAATCTGGCATACAAGCGTTCTTTGTTTTTCAGGAATAAAGGCTTTGCCTCTCACGCGCATATAAAATCAGGGGACGATGACCTTTTTGTAAATGAAGTTGCAAAAAAATCGAATACATGTATAGAATTCAGTCCGGAAAGCTTTACGCACTCTCAACCTGAAAATTCTATGTTTAACTGGTTTTATCAGAAAAAAAGACATCTCACTACCGGCGGTTTTTATAAGAAAAAACACAAATTTATTCTTTCATTAGAACCATTAACGCGGCTTCTTTTTTATTTTTCTTTTGCAGGCTTAATAATTTTTCAATTTTATATTCCTGTAATACTTGCTGCATTTGGATTTCGATTAATTGTGCAATATATTGTTATGATATTTTTCACAATCCGGTTGAAAGAAAAAGATTTATTATTATTTTTGCCCCTATTCGATTTCTTGTTACCTTTTATAAGCATCTTTGCAATGATTTCAAATAGTTTTAACAAAAGAGCGAAATATCAGTGGACGAAATAAATCCCAATTTATCTGATAAAGCCAGACAGGACTTTAATCTTGTTATGATGGCACTGGATGGCGACCAGAAAGCTTATGCAGAACTTCTTGGTCGTTACAGGGATGCCATTTATTTCATGCTTTTAAAAATGGTTAATAACAAAACAGATGCAGAAGACCTGACCATTGAAGCATTTGGTAAAGCATTTAAAAGCATCGGACAATACACTCCTGCTTTTGCTTTCAGCACGTGGCTTTTTAAAATTGCTACAAATAATTGTATTGATTATCTGCGCCGCAAAAGCAAAAGCGGTCAAAAACTTGAGGACAGCACTGTTGATGAAGATGGCTATGATACGCCCCTTCCTTCAGACACGCTTGATCCCGAAGAACGCATGATTCACGACCAAAAGGTCAGTCTCATGCATACAGTTGTTGCCAAACTGAAACCCCGTTACAGGCAGCTTGTTGAAATGCGCTACTTTGAAGAACGTTCCTATGAAGAAATTGCCGAAGAAATGAAACTGCCCATAGGTACAGTTAAAGCGCAGCTTTTCCGCGCCCGCGAACTTCTTTTCAATATTCTTAAACAAAAAGACGGGCATGTGTAATTTTACAAAAGATTAGCTTTCCTGCCCCAAATCTTCTGATGAACATCCTCAACCAATATTTTCCAGACCTCAATTCTTTGCAAAGACAGCAGTTTTCAATGCTTTTCAATTTATATAAAGATTGGAACAGCAAAATAAATGTTATTTCAAGAAAAGATATTGATAATTTTGAAATACACCATCTCCTGCATTCGCTCGCAATAGCAAAAGTTTTTCATTTTAAAAGCAAAACATCTGTATTGGATGTAGGAACAGGAGGGGGCTTTCCGGGAATTCCGCTTGCTATTATGTTTCCAGACGCTTCCTTTACGCTTATTGATTCTACTGAAAAAAAACTCAACGTCGTTGCAGATGTTGCTGCGGCTATTGGTTTGAAAAATATAACAACACTTCACTCAAGGGCAGAGAATATAAAATTAAAATACGATTTTATTGTAAGCCGTGCAGTAACAGCTTTTCCCGAATTTATCCTTTTGACAAGGCACTGCATTCTTAAAGAAAATAAAAATCATTTTCCTAATGGAATTATCTACCTGAAGGGGGGAGAATTTTCTGAAGAAATAAAATCGTATAAAAATAAAATCAAAATCTATAATATTTCTGACTTTTTTGAAGAAGATTTTTTTGAAACAAAGAAAATAATCTATCTGCCCGTATAGTTTTTTTACAAAAAAAAAGCCACTAATCACAACGTGAAGTGGCTTCTTCTTTTTTCAAAAACAGATTTATTTTTTCTCTTTTTCTTTTTCTTCCCAAATTTTTAAAAGGGAATCAATATCTTTTGCAACTACTACTCCGGGAAGTTTAATTGGAGCACCGATCTGAGCCATAAAAGAACCCTGAACTTCACCTACTTTGTAAGTTGTAAATCCTATTCTGTATAACCCAACAACAAGTGCTTTTAAAGGATTGCTGACTTCGCTGGTTATACGTAATAATGAGTTGTATTTTCTCCCTGCAGGATTTTTTGGCATTTCGCTGCTATCGTCATTCTGACCATAACTGTGCCATCCGCAAGTTTTTCCTTTAGCGGCAACATCTGCTTTGCTTAATATTCCTTCAGCCCGTTCGAAAGAAATCCAGGTATCAAAGAAATTAGTTTTGTCTGCTTTTCCTGCCTCCCATGAAGGTGAAATAAAAGCATTTTTCCCAGGGGTAATAGATGTAACAGGAGAAACCATTCTTATCCCGATTTCTGGCGCAACAATAGGAATCCAAACATAAACATAATAATATTTCTTACCATTTTTGGTTTCATCAGCAGCTTCACCTGGTTTGACATATCCAAAATAATCAATAACATCTGTGTAAGGAATTCTTACATCTCCAATAACTGGATAATGCTTTTTCTTGATGTCCATTCCAAATTTTTTCAATTTCTGCGCGTTTCCTGTTGTACAAATCGAAAAAATAATTCCAATTGCAACAATAATTTTTAATAATTTCATAATTGTTAAATTTTAGTTAATACTTCTGAATGTAAAATTACATAAATAATTGATGGAAAAAAATATTGTAAGGAAAAAATTATTTTCTATTCATCGGCAATTTATACCTTCTTATTTTATCATATTGATACAAAGCATTGGCAATTGCAGCAGCTGTAGGGACAAGACCAATTTCGCCCAAACCTTTTGCACCGAAAGGACCGTGCGGATCTGTTTTTTCTATTCCGATAACTTTCATTCCAGGCGTTTCTTTGGCTCTTAATATTTTACAATCGCGTAATTTTTTACTTACTAAAAATCCATCTTTCATAGGCAAATCTTCTGTAAGCGCGTAGCCAACACCCATGTGAATCGCTCCCTCAATCTGTCCCTCGAAATTTACCGGATTCATAATCTTTCCGGCATCATGCGCGGCATATATCATTTCTATTTCTCCTTTGTCATCAAGAGTACAGAGTTGCGCTGCATAACCATAAGCAAAATGCGTAACCACTTTTTCAACGTCTGCGCCTGGTTTTGTTGTCCAATCACAAATCCAGTATCCGGTATACGTATTGCCAATCATTTTTTCTAAACCAAGATTTATTAAATCTTCTTTGATGGTTTTTGCTGCATCAATAATAGCATTACCAAGAAGCGCCGTGCCTCTGGATGAAGTTGTCATGCCGGTTTCAACATCGTAAGACGAATCTACAAAAACCTCTATATTAGCAGGATTCAGCCCGGTTTCTTCGCATAGCGTTTGAATCGCCATATTGTGAACCCCCTGCCCCATTTCTGTCCATCCATGATGTATTTCAATGCAGTCAACAGCTTTAAAAATAATTTTAACACCGCTGTAATCGGGCATTCCGTTCCCCACTCCGCTGTTTTTTATTCCTGTTGCCAGTCCTGCGTATTTTGCCTCATAGAATTTATCTTTAAGCGCAAGAAGGCAATCTTTAATTCCACAACTCGCATCCAAAATCTGACCTGTTGCTGTCATTTTTCCTTCTGCAAGCGCATTCTTATAGCGAAATTCCCAACGATCAAAACCCCCTTTTTCACATAGATCATCAACGCACTGTTCTATCGCAAAACACGATTGATTCACTCCAAACCCACGCATTGCACCGCAGGGAATGTTATTCGTGTAAACCGTTTTTGCTTGCAGGTCTATTGATGGGATATGATATCCGGACATGGCATGACCGGCAACACGTTCCATCACTTTCGTTCCTACAGATGCATACGCTCCGGTATCTCCCACTGCGCCAAATTTTAATGCGGTCAATATTCCGTTTTCATCGCAACCCAGCTCAATATCCATTATTACCGGATGCCTTTTCGGGTGCATTGTTATTGACTCTTCGCGATTAAGCACAAGCTTGATAGGCTTCTTTAAATGCCATGCAAAAAGACAGGCATGACCTTGTACCGTAAGATCCTCTTTGCCTCCAAAACCTCCACCCGTGGGAACAAGTGTAACCCGCACCTTATCTTCCGGCAAACCGAGTATTTTTGCGCACTGTTTTCTATCTACATATATACCCTGACTGTTTGCATACAAATGCACACCATCATCCGTGGGTAATGCAATAGCCGCTTCTGTTTCAAGGAAACCGTGTTCAATACGCTGAGTTTCATATCGTCCTTTTGATGTGTATTTAGATTGATTCAATGCTGTTTCAACATCTTGTCCTCTTTTCACAATGCAATCCCCAAGCAAATTTGAATGATCGGAATGCACTCTGATATCATCTTTCAGCGCATCAAACATATCTGTTACCGGAGTTAAAACTTCGTACTCAATTTTTATTAGTTTTGCTGCAGTGCGCGCAATATCCTCATCTTCTGCAACCACACTGGCTATTACATCTCCTATATATCGCGTAATTTCTCCTTCTGAAATCATCAGAGGCCAGTCCTGATAAACCAATCCTATATATTGTTCCCCGGGTATATCTTTTGCTGTAAAAATCCTGACAACACCCGGCATTTTTTCAGCTTCTGTCGTATCAACAGATAATACTTTTGCACGTGGATAATCACTAAAACGCAATGCAGCATGAAGCATTCCTTCAAAACACATGTCATTCACAAAAAGCCTCTTCCCTATTGCTGTTTCATAGGCCTGATATTTTGGATAAGGCTTGCCAATTTTTCCTGTAGTATCAGAAAATTCAACTGAAGTATTATCTCTGATAGATTTCAACGCCAGTTCAATTGCATCAATAATTTTTACATATCCGGTACAACGACATAAGTTCTGATTAAGAGCCGCAACTATTTCCTTTCGTGTCGGGTTCGGATTTTCCTGTAAAAGAATTTTTGTCCGCATAATAAAACCAGGTGTACAAAAACCACATTGAACAGCTCCTTTCTCAACATAAGCTTTTGCAATAACATCTCTTATCTTGTCGGGAATTCCTTCCATTGTGATTACATCTGCACCCTCAAGTGTTTTCATTAGGGTAACACAACTGAGTTTCGCTTTCCCGTTTATCTCAACCATACATGCTCCGCAAGCAGCCTGACAAGAGCATCCGTCTTTTACAGAAGTAATACCTTTTTCTTTTCTTAAATATTTTAATAAAGGAATGTTTCCATCTCCATTATAAATTATTTGTTTACCGTTTAATTGAAATGTGGTCATGATTTTTAATTATATCTCTAAGCCAAAGATAGAATTTAATAATGAATTTTTAAAAATATCTGAAAACATTTTTTATGATATAAAATTTACAAAACAAAAAACCCCGCAAATTTGCAGGGTTTTTTGTTTAGTGTCGTTGTTTCTATTTCTCCTTTACCAAATGGAAAGCGCCTTTCAATTCATATTTCACATCATCCCAACCCTCGGCTATGATGATGTAATAATATACGCCCGGTGAGGCTTCCGTTTCTTTTATCTTGCCATTCCAGCCTGAAGTCGGATAGGTTTCTTTATCCCATACATCCCATTCGTAAACGGTTTT
>MEOG01000107.1 GCA_001769125.1 Bacteroidetes bacterium GWF2_35_48 | reverse complement strand
CCGCCATGCCCGTAGGGCTTGCGGGTTTAAATAAAAAAAAAATTGTGCTACGCGCAGTGTTAGCAACTGGGTTATTCGTCATAATCAGTCATTTAAACTCAATTAATATATCCTTTTTGACAATGTTTTTTATAGGGTTGATTTGTGAAGTGGCGTTTCGTTTTTTTGAGAGGGGAAATAATTTAAATAAAATACCGCTTTTGCTGTGTAGTTGGCTGAAATTTGTAACCTCTTTTTGTTTTTCTGGCATTTCGGGAGGCTCAGTGTGTCGGCAAAACGCTGCATTGAGCGAAAAACAAAACGTGGTTGCAAATTGTGTTGGTGGCAGCTTGGGCTTGTGAGGTTAATAATGGAAAACATCATATTTTCTTTATATGTGTAACATTCATAATTGATTTTTTTTTAATTATTTTATTCTGTATTTGTATTGATTCTAACAAGACAATTAATTTTCAACAAGAATATCTGTTATTATAAATGATGTAGCTGTCATAATATTCAGTACAGTTGCTTTAACTATTTATGCAGTAGCAATAATTTACGGCGCATAAGCCTGTATGTTTACCGCAGTTGCAATAACAATTGACGCAGTAGCAATAATATCCGGCGCATAAGCAAAAACATTCGGCGCAATCACAATAATGTTTACTGTAACAGGAATAATATTTAGCGCATAAATGATTTTAGTCAACGTAGTTGCTTTATCATTCAGCAACTACGCTATATTATTCAATGTGAGTGCTTAAATATTTAATGTGACAGCTTATTTTTTTTTAATCTTCCGAAATTCCAAAGAGCTTATTTGTTTGTATTTGGGACTTGTTGACCCAAAAACGGAACGAATATATTTTTTTGTGTCCAATGCTAAATCACAAAGCCCTGTTTTTTCTTCATACATGATTTTATCACGGGTAACACGGGCATCATCAAGGGCAGTTTTTGTATTAATAACAGCACTATTTGAGGCTTTCATAGAAGTTAACAGTGTTTTTAAAGTAACGAGTTTTAATTTTTCTTCATTGGGTGCGTAAGCAGGTTCTGCATTCAGCAAAGTAATAAGTTTTGAGAAATGTTCTACAAGAAGATCATAGCTTTGCTGTGAGGTAGATATGAATTTGTGACTTTCTGTTGCTTCGACAGGCTCAGTGGCATCAGCTGGCATGTTATCTGATGCAGTTAAAGATTTCTCAGGTGTACTTTCAATAAAAGCATCTAAGGCTTTTTTTGATTTCGGGGCTCTTGCGCCTTCTATTTTGCGAACTATTGTACGGGCATCTTTAACCGTTTGTTCAGTTGCTTCTGTTGAATCAAGGGCGTTAATTATTTGTGTAGCAAGAGTTTTTAATGGTTTAAATATTATTTCTCTGTCGTTTGTTGCTTTATTCCATACTGTTTCAGTAGAATATACAGAAGTGGAGGCTTCGGAATTAATAATATTGTTTGCAGATGAATAAATTGTTTCAAGATTAACAATTTTCAAGGCATCGCGCGAGGGGGCATAATCTGTGCCAAGGGTTTTGCAATGCGCAATAAGTGTTTCTAAATTAGCAATGTTTTTTTGATGTCCTGTTTCCATAAATTTGAATTTTAGGTTTGCAATTATTTATTTACGAATTTTATGTGAAACAAAAATATGGATTTTCAGGAAAAAAAAGAAATTTTGTAGAAAATTTCAGAAAAATGTTTTAGTATTTGTTTTAAATGTTCCACATCTCGGCGCACAAGGCAACCAGAGATGTGAAACATTATTTGAATTATTTGGCAATTATTATTCTTTCTGTTTTAATTAAACGATTGCCTGCTATTACCTGATAATAGTAAACTCCGTTGCTGAAATTGGCATGATTTACCATAACCGTATTCTTGCCGGATTTTATTTCTATATCGTAAACTTTTTTCCCGTTCTGATCATAAACGGCAAACTTGCATATTTCATTTTCTGGTAATGAATAAGTGAAATAAAAATTACCGTCATTGGGATTTGGGAACATTTTTACATATTCATCAAGAGTTTCAGGTTTCAAGTTTGTTGTTTCCGGTTTATTATTCGGTTGTTGTTCGTTGCTTTCCGGATTGCTGTAACGTGCATTATTTGCAAAAGAAGGACATTGAACGTATTTGATAGTGCGAATACCATTTTGATTTGTTACTCCTGTCATATAAACATTTTCATTATCACTTACAATTAAATCGCTTAACTGTCCTGGGTTTTCTTTTGAAGTACTGTCTGTTTCAAACCATGCAAATGAACCATCTGAATTTATTTTAGTTGCCAAAAACTGAGCGTGTGATTTAGCCGGACGCCCCCCCGCGATTGTAGAATAAAATTCACGACCTGCTGTATAAATATTATCTTCTCTGTCAGTAACCATTGATGATATACTTTGAACGCTACCCAGAGAGAAGCCTGTTATAAATGATGTGTTCCACAATTCATCACCGGCAGGAGAATATTTTACATAAGAATAACGGTTATGTGGAATCCAAACCCCAAAATATAATGTTGACAATGCGGGTGAAGTACCAACTGATATAATGTTGCCTGAATGATCTACAGTAATTTTATTTGCAATATTGCTGCCTGAAATGCCGGAATAACTATAAAATTGTTGCCATTCTTCTGTGCCTGTTGAATTTAATTTAATAGTGATAAATTTAGTATTGTTGCTTGTTGAACCTGTAATATAAATTGAATTATCAAGGTCTGTTGCCAAATCAATTAAATTCTCATCTTTTTGAACAACCCAAAGTAAAACGCCGGATGAATTATATTTAAAAATATTACTGTTGTTCAATAGCTGGGTACACAGAACTACAATGTTTCCAATGTTGTCTTTTTTTATGCTTCGTACTGTCATAGAATCTGTATTATAAACAGAACTCCATAATTTCTGACCGCTGTTATTATACTTTGTTAATGCAAAATAATATAGACCAGTATAATCTGAAACATTTGAAGCAAGATAAATATTATCTAAAGTATCTATTGCCAAATAGGCAGATTCTCCAAAATAATTATTATCTATCCAGTTACTTGACCATAAAACAGTACCGGATGCATTAATTTTCACAGTCAGGGTTCCATCATCACCATAACCTGTAAGTATACAATTTCCCATTTTATCAATTTTCATATCAGTTAAATTGAAATATCCAAAACCTGACGGATTATAGGAAACATGCCACAATTCATTACCAAGCGGATCATATTTTATTAACAGGTAATCTGCTCTATAGGCAGGGTAAAAAGCTGTCCCCGCTACATAAATATTTCTATCAATATCTATTGCTGTACTTGTGCAATTTGCACTATCTGACATATTGAAATTCCTTGACCAAAATTCTTTATGGTCTGTAATAAAGGAAAGAGGCGATGAGTTTTTCCAGTAACTGATTGTGTTGTATTGTGTCTCTGTAATACCATAGCCACTTTTAATTTTAAAGGAATAATTATAATTCGTATCCAGTAGGTTTATTTTTGACATATCAAAAGTAAATTGACCAGTAAAATCGGTAACAGCAAACAAAGTATCATAAGTATATCCGAATTCATCAATCAAATACAAAGTGTCATTTATTACGGGTGAACCTCCACAATCTGAATGTTCGCTCAAATAACCATAAATGCCTTCACATTCGGGAATAATTATTTGCTTAATTGCCGTGTCTTTACAGCCTAAAGCATCGGTGGCAATTAAAGAAACATCGTAAATACCGGCAGAGGAATATTTATACACAGGGTTTTCGATTGTACTAGCAGCATGAAATGCAAAAGACCAGTTAAAATTATAGGGTAAAACGCCTTGTGTTGTTGTATTTGTAAAATAAACAGAATCATTATAACATTCAGGTTGTGTGAATTCAAAATCAGCAATAATCGGGCTAGTGACTTTTACTGTATCCGTATATGTTTTAACTATGTCAGTAATCGTCCAGATATTTGTTGTTTTGTTTTTTACCTCCAAGGTTGCGGTAAGAGTAACAGGAAATTCCCCAGCCTGTGGAAACATGCAGGTAACATTGCTGTCAATGTTTTGGGCTATTTGTTTCAAGGTAAATGTTTCTGAAAATGCGGGGCGAATGTCTCCAAAAGTCCAGTTATATTTTATCCTGTAAAGCGAGGTATCAAGCCCTACTGGGTCGTTTGAACATAATCCTGTTTGACAATTAAAGAGAATGGTTTGTAAATCTCCGACATTATTTGTTTTATTGAAAACATACTTATTGCTCGAACTGCAAAGCGGTTGTTGCTGATAGGAAAATTCTGCATTCGGAGCAAGATAAACAGTTATTGCGCCTGTATATGTTACGGTAGTACATTTTACAACCTGAGTTAGTGTAATGGTATAAACACCGGGTTTTGTGTAAGTGTGTACAGGCGATTCCTCGTTTGATGTAGTGCAGTCGCCAAAATTCCACTGATTGTTTAACGAAAGTGTCGTTGGTTTAACATTAAGAGGTACACCAGTAGCGAAGAATGACCCTTCGGCTTCGGTCAGGGTAACTGCGAAACCATTAAGCATATTTACCCTTAGCTTTGCATTTGTTAAGGCGAAATTGCAATCATAAACAACTGTGCCGGGTATTGCAGGGATAGAGAGCGTGCCTATTCCTATATTTGCATTATTAGAAACATTTGTTGTTATGGTTTGGTTATCTGTAACCCTTGCATTGCTTCCTATGTTAATATTATTTGCGATAGTAACCCCGCTGCCAATTTTAGCGTTTTGGTTTATTGTTACACTGTTCCCAATAACTGTACGGTCGCTAATCTGAACTTCTTTTCGTAAAATGGCATTATCAAGAATTGTAACATTGCTTCCTATTTTTATGTCTTTATCTATATTGCCATTTGCTCCTATGCTCGTACCATCGGCGATATTAGCGTTTTTCTGAAATTTAGTATTTGTTCCAATTAAAACATAACCACCAATTTTTGAGTTTTCTTCAATAACTGCAAAATCGGATAATGTTGCTTTCTCGCCGAATGAACATTCTTTTTTTATTGTTACGTTTTTACCAATGATGTTATCGGCTCCGATGATATTACCTTTTTCAATTACCGTATTATCGCTTATGCTTGCGCCGTCTTTAATAATACAATCTTTTTTTATTGTTACATTACTACCAATCGTAACATTGTTGCCGATAGTAACATTTTGCTCAATAGTAGTATTATCACCAATTGTTACATTTTGACCGAGTTTAGCAGTAATGTTAATATTAGCATTATCGCTTATTTCATTAGTCATTAATACGGGTGGAATAAGTTTTGACATCAAAGTATTATATTGTGGAATCCCTATTTCTTCGGTTATGAATTTTTGTTCCGCTTCAACAATAATTTTCGCATTGTTTATCAGGCGGATTTCTTCATTGCCAATATAACAGTTTGAAATGTTGTCAAGATAATTTGTTGCAAGGTCATATCTTCCTGCAAGTCGGTAAATCTGTGCTTTTGAATAATCAAGATAAAACTGGTTTAGATAATTTGTTGCCGTTGGCATTGCCGATAAACTGGAATAAACAGTTAAAACATCTTGTACAGATGTATGCAATGTTGTTGTATTATCTGCAGTAGTGATACGACCTGTTGTAAATGTATTTGAAAGAGCTGTATTCATTTTTGCAAAAGCTAATTCGGATAGCCATTTCATTGAAGTATTATTAGCAGGAATAGGGGACAACAAAATTTCCTTAAACATGGTAATAGCTGTTAAATCGTTCTTTGTACTATCTTCTATTTCCATGTTTGATATAGCAATGCGAACCGCTTCGTTAAACGAAGTGTTGTTGAAATGGGGCGTTGTGATATTAATACAGGAAGTGCAAACCCTTAATAAATTTGAATTATTAGGGGTTGGTGGATTGTCTTGGGAACCACATGAGGTAACAGGAGAAGGGCTCTCGTCTATAACTGAATACAAATGTGGCCAGGTTCCCGGAATATCAGAAGCTGTTACAATATGGCATTTCCCAGACGGGTAACCGTTACTTAAATAAAGCCATTTATTATTATTTGCAAGTATAGGCGCAATATTATCAGGTGTATTCGTAAAAATTGAACCTTCAATTACTAACCCTGTTTGAGAATCAAGACCTGGGTGATTTGCATATTTTGCAAAATTATTATAACCATTGTCAATATTTAGCCCACCTGCTTTTTCAAGTTTAATTGCCCTTTCATTTCCTGAAAGATTATTATAGCCATTGCCCAAATTTGTACTCATGTTTAATACCCCGCCATTTTTAACATAGACAGCCGAAGGAGCATTTGTAATGGTGTTACAACGCATATTTACAGTTAATGGACCCTCTGTAAAAACTCCGGGTTTCAAAATGGGATCTGTTCCAATACACATAATAGTGTTGTTTATCAAATTTAAAGTACCTACTGAACCGGAACAATAAATGGGATAATCTATAATATTCGAGAAGGAGCAAGAATAAACATAACTGTTTAGCAGCATTCCTGTTTGCTCCCATGCACCCAGATCACAATTGTTGAAATGAAGATTTCTGAAATATACACCCGCACCTTCTGTTTTTATTGCAACCCTATTTCCATTGTCTGTAAAATTGCAGTTCCATACTTTCAAAACATTATCAGCATATATCAAATGCCCTAAAATACTAACACCGATAAAATCAGAATTATGAATAAATGAGGGGTGACCTTTCCACACATCTAATGTTCCACCGTTTTCAAATTTCACGTTGTCTATTCTGTATTTACATCCTAAATTTAATGAACCTTGTAAATCAACTTTTGCATTTTTTATACTAAACAATGACAAATGATCCTGTGGCCATAGCATACCGGATGATGATATTTTTAACATCAGGTTGTCTTTTCCTGTGCCGTTTAATATAAATTGTGAATTCGTCCCGCAAAGTATGGAATTTGTACCAATCCATGGGGTTTTGAAGTCTATAAAGCCATTGCCGGTGAAAGAGAAAGTGGCGTTGTCGGCAATGTGTAATTGTCCGTCTATTTCTAATTTTGTTTCAGGGTCTTGTAGGACAATGCTTGCTCCTTGTTCGAAATAGAGGTGACCGCAGGTGGAGCCGGAGCGTTGGATTTGGATTTTTCCTGTTCCATTTAGCATTACTGTAGCACCGTTATATATTTCAACAATACCTCCGGGTTCAACCACAATTCCTGACCATGTTTTGTCACAAAAATTTGTAAGTAAACCTCCATTATCAATTATAAGTTTAGCTCCGTTTTTTATAACAATATTAGAATTCTGATTAAAGTAAATTTTTGATTGAATTGTAAGTTGTGAATTTGATTGTAATAATAATGTACCATTTATAGATTCAAAACTATTCCATGTTATAACATCACCTGAATTAATCGTTTTACTTTCGCCCTGTGCTTTTAGAACAGCCTTATACGCATTTACACGACCTGTGCCAACTCCATTAGGATAACTTGAAGCATCAACAATAGGATCGGTTGTCGATTTTAATATGCTTTGGACTTCAGCTGGGCTTAAACATGGATTCACAGATAGGACTAAGGCTGCAACACCAGCTACAATTGGTGATGCAAAAGATGTACCTCGACTTGAGCCATAATATGGCCAAGTGTTAGTACCGCAATCTGTAGGTTTGGCTCCCATTATATTATAACCCGGCGAACACAAATCAACCATAGGATAATGTGAATGTGTTCTATCTATCCCATCAGTATGAATATATTGATGATAATCATTAATCGTTGTACTTGAAACTAAAATAATTCTTTCATCATAAAATGGTGAAAGGGGGAAAAATGCAGTATGATTAATCGGATCTATTGAAGTGCAAACATTATGAGTCCCTGTTGTTCCATTGCCAGCAGGCATAACAATTACTGTTCCATTATCTAATATCTCCTGTACAACTAACGCATCAACACCTGTTAAATCAGGGCAATAAGACCAACCACCTGCAGAAGAAGTTATAATATTTGCTTTCATTACATTTGAAGCATGTAGTGCTCTTTGTAAATAATTTCCACTCCAAGCCCTATATCCAATCATCATACAATTAAACCCTACAGAAGCTAATTGGCCTAATGAAGTGCCACCTTGTTCTGTAGTTTCTCCTGCCACAAAACTAGCAACATAAGTACCATGAACATTAGTAGGTGTGCAATCGTAAGCAATATTATCATATGGATCAAAAGAAGGAAAAATTTTAGTTGACAAATCTGGGTGAGTAATATCAAATTCTGTATCAATTACAGCTATTTTAATATTTGGATTACCTCTTGTAATATTCCATGCTAAATCCGCTTGTATTTTCTTTAAATGCCAGAGCCAATCATTTGCATGATCTTGCCACATACCATCAATAGGATCATACATTGCAATATTCTCATTTTCAATTTTTTTGTAATTCAAAAAAACATCTTGATTATTCGTTAATAAATCTGTTATCAAATCATTAATATTACAATCACAATGCACTTCATAAACTTTTAATAATTCTGGGTTCTTTGCAAAAGGAAAAGCTTTTTGAAAATATTTAACATTATAAGAATTTAATTAACTATTTATATTTAAATATTTCGTAAAACTATTCTGATTACTCATTTCAAGATCAGATTGATTAACGATAAACCAACAACTTGTATCCGAAGTTACGATCTGCGAGTAACCCATATTGCTTATAAATAGAGCAATTAAAAAATAGATAGTTTTCATAATAAAGTTTATTAAATTAGTTTAACAAAATAAAATTATTGTTGTTGTTGCATTTTCTGCTTATTCCATTTTTAATATTTTAATAGGTAAATTCATCTCATCATTTAAAACATATAAAAAATAAACCCCACTTTTAACTTCTGCTAAATTTAAAACAATAGAATTAACATTAGAATACTTATTCCTAAATACACAATGTCCTAACATATTTACTAATTGAACTGTTATATGTTTATTTATTTGTGAAAAATTAATATTTATGTAATTTTTAAAAGGGTTTGGATTAACATTAAAATTATCTAAAGTATTTTTTGCAATACTTGTGAAAATATTACACATATTAGAATATGGCTGAATATTTGTCTGATAATTTTGAATATAATCTTTATATTGACATAATAACAAAGGTTGTAAAGATGGCCATTGATTCTCAGTATAACTAATGCCTATATTTGTTCCAACTCCCTCAATAAAAGTTAATTTTTCATTATTCATATAAAAAATAGGAAAATCCACAACAATATATTTCTTATTATTAAGATTATAAACTGTGTCAATTTTATAATAATCATCTGTGCCAATATTGTAAACAAAAAAAGAATCTGTTTGATTTAAAGAAAAGTTAACAATTAATCTTTCAGTAGTGTCACTTTTACTTCTATACCAAACCTTTCCTAATATTGTGTCCTCACTTAAATAAATAACTTGGTTAACTAATTGTGGATTTAAATTAAAATATGTAAAATATTTTAATTTTTGAAATTTCTTTTGATTAATAATTGTGTCTCCAAATGAAACCAAACTATCTGTGTAATCGCCAAACAATTGAGAATGTTTGATATTCCATGAAGCAATAGTATCCCCAAAAATTGATTGAAATTGACCATAAGAACTATACGGATAGTTTTGAAATAAAAATAAAATTAAAAGAGGTAGGATTTTTTTCATAATAGAAATATTTTTATGAGAATTTTAATTATTAGATTGAATCATAATACAAAAATATAATAAATAAATGATATGATTGAAACAGGAAATGCAAAAGTTATTAACAATTGTAAAATTAAGTGTAATACAAACTTTTTAAATCCCAATAGTTTGAATGAACTGTGAAGCGAGAAAAAATCTAACACATGTTACTTTATTTTACTACTATCTTGCCATAAGATATTCTATCTCCTAATATTTTTACTATGTAAATTCCAGGATTTAATGCTTTTCTAAAAAAAAAATATTTTTTTTGTACGCATGTAGTTTCAAATACAATTTCGCCGGATAAATCTGTTATGCTTATTAAAACAGCCTTATTGGAGTGATTATCAAATTCAATTGTAAATATATCATCACTTGGGTTAGGATAAATTTTTAAGTTATTATCTTTTGTTGTATTTGAAACTATAATTGTCGGTTCTCCTCCTGTTGTGGTTTTAAGAATTATTCCTCCATCACCAACAGCATAACCTGTATTAGCATCAATGAAATAAACTGAATTTAATCCGTTAACTGTACCGCTTGCTTGTGTTGCCCAATTATTACCTGCATTGGTGGTTTTAAGAATTGTTCCATTCAAACCAACAGCGTAACCCATATTCGGATTAGAAAAAAAAACTGAAAAGAGTGGGTTAGTTGTTTCGCTTATTTGTGAAATCCACAAAGCTCCGCCATTAATAGTTTTAAGGATTGTACTTTCAGTATTTACTCCATTATATCCTCCACCAACGGTATAACCAGTATTTGCATCGGTGAAATAAACTGAATATAAAGAATAAGTTGTATTGCTTGTTTGTACTGTCCAATCAGCACTTGCATTATTTGTATTAAGAATTATTCCATTATCGCCAACAACGTAACCCATATTTGCATCAATAAAATAAACTGAAAATAATCCATTTGTTGTACCACTTGCTTGCAATGACCAGTTAATACCAGCATTAGTGGTTTTCAGAATTACTCCATAATTTATGTCTCCGCCTAAAACGTAACCAGTACTGACATCAGTAAAATAAACTGAAGTTAAAAGATAAGTACTATTTGATTGTAAAGTCCAATTAGTTCCAGCATTAGTAGTTTTAAGAATTGTCCCATAATCACCAACAGCGAAACCTGTAACAGTATCTATGAAATAAACTGATAATAAAGAATAAGTCGTTCCACTTGTTTGTTCTGTCCAAACAGTTCCAGCATTAGTAGTTTTAAGAATTATTCCACCACTACCGACAGCATAACCAGTATTTTCATCAGTGAAACAAACTGCCATTAAATAATTAGTTGTTCCGCTTGTTAAGGTTGTCCAACCAGATTGGGCATAAACAAACAGATTACAAAAAACAACAATATAGAAGAAAACAAATAATTTTTTCATAAGTATTTTCTATTGTTAGATTAGAATTATAAAACAAAAATATAGTAAAAAATTGACGTGACTGAAATTGAAAACATAAAAGATATTAACAATAGATGAGTATTTGAAAATTAGAAAATAAATCAATGGTTCGATAAACTCACCACAGGTTTGAAAATGGCTGTTTATTCTGCCGAAGGCAGACATTAAATATAAAAATTCCTTATAGGCTTTACGCTGAAAAAATCAAACTCTTTTTGCTTTTTCATACCTTGATAATTAATTGATTCATGAAAAAGCAAAATGTGCTTGATGCACGCTGATAGGGGCGCATGTGTGATTTACAGAGCGCTGGCAAAAAAACGAAACTGGGTCGGCTTGTGTATCAGCAATCATTAAATTCACTTTAAGATTATTTGTCTTGATACATTATATTATTGTCAACTTTATTTGAGTTTATCAATCTTGTCATTTTATCTGTACGGAATTTTTGATAACCTTGTTGCTAACGTTCCCTGCGCTGGCACAGTTTTTTTTAAACTTGTATCTAAACCCAAAAGCCCGAAGGGCTCGCATCATAATTAAAAAAAATTGTGCTATGCG
>MEOG01000106.1 GCA_001769125.1 Bacteroidetes bacterium GWF2_35_48 | reverse complement strand
TTTATAATGCGACTCAATTACATTCTGGGAAATCAAATTTGAATTCGTACTTGATATGGCAGAAGTATCTATATTTCCTGTAGTATCTGATAAAGCTTGAAAAATTGAATGCAATAATCCAGTATTACTACCCGAAATACTATCAGAAAACACTTCAAAAACTGATGATGTAGACGCTAGTACAGAATCCTTTAGTAATAATGAATACAACCACTGTTTTGCCATCCAGCTATTAGCTTCCTGATTAATGTTATATTCTATTTGATTGCTTGCTATTTGCTCCTTAATACTTGAACTGCCACCATCGTCTTCTATAACATTTCCGAACGTATCACAAACCCTCTCTCAAAATTTTTCTCACAAATATACCATTTTCTGTAACAATCTTTACATAATACACCCCGGCAGGCCAATTTTGCAAATATATGTTTGTGCTTTTTGTAAAAGTTTGTTGGTGCAAAAGGCAGCCTTGAATATTGTAAACAAACATTTCTGCCGGTTTGCTGTTTTCTGTTTTTATAAAAACTCGTTCTTTTGCAGGGTTCGGGTAAAGGCTTATTTCTTCTTCTCTGCTTTGTACATCGGTGTTAATATTTACCGTGGTGTCAATACCTACATAAACATCATCAATATAATAAAATGAACCATAAGTGCCACCAACTTTCATTGTATCTGTATGAGCATCATCATAAAAATTGCCAATTATAATATAGTTTTCATTACCATTTGACAAATAAGTGCCACTTATAAGTTGCCAATCAGCAGTATCTGCTAAAAACCCGTTTGTGTTTGTTATTTGCGGTGTGTAGTTAAGAGCACTTGTAATATTTTCTTGTATTAGATTTGATGAAAAATACAAACCTATTTGATTAATACAAATTGCTAAATTTGATAGATTCACATAAAATGAAACATAATATTTTTCGTTTGCGACTAAAGTTTGTTCCAATTGCACTTGAATATATTCTCTGTAATTAAAACCCCATAATGCTATACCTACATAACCATTTCCATCTTTCGACTGTTGATAGCCATAAATATTCGAAGGAACTCCAGCATTCCCATTACTACATGAATTAAAAATACAAGGTGTCCCATTTGTTGGATTGCTCCAATGAAGCAATAGGTTATAGTTTTCAAAATCATTAGGGCACGAAGACAATTCTTCAAAACTTGAATTTGGCACAAGATTTTGACTTAATACAGAGAGATTAATAAATAATAATATTAAAACAATAAAATATTTCATAATAAAAATTTGAGAAGTAATATTTCTATTACTTCTCAAATATACATAAAATTATTTTACAATCAATAGTTTGCTTGTAGTGATAACCTCATTGCCACTAGTAATTTTATAATAATAAATACCGTTCTGTAATTTGGTTAATGAAACGACCATGCTTGATTTCGATAAATTCAGGACTTCAGTGGATATTTTCTTTCCTAACAGGTCATACAATTCAAAATAACCGTTATTAATTAATGAATAAGAAATGTTTATCACGTCTTTTGCAGGGTTGGGGTAAACACTTGCTGTTTCTTTAACCAGATTGTTTTCTGCTAAAGGACTTGATGTGGTCTGGTTTACTATTTTTGCTTCAGCAAAATTATCTGGTTTTGACATTTCACACTCATTTTTATATAGCATATCGGAGCTTATGAGTGATAAAATAGCGCGTGCACTATACACAGCATTCCCGTCTGTATATGGGCATAGAATAGCAATGCTTTCCAATGTTTCAATTTGATTTTGTGTAAGACAATTTATTCCTTGACTCAATATGCTTTGGTATATGTTTATTACTGTTTTGTAATTAGTTTCGATAATATTTTGAGGAGTGATATTCATATTTGCATTTGCAACAGCAAGTGTATCTATTAAGCCTGTTGTGTCTGATAAAGTTTGATTTATTGAATAGATAGTACCCGTGTTGCTTCCTGTTATACTATCAATAAATGTTTCAAATACAGGAGAAGAAAATGCCAACAAAGAGTCTTTAAGTAAAAGTGAATACAACCACTGTTTTGCCAACCAGCAATTAGCTTCGGGGTTTATTTATTCTTCTTTTGCGAACTTTCTCACAAATATACCATTTTCTGAAACAATCTTTACATAGTACACCCCGGCAGGCCAATCTTGCAAATTTATGTTTGTGTTTTTTGTAAAACGTTGCCGGAGCATAAGGCAGCCCTGCATGTTATAAACAAACATTTCTGCTGGTTTGCTGTTTTCTGTTTTTATAAAAACATTTTCGTTTGCAGGGTTGGGGTAAAGGGTTATTTCTTCTTTTTTGCTCGGTGCTTCGGTGTTAATATTTACTGTAGAATCGAGCCCTACATAGACATCGTCGATATAATAATATGCTTCAAAATTAGGACTGATTATTGAGTCTCCTATGTATACAATTTGTGTATTGAAGTCGTTATTGAAATTTCCTAATGTAAGAAACTTTTCACCGCCATTTGCCAAATAGGAACCAGTAATTTTTACCCAATTTATTTTATCTGTAATTATAACCTCATTAGTTATTTGTGGAATAAAATTTAAATTAATATTCGTATCTACATAAAAGGAGTTAATTGTTATTAATGCGCTTATTTCAGAAGATGCAATTTTAAATGTATCTGCTAAATTTACAAAATATGAAACTTTATATTTTTTATTTACTTCCAATGGTTCAATTAATTCAACTTGCACATATTCTCTATAATTCGAAACATTTCCAGAATATATACCAAGGCCAATATAACCATTGCCTGAATACGCATTTTGTATGCCAAAAAAATTGTTTGGAACCCCTACAAGGCTTGGATTAGAACAGGAATTAAAATAATCTGGTGAAGCTGTTGTGGGGTTATACCAATATTGAAGTTTATAAAATTGGTTTATAAAATTAGGACAAGTAGAGTATTCTTCAAAACTATAATTGGGTACTAAGTTTTGTGATAATACAAAATGACTAAAGCAGGTTAAAAAAAGAAATATAAATTTTTTCATAAAATATTAAGAACGAGTGCCGATATTCGACACTCGTTTTTTTGTTTAATTCATTATTACTATTTTTTTAGATTTTATTATCTTGTTGTTTTTTATTACTTTCAGATAATATACCCCCTTGCTAAATTCTTTTAAAGATAAAGATTTTTTATCGGTACCAGAATTTAATAAAATGGAAACAAGTTTGCGGCCCAGAACATTATAAATTTCAAAATAAGACTCATTGCTTAATGAGTAGTTTATGTGTAATACATCAGTTGCAGGGTTAGGGTATATTTCTAATTTTTCATTAACTGATAAATTCTGAATAATAATTTCCGTTTCTTCATGAGTGTCAGCCATGCCTTTTTCTGAATTAACCAAATCCTTTGGCACTTCGCATTCATTTACATAAATTACCGGACTTATAAGAAATAAAATTGAGCGTGCACTATATACTGCATTGCCATCTGTATAGGGACACCGGACAGCAATACTTTCCAATGTTTCAATTTGACCCTGTGTAAGGTTATTTAATCCCTGACTCAACATACTTTGGTATATATTTATTACAGTTTTGTAATTTGTTTCAATAACATTTTGAGCCATTATATTTGTGTTTGCATTTGCTATTGCAACAGAATCAACAAAGCCTGTTGTATCTGAGAAAAATTGATTAATGGCATATAAAGTGCCAGTATTACTTCCTGAAACACTGTCAATAAACACTTCAAATACGGGTGATGAAGCAGCCAGCAAAGAATCTTTAAGTAATTGAGAGTACAGCCACTGTTTTGCCATCCATTGGTTGGCTTCGGGGTTAATTTTATAATCTATCATATTTATTGCAACCTGCTCTTTAATACTGATTTCATTGCCTGCATCCTGAACGCTACTACCATTGCTGGGATTAATCAATTTTGCTGTACTTGTACAATTACTAAAAGCTGGATCAATTTGATTAATAAGAAAAGGCCAAGCTGTTGTTAAAGAGTTGCTCTCATTATTTACTGGAATATATTCTGCCCCACCATCACTTCTTACGAAAAGTGGTGATAGGTTGCCCCATGAATTAAAACAATAGGTATCCCATGGAAAATTACCTATCCACCGGTTATCGTTTACATGAGTTAAGTCCCCCTGCGGACCAATAAAACCACCGCTAAATAACTCAAGGCCAATATGGCAATCGTGCATTTCGTTACACAAAAGTTGCGACTCCAAGGCAGCGCCTGCAAAATGCAGCCCCCTGCCCAGTTCGTTAAGGGTGCAACCCTGTATGGTTCCTTGCGAATTGTGCAAAATCATTCCTCTCTCACAACCTTTCTCACAAATATACCCTTTTCTGTAACAATCTTTACATAATACACCCCGGCAGGCCAATTTTTGATGTCTATGTTTGTTCTTTTTAAAAACCTTTGCTGGTGCATAAGGCAGCCCTGCATGTTATAAACAAACATTTCTGCTGGTTTGCTGTTTTCTGTTTTTATAAAAACATTTTCGTTTGCAGGGTTGGGGTAAAGGGTTATTTCTTCTTTTTTGCTCGGTGCTTCGGTGTTAATATTTACTGTAGAATCGAGCCCTACATAGACATCGTCAAGAAAATAATATGTCCCAAAATATGCTCCTATGGTAGTCCCGATAATTACTATTTGAGTATTAGAATCGTTTTTGAAATTGCCAATTGTAAGAAATTTTTCCCCTCCATTTGCTAAGTACGAGCTAGAAATTTTCATCCAATTAATTTTATCTGTTATTACAACACTATTTGTAATTTGTGGATTAAAATTTAAATTAATATTCGTATCGAAATAAAAAGAATTATCAGTTAAAAGAGCACAAATTTCAGAAGTTGCAGAGTTAAAAGAATCCGCTAAACTTACATAATAAGATACGTAATATTTGATATTTGCAACCAATGGTTCAGATAATTCAATCTGTGCGTATTCTCTATAATTTTCAATACTTTCTGTGTGCAGGCAAAGACCAATATACCCATTACCAGAAAAGGGATTTTGATAACCAAAATTATTGTTTGGAACCCCAACGTTTCCATTGCTACAAATATTAAAATAATTTGGTGAACCGTTGGATGGATTATTCCAATTAATAAGTTTCCCAAAATCATTAATAAACACAGGGCAAGTAGTATATTCCTCAAAACTTGGATTTGGAACTAAGTTTTGAGAAATAACCAAATGACTAATGCAAACAAAAAAAAGTAACACTAAGTTTTTCATAAATATTAAAAACAAGTGCCGAATATGTCCGACACTTGTTCTTTCGTTTTTTAGTTCATTATTACTATTTTTTCAGATTTAAACACTTTGTTGTCTTTTATTATCTTTAGATAATATATACCCGTGCTTAGGTTCTTCAAAGATAAGACTTTTTTACTGGTACCGGAATTTAATCGTATAGAAACAAGTTTGCTTCCCAAAACATTATAAATTTCAAGATAAGACTCATTGCTAAAAGAGTAATTTATGTACAATACATCAGAGGCAGGGTTGGGATAGATTTCCAACACTTCATTTTCTGATAAATTCGTATTTATGTTTTCTATTTGATTGTGAGTGTCAGCAATACTTTTTTCAGAATTAGCCATAACCTTTGGCTTTTCGCATTCATTCATATATACCTCGGAACTTATAAGCGACAGAATAGTACGGGCACTGTAAACTGCATTTCCATCAGTATAGGGACATAGTGTTGCAATGCTTTCCAATGTTTCAATTTGACTTTGTGTAAAGTTATTTATTCCTTGGCTCAACATGCTTTGGTATATGTTTATTACAGTTTTGTAATTTGTTTCGATAATATTTTGAGGTACCATATTTGTATTTGCATTTGCAACAGCAACTGAATCTATAAAGCCGGTAGTGTCTGATAATGTTTGATTAATTACATAAATAGTACCAGTGTTACTGCCTGAAATACTATCAGTAAACACTTCAAACACTGGTGAAGAAGCTGCCAACAAAGAATCTTTAAGTAATAGTGAATATAACCACTGTTTTGCCATCCAGCTATTAGCTTCAGGGTTTATTTATTCTTCTTTTGCGAACTTTTTCACAAATATTCCTTTCTCAGAAATCAGCTTAATGTAATATACACCAGCAGGCCAATTTTTG
>MEOG01000105.1:224432-229691 GCA_001769125.1 Bacteroidetes bacterium GWF2_35_48 | reverse complement strand
ATGCAACCTTTTTTTAAGTATTTATTAACATTATGTTGTTAATAATCAGAATATTACGAAGTCCGAAACGTTAGTTAATCATCTCTAGTTTTTGTGCTGTTTGTCCGCTTGTTAATGGCCAGTCAATGTTCCACACTGTTGTTAGCCAAACAGTGCGCACTTCTGTTTTAGGTTGCGCATAAGCAATAGTATAATTGAACAAAAAGCAGGTCAATAAAATAATTCCTTTTGCTGAAAAACATGAAAGAATGATATTCATCTGTTTATTTTTTGAGCTATACTGTAAACGTATGATATTTTAACTTTTTCACTTTTGTTGCAGGTTGCAAGTTGCAGGTTGCATTTCGACACTTCGGCAGGCTCACTTCGGCAAGCTCTGTGCATCGCAGCGCATCGCAGTGCGGCGCTTCGCTCAATGTCCAACCTGCAACTTGTAACCTGCAACCTGATAGGTTGAGCTTGAGGTTGCAGAGCAGAGCCGAAGCATCGAAACCTAAAGGTAAAGGATTTAAACATTTTGAGTATAAACATAAATCTAAAAAGAATAAAATCCCCATGTCATTTTCCATGTATAAAGGAGATTTCAGACATTAAGAAATTAAAACGAAAATATTTAAAAATCAAATATAAAAAGGAATATTTAATAAATTTAAATTTGAGTAAATTTTTCTTTTTAAAAACTCAAAAAATCCGAATAACTAATATGTGATTCACAATATATATTTAATAAAAAAAAGCATGTAGTATTATTAATATTTCATTGCAGAGTTTTGAATTTCACATAAGTTTGTGTAATTTTGTAAAAAAAGGAAAGATGCCAGAGTGGCCGAATGGGGCGGTCTCGAAAACCGTTGTCCCGCTTTGCGGGACCCAGGGTTCGAATCCCTGTCTTTCCGCAGAACAAAACCTCTTTCTGGAGAAAGGGGTTTTTCATTTTAAAACAGGGCGATGAAAATGAAATTTTAATGGATTCTCACATGAGACTACAATGGCATTAGCAAATTGTGGGAGGTTTTATAAATTTAAAACTTTTTTAACTCTTGTCAGCAGATCGTCAACATCAATAGGTTTTTTAACATAGTCAACAGCACCGCTATCTATAGCTTTTTTAACATGGGAAGCTCCTGTTTTTGCAGAAATCATCATAACAGGAATGTCGGCAACATCGGATTTTTTTTCGAGCATTCCCAGCATTTGATAGCCATCTATTTCAGGCATCATAATATCAAGAAGAATCAGGTCGGGTTTAATTTTTGTAAGAATATTCATCGCCTCAGTTGCATCGCTGGCAACAAGTATTTCAATATTTTCATCTAAAAAAATATTTTGAACCAACAATTGACTTGTAACAGAATCATCTACAAGTAACACTTTTCTTTTTTTTAAACTTTTCATAAATTATTTTTTTAAATATTCTTAAGTTTTTGTACATGTTCTCACAAACCTGTGAGGATAGCCTCCGCATAAGCTTTCCCGCAATACCTCACAGGATTGTTCCACGCCTACACTTACTCCTTAACCCATTTTTCATCTCCCTTAACCTCGCAAACCTGTGAGGATAGCCAGCACACGAGCCAGCATGCAATACCTCACAGGATTGCTCTAACTGTATCACGCAAAAATAAATAAAATTTTTAAAATTCAATCCCTATAAGTAAAATATCATCAATCTGGTTAACCTTACCTCTCCATAAATGAAAATCTTTAAAAAAGGCATTATATAAATTCGAGATGGGATCAGTTTGGTTCTTTATTATCAACTCTCGTATCCTTGCCGGACTATATTTTTCTTTTTTATCATTAATTTGGTCTTGCAATCCATCTGAAAAAATAAATATCCTGTCACCTTTCTGAATATCTATAAAATGAGTTTCAAATTTCTTTTCCTGCTTTTTAACAATGGGTATTCCACCTATTGCTTTCGGACTTCCTTTGAATTGAATAAGTTCACCATTTCTAAGCAGGTAAAGAGGTCTGTGAGCACCGGCAAATTCGAGTTTTTTCTCATTCTTATTTATTTTGCAAAAAGCGATATCCATTCCGTCATGAGACTCAGCACCGGCCTTATCCTGCTTCAGCGATCTTCTCACATTTGCATGTAAATTATCAAGAATTTCCCCGGCAGGTAAAACCCGTTCATGGTCAACAATATTATTCAGACTAAAATATCCAATGATGGACAGTAACGCACCCGGAACGCCATGACCTGTACAATCTACGGCACCAACATAAACATTATTACCCCTTGTGAAAAACCATGGAAAATCGCCACTTACGACATCACGTGGTTCGTATAGTATAAAAGAATTCGGAAAAAAGTGACGCAGGAGTTTCTGCTCCGGAAGAATTGCAGATTGAATACGATAAGCATAATTTATACTTTCTGTAATTTTCTTATTTTTATCCTGTATTTCTCTTTCTATCATTTTAGAGATCGTAATGTCGTGCGCCACTATCAGGATAGTTTCCAGTTCTGCCTCTTCGCTGAATTCGGGAATCGCATTAACAAGCATAATTTTCTCTCCGTGCGGTGTGGGAAGCGCTTTCTCAAAGCTTTGTTTTTCGGATTTTGTTTTGATTTGCTCTATTAAATCTCTGAACATTTCTATGTAATCCGTATGAAGGTCTGTTTCAAAAAATGATTTTCCGATAAAATCATTAGGTTTAATACCCGTATATATTTCAACTTTAGGATTCACATAAAAAATTTCGCTTAATAAACCGAGGCGTAAAATCATATCAGGAGAATTCTCAGAAAGCGATTGCATACGGCTGCGCATACGCTGTTCTTTTTCAGCAATTTTTTCAAGTGTTATATCTCTGGTATTAAATATCAAACCACCGATAGCCTGATTTCTGAGCAAATTACGACCAATAGATTGCAGCCATACACTGGTTCCATCCTTTTTGGTGTATTTGAATTCGAAAGTTTGAGATTTCTCAGGATTTTTCAGAAGCTTCGCAAAAACTAACTGAACAACATCAGACTGCTTGGGATCAATTCTGGTAAAGCCATCCGTACCAATTATTTCTGTAGAATCGTAACCTAAAATATTTTTAGAAGAAGGACTTTCATAAACAACAACTCCATCAGGGCTGAATATTGAAATAACTTCACTTGCATTTTCAAGCAAAGAGTGCAAGCGTTTTTCCGAATTTTCAATTTCAAGAATTTTCGATTCAAGATTACGATTCATTTTCTCAAGATCCTCCTGAGCCGTCTTCATTTCTTCAGCATTTTCCCGCAATTTGTCTTCATTTTCCTGCAATTCCTCTGTCATTTGCTGCGCTTCTCGTAATAATTTTTCTGTACGTAAACTCACTTTAAGATTAAAAACAGTGCGTGCAATAATTGAAGATAATTCCTGAACAAACCTTATGGTTAGCGCAGGAATCGTATTTTGAATCGAAGCAAGTTCAACAGCTCCATGAAGTCTTTCATCTGAAATTAAAGGAATAATTAATATGCTTCCCGGTTTTTTATCTCCGAGTATTCCCGACGAAATAGTAATATAATCTTCAGGAATTTCTTTTCTGTAAATCGTATCCATTTCATAGGCTGCCTGACCAATCAAGCCCTGTCCTATTCTGAAACGTTGTTTTCTGTATTTCTTTCTGCCATAAGCATACGTTGCAGTGCATTCAAGAATCTGCATTTCATCATCAAAAATATAGAAAGCGCCCTGAATAAGATTTGTGTACTCAATAATTTTAACAAGTACATGATAGGACAATAAGTCAATTTCATTATTAATACGAAGCTCGTTGGATACAACATCTTTGCCTCGTGAAATCCAATTTTCTTCTGTTTCTTTTGTTTTGCTCATCAGAAGATTATCACGCATGATAACGAGAGAACGACCCAAAACATCAGATTCTGCAATATCGCTCAATGTCGTTGAAAAATCTCCTTCACCGATTTTTTTTGCAAATTCTGCATTCTTATTAATTGTATTTTTTTTCTGATTCAGCTCCTGATAAAGATGTATATTTTGCTCCTCATTTTTTCGTAAAAGAAGTATGGTGTATATTATTATTAATAGTAATAAAAACATAAACACAAAATCAACAGCCAATAACAAGCTGTGCGACTCTGCAATAGGCTTCGTCCCGGCAGCCAGCATTACAAGCCAGCTTGCAAAGGAAGCAATTATGCAAAACAGAAGATATATAATCAGATTTCTTCTTTTCAACAAAGACAGATTAAAAAAAACTGAATACTTTTCAAATATCCATGCTTCTTTTTTTGATATTTTAGCCCGGCTCATTTTACTCTCTTTCAGTTAAAATTTTTCTTTCACGAATACCTACAGTTAATTGATTGCTCATTTGAAGCATTTGCTGTATATTGATATCTTTGTGTGCTTTAAAAAATGCAAGTTCTAAAATCCCGATACAATCTTTTTCTGCTATTAATGGAATTATAAGTAATTGACCGGGAGTAGTCTCTCCAAGTCCTGAAATAATTTTTATATGATTCTCAGGAATTTCAGTTATTGAAATATGCTTATGAAGCTTTGCAACCTGCCCGTGCAAGCCCTCTCCTTCCTCAAATTCTGAAGGAGAATCGTCATTGAAATAAGCATACGTACTTATGGGTTTAAATACTTTATTTTCTGCATTTTTGAGAAATAAAATCCCTTGTGCAAGTTCAAATTCCTTAGATAAAAATCTAAAAAAATGTTCTGAAAATAATTTTAAATCATTTTCTTTTGCAAGGCTTTTCATCCACAAATCAATCGCGTATTCATGCTGCGTATCTTCTGTTTTCAGCAAAGCAGGATCTAAGGCATTTCCCCTCAGATTTGACACTCTGAAATTTAACGAATCCTTACTGTTCTTTTTATAATACAAATTCAAAAATATATAAATCAGAAGAAAAAAAATACTTAGAGATAAAGACAAATACCCTGCTAAAAAATATGTAGATTTAATAAAACAAAAATCTGCCAGAGCTATAATATTTCCAAGTATAGCAAGACCGGGAAGGAATGAAAAATTAGGTATTTTTTTTATTGATTTTGTTTCCACTTTTTATTGTATTTTTTCAACAATAAAAGTAGATAATATAGTAAAATAAAAATATTATTTTGAAAGGAATGTCTTAATTTAAAAGTTGATATTGGTCAATTGGAATTGGAAATACAATAGGAATTCGGTAGGAATACAATTGGAATTCGATAGGAATACAATGGAAATACAATTGGAATTCGATAGGAATTCGATAGGAATTCGATAGGAATACAATAGGAATACAAT
>MEOG01000105.1:0-224424 GCA_001769125.1 Bacteroidetes bacterium GWF2_35_48 | reverse complement strand
GAATACAATAGGAATACAATAGGAATACAATAGGAATACAATAGGAATACAATAGGAATACAATAGGAATACAATAGGAATACAATAGGAATACGATAGGAATACAATAGGAATTCAATAGGAATACAATAGGAATACGATAGGAATACAATAGGAATACGATAGGAATACAATAGGAATTCAATTGGAATTCGATAGGTATACAATAGGAATTCAATTGGAATTCGATAGGTATACAATAGGAATTCAATTGGAATTCGATAGGTATACAATAGGAATACAATTGGAATTCAATAGGAAGTCGATAGATATACAATAGGAAGTCGATAGGAATTCGATTGTCGCAAACCTGTGAGGATAGCCTTTGCACTTGCTTTCTAGGAATACCTCACAGGATTGCTTACTCCTACTACTTAACCTGCCAGATTGCGTCAAGCAGGCAGGTCCTTAATCTATTTTTATCTTTATTATTCTGCAAACCTGTGAGGATAGCTTTCGCACTGGCTTTCGTGCGATACCTCACAGGATTGCGTTCTTACAACAAATTTCTATCAATCACTCTTAAAAAAATATCCACATCGTAGGGCTTGGAAAGGTAAGCAACACATCCTGCATTTAGAGCTTTGGATTTATCTTCGGTCATAGCATAGGCGGTTTGAGCAACAACAGGTATGCCCGGGTTAAATTTATGGATTATTTTTGTTGCTTCCAGACCCGACATATCGGGTAACTTAATATCCATAAGAATAAGATGAATATTTTTATTTTGCTCTGCAAGCTCTATTGCCTTCGTGGCTGTTGGTGCATACAATATTTTCACAAAAGTATCTTCTAAGATTCCCAATATATACTCATAATTCGTGTATTCATCTTCAACAATCAGGATGAGCTTGTCTGACCAGTTGTAAACATTACTTTCCCCACTCTCTTCTTTTATTTCCGTTTTTGCATTATGAATTTTATTCGGAATTGTAAAATAAAACACCGAACCCTTACCCTCCTCGGATTCTACCCATATTTTACCGCCAAGCAATTCAACAAGACCTTTTGAAATTGCAAGCCCCAGCCCTGTTCCGCCAAATTTACGCGTAGAAGAATTATCCGCTTGTTTGAAACGGTCAAAAATATCATTTAATTTATCTTTTGGAATGCCCACTCCTGTATCTCTGACAATAAATAAAATATCATCCTCTTTAATCACGTACCCAAATTCGACAATCCCTTTTTCTGTAAATTTTAATGCATTTCCAATAAGATTGTTAATAATTTGCTGCAATCTTAGGTTATCTGAAATAATATCATATTTTTTTGCAATCGGTACAGGAAAAACACTAACATTCACTTTAGGATTTATCTTTTTTTCTTTTGGTGATGAATAAAAAGCAAATATTTCATTCATCAGTTCATTCAAGTCAAAAGGTGCTTCTACAATCTGAATTTCATTTACCTCTATTCTCGAAATATCAATGATATCATTAATAACATTTAAAAGGATTCTACTGTTTTTCTCAATAATATCAAAATATTCATTTCTTTTTTCAAAACTTAATTCTTTCTTACGAAGCAATTGAGAAAAACCGATTATTCCGTTCATGGGAGTTCTGACCTCGTGGCTCATATTTGCTAAAAATGCAGATTTTAGTTTATCGCTTTCCTCTGCTTTCAACTTTGCCTGTTCAAGATGCTGTTCAAGAACCTTCTGGCTTGTTACATCCTGATACGAACAGATAAGTTTCTCCGCGACTCCTTTGACTCTGAAATAACGCGATACCTGTTTAATATACATCGTTTTTTTACTGATAGGATGAATATATCTGTATTCTGTCTCAAAATCCTCACTTTTTTTCAAATTTTCTTCATACAAGCGTTGCACCATTTCCTGATCATCGGGATGAATATTTTGCGTGTAAAAACTATGGGGCGTAATTGCAGAAACGTCTGTAATTCCAAAAAATGAGCTGAAATTATCGGCTGTGGTAAATTTATTATTTACAAAATCGAGTTCAAAACTTGTAATTTGTAAAATTGCCTGAGAAGACGACATTAACCGCTCCTGCTGCATTAATCTTTCTTCCATGTTTCTACGAATTGTTATATCACGCGCTACGCCAATCTGCTTCTGTTGCCCGTCGTATTCAACATTAAAAGATTTTGACGAAACCCAAACAATTGTTTTATCTTTTTTAATTAACCGATATTCATTATTTACCGGATATGCCAGACTTATTTTAAGCGATTCCTTCAATCGCATATAATCATCAGGATGCATGAGATTTCTGAAAGCATAAGCATCGTCGAGCATTTCCGGTTCTTCTAAATCAAATATTTTTCTATAATTCGGACTCACATAATCCAGTTTTTTACTTTCAATATCTAAAATCCAAAACACGTCGTCAATGTTTTCAATAAGAAGTTTGTATTTCTCTTCGTGAACTTTGAGTGCGTTTTCTGCCTTTATCTGCTCAGTAATATCTTTAAAAGTACAGAAGGTTCTGTTTACGGAATCATCTGAATTATTAAGAATCTGTCCTTCAAAAGACACGAAAATATACGTATTATCTTTCCGGCGCATTTGAAAACGAATATCAGAAACAGAGCCTGTCTGCTTGAACTTCGGAAAATTGATTTTGAAATGCTCCATAGAGTCAGGATGTAAAAAATCACCAAACCATTTAGAAATAACCTCTCCTTTAGTATAACCGAGTGTTAAAAGCCATTTAGGATTGACATCAAGAATAAAACCATCCGGGTCAAGCGACTGATATGAAAGTGGCGCATTCTGATAAAGAGCTTTATATTTTAATTCACTTTGTGTTAGCTCGTCCTGTATTTTTCTTTTTTCTGTAATATCCTGTGCCATGGATAAAACCCCAATAATGTTCCCAAGACTATCTTTAAGTGGTGTATTTGTCCATTCGCAGATTACTTTTCTGCCATCTTTCGTTATATTTTCGTTCACATTATTAGCACTCATATCTCCTTCAATAAGGCGGCTCCAAATTTTACCTGTCTGAGGCTGGTATCTTTCAGGAACGATAATATCATGCGCCGTTTTCCCAAATGCTTCCTTTGCATGATATCCGAACAATTTTTCAGCAGAATAATTCCACGATTTAATTTTAAAATCTGAATCAAAATAAATACAGGCAATAGGCATACGTTCAAACTGTAAACGCAACTCTTCTTGTATTTTTATTAATTCAGAATTTGTTTTCAATAAATTTTGATTAACATCTGATAACTCTTCATTAATAGCAAGATATTCTTCATTAAGTTTTGCATATTCCTCATTCTGCGCCTGAAGTGCATCTTCCTGTTTTTGTAATTTTAAAACTAATTTTTTTCTTTCGTCAATATTAAAAGATGTTCCAGTTATTCCAGTAATATTACCCGATTCATCCGTTATAAAAATCATTTTAACCTCTGCCCAGACTGTAGAACCATCTTTGTGTGTATATTCCAGTTCATCAACAAAAACAGTGTCCGTCTCAACCAAATGATTTTTTACCTGATTAAAATATTGTCCAAACAATTGCTTCGCTTTTTGTAAAGAATCTGCAGTATATCTATTGGTTATAGGTCTTTTTAAGTACTCATCAACCGCAAATCCAGTAAGGTTCTGAATTGAGGGACTGATATAGGTCAGATTCATTTTAAGGTCGCTTGCCCAGACCACATCGTTAATATTTTCAACAAGCGTTCTGTATTTTTTTTCGCTTTTTTCTATAGATGTTAGTAATTTTCTTTTTTCATTATTCTGATCCTGTAACTGTTTGTTCACAATAACAAACTGCTCATTCTGGCTCTTTATCTCTTCATTTTGCGCCTGATACTCTTCATTAAGACTGTAATACTCTTCGTTCTTTTTTTGTAGTTCTTCGTTCTGCAGTTTTGTTAAAGAAATATCTGAAAAAAGACAAATAAAAAATTCTTTCTCGGGGCTGAAAACATTAACATGATACCATTTTTGCAGATGCTGAGAATATTGATCAAAGCTATCAGTAGTGCCATTCAAAGCTATATCTGCATATTTTTCGATCCAGTTATATTCACTGTCTCCAATACCGGGAATTACCTCTGTAACTTTTTTCCCGATAATATTTTTTAAACAGGTTAGCTCTTCAAAAGCCTTGTTAACTTCAACAAAAATATAATCAACAGGTTTTTTATTTTCATCGAAAATAATTTGATGATATGCATAAGCGAGTGGCAAATTCTGAAAAAGGAGAAAATCTCTTGATTTCAAAGACTCCATCTCATTTTTAAGACGAATAATGGTTTTTTCCTGTGTGTGTTTTTTGTTTTTTGATTCTTCGGTCATTGTTTTTTCAATTATGAATTTGGAATTCTGTGGAAATACAATAGGAATTCGATTGGAATTCGATTGTACATCTATTTAATTTTCTAATTCAACTTTCGTATAAATTAATTCTGTGAAAAATGAGATCAGCAGCCATTTTTCACAGAATAATAAAATATTTTTTGCTTTTTCTGTTTTCATGAAAAAATAGGACTGAAATCAAAATAATAATATTCCGGTGCGCTGCACCTTTGTAAACAACGCAGCTATTGCTGCTACAAATGTTATCGCAGCTCTGCTGCTATATTTGGAATACAATGGCAGAGCCGCAAAATATTTGGAAAAAATAAAAGACATAGAAAAACCAAGGTGCAGAACACCGTAATAATATTTTGCATAAATTAATGTTAACAATAAGTTCAAATTATAGTTCTTTTTCATACGAAAGTTCAGTTTCCTAATTCTTTCATATCTTCCTTTTCTCCCGCAAACCTGCGAGGAGCATGCGCACTTGCCTTCCCTCGAAACCTCACAGGATTGCTTACGCAATCTCTTAAATCGGGAAAAATATAAAAAAAAATTGGAATAAAAAAAATGTTACGATTGATTTATATTAAGTTTTTTTATCTTATTTTTACCTCCTGATAATTCTTTTAAGAAAAATATAATGGCAGAAAAAAATATTCTTAGCAAACTAACAGATGAGCAGCTCGAACTGTTTATCCGCACCAAAATGGAAATCTCCTACAAAAACGGTGAAACAATCTGCAAGCAAGGCTCATTTGCTTCTCATATTATTTTGTTAAAAGAAGGCCGGGCAAAAATTGTTCATGAAAGCCGGATAAGAAATCTTTTGTTGGAAATTGTTTTACCCGGAGATTTTCTTCAATTACAATCGCTGTTCGATGAAAGTACATTCCGTTATTCTGCTATTGCTATTGAAAAAGTTGTTGTTTGGCTTATTGATAAAAATATTATCTCAAAATTAATCCGTGAAAATTCTGATTTTGCGGTAGAAATCATTAAACTTATAAACCTTAACAAACTTGATATTATTGACCGTTTTACCTGTCTTACTCAAAAGCAGGCGCACGGACGTATGGCAGACGCAATGCTGTACCTTTCTGAAAAAGTTTACAAAAATCAGATTTTTGACCTTACCCTTTCACGAAAAGATTTGGCTGAATTTACGGCCATGTCAACAGAAACGGTAGTAAGAATTTTAACGGAATTCAAAAACGATGGGCTGTTGAAAATCACAGGGAAAAAGTTTGATCTCCATAGTCCTGGTTTGCTGAAAAGATTAAGTGAGGTTGGGTAAGAATGAAAGGTACTGCACAATCACCGTCCCCCAAGGGGTAAGGTAAATTTAAAAGCACTCCCTTTTCCTTCCTCGCTATCTACCCAAATTTTTCCTTCATGCTTTTCTATAAATTCTTTACAAAGCAATAAACCAAGACCAGTGCCTTGTTCATCTTCAGTTCCGGGTTGGCTGGTGTTTGTATCTATTCTGAAAAGGTTTTCCTGAGTAGCTAAACTCATCCCTATGCCTGAATCAGCAATTGTGAATTCAATTTCATCATTTGAACTTACAGAAAATAATTTTATTGTTCCACCTCTTGGAGTAAATTTAATGGCATTCGACAATAAATTCCTGAAAATAGTTTTTATCATGGAAGGGTCGGCATGAGCTGAAATAGGGCTATCCAAAAAAGAAGATATTTCAATTTCTTTTGCTTTTGCCTGTTCTTCAAAAAGGCTAAAACACTCCTGCATCATCTGGTCAAAAAATAGCTCCTTAGGGTTAAACGGCATGACTCCACGTTGCACTCTCGACCATTCCAAAAGGTTTTCAAGAAGTTTATACGTATTCTGTGTTGTCTGATAAATATTTTTCAGGAAATTTTTTCTCTTTGCATCATCGTATTTATCGTAATTATTTACCAACATTTCAGAAAAACCCATGATAATATTAAAAGGATTTTTTAAGTCGTGGGCAATGATTGAGAAAAACTTATCTTTTGTGCTATTGGCTTCCTTTAATTCTTCAGCATACCGGCGAATTTTTTTCTCGTCTTCTTTCTGACGACTGATGGACCAGACCGACTCTGCAAGCAGGTTGAGTTGCATGATATCCAGATCATCATAATCCTCTTCTTTATTAGCAACAGCAATTACAGCAATTATTTCATTTTCATCAAAAACAGGAATACTTAAAAATCTTTTAAGGGGAATATGACCTTCAGGTACTCCTTTTTTAAAAGGGGAATCTATAGAGTAGTTATTAATAATTATTGGTTTTTTTTGTCGTATTGTTTCTCCCCACCAACCTGTTTTATCAAGTTCATAAATGGTTTTCTTTTCAATAGTTTTGCAATCTTTCATCACTTCATTTGACCATGAATTTAATATTAACAATTTGTTTTTATAATCGTAATGATGAATAAAACCAAATTTACTTTTTGTTAAAATTTGTGCGATTGACAAAGCCTTATCCAAAATTGTAAAAATATCAGTTTCTTTCATCTGTGCCAGTTCCAGCAGATGACGCAATCTTTCATTATTCATAGAAATGGTATCTTCCTGTTGTTTTCTTACAGAAATATCATTTTTTATTGCAATATAATTAATAATGTTTCCATATTCATCAAAAACAGGTGAAATAACAGCCTCTTCATGAAACAGGCGTCCATCCTTACGTTTATTAATAAATTCTCCCTGCCACACATTTCCATTTGTTATGGTTTCCCATAAATGTTTAAAGATTTCGGGAGGTGTTTTTTCAGATTTCAAAACACGGGGATTATTTCCAATGGCTTCTTCAGGAGTGTATCCCGTAATTTTTGTAAAAGCGGGATTTACATATTCCAGTGTACCATTTGTATCTGTTATTGCTATTGTAACAGGGCATTGCTCTACGGCTGTTTTAAGTTTTTTAAGTTCCCTTTCAGTTTGTTTTCTGTTCGTGATATCCCTGCTGACTCCAATAATTTCTGTTTTATCATTTTCCGGGTTAATTCTAAAATGGCATATCAACTCTGTCCATACCGTATCCCCATTTTTTTTTGGCTGTTCCAATTCGTCTGTAAAAACAATATCCATATCGGAAGCATGTGTAAAACATGAAAGCCTGCGTTTCAAATTATTTTCAAATTTCTCTAAAGAAAGCTTCGTAAAAGCATCTAAAATAGTCCCATTCATGACTTCCTCAGCAGTAAAGCCGCGCAAATTTTCTACAGAGGGACTTACATAGGTAAATTTTTCAGAATCGCAATCCATTACCCATAGAACATCAATAATTTTTTCTGTAAGAAACCTGTATTTTTTTTCGTTGCGAAGCAACTGCTCCAGCGTGTTAACTTTTGCGGTAACATCTGTTACAGCCACAAGATACGTATCTGTCTTATATGGCGAAATGTTAAGTTCTATATAAACTTCGGGATGCAGATTATTCAGGAGCAATTCAAAATTATCAATTTTTCTTCCCTTCTGAACAAATTCAAATTTTTCATGAAAAACAGAAATACCGAGTGTGTCAAGAATAGTAATAATCGGGCGATTAATCGTGGAATCTTTTCTTCTCTGAAATAGTTCCGCAGCTTTTAGATTCAGATCAAGAATTATTCCCTTATCATCAAGAAGAAGAAATCCTATAGGAGAAAAATCAAAAAAGTTGAAAAATTTATTATTTGCAATTTCAGGTTCTAAGCGACATGCTCTGAGTTCTTCATTCTGCAATTGCAATTCAATTTTATTAATTTGTAATTCTTCAAGCAATTTTACCATTTCCTCATTTGACATTTTATCAAAAGGAATTTTTTTAGTTTTCATCAGTTCTTCAGCTTTTTTACGTAATGTGTCCATATTCTTAGAGTTTCAGATTTCAGATTGAAGGTTGAAGGTTGCAAGATAACCGCAGGTTGAGCGCCTGCCTGTCCGCCTGCCTGCCGGCGAGGCAGGGTAGGCAGGGAGTCGAAACCCAGGTTGCAAGTTGCAGGTTGCTGCTTCAAACAAATATTCATAAATAAACCTGTTTAAAAATAATTTTCAGACACAAATATAATATCATTCTTTAAAATATATTTATTTTGAGAAATTCAAATTTGCAAAACACCAATTAAACTCCTATGAAAGCAATGAAATACATTAATTTTTAAAAATATTTTGTTACAAGCCAATAAAATAATTGACCAAAATCATATACAGGAGTGAGATGTACCATCTCGGTATTTAAGAAAAAACCCTGATTCATATTAATTTTGAAAATAAAAAACTATGAGTGATTTTTATTTTCAGATTGCGTGCAAATACCAGCACTTCTGGGTTAAACACATCATTTCTATCATTAAGGAAACTCCAAATTCAAAAGCAGTTATACCTTTTCAGTTGCGTAACAGCTATCTTGATAACTGGATTCATTCTTTTAAAGAAGAAAATAAATTTATTATTGAGGCTTTGAAGCTACATTCCACCTGTAATTCCATAACAAAATATAATGATATGTTCAACAAAATTGTTTTGAAAATTCTAAATTTAAAAAATCAAGAAAGAAATGATGAGGCTCGATTTGAATTTGATTCTCTGGAAAAAATATCAGAAAAAATAGCAAATAATATTAAAAATATTCAGTTAAAAATTAGGGGTTATTATTCTTGAGGATGGGGATTTTTTTTGGAACTTATGAATTGCTCCATCAATCGCTCCATGGAGCGATTGTACAATTCTGAAAGTCTGATAATAAAAAAATAAAACACTGAAATTTAAAAATATTAAAAATAAACGATAATTAAAAAATGAGTCTTACAATATATATACATTCTTTTCCAATTGCATGCGCAAGTTGCAGAATAATTTCAAATACATTTAATAAAGATATTGATTATATTTTTGAAGACGCCAATGCTCTGTTTATTTCAATGATTGGCGATGTAAAAGAAAAATCTGCAAAAGAAGCTCTTTCTGTTTTTGAAAAAGAATACCACGAATGGAATGCTTTTCTGAAAAAAGCATTACGAACACAAAGTACGCAAAAATATTTTTATTTTTCTGTCAGCCTTAGAAAATGGTATCATATTCATTTTAGTCCTTTCAGCCCAGATCAATTCTATATTTTAATAGATGATGTCAGCTCATTTGCAAATAATATTACAAAAGCAAGCGGACATGAAAAAGCAATAAAAGAAAATCTTACCCTTGAGCATCTTAATTTTGAACTTACAAGAATCAATAACGAATATCTTGCATTAAACGAGGAGTATATTGCTCAGAATGAACAAATGAAATTTATTAACCACGAGTTGCATTTAAAAAATGAAAATTTACTGCAAAACGAAGAGCGTTACAATCATTTATTTGACAACATGCTTGACGCTGTGGTTTTATGGGAGTCAGAAAATAACGGAGAAAATTTTCTCCTAAGAAGTATCAATAAAACTGCAGAAATAATTGAAGGTATTTCAAAAGAAAATGCTGAAAGAAAAAAAATCACAGAACTGTTTCCAGAGTGTATAGAAAATGGCTATTTTAAACTGCTGGAAAATGTTTTCAAAACAAAGAAAACAGAACACATTCATAATTTTTATTACACTTCAAAAAAAAGAAGCTCTTGGAGAAATTATTATATTTATACATTAGAAACGGGTGAAATTGTTTCGATATATAAAGATATTACTTCATTTCGAAGATCACAGGAAATGCTTCGAATGAGTGAAACCCGGTATAAATCAGTTTTTGAAAATATTTCCGATGTTTACTATGAAACAACCATAGACGGAGTTCTGTTAGATATAAGCCCGTCTATTGAAAAAATTTCGGGTTATAAAAGAGATGAACTTCTGGGTCGTCCGCTTCTTGATTTTTATACATACCATGAGGAAAGATCTGAAATTATTAAAGTGTTGCTTGAACGAAAATCAATAAGTAATTATGAAATTACGCTTACAGATAAAAATAACAGAATTGTTCCTTGTAGTGTAACAGCATATATAGTAAATGATCACAATAATCATCCTGTTGTTATTTGTGGTATTTTAAGAGATATTTCTGAAAAGAAAAAAGCAGAAACGGAACTTAGAGAAAGCGAAGAAAAATACAGGCATCTGGCAGAAAACATTTCACAGGGAATATACTCTGTTCATAATGGTCGGTTCATAGATTTTAATAACTCTCTGATGCGGATCTTTGGATATTCAAAGGTGGAATTACTTCAAATGCACCCATGGGAATTGGCTTTACCTGAAAAACAAAATGAAACAAAAAATATCTTTTTAACGAAATTAGATAAACAAGATTATTCGCCAATAGATATTGAATGTATTACAAAATCGGGAAAAATAATAACAACAAAAATTGATATCCGGGAAATTAAAAGAGAAGACAAAAGCTATACTTATGGTACGGTTACAGATATATCTAAGCAAAAAGAGGAAGAAATAGCATTGCATGAAGCTTTACGAAAAGCAGAAGAAAATGATAAACTAAAATCAGCATTCATTGCAAATATTTCTCATGAAATCCGCACACCCATGAACGCCATGCTTGGTTTTGCGCAACTTTTGAAAAATCCTAAACATTCAACAGAAAAAAAGCAGGAATATGTTCAGATTATTAATGATGCAGGGAAAGATTTGCTAAATATTATAAATGACATAATAGACATTTCCAAAATAGAGGCAGGACAGTTAGTAATAGACAAAGCACCAGTTGACCTTTGCCAGATGCTTACAGATTTGTTTAATTTATTTAATCCTCTTGCTGATAAGAAAAAAATAGTTTTTGAAAAGCAATGCACAAAAAAATCAGAAAACATTATTTTTTTAGCAGACGAACTTCGGGTAAGGCAAATATTAAGCAATCTCATCAATAATGCTCTGAAATTTACTCAAGATGGGAAAGTTATTTTTGGAGTGAAGTTGCATGAAAACATGATTGCTTTTAATGTTGAAGATACAGGAATCGGAATAGCTGAAGAAAATTTAAAAATAATATTTGACCGTTTCAGGCAGGCAAATTCAGACATTTCAAGAAAATACGGAGGAACAGGCTTAGGGCTTGCAATATCAAAACATCTGGCTAACATTATGGGTGGAAAAATTGAAGTAAGATCTGAAATAAATATTGGGTCTGTCTTTTCATTGATTCTGCCCTATGAAAAGGCAGAGGTTATACAGATTGAAACAGCGAGAGTGGACAATGAAGAAAAGCAGGCAGACCTGAATGGTGTTACAATTTTAATTGTAGAAGACGAACATGTTAATTTTCTGTTTATCCGCGAATTGTTAGATGAATACAATCTTACACTCTTGAATACAAAAAATGGAAACGAGGCTATCAATATCTGTTTACAAAATAAAAATATTGATTTAATTCTGATGGATTTAAAACTTCCGGGAATAAGTGGTATTGAGACAACAAGAATTATAAAAAATGAATACCCGCATATTCCTATAATTGCTGTAACTGCGAATGCTTATTCAAGCGACCGGATAAAAGCCATGGAAGCAGGTTGTGTGGATTATCTTACAAAGCCTTTTCAGGCAGATTCTCTTTTATTTTTGATAAGGAAGTATTTAACCTGATTAATTGTATTTTATACCGCAAACCTGTGAGAATACCCATCGCACTAGCCAACCCGCAATACCCGCAAACCTGTGAGGATACCCATCGCACTAGCCAACTCGCAATACCCGCAAACCTGTGAGGATACCCATCGCACTAGCCAACCCGCAATACCCGCAAACCTGTGAGGATACCCATCGCACTAGCCAACCCGCATACCCGCAAACCTGTGAGGATACCCATCGCACTAGCCAACCCGCATACCTCACAGGATTGCTTTTAAATATATTTGGATTAAGGATTAAGAATTAAGAATTAAGAATTAAGAATTAAGAATTAGGATTGAGGATTAAAGTATACGGTAAAGACCTTAACCTACTTCTATGTTGTAATCCACTTTTAACTACCCGAAGTTTAAGCGTACAATGGAATATAAAGACAAATGTTTGTACCCTCGTCAGGTTTACTTTGGATGGTAAAAGCGCCTCTGTTAAATTCGGTTAATAATTTTGAAATGTATAGTCCCAGTCCCATTCCCTGCTGCTCTTTGAAATTTCTGTTAAATTGCTTATAAGGAGCAATTGCATTTATTTCATCACTGCTCATTCCGTATCCTTTATCATGAATTTCAAGATAGAGGAAACCCGGCTTTATATATGATTTCAGAACGACTTCTGTTCCCTTCTCTGAAAATTTGAATGCATTTGAAATTAACTCTTCTGTAATTTTACATAAATCATCTTTATTTATATTTACAGAAGCTTCTGTAAGGTCTATTATCAAATCATTTTTCCTATCAAAATGCTCGGCAATTGTAAGCGCAGTTTTTTCAATAAGACCAAGCGACTCCGTTGTTGGAATAACCGGATATGTTTCGGGAGTGTGTAAATATTTCTGCAAATAACCATAGCTGACAATATTGCTCGTAACCCGCTGCAAACGTAGCGTAGATATTTTAATATTTTTCAGCATTTTAAGCAAATCTTCTTTTGGAAATTTATCGAAATACAATAACAGCAAGTCCGTAAAACCAATAATTCCATTCAGAGGGGTGTTAAACTCGTGCGAAGAAACAGAGTTGATATCATTTTTTACTTTGTTGATTTTTTCCTGCAATTCAGCCTCAACTGTTTCTTTTCTTTTTATCCGGCAATGAACAGCATTCATTAACTCTTTTGAAGTAAAAGGTTTTGTAAGGTAATCATCTGCTCCGCTTTCCATCCCAAGCCTAAGATCCTCTTTTTCAGAACGAGCCGTAAGAAAAATAAATGGAATGGTTGCAAATTCCTTTGAGTCTCGTAACATTTGTAATACTTGTAGACCATTCATTTTGGGCATCATGATATCACAAATTATCAAATCGGGTTTTTCGTTGAGAATAACCTGAAATCCTTCCAAACCATCACAGGCTTTAAGAATATTATAATCAGAAAATAGAATTTCTTCAATGAACTCCATATTCATCTTGTTGTCTTCAATTATCAGTATTGTATAGTTTTTTTCAGTTTTCATCTGAATTAAAAAATTTATCTGTAATTTCGTTTATTTTAACAGGGGAAAAAGGTTTCTCTAAAATTCCCTCGCAAGACAAACCCAATATTCCGTTTGAATAATCTTTTATATTATGAGCAGTAAGAATTATTATCGGTACTTTATTTTTTGGTTCCGGAAAATTATTTCTGATATGGATAATTGTTTCAAGACCGTTCATTAGTGGCATTTCAATATCCATAAATATCAAATCAACATTATTGTTAGATAATAAATCAATAGCAATTTTGCCATTTTCAGCCATTATTGTTTTGAAGCCTAATTCCATCAGAATTTCCTGCAATAATAACCTATTTCGGGCATTATCGTCAACTATTAAAATATTTTTTTTTGGTATACTTCTCACAAAATTAATAATTAATTTTCAAAATAATATTTACCCCTTTTTGTTAGTTTAAATTTCAGAGCTCTTAAAGATTTTGTCATAAAATTTGCGGTAAATTATCTCTTCATATTGAGAGATAAATCTGAGCAAATTTTTCGCCAAAATCAGTTACGATTATTTGTTTATGTACCCCGAGCTTATTACGACATTTCGGCAAGCTCTGTGCATCGCTGTGCATCGCAGCGCATCGCAATGCGTCGCAAGCTCAATAACCATCTGAAATCTATTAAGAATTGGTATATTTTGATTTCAGTCCTGATTTTCATTTAAAAACATTTTTTTATTTCAACATATTTAAAATATCAGTCGCATTTTTTAAGCTTCCTGAAGACCTTTCTTCGTTAATAACTATTTTATAAAAATCGCAACTCATACAATTGCCCACTTTATGTGCAAATGTTCCCTGAACTGATCCTCCACACAAGGTGCCTGAAACTGCCCAACAACACCGTCCTCCATTTTTTCCGTTATGGACATTGTTTACTTTTGTGGATAGAGCAGCAGGACAAACACCAAATTCGGCAGACTTAATGCCTCCCTGTTCTCTTCCGCATTTTTTAAATTCCCAGCAATTTTGTTTCATAATTCAATAAAATTAAAATTAATAATTATGTTCCTTCTTAAAAATGTTATATTTTAAATAATATTTCAAATGTAAATATTTTTCAAAAAACAGAAATAGCAGAAACCATTTAATTATTCTCATGAAAATGGCTTCTGATCTCATTTTTTAGCGAATTAATTTATACAAAAGTTCAGTTAATCATTAAAATAATTCTACTTCAATATTTTGTAAAAATGCTGTATAGGTAATAAGATTATCTGTACGGATTTCAGTAAGGGTCAATAGTACAGATTTAGGTTCATTTGATTGCGACAAAATCTGAATTTCAGTTTTGGCATTAAATTCAATTTCCCGTTTTTCGCCATCCTGAACATAAAATATTCGATACCCATTATTTTCGAGGGCTTCCATTTCAAAAGTAATAATTTTATTAACAGGTGTGCCAACAACATCATCTTTAAAGTATCCAGTAATATCTTCTGCAGTTTTATTAAACAGTTCTATTTTTCCTTTAGCATTAAAAGTAACGATTCCTTCAACACAACCTTCAAGAATGCAAACCGTTTTCGTTTTTTCAGCTTCGATCTGGAAATTTTTTTTCTTCATTTCTTCCTGAATGGATTTCATTTCCTCCATGTTCTGGCGGAGTTCTATCTCTTGATTTTTAAGAATCTTTGCTTGTTCGCGAGATTCAATTTCCATGCGTTTCTGTTCGGTTATATCATTTGCAATGTATACAATTTTTGCAACCTCACCATACATATCGTGAACAGCAGAAAGCGTACACTGAAACCAATTTTCATTTCCATCCTGTGTTAGTCCGCGCATTTGTCCTTTAAACGGTTCTCCGTTAACCACAAGATCCCAGGTGCCTCGGAATTTCTTTAATTCTTCTTTAGCGACAAAAGAGAAAACTGTTTTATCCTGAACCTCTTCTTCGGTATATCCGAATGTTAATAGAAACATATCATTACAATCAATAATATCGCCTTCGGGTGTAAATTCGGCTTTAATACTTGACCTGTTGAGAGCCTGAATTTGTCCTTCGTAATCGAGATTTTGCTGTTTTTTTTCAGTAATATCAATTCCAAGGAAAAGTATTTTGGAAACATTTCCGTTTCTGTCGCGCACACACACGTAAGTTGCCATGGTCCATAAATCCTTACCCTGTTTCGTGATGTGCTTCATGTCGCCCTCAAAATGTTTACCTCCCTGAGAAAGACAATCCCATATAGGATCAAACCACTGACGATCTTTTGTATCAATGAAGATTGAAATGTGTTGCCCTTCTACTTCTCTGTTGCTTTGATATCCCAGTTTGTTCAGAAATTTCGTATTTGCATATAGGAGTGTTCCTGATGTATCATATTCAGCTCTTATGAGTGTATGATTCACAGAATTGGTAAAGTTTTCAAATTGTTCACCCTGTCGTGCAGCTTGTTCTTGTGTAGCTCTGAGCTCTTCCATATTTTGCCGCATTTGTTCTTCCTGTTCCGCAAGCATTCTGGCTTGTTCCTGTGATTCTCTGAGCAATGTTGTTGTTTGCAAATTAATTTTAACGGTTGCGATTGTTGAGCCTATACTCTGCGATAATTTTTCAACAAATTCAATTTCAAATTTTTCGAGTACTTTGAAAGATGCAAGTTCTATTACACCATGAATTTCATCATTTAATTTTAAGGGAACAATGAGAATACATCTTGGATTGGCATCTCCAAGGCCGGACGTAATCTGAACGTAATCATCAGGAACATCTGTAATAAAAATAGTTTCTTTTTCAAGAGCACAGGTACCGATTAAACCATCTCCCCAGGGAATTTTTTTCTCAGCAAATTTTTTTCTATTGTATGCAAAACATGCAGTCATTTCAAAAAATCTATCTCCATTTGAACCATTAATGATAAAAAACCCTCCTTGATTTGCTTCTATATATTTAACAAGATTACTTATTACATTAAAAGAAAGAACCTCCATATTGTCATTATCCTGACGAAGAATTTCTCCGAATTTTGCAAGTCCTTCTGTGATCCAGTTTCTTTGTGCATCTTCTTTTCTTCTAATGATTTCTTCTTCTTTACTTTTTTTGATAGTATCGCGTAAATCATTTAATGCTTTTCCTAAAACATCTTCTTTATTTGTCAGTTCAAATTCTACCTGAGTGTTTCCGTTTCTTAAATTTTCTGTAAAATCTACTATCCTGTTTGATTTTTTTAGCTCTAATTCAACTGATTTATGGGTTTCATCATAATTTTGTGCATATAATTTACCGATATAAAATGCAAAAGTTGTAATAAAAAAAGGCAGGAGATCGAAAGCCCAAATAATAGGATTTAGAAAATGTAATTTTCCTACATTTGAGAAAGTGAAGCCCATATTATGAATGTCCAAATCTATTAGCAGAATCAAAAAATAAAAAATAAAACCTGTTAAAGTTCCAATCCAAATAAACTTTTGAATAATCTGACGTTTGCTTATTTTTTTCATAATTCAGAATATAAATTAATTTCGATGAGGTTTTAGAATAAAAGGTGCAATTTGTTCAAGGGGTAATATTTTATCTACTGCCCCCAATTTAATAGCTTCCTTAGGCATTCCAAAAACAACACAGGATTTTTCATCCTGAGCAACGGTTATTGCACCAGCTTCTTTCATTTCGAGCATTCCTTTTGCTCCATCATCGCCCATTCCTGTCATAATAACCCCAATTGCATTTGAACCGGCATACCGTGCAGTAGAACGGAAAAGCACATCAACAGAAGGACGATGGCGATTTACAAGCGGTCCTTCTTTAATTTCAACGTAATAACGAGCACCACTTCTTTTAAGAAGCATATGGTAATTACCGGGAGCAATAAGTGCTCTACCTCTGATGACGCTGTCTCCGTTTTCAGCTTCTTTAACTGTAATTTTACAAATATCGTTCAGCCGATCTGCAAATGATTTTGTGAATTTTTCTGGCATGTGTTGAACAATAACAATACCGGGAACATCGTGGGGAAGGGCAAATAAAAAATCTTTGAGAGCTTCTGTGCCACCTGTTGATGCACCAACCGATACGACTATTTCAGTTGTTTTAAACATACTGAGCGTGCTCGCTTTTTGTAAAATTACATCTGCCGAAAGTTTGGGCTGCACTATATTTGTTTCTGTAAATTGTTTTCTTTGTATTCTGGAAATGGCTGCTGCTTTCACTGCATCGCAAATACGTATTTTAGATTCTTCGATGAATTTTTTTGTATCCATCTGAGGTTTGGTAATTATATCCACTGCACCGTATTCAAGTGCTTTTATTGCCGTTTCTGTGCCTTTTACAGTAAGACTGGAAATTATAATTACAGGCATCGGATGCTGTGACATTATTTTTCTGAGAAAAGTAAGGCCGTCCATTCTGGGCATTTCAATATCAAGTGTAATAACATCGGGGACTTCATCCTGAATTTTTTTTGCAGCAACAAATGGGTCGGGAGCTGTTCCCATTACTTCAATTTTCGGATCAGATTCAAGTATTTGAGAAAGCGTCTGTCTTACTACAGCAGAATCGTCTACAACTAATACTTTTATTTTTTTATTAAAATCCATGTTTGTGATTTGGTTTTTTTGTAAAAATAGAATTTAATTCAATGCTTCAAGAGTATTCCTGTTTTGGCTTTATCATTTGAAAAATTGATATATGTTAACTTATGGATTTAGGATTTAGGATTTAGGATTTAGGATTTAGGATTTAGGATTTAGGATTTAGGATTTAGGATTTAGAATGCTTTTCTTTCAATAAATTTATGTTGTACTTCACTTGTCAGAGTGTTAAAAATTATTTTTCTTCCTAATTTTCCTGCCACACTAGAACTCAGAACCGGTATATATTCTTCTTCAAGCATAGATTTTGCTATTGCGATATTTCTTTCGCCTATTCTAAAATTAGAAATTCCAGCATCAATAACTTCTCCACCTCCGAATACTTTAGCTTTCAGAGACACTTTTTTGCTGCCTAACATTAACATCTGTTCTATTAATTTTTTTATTGCTATGTTCCCATATTTGGGAGAAGCAAGTCCTTCGCCGTTCCACAGGGGCAACATGTAATGGTTTATCCCTCCGAATTTAAGGATGGGATCATATAAACAAACTGCAACACAAGATCCAAGAACCGTAGAAATTAAATAAGGATCGCGGTTTACAAAAAGAGTGGAAGGGTATAAATAATGTTGTGAATATTGTATCTCCATAGCAAGTTAAAAAATCTCCTCATTACCATCTGATGAAAAACCACCTATATCTTCAACCTGTGCTTCAGGAATTACCGCTGAAAAAGTGGATCCCACATTAGGTTCACTTTGTACATTCAAATTACCATTGAGCAGGCTCAACAATTCCCTCACAATAGATAAACCAAGTCCATGTCCTGTATTAGGAGTACATATTTTTGAATTGATTCTTTTAAACCGATCAAAAATTTCCTGCTTGTGTTCTTCGTTAATTCCTATTCCGGAATCTGTAATTGAAAAACAAATATTGTCTTCGCATTTGCTAACTGTGAGCAATATCGTAGTGTTTTCATAGCTATAAAATATTGCATTACTGAGAAGATTAGATACAATCAATTGTATTTTATGAGCATCCGATTTAAAATAAAAAGGAGGATCCAGAGAAAGATTTTCATTCACTATTTCCGTTCTTAGTTTTTTCTGTTCAGCCAGAGGTTTAAAAGAATCAACAAGGCTGTTTATTACAGATAAAATATTAACATTTGAAATTTGTGGAGAACTAATACCTGCTTCCAATTCGGCTGCTGTAAAAATATTATTTAGTTGAAAATCGAGAATGAAAGCTTCAGAGTGAATAAGAGAAGCCATGATTTTTGCTTTTTCAAAATTTTCACTTTTTAAAGTAGTGATGCTTTTCGAAAGAGCCATAATAGATGCAAACGGATTAATTATTTCGTTCCGGATATTCGAAAGAAAATGACTTTTCAGGTTCTCGGAATCTTCAAGTTTTTTATTTACTTTTTTTAATTGCTCCGTAAGGTTTAATTGCTCTTCAAAAGATTTTTGATTATCCTCAAACCTTCTTTTTAGTTCGTCAAGTAATTCTTGATCTGTTAATTTGTTCATATTTAGTTTTATTATCTGTTTTTACACATATTTTTTTGACACGAATAGCACGAATTATCTTTATATTATTTTTTACACACTAAGATGTCTTGACACAATTTTATGAATTTATTTGAATATGTATATATTCTTATTTCGTGTCATAGTATTTTTTTTAATATTTTTATTGAAAATTTGTGAAATTAGTGTCATTTTTATTTTACACATATCATGAGTTATTATATTTTTCTGAAAATAGTCGGTTTAATATGTTCCAGCGGTACATTCATATTTGTAATTGATTCGGAATGTCCGAGAAAAAAGTATCCCCCTTTTCTAAGTTTCATGCAGAGTTTATTAATAACTTTTTCCTGAGTAAGGCGGTCAAAATAAATAATTACATTTCTACAAAAAATAATATCGAAAGTTGTACTCATAGGAAAATGATCATCCATAAAATTGAACCTTTCAAATACAACTTTTCGTCTTATTTCGGGGCAAATTCTTACAGATTTATTTGCAGGATCTTTACTTTTCAAAAAATATTTTTTCTTAACAATAAGCGGGATAGATGTTATTTTATTTTCGTGGTAAATTGCGATAACAGCTTTTTGTAGCACGTTTGTAGAAATATCAGTTGCATAAATAGAAAAGTCTGCAAGCTGTTGTTTCATTACTAAATCCGTAAGAACCATTGCCAGCGTATAAGGTTCTTCACCGGAAGAACAGCCGGCGCTCCATATATTTAATATTTTACTTTTAAACTGCTTCACAAATTCAGGAATCACTTCCTGTTGCAGAAATTCAAAATGATGGGGTTCTCTGAAAAAATCAGTTTTGTTAGTAGTAATAACATCCATCATGTGAATGATTTCTCCGCTACCATGTTTGCTGAAAACAAATTCCAGATAGTCTTTAAAATTTGAAAAGTTTAGAATTTGTAACCGCTTTTGCAAACGACTTTCTATCATAATTTTTTTTACCTCAGGCATTTTAATACCCATTTCATCGTAAATGAAAGCGCTCAAACGTTTAAAGTCATTCGGAGATAGCTTTGCAGAATAATATTCTCTGGATTCCGGTTTTCGTATTTCTTCAGTCACAAAATTGCATTTTCAATATTTTCAAAAGTACGGATAAATGAAATTTAATGTGTCACAAAAAAATTGCTATGTATCAATTTTTTTGTTGGGTTTTGTTGGGATTGGGGAATTGGATTGGAGAATCGCTCCGTGGAGCGATTGTACAATCCTTATGTGATGTTTTCGAGAGTGCGTTGAAGGATTTCTTGAACGTTTTGTGTGTAGGGATTGCCATGTCCGGGGTAGATTGTTTCAATTTTCATGCTGGCAATTCTTTTTAAAGCACAAATGAAATCGAGAGAATAAGTTGCATCTTTTGTTTTGACATCAATGGGAGTGTCCCCGGAAAAAAGAACTTTGTCGTCGTAGCCATACAGGCAAATGGAATCGTTTGAATGTCCGGGTGTATAAATTACATGAAAATATTTGTCTCCTATTTTGACGACATCGTCGTCTCTCAGTACTTTTGTTATATATTTATCATCATGAAATGCCAGGATTTTAGGTTTGTAAAGCTCTTGTAGGAATTTGAGACCACCAGTGTGATCAAAGTGGTTATGCGTTAGAATAATTTGTTCAACCGAACGTTTTCCTGCGCCATAAAAAATCTTGCTTAACTCGTCGAAAATATACTCATCAGCGCCAGTATCAATGAGGGTATTTATATCTTCAAGTGCATTATAATCTCCGCGGATATAATAAACATTGCTTGAATATGCTTTTGGGTTCGTTGTGAGTTTCTGGATTCTCATCCTATAATTTCAGGTAAATCTGTGCATTTGATGCTATCGGATGAAATAAATGAGAAACTTCTTCTGGCATTTTTTGTGTTTGCTCCATAGCAAGCAATCCTCCATCAGATAATGAATTGTAGAACATCTGAATAACTTCAACTCTTTGTTCGTATTGTAAATGCAGTAATACGTTTTTGCACAATACAAGGCTATAATTAGAGTCTATAGGTTTAAGTGTAGTAAGGTCGTGTTTATAATAAATCATTTTTTTTCGTAGCTTCTCATCAATCTGGTAGAGATCGCCAGTTACATGTTTAAAATATTTTTCAAAAAGATCAATCGGAATTCTCTGTAGTTCTTCATATTTATAAATTCCCTTTTCAATGATTTCCTGAAAAAGATTGCTGATGTCAATATCTGTATTATGAAAAATTAAGTTTCTGAAAGCGAAATGTCCCATTTTTTCAGATAGCATCATTGCAAAAGTATAGGGCTCCTGACCACTGGCGCAACCCGGATTCCATACTTTAATATGCATACGCCCCGAGCTGTACTGCACCAGAAAGGTTGCCAGCATATCAAGGGTTTGGGAATCGCGAAAGAAAAAAGTAAAGGCCATAATGGGATATAAAAAATATTGGCATTGAAGATACGTTGCATGCTTCGACACTTCGACAAACTCTGTGCGACGCTTCGCTCGGCACTACAGACTCGCTCAGCACAAGTGAAAAGATTGTGTGCATGTGAATACGTTGCATGCAACGTATTTACAAAGCCAACATATCTGTCGAAACTATTTTTTCAAAAAATAGTTTCGACAGATATGTTTAGAGATTCATTTTCATTATTTTTTTTCTCATGCTCCATTTCAGAAATTCTTTTTAATGTTGAAATAACATTTTCATTCATCTGTCTTAGATCGCCTGCATGATTGGAATCAATTTTTCCTCCTTTTTCTACAAAATTGATAGCTTGTTTTAAAGAAACCTGAACGGCCTTGTAAACGTCTTCATGTTCAAATTTTTCATTCCAGCCATACTTTGTTAATAATTCTTTTGTCACAGAGCTTGAGATAACATCCACAATATTGATAACTTCTTCCTCAAGCAGGTTTTTGATATCTTCTTTGTTACTCAGGTTTAAGTCTTCGAGTTCAAGCTGGATTTTTCTGACATCAAGAACCTTTTTATATCCTTTTAATACCTGATACGTACCTTTAGTAAGCGCATTAATAGTTTTAATTCCGGTATAAAAAGTAATAGAAGAAGATTCAATGTCATAAATTCGTATATCATCGATCGTTTCCTGAGTCAAGTATGCAAAAGAAGCCAGAATACGGTTCCATATCCTGCAAAATTTTTCGAGTTGTCCAATATTTTTAATAAATATTCCTTCATCAAATTGGATGTATAAAAGATGATGACGTTCTTCTATTTCCAGTTCGCCTCCTAAGCCTCTTGAGCCTGGTTTAACCAGAGGTTCTAATCCTTCCAGAAGTTGTGCAGCGGATTTTTTTATCTGCAAAAGTGAACTGATAATATTTTCAATTTCTTTTTTTACAAAAAGAGGATCAAAATTTTCTTCATCAAAAAGCTTATGTAATAATCTTACTGCTTCTTCACCAAAAACATCAGGTTTGTCAAATTTGTAAAAAATTCTCTGCTGAGCATCTGTCCACGATTTTGGATTAATCTCGATTAGTTTGTTTGCAAGTTTCTTTTTAGCTTCAAACAAGCGATCTTTCATTGACCCCGCATCTGAAACATGCTTTTGGGAACACAATGTATGTAACTCCTGGTAATCACTAGGCAGATTATTTTTATCAATAATCGTATTGATAAATTTTAGAATATCAACTAACTGGTTTATATGCATAAGTTGTTATTTACAAAGTACGGTTAAAGTCCGCCACAGCGGTTACAATTCATCATTTGCAAATGCAATGAAAATTGTAAAAATTACTCTTCAAATTTAATAAAAAGTCTTATCATTCCCACAAACGAATTATTTACAGGTTTATATGCACCCGGGTTTATTATATACTGTATTTCCGGTTGAATTACAATATTTTTATGCAACTGTGCTTTGTACATAAATTCTATAGCTGTTTCATGAGACAATATAGAATCTGATTGATTTTTATAATATTTACTCATTGTTCCTGTTGCAAAAGCAAGACCGATATCGTCATATTTCCTTTTATTGAAAAGCCCTCTGTAACGCAATCCGCCTCCTATAAAAAAATTTAAAAAATTTCTGTCTTCAGGAAAATAACTCGTTTCAAAAAAAGCATTCAGTCCCTGTTCAGAATCTGGATATTTTGAAAAAATAATTTGGTCTGCAATTGCATATATTCCATAATTGTTATGCAAAGTGTCCCCATTTGAAAGTTTTATGAAATAACCTGTATGATAGAACAGACCAAGTTTGTATGTTCCTGTAACCACCGTGTCTTTCATGTTAAAATAATGCACTTCGGTAATATTATAAAATCCATTTTCTTTTTTATATTCCCATTTAATTGCTGATGGGTTTGTAGTGAAATCTCCATTATATCCGTTGTAAAATCCGGTTTGTACGAATATTTTTTTAGATACTTTTGCTTTTGCAACAGCCCCGCAGGTTAACAATGGAAAAATGGACAGTGTGTTATTCATTGACAGTGTTGGAATCACACCAAACGAACTGTTGATAAAATGCGATGCATTTTCTGAAACGCTGAAATCTGCATTCATATCCAACTGACCTACCAGAATAGCAACTTTTTCATTAAATAAATGCTGGTTGTACCAGAATTCGTAAAATGATGTATGGTCGTCAGATTCTATATTCGAAAATGTTTGAAAATCTCCTATAATATTAGAAGTAGGTTTTTTCCCGTGAACATTCATTCCCTGAACAAAAAATTCTCCTCCTTTCCATATTCCCAGCTTTTCAGTAATGATCTTTAAAGAAATGTCAACTTCTCCCAGATATCCGCTTCCCTGATCTAAACCACCTGTGAAATTGCTGAATTCATCCATTCGAACAACTCCCCGAAACGAGAATGCCTTCTCACGTAACGAATCGTTAATATAAAAGCTTTGCGAAAATAATTTGTTTACAAAACCAATAAAAGTAAGTATCATGAATAATTTGAGCACAATATTTTTTTTATATATCAGGTTTTTGGCTTCATTTTGCACGTTTCAAATCACAGTCTTTTTCTATTGAAAATAAATAATATCAAAGATCATTTTTATCGTACATTATTTTGAATAAACAACTCTTTGTAAAGAGTATCTGTTCCGCAAATATGCTTAACGATCCATTTGTTCAGGAAATCCATCAGATCTTTTGTTACAATAAGATTATTGCTTTGAAATGCCTGTTTGCATTCTGCCATTTTTTTATAAAAATATTGATGCGCCTCGAAATGATCCTGAAATTTTTCGTATCCAAATTTTTGCATATATTTTTCTTCAATACCAAAGTGCATACGTGCATAATTCTCAAGATTGTTGATGATTTTCAGAACAACCTGATTGCCCTGTCCCTGCGACATTGCGTTCAGCAATTCTTCAAGAATTTTGAATAGCTCAATGTGTTGATTGTCTATTTCTTTAATGTTTAGTGCGTATGATTCTTTCCAGAGTTTTGACATAATTTTTGGGGTTTTTGTGGTTTAGGTATTGTAGATACGATGCTCTGCATCGTATTTACAAATACCAATTATATAACATTATTTTGAATGAATAAATCTTTATATAAAGCATCGGTTCCGCATATATGTTTTCCGACCCATTTATTTAAAAAATCCATCAATTCTTTTGCAACTGTAAGGTTGTTTTCCTGATAAGCCTTTTTCAGTTCTGCAATTTTTTGATAAAAATACTGATGTGCTTCAAAATGGTCTTGAAATTGTTCGAAGCCAAATTTTTGCATATATTTTTCTTCAACACCAAAGTGCATCTGTGCATAATTTTCAAGATTATTTAGTGTTTTTAAGACAATTTCATTGCCCTTGCCTTTAGACATTGCAATCAATAATTCTTCAAATATTCTAAACAATTCTTTGTGCTGATTATCTATTTCAATAATTTCTAATGAGTATGAGTCTTTCCAGAGTTTTGACATATTTTTTTGGTTTTAGATTGATATTGCATATCCGTTGCATGCAACGGATGTACAATACCGAAAATTAAAAAAATTTCATCAGGTATGGCAAATGCCATACCTAATGAAGTTTATGTATTCAGCAATTTCTAGAATTTTTCGAAGTCGCTGTCTTTTGTGTCACTTGCATGCAGATTCAGATGAATTCCTTTTGAGTGTATCGGCATGTGCGATAACTGTGTATGTGATTTCTGAACTGTTTTTACCTGACTTTTTTGCTTTACAACCGAGGTATGGCTGCTTTTTTTCTTTGTATCACTAGAGTTATCAAGTCTGAAGAAGCCCACCATTTCTTTGAGTTGATCTGCCTGGCTTGATAATTCTTCGGTGCTGGTAGCCATTTCTTCAGCTGCAGCAGCATTTTGCTGTGTAACCTGATTTAACTGATTAATAGCATTGTTTATCTGATTAGCGCCGGAATTCTGTTCGATACTTGCAGCAGTAATTTCCTGAACGAGTTTTGATGTTTTTTCAACATCAGGAATAATTATTTGCATTAATTTTCCAGCTTCTTCAGTTACTTCAACACTGGTCTTTGAAAGCACATCAATTTCCTCTGCGGCAACTTTACTGCGTTCAGCAAGTTTACGAACTTCAGCAGCAACCACAGCAAATCCTTTACCATGTTCTCCTGCGCGTGCAGCTTCAACAGCAGCGTTTAGAGCAAGGATATTAGTTTGGAATGCTATATCTCCGATTATTGAAATTTTATTAGCAATTTCCTTGATAGATTTTAAACTTTCAAGAGCAGATTTATTTACTTTTTCCATTCCTTCTGCAGCATTAATAGAAATCTTTTCTGTCTGCTGAGAGTTTTCTGTATTCTGCTGAATATTGGAGCTCATTTGTTCCATAGATGAAGATACTTCTTCTGCAGCAGATGCCTGTTCTGTAGCACCCTGTGATACCTGTTGTGCGTTTGCACTCATTTGTTCACTGGCGCTTGCAATATTATCTGCAGCTTCTTGTACCTGACCAACAACATCTGCAACAGATTTTACCATTTCAGAGAGTGATTGGATTAATTCATCTTTGTCAGAACGGAGTTTTAATTGAACAGTAAGGTCTCCACTAGCTACTTGTTTTGCTTTATCAGTAATATCAATTAGTGCATTTCTGGTTTCGTCTACAGCAATGTAAATATCTCCAAACATTTTCTGTGATTCTATGGTATCCTGATCAGCAGCTTCTGTTTTGATATTAATGTCCATGTCTCCTTGAGAAAATTGGGTTAATGCTTGTTTTAGTTTTCCTGCTTCTGTTTCTTGATATAAGCCTATTTTATTGTTTTTTCTCATGGCTGTTTTAACCGCAGTCTGATCCATAACAACTTCAAAAGCTCCGATAATCTTACCTTCTTTATTTTTCAAAGGCACACCATTGTATTGAATATCCAGATTGTGGATACCCGGTTTTGCGATTGTTTCACTGGAAGCATCTCTTCCTGTTTGCATTGCCTGATTGCAAGCACAATTTTGTGTTTTACAATCGCCAGTTTTGAAGTGATCCCAACATTTTGTTTTTGATTTAAACAAGTTTTCACCAGTCGTGTTATTTAAACCAGCTCCTGCTTTATTCATAAATAATACTTCATAATCATTATTTACAATCATTGAAGGCGCCGGCATGTTATCTAATAAACCAACAAGTGAATTAATTGTGTCATTAACCCCTTCAACTATTTTTTTGAAGTCACCCTGATGTTTATCTGCATTTGCACGTGTGTATAATTTACCTTCAACTGCTGCAATTGAAAGTGCATTTGCATCTGCTACTAGCATATTTACCGCATCAATACATTTGTTCAGGTTATTTTTGATTTCATTGAAATCGCCATTGTATGAATCAGTAATTCGTGGTGGAATATCACCATTAGAAATACGATCAACATATTCTGCGGCTACGTTTAGCGGACGAATAACATTATCTAATGTATCATTAACGCCTTGTACAATTTTTTTGAAATCGCCATCGTGTTTGTTAGCATCAGCCCTTGTATCTAATTTCCCTTCAATAGCAGATTTTGAAAGCATTGCAGCATCTGTTACCAATAGGTTAACAGCATCAATACATTTATTCAAATTGTTTTTAATTTCGTTGAAATCGCCATTGTAGCTATCTGTAATTTTCGGAGGAACATCGCCTTTAGAAATACGATCAACATATTCAGCAGCTACGTTAAGAGGTCTTACAACAGCGTCGAGGCACGCATTAATACCTTTTGGTATTTCTTGAAATTCGAAGTTGGTCTTATTAACATCAGCACGTGTGTCGAGTTTTCCAGCAACAGCGGCTTCAACTAGTTTTTTTGTTTCCTCAACCAATTGTTTTAAAATACCTCCAATATTGGCAGCAATGATTAAACCAAGAGCCATTGCAATAATTACACCGATGATGATAAAAATTATCAGCAATAATGCAGCGCTGCTATAGGCTTCATCTGCTATAGCTTCTTCTTCTTTTGCAACTTTTATATTGATATCAATCAATGCATTAATCTTCTCTTCCGCTTTCAAAAAACTCTGTCGTGCATTAAGTGACGCTTCAAATGCATCATTATCCAGCTTTGTAATTTTATCATCATCTTTCTCAATGCCGTTACTCATAAGTTTATCCTTTTCTCTTGACAGGTCTACTACCTTTTGATGATCTTTTTTCCATTGCTCCCAAAGAGGTACAAAAAGTTTCCATTCAACAGCTTCTTCTGCTGTTTGAGGGAGAGGCTCATATATTTTCCAACCTTCGTCTGCATTTTTAAAAGCCAATTCAATATAATCATACTGGGCTTTTCTTATTTCTTTATCCATCATACGACGGTTGATTAATCCACGTTCACCAATCCATACAGATTTCTGTCCGTTACTAATTTCAAACAACCCGTGAATACTTGGCAAACGAACTACGGATATTTCGTCTGATGATTTCATGATTTGTGATATTCCTCTGTATCCTACAAGCCCGATAATACTTGCAATAATTGCAACAAACAGAAATCCGAGGATTAATTTTGTTCTGATTTTCATTTTATTTAACATATATTTCGAATTTAGGTTAGTATTTTATTTTTTTAATGTGCTAATGTGTCAATTAATTAGCGTTTTGAACACTATTATGCATTTTCGGCATAGACATCGGGTGCAATTTCGCGGATTTCCAACAGGTCATCTACAGAGAAAACCTTGTCCATATCGAGCAACATGATAAACTGTTCTTCGTTTAATTTGTACATTCCGTTAATAAACTCTGATCTGAATTTATTACCAATGTTTGGAGGAGGGAGAATTTGATGTGGTTCAATTTCGAGTACTTCCTGAACAGCGTCAACCAATGCGCCTACATGCAGCGAATCGCTTTCAATGTCAATATCGAGTACAAGAATACAAGTGTTAGTAGTGAATTCAGTAGCCGACATTGAGAATTTCACACGGGTATCAACAACTGGGAGTACAGTGCCACGAAGATTGATAACTCCTTTCATATATTCGGGAGCTTTCGGAACCTTCGTGATTTTTGTCATTTCAAGAATATTGAGAACTTTGCTTACGTTGGCAGCAAAAATCTCTTCTCCCAACTTGAAAGACAAGTACGAATTGAGGGTTTTCTTTTCTTCTTTACTCATATTATTTAGTTTAAGGTTATGCTTTGAGAGAGACGCAGCGTGCTGCGTCTTTACGAGATAATCCCTTCGAGAGAGACGTAGCAGTGCTACGTCTCTACTCTCGGGAACATTTTTTTATTATTTTGTTTGTATCTGTTACGAGGGCAATGGTTCCATCTCCAAGTATTGAGGCACCTGAGATCATGTCCTGATTTTTATAATGTTTGCCTAATGGCTTGATTACTGCCTGATATTCTCCAACAACTTTGTCTATAATTAATCCAACCGGACTATCCTGATACATGACAACAATAACCTGCTCTACATCAAAAGGAGTTCCGCCCATTTCAAATTCATCGCGGAGGTAATAGAATGGGATGCTTTCGCCGTCGAGAATTATCATGTTTCGCTGCGCTTTCTGAACTTCTTTATGCGTTATAGAATAGATTTTTTTTACAGCAGCGAGTTGCAGGATAAAATATGTATCATTAATAAGAACAAGTAATCCGTCAATTATAGACAATGTAAGAGGCAATTTAATAGTAATGGTTGTCCCATGCCCAATTTTTGAATCTATTTCAACCTCACCGCGAATATCTGATATTTTTCGGCGAACAACATCCATTCCAACACCTCTCCCAGAAACATCTGTAACCACTTTTGCCGTAGAAAATCCGGGCTGAAAAACAAGATCGAAAATTTCTTTTTGAGTAAGACTTGCATCCGCAGCAATAAGACCTTTGCTGATTGCTTTTTCCCTTATAATTTCAGGATTAATACCTGCGCCATCGTCTTTCACTTCAATATAAACATACGCCCCTGAATAAAATGCGCTGAGAATAATTTTTCCTTTTGCAGGTTTACCTGTTTTAGTGCGCACTTCAGCATCTTCTATTCCATGGTCAAGACTGTTGCGCAAAATATGCATGATCGGGTCTGTAAGATTTTCGATGATGGTTTTGTCGAGTTCTGTTTCAGTACCCTCGGTAATAAATTCAATATCTTTTTTCAGTTCGTGTGAAAGGTCTCTTACCAAGCGTTGAAAACGAGTAACAATGCTTTGAAGAGGAATTAAAGATATACTGAAAGCGTTATCGCGCAATTGCCTTGATAATTTTTGCATATTTTCAGCAATTGCCATTAATTCAGGAATGTTGTAATGTTCAACCAACAGGCTGAGTCTTGCCTGCGATGTAACAAGTTCGCTCACAAGATTCATCATTTCATCAATTTTAAAAGATGAAACACGAATGCTTGAGATAGACGAATCTTTAATGTCTCTTATTTCTTTAGTTTGAGAATTAACATTAAGTAATTTTTCTTCTTTAACATTTTCAAAAACTACCTGATCGTTTGTATTATCAATAGTATTTAAAACGATTTGCTGAATATCAATAAGATTGATATTTATTTTTTCTTTAAGAAGACTTTCAATCCGTTGAAAAAAAGATTCGTTGAAAAAAAGATTTTTTTCTATAAGCTTTGTTATTACAAGATCGCAGTCGTCTTCAACAAAAATAAAAACATCCGAAATATCGTTTGCATTTTTGTAAGTAGAAAGGAAAATATCCCAGTAAATGTAACTTGAGGAGATATTTATTTGTTGTAACCCGGGAAGTGAAGAGAGATTTGGATATGCTTTAACCTGGCCAAGACCATGTAATTCATCAATCAGGAAGAGAGGATTTGTTCCATTACTGAAGATATTTTCCTTAGGTTTAAAAAAGATATGATACGTTGATGCTTCTTCAAAAAGTCCATAAGAGTCATCATCATTGCCTGAAAAATCAGAAGAAGTATTAAGATCATTATGACCAATCAGATTAATTATATTAAGCACTTGTTGTGTTATTGAAACATGATTATCCTTATTAACAGGATCGGTAAGGTTGATGTCGTTAAGCAGTGCGCTGAGATGATCAACAGATTTAAGAGTTACATTAAAAATCTCATCTGTAAGTTTCATTTTCCCCTGCCTGACGAAATCATAAATAGTTTCCAGATGGTGTGTAAATTCACCAATTTTATCGAAACCAAACATAGAACTGTTGCCTTTCAGCGTGTGCATAACGCGGAACACTAAACCGATAGACTCTTTGTCGTTCTGGTTTGATTCCAGATTTAACAGTGCCTGTTCGAGGTCAACAATTAATTCTGTTGCTTCTTCAACAAATTTTGATTGAAAATGATCCATTACCTCATTACTTTATTAAGGGCTTCCAATAATTTTGCAGGCACAAAAGGTTTAACAATCCACCCTGTTGCTCCCGCTTCTTTTGCTTCCATTTTCTTTTCTACCTGTGATTCTGTAGTAAGAAACAAAATAGGAGTGCGCGTGTAAGGTGTGTAATCGGGATTTCTTCTTACTTCTTTTATTAAAGAAATACCATCCATTTCCGGCATGTGCAGGTCGGTAATGATCAGGTCTATTTTTCTTCCATCAAGAAATTTAAGTGCATCCTTACCGTCATTGCTAATCAATACGCTGTACCCGGCATTTTCAAGGGTAAAACTGACTACTTCGCGAATACTTTCAGAGTCGTCAACAATCAAGATACTTTTGTTCATATAATTATTAAAATGTTTACGTATTTATTTGTGTTGTGTGATTTGGGTTGCAAGTTGCAGGTTGCAGGGTGAATGTAATATTTTACCACTAAGCCACTAAGAACACTAAGACTCACTAAGGTTGACATTTGTTGCAGGTTGCAGGTTGCATTTGTATTAAAATCACGCATCATTATTATATTAATATTTTTAATTCGTTAAATTAAATCCGCTTTTAGCTAACAACGATTTTGCATCATCTGTAAGTTCGTAATGAAAATCTATTAATTTCCCTTCGGCAGCATAATGTTTATGAAAAGCAACTAAAAACTGTATTGCAGCAATATCAATTGCATTTAAATTGAGCAGATAAAAATTCATTGCCTGTACTGTTTCTGCTACCTCCATAACTTTATCACGGAACTCCTGCAAATTATCCAGTGTCAGTTCATCTTCAACTGTAATGGTTGCATTGCCACCCGTTTTTTTATTTTTTCTTAATTGTATTTTTATTTCTGACATATATAGTGTTATTGTGGGATTGGGTAAGTGGATACCTTGCATGCAAGGTATTTACATGCCAAAACCTATCATTTAAAACAGCTCTAATGAATCATCTTCACTTGTGTTTGTATCTATTTTTTCTACTTCTTTGAAAATATCCATATTTTCTTCGTCGCGGCTTACCATGTGATGATGAATGGCGCGTTCGCTGTGCGTTGTATACAGCTTCTCAATATCTTTCAGGCTGTCTGCTTTGTTATAATTGAATTCTTCTCCGGTTTTTAATTTATAATATATTGAATTCAATTCGATGATTATTTCTTCAATAACTTTTTCAAAATAATCGTAATATTTTACCTCCTTAATTGCGTTTCTGATTTCAGAAAGAATTTGTTCGCTTATCTCTTTATTTTCGTTTAATAGTTTATTGACATTTGCATTATTATTTTCAAGCAGACCAATAATTGCATGAATGTCTTCGCTGATTGTAAGCGTTTGCTGTCCGTTGTTATTAACTTCAGAGGATTCTCCGGATATTAAACTTATACTTAAAGATAGTGTCTGATCAAATAATTGTTTTACATTTTCTTTTATAACCTGAAGATCCGAAACGAGTATGGAGATTAATTGCCGAACGCCCGATAGCTGATCATTTTCTACATAGTCGGCGAAACTAACAGCCAACTGATTTAATTTTGATTCTATTTTAATAACATGATCAAAATTTGAAGACATTTTTTCAATTTCAATATGAATGGTGTCCACTTCAAAAGCAAACTCTTCATTCGCTTTGTCGTAATTTCTCACGAGAGATAAAGCATGAACTAATTTATTTTCTATTTCATTAAAAAATGTCTCACCGGGATTATGAGTTAAGCCTGAAAACTGTTGGCATATTTCTGATATATCAGAAACGTCTTCGCCGATTTCAATAAATTTACGCGTAATAATTTCTATTGCTTTCTGATATTCGTTGTTTGTATGCAGTAGTATTGCTGCCTGCAATCCTGATATGTCACGTATTTTTATTAGATATTCGTCCTGAATTGTATCCGTATTATCTTTATCATTAATATTAATTGTTTCAAGTTCTCCCACTAAATTTTTCTGCATTTTCTGAATATGTTCCATTTTCTGGCGAATGATATCCTGAAATTGCAGGTTTTCGATTATTTTACCTATACTATCAGAACAATTAGTTGTTTTAACTGTTAAACGTGGCATTTGCTCTACAGTACTCTCATGCTTTTCAGATAAAAGATGAATGGATGAATGAACCTGATTTAAAATGTTTTCTATATTTAATGTATTCCTGTCTTTAATTTTCTGTAATTTGAATAAAGAATATTTAACCGTTTCATTTAATTTTTTCAGATTATCGTCAATAACGGGATATACAGATGTAATAGCAATAATAAGTTCTTCCAATTTTTTTCTGTTTGTCTCGAAAACTTCTGCTTTTGTTTCATCATTGACAGATGCGCCGTTTATTTTCAAACTTGTACCAAGGTATTTCAGCGTCATCAGGTTTTGTTTGAAATTTTTCAAAGGCAGGTACATCAGCTCAAGATTCATAAAGATTTTCTCAAGTGTACTTATACTCTGATTAACTTTTCCAACAGAACTATTAAGATGAGAAATAAGTTTGTTGTGAAATGAATTCAAATCCTGAAATGAGCTCTGATTATCTTTGCCGGCAATAATGTCAAATATAGTTGTTGCATTACCGGAAATACTTTTACTTTGTTTAAAGAAATTTTTGAAATGCGCGTTGAGCTTTAAAAAGTCTTCGGAAGAACATTCATGAAGCGAAGAAATTTTTTTATCAATATTTGTAAAAAGAGCAATAATTTCCTGAACCGATGAAAAATTGAGGTTTTTAGAGATATGTAAGTGATTTGAAAACATGGCTTGCAGATTTATTTTTTGTTAAATCAAAAGTAATGGAAAGCTAAATAATATGAATCAAAACAAGCGTTTTATATGTCATTTGCCCCATTGACATATATCAAAAAAAAAGTTGAGGGAGGGGTTTGTGAATTACGAACCTGCCTAGCTTGCCGCTGCGGCAGACAGGTTACGAATTATAAATTGCAATCCTGTGAGGTTTTGAGCGTTGGCTCGTGCGAAATATCCTCACAGATTTGCAGAGTAAGGTATATTTTATGAATTATGAATTATGAATTATGAATTCATAGCCTAAAGAATTAGGAATATTTGCAAAATTGAAAGAGTTTTTCACATTTTATGAGTGAAATTTTTCGGTAAGTTTTTCGAATAATAATTCAGAATCTATTGGTTTTATCAGATAATCGTCGCAACCAGCTTCATAAGCTTTTGAAATATCTTCAGCCATTGCATAAGCAGTTTGAGCAATAATGCACATATCGGGATTCATTTTTTTTATTTCACGGGTTGCCAGATAGCCATTCAATACAGGAAGATTCATATCCATAAGAATTATATCAAATGCGATTTTTGATTTAATAAAATCTATTGCTTCCTGTCCGTTTTTCGCCCATGATATTCTGGCTTTTGTTTCTTCAAGCAAATCTTTTAGGTATAAGAATGTGTCCTGATGATCTTCAACAATCAATATGTGCATATCTTCCCAGTTATATCTGTTTACTTTTTCAAATACCTGATAGTATTCATTTCTCACCACATTGATATAGGGAATCGAGAATGCAAATAAAGCACCTTTTCCTTTTTCACTCTCTACGCTTATTTGTCCACCCATCAACTCCGTTAATGATTTGGCTATTGAGAGACCTAAGCCTGTTCCTCCAAATTCACGCGTTGTTGTTTCATCTTCCTGACGGAAACGGTCAAAAATAAAAGCATGATTTGATGTATCTATTCCTATTCCGGAATCCTTAACAAAGAGATGAATTTTTTTATTATTAATTTTATATCCGAATTCAATACTTCCTTCGGGAGTGAATTTGATTGCATTTGAAATAAGATTTTTAAATATCTGTTTGATCCTGATATCGTCTCCATTTATATAAGACTTATCATCTGGAAGCTCCGTAACCTTTTTTAAAACAATGGGCTTTCCTTTAATGCTGATATCTGCTTCGTAAATTACATATAATTCATTAATCATTGTATTCAATGAAAAGTCCGTGGGAGAAAGCATTATTTGACACGCTTCAATTTTAGCAAGATCAAGAACATCATTAATAATATTCAATAAATCTCTACCAGATTCATTAATAATAGAGATATATCTTTCTCTCTTCTCCTGTGTAACTTTTGAATTTTTCAGTAATTCTGCAAAGCCTAATATTCCATTTAAAGGAGTTCGTATTTCGTGGCTCATGTTTGCAAGAAAAGAAGTTTTTAAACGATCTGCTTCCTCCGCTTTTTCCTTTGCTTTAATCAAATCTTTTTCCAGAATATTGCGTTGCTCAATTTCATCCATAAGTCTCAGATTCATCTGTTGCAATTCCTTTGTTTTTCTTTCTAAATCATAAGTGGTCTGAAATTCTTTAATACAATTATCAACAGCAGCAAATAATAGGTCAGGGTCAATCGGCTTCAGGATATAATGATTTATTCCTATTTCAATAGATTGCAAAAAATAATCAATATCGCTATGCGCAGTAGTCAAAATAAAACGACAATTGTCGCACTTCTTTTTGATTTCTTTACAAAGAGTAAGACCATCCATAACAGGCATGCGTATATCTGTTACAACAATCTGGGGCTTTTCCTGCTCGAAAATTTCAAGTCCTGCTTTTCCGTTTTCTGCAGTAAAAACATTTGTATATCTTCTTTTCAAAAGATTACATGTCAATGTTCTTACATCCTGCTGATCTTCTATATATAAAATTTTAATAGATTCCATTTTATTATTTTTTCATTATTTTGATTATTTGACATTTTTAGAGGTTTCCCACATACAAATACTGTAACTAATATTGATTGTTGTAAACTAAGAATTACTGATCTTTGCATCTGCGGCAGATAAAAAGGCGGGATTTTGTCATAAAATTTGCATGCTTCTATCTTACTATAAGTTTCGCTGAACAATTGAGCAAATTTTCCGCCAAAATCTTTTATTATAATTCGTTTCTGTACCCCGAGCTAAAGCTCGGGGTTATGCAATCGACTTCCCCTTTTTATCTGCTACGACAGATGCAAATAATATTTAATAATTTATTGACTTACAAATACGATGTCAGGAGTTCTGAAATTAAACTTCTCCTATTCTTTTTTCATTATTTGTTCATAAGAGACGTCAATAACAAATTCGGCTCCTCCATTTTTATTTGATACAGTAAGTTTGCCTCCCATATTTTTCTCAATAATTGTTTTCGACATGTACAGACCGATTCCTGTCCCATCCATTTCACTTTTAGTTGTAAAATAAGGATCAAAAATTTTATACAACAGAGACTCTGGAATTCCTCCTCCATTATCGCAAATTATAATGTATACACGATGCTCTTCATTTCCACTTACAGTTATATTAACTTTAGGATTTATTGGTTTTGAAACAGCAATGGCATCTTTAGCATTGTTTAATATATTCAGTAAAACCTGGGCAAATTCATTTGGAAGACCGTTAATAATATAATCCTCGTTCATTTCTATTGATAACACAATGCTATTATTGCAAAACCCGGCATTAACAAAAGTTTTAGATTTTTCAATCACTTCTAAAAGAGAAAAGTTATGTTTTTCTTTATCCGGTTTGAAGAAATACCTGAAATCATCAATTGTATGCGACATTTGCTTTATTACAGACCTAAACTCGGCTTCTCTTTTCTCAAATTGCTCCAATGTCAGCTCATTGTTACGGTATAAATCGAGCAAATCGTAAATCATAAGACCAATATTATTCAGAGGTTGTCTCCATTGGTGCGCTATGTTTCCAATCATTTCTCCCATGGCTGCCTGTCGCGATTGGCTGATCATTAAATGGTCTTTTTCTCTATTTTTTTGAACTTCTTCTTCTACCTGTTTTTCGAGCCTTTCATTTAAAATATTCAACATTTCTTTCTGAAGTTTCAATTCTCCTTCCACTTTCAGACGCTCCGAAATTTCAAAGCGCAATTCATCATTCATCATTTTCAACTCCCAGTTGGTTCCCTCCATCTCCATGATCATTTTCTCCAACTTTTCGCTTAATTGTTTGCGCTCTGTAATATCAATAGCAAAATGGAGATAGGTATTCTCATTGATAGGTACCCAAAAGGTGTCCCATGTTTTTCCATGAACATCCACTTCTTTATTCAGAGTCTTGCCTGTTTTAAACATTTCGTCTGCCAGACAAAAAGAACAACGTGTTCCAGTACGTGGTTGTTTATAATTCAAATAGAATTCTTTTTCATCTTCCGAAATATTATCCTGATGGTAAATACCGCACCAGCAAAATTCATCAACCATTGCGCCCAGTTCCTTTGCCTGTTTATTAAATGCAAGAATTTTACGATCTCTTCCAATAAGATATGCAACATGGGGAAGCGCATTCAGCAATAATTCATTAAAACGATTTTTTTCTGTTATCTCTTTTTCTGCCCTGCGAATACCAGTAATATCACGAACTACGCCTATCACTTTAAAATCTGTATAAGAAAAGTTTATTGAAATTTCTACCAGAACCTGTTCTCCGTCTTTTCTTTTACATAGCACTTCTACTGGTGTTACATCCCTGTTATGTGCCAATTGCGTCATTTTATTTCTGATAGAAATCTGTTCTTCTTCAATGGCCAGTTCCCATGACGACATACCTAACATTTCATCGGGGGTATAACCGAAAATAGTTGCCATTGCATTATTCACAAAAATAAACAAGCCTTTTTCTGTAGAAAAAATACCTTCATTAAGACTTTCCACAATTACCCTGTATCGCTGCTCATGAAGAACTAAAGCATCTTCTGCTTTTTTTCTTTCAATAATACTCCATACAGAATCCATAAGAAGCGATAGCTGTCGTATATCTCCGTCATTATAATTATCTCCTTTATTCCCCACTCCAATAACCGCGACTATTTTATCATAATAAAAAACCGGAATTGTTAAAAACTTTGATATTTCAACATGACCTTCGGGAGTTCCATTTTTTAAGGAATTATGAAGTTTAAAGTCATTATTAATAACAGGCTTCTTCTGACGGACAGCCTCACCCCAGAAACCTATTTTATCAAGTTCATAAACAATTTGCTTTTCCATTACAGCGCATGCAGGCAAAACATCTTTTGACCAGGAATTTAGTGTAAATAATTTTGAATTCTCATCGTAAAAATAAATGTAACCAATTTTACTTTGTGTTAATTTCACTGCTTCCTCAAGTGTTACATCAAGTATGTCCTGTGGTGTAACATCGTGCAACTGATACAATGAAAGCAGGCTTTCAAAACGCTTTTCATTTAGTTTTAAATCCTCTTCATAATTTTTTCTGGAAGTAATATCCAATGAGTATTCAATCACTTTTATAACTTTACCTTTATCATCAAAAATCGGAAAAGCATGTAATTCAAAATAAACAGGAAATCCATGTTTATTATAATGTATATGCTCTGCATGCGAAGGTTTTTTCGTTTCAATAACAGCTTGCACAGGGCATGGATGCTCTTTAGTAGCGCACGGAGTTTTTTGTTTATGCGTAACTTCATAGCAAAAATGCTTACCCTTACTAATTTCTTTCAAATTATAAGTATCAAGAAAAGCTTTATTCGCAATTTCTATTGAGAAATCGTGAGCATTTATTACATAAAATGGATGAGATAGCGATTCAATAATAGAACTCAAAAAAATATTTTGCTTATTTAAAAAATCTTCCTGAATTTTCTTTTCGGTAATATCTCTCACTATTCCGATAGCATGTCTTTGATTTTTTATTAATAGAGAAGATAAAGACAAATCAATAAAAATAGAGGAACCATCTTTTTTAATTGCTTTTAGTTCTAATGTTTGTTCCATTGCTCTGCCCTTCCCACTATCTATAAATTCGGGAAATCTTTCAGAAAACATTTTAAAATCAGTAGGTGAAACCAAAAGTTTATGCAAATTTTTCCCTGTAATTTCTTCAGCCGACCAGCCAAAAATAGTAAAAGCAGCTTTGTTCCAGAAAACAACCTTACCTGAATTTTCAATCATGATAATAGCATCTTTTGCAGACTGGGTAATGGCGCTAAACTTTTCATTGCTCTCAATCAAATCCTGCCTTGCTCTGTCCTGTTCGGTCTGATCAAGCACCATTCCAAATGATTTAACCGGATTTCCAAGGCTATCATAATCGCTGTAACATTTTTCCTGCACAAATTTTATGGTTCCATCGAGAAGAAGCAAGCGGTGGCATATATCGTAGGAAGATTTATTTTTAATAGAATCTATGTAGGCATTGTTAACAAAATTGCGGTCGTCGGGATGAACAAAAGTTAAAAAAGCTTCATAAGTAGGAATAAATTTACTTGCGTCAAGCTCAAAAATTCTAAAAATTTCATCAGACCAGGTTAGTTTATTGTTAATGATATCCAGCTCCCAGCACCCAAGTTTAGCCATTTGCTCTGAAATCTTATATTTTTTTTCATTTTCTTTCAGAGAAAACTCAAAATGTTTTTTTTCTGTTACGTCAAATGCTATTCCAATAATTGAATTTTTATCTTTATATCTGATAAGGCTGTTATTAATCTGAACCCACTTTACTTCATTTTGCTTCGTAATAATCCGAAACTCGTAATCATTTGGAACAGGCTCTCCTTTCAATCTGCGAAGACCATTCTCTTTAACCATATCTCTATCATCGAGATAGACAAAATGCCAGAAATTCATTTCAAATACTTCTTCCTGACTGTATCCTGTAAACTTAATAAAAGCAGGATTCACATAACTGAATTTCTGATCAGAAACAATATAAATTATTGAAATAACAACATCAGCTATAGCAACAAAGTCGTGAAGAGAATTCGTTATTTCATTTTGTGTTACAGAAGGATACAAAAGATTGAGTTTTTTTGTTAAATCCTTGTTATTATTTTCAAGATAAGAAATTCTTTCCTGAAGTTCAGAGATCAGCTTATCCTTTGAATCTACATTCGATTCCGGCGTTATTTTCTTTGTTATTTTAGTTTGTTTGTTCATGTGAATATTTTGAATTATAAAAGTACTTTGTTAAAAAGAATTTTTATGTTAAAATCTGTTTGATATATCTCAACTTCAAACTTGATTGTATCTTGAAAATAAACAATAAAACAATAAGAAACGCCGTATCCATAATTAAAAGAGGACTTTTCTCCGTGAAATATAAACTTTTGGTAGCGACAAATGAAACACTTATTTTTGTCAAAAAAAAACCATGGGTTGTAAAGAAAAAATATTGATTGTAGATGATCATTCTTTGAACATTGAATATCTTTCAGAAATTTTAAGTGAACTGAAAGTACAAACACTCTATGCAATGAATGGAGCAGAGGCTTTAAAAATTGCAGAAGAAAATGAGCTTGCCCTTATTTATATGGATGTTCAGATGCCAAAAATAAATGGATTTGAAGTTACGCGCCTGCTTAAATCAAATCCTAAAACCAAAGATATCCCGATAATTATTCTAACAGCCGTATATACCGATGATCCCAAAATTAAGGAAGGTTATGAAGCAGGCGCAGCAGATTTTATTGTAAAACCTTTTAATCCTTTTATTATACTAAGCAAAACAAAAGTATTCCTGAACATACATAAGCAGAACAATATTCTCGAAAACCAGAAAAGCGAAATTTTGCGACAAAAAAAAATTATTACAGAAAAAAATCAGGACTGGGAAGATTCGCTTCGTTATGCCAAAAGAATTCAGCATGCATTGACACCACCTACAAGAACACTCTCAACCTATTTTGATGATTATTTTATTTTATTATTGCCCAAAGATATTGTAAGTGGTGATTTTTACTGGATAAAAGAAAGGATGGGACAAATATATATTGTTGCAGCAGATTGTACAGGACATGGGGTTCCTGGTGCTTTGTTAAGCATTTTAGGACAAGGAGAGTTAGAAAAAGCAACAGAAGTATTTATCCACCCTTATGATATATTGAATCATCTTAATGATGAAATACACAAATTGCTGAATAAAAAAATTAAATCATCCATGAGTGATGGCATGGACTTATCGCTGTGTTGCTTTGATAAAGATGAAATGAGTGTTGAGTTTTCGGGTGCTTGTAATTCTATTTATCATGTTCATAATTCAATTCTTACCGAATATAAAGGGACAAGAATTCCAATTGGCACACCCTGTGAAGACAAAAATGTTTATTCAAGTAATTTCATTGATTTGCAAAAAGGAGATATCATATATATGTTTACAGATGGTTATGCAGACCAATTCGGTGGCTCTGATAATAAAAAATTAAACAAAACAAACTTTAAAAATATTTTAACGAATATTCATGGATATAAAATGGATTATCAAAAATTTATTCTTGAAAAAAAACACAATGAATGGAAGGGGCAGTTGGAGCAAATTGATGATATTTTGGTTATTGGGTTGAAGGTTTAGGAATGTGATAATTATTTAATTTGAAAATTTGAAAATTTACCTATAGAATATTGAATGTCGGTTGTTAATCAAATTACGTCGAGACTCCTATTATTTCACTATCAAAAATATTATTGATATTTCTCAATACAAGTAATTGAAATAAAAGATATTTTTGCAATAAAACACTAGGTACTGAAAAACAAAAATATATATGCTTCTTGAAAATATAAAAACAGGCACTTTTCTGGAATTTGTTTACGACTTCTATAAAAAAATGAAAGAAAATGAAATCAGCCTTGTTTACGAGGGAGAGATTACTCATCAGATAACAAAAGCATTTACTGCGATGGCTGAAAAAAATCTGGAATCGCAAAAAGTAGACAGCTCGGTTCAGAAAAAGGTATTTCATGTTATGGTAGAATGCCTACAAAACATCAGCAAGCATACAGACAAAATTAATGACGAACAAGAGCCACATGGCATTTTTATCGTAAGCAGAAATAAAGAATCTTATTTCATAACAACAGGAAATATTCTCACAAATGAAAAATCTGCAAGTTTGCGAAAATCTCTGGAGTTGGTAAATAGTCTCGACAAAGAAGGTTTAAAGGATGCCTATAAAAAACAAATAATGGGGGGAGAACTTTCCTCAAAAGGCGGAGCAGGACTTGGTTTGATAGATATTGCAAAAAAAACGGGAAATAAATTTGAATATCATTTTTTACCCATTGATGATAATTTTTCATTTTTTATTTTAATTTCGAAAGTTAGTTTATAAATTGATAAAATATGGATACAATGAACCTTGTTGGTACCGACGATACGCCAAATGTAATTTTAGATGCTGCAAATTCTAAATTTGAACTTTCAGGGCGCTCATTGCCAGAAGATGTTGCCGCCTTTTACAAGCCCATTTTATCATGGATGGAAGCCTTTGCAGAAACTGTACCCGATAAAATTACATTCGATTTTAAACTGAATTATTTCAACACAGCATCATCTAAAATGATTCTTGATATACTTCTGAAATTAGAAGAAATGAACGAAGACAACGATAAAGTAACGATACGCTGGCATTATCCTTCCAATGATGAAGACATGAAAGAAGCAGGAGAAGAATATGCCGACATGGTAGAAGTTCCTTTTGAAATGATTGAATACTAAAAAAAACAACGAATACGAATTGCATCACTTTCGGCATTTCATTTAACTCAATTTTCGCATATTTATTTATTTATAATGTTTATTAAGTCTTAAAAAAATCTACCTCCGGTATCTCCTCAATAAAACGATACGCAGATTTTTCATAATCAATTTCGCAGCAAAAATTTTTCAAGCCATTTGTTATGAGGAGAAAATCAACTTTTAGTTTCATATTATAAGACGCTATCTGATCAAAGACCTTTTGTGTTATTTTAATTTCAGGCGCCTTGCATTCAACAATCATTTTTGGGGTTCCAGTGTTATCAAAAACAACAATATCGCATCTCTTTTTTAATTTATTTACCTCAATACCTGCTTCAATTGCAATTAATGATGCCGGATATTTTTTTTCCTGAATCAGATATTTTACCACATGTTGGCGTACCCATTCTTCTGGCGTAAGAATTAACCACAATTTACGTAATTCGTCAAAAATCTTAATTTTGCCATCCGTTTCCTCAAGGCGAAATTGATATTGTGGATAATTTAATGGTATCATAAATTAATTTTGTCATAAAATTAAATATTTTTGGGATATTTTGATAGAAAATTAATAACACAGCACATGAAAACCAAAGAAGAAATTGTACAAAACTGGCTGCCTAGGTACACAGGCAGGGCTATTGAAGATTTTACACCTTATGTTTTATTGACAAATTTTCAACATTACCTTGACTTATTTTCAGAATGGTACGATGCACCTATTTTAGGAAAAGGGAAAATGATGCCAAATGTATCAGCAAATGGAATTACACTGATTAACTTTGGTATTGGGAGTCCGAATGCTGCATTAATTATGGATTTGCTTAGCGCTGTTATGCCAAAAGCTGTATTATTTTTGGGAAAATGCGGAGGTTTAAAGAAAAAAAATGAACTTGGCGATTTAATACTACCCATTGCAGCTATAAGAAGCGAAGGAACATCGAATGACTATTTACCGCCTGAAGTTCCGGCTCTACCTGCTTTTAACCTTCAGCGCGCTGTTTCTTCAGCTATACGCGACCACAAAAGAGATTACTGGACAGGTACTGTTTTGACAACAAACAAACGTGTTTGGGAATACGATAAACGTTTCAAAAAATATCTTGAAAAAACAAGAGCTATGGCTATAGATATGGAAACAGCCACAATTTTTATCGTTGGTTTTTATAATGAAATTCCTTCCGGCGCACTCTTATTGGTTTCTGACCAACCCATGATAGCAGACGGTGTTAAAACAGCTGATAGCGATAAAAAAGTTACGGCTCAGTTTGTAGAAGACCATATTAAAATTGGAATTGAAGCTTTAATGGAAATTGAAAACAACGGGCAATCTGTTAAACATTTGAAATTTTAAATTTTAACATGCTTCAAAAAAAACTTATGCCACAGATTGCACAGATTTTCACAGACCTGCCTTGGCGGCAGACAGGTTATTTTTCATTTATCCAGTATAATAAAATAAATAGTACAACTACGACATTCCGTGAAATCAATAGTAAAAATAATATATACTTTTATCACAAGACTCGTATTTAACAATGATTATACATTAATTGTCAATAAATGTTGAAAGAAAAACCAATAACTAAAACGGATGTTGCTGAGCAAAGAAACAGCATCGAAGGCATCAATTCAACCTTGCAACTTGCAACATGCAGCCTTGACTTCGACTCCCTGCCTACCCTGCCTCGCCGGCAGGCAGGCGGACAGGCAGGCGCTCAGTCTACGGTCAAACCTGCAACATGCAACATTTATTAATTAATACCGAATCATTAAACTAAATGGCAACAAAAAAAAATACCGGCCCTTCTTTCGAACAAATAATGACGGATCTGAAAAATAAAATCTATAAACCGATTTATTTTTTAATGGGTGAGGAAGGTTATTTTATTGATGAAATTACAGACTATATTCTTGAAAATGTATTAGCTCCCGCAGAAAGAGATTTTAATCAGACTATAGTTTATGGAAAAGATGTAGAAGCCGGGACAGTTATCAATCTGGCAAAAAGATATCCAATGATGTCGAATTATCAGGTAGTGGTAATTCGTGAAGCGCAGAATATAAAAGAACTTGAAGAAAATCTTGCGCATTATGTTGAAAAACCACTGAATTCAACATTATTGGTCATAAATTATAAATACAAGACCATTGATGGCAGAAAAAAAATTGGTAAGCTGATAGAAAAAACAGGCGTTCTGTTTGACTCGAAAAAATTATACGATAATCAAATTCCGGCATGGATTCAAAACCAACTCAAAAATGAAAATTGCACTATATCGCCAATAGCAGCGCAATTGCTCACAGATTTTCTTGGAACAGATTTATCAAAAATACAAAACGAGCTCAAAAAACTGATTCTTACACTACCAAAAGATTCAAGAAACATTACACCGGAACACATTGAAAAAAATATTGGCATAAGTAAAGATTTCAATGTATTTGAATTATGCAAAGCCTTAAATTTAAAAGATGTTTTAAAAGCAAACAGCATTATTCTGCACTTGAGTAAAAATCCTAAAGAAAATCCAATAATTATTACTATTAATACTATTTTCATGAATTTTAACCGGCTTCTGATTTATCACACTTTAACAGAAAGACCTAATGATTATGCAATAGCAGCGGCATTAGGAATTAACCCTTTCTTTTTAAATGATTACAAAACGGGAGCAAAAAATTACTCATTGCAAAAAGTTATTCAGATTATATCAGAAACACGAAATTATGACATGAAAGCAAAAGGTGTGGGTACAACATCTGTTGATGAACTTGGACTTATGCAGGAACTTGTTTTTAAAATATTACATTGACATCACAAATAATCATATAAATAAAATATATCATGAAACAAAAAATTTTCAAAATCGTTATTAAATTCTTAAGCATTGGTATTATGAGCACAATGATGATCTCCTGCAACTCTGAAAACAAAAAGGATGCAGAACAAAACAAATCGCGGGAATCTTTTAAATTCCTTGCAGAACAATTTGCAGATATTAAAATCATGCGATATCAGATTCCGGGTTTTGATAGTCTCACAGCAAAACAAAAAGAGTTGGTTTATTATCTGAGCGAAGCTGCTTTGTGCGGAAGAGATATTACATTCGACCAGAATTATAAACACAACCTTCTTATCAGAAGAACTCTTGAAACAATTTATGACGGCTACAAAGGAGATAAAACCTCTGAGGAATGGAACAAATTTGTTACCTACATGAAGCGTGTCTGGTTCTCAAACGGTATCCATCATCACTATTCAAATGATAAATTTATTCCCGAATTTACAAACGAATATTTCACAGAACTTGTAAAAAATACAGAAGGAAATTTTCCAATTGAAAAAGGGCAAAATATTAATGATCTTCTCGCAAAAATTGTCCCTGTAATGTTCGACCCGAAAATTGATGCTAAAAGAGTAAACCAACAGGAAGGCATTGACCTTGTAAAATCATCTGCAAGTAATTTCTACGAAGGTGTAACAGAAAAAGAAGTTGAGGATTATTATAAAAACATAATTAAAAAAGACAACCCTCAACCTATCTCTTACGGTCTGAATTCAAAACTTGTAAAAGAAAATGGTAAATTAGTTGAAAAAGTTTATAAAGAAGGGGGCATGTATTCAGACGCCATTTCTAAAATTATTTACTGGCTCGAAAAAGCAGCTACTGTTGCTGAAAACGACATCATGAAAAATCACCTTCAGAAACTTATTGCATACTACAAAACAGGAGATTTACAAACATGGGATGATTACAATATTTTATGGGTAAAAGATAATGATTCGCATATAGATTATGTAAACGGATTTATTGAAGTGTATGGCGACCCTCTAGGAATGAAGGCAACATGGGAGGCTGTTGTTAACTTTAAAGATATAAATGCAACGAAGCGCGCACAGACTATCAGTGCCAATGCCCAGTGGTTTGAAGACAACTCGCCGGTGGATTCAAAATTCAAGAAAAAAGAAGTAAAAGGAGTAACAGCTAAAGTTATAACTGTAGCGCAGCTTGGTGGAGATTGCTATCCAAGCACACCCATTGGCATTAATCTTCCGAATGCTGACTGGATCCGCAAAGACCACGGCTCAAAATCTGTTACTATGGATAATATCACCTATGCTTATGATCAGGCAGCTTTGGGCAATGGCTTCATGGAAGAATTCTGCTTCTCCCCTGAAGAAATTGAGCTTCAAAAAAAACACGGTTCTCTTGCAAGCAACCTGCATACGGACTTACACGAATGTCTTGGACATGGCTCTGGTCAATTGCTTCCGGGTGTTAGCACCGATGCTATGAAAAATTATCACTCCCCACTTGAAGAAGCCCGCGCTGATCTTTTTGCATTGTATTATATGATGGATCAAAAAATGGTTGACCTGGGTCTAATGTCCTCTCTTGAATGTGCCAAAGCCGAATACAACAGTTATATCCGCAATGGCATGATGACTCAACTTACACGCGTGGAACTTGGTAAAAACATTGAACAGGCACACATGCGTAACCGCCAGCTCATTGCCAAATGGTGCTTTGAAAAAGGAGAAAAAGACAAAGTAATTGAAAAGAAAACCAAAGATGGAAAAACTTTTTTTGTAATCAACGACTACCAGAAATTACGCAATTTATTCGGAAAATTGCTTGCAGAAATACAACGTATCAAATCAACAGGCGATTTTGAAGCCGGTAAAAAAATTGTTGAAACTTATGCTGTAAAAGTTGATCCGGAATTGCATAAAGAAGTAAAAACACGCTACGAAAAATTAAAACTCGCTCCTTACGGAGGATTCATAAACCCAGTGTTGAAACCCGTTATGGAAAGCGATAAAATTATTGATGTAAAAGTAGAATACCCCGATAATTATATAGAACAGATGATGCATTATTCAAAAAAATATTCGTTTTTACCGACGTATAACTAGCACTGTGCAAGATGTTCCACCACCAAGATGTTCCACATCTTGTGTTAGGGTAAAACTGTTCTCTATCTCAAGATGTGGAACATCTGTGCAGTCTAGGGGAACATCTTGCAAAACAGATATAATGAAAGACTATCGCCAAAATATGGAGGCACAAAAATTTTACCACGTTTTTAATCGTGGTATAAATAGCGAGCAGATTTTCAAATGCGAGTCAAACTATTTCTTTTTTATGCGGCGGTGTAAAGAAATTTTACCAGAAAGCATGCATGTTTTCGCTTATTGCCTTATGCCAACACATTTTCATTTACTGGTAAAAATAAAAGAAAACACAAAACCGGCAGAATCATTCCGGCGTTTATTTACAAGCTATTCAAAAGCTATCAACAATCAGGAACGCAGGCATGGTGGTTTGTTCGAAAAACCCTTTAGAAGATTGCATGTTGATTCTGAAAGCTACCTAAGGCAAGTTGTTTTATATATTCACAGAAACCCTATTCATCATGGAATAAAAAAGAAACCTGAAGATTGGGAATTTTCATCCTTTTCTGATATTCTGAATAACAAACCAGCATTTGAAAATATATTCGACACAGTTGACTGGTTCGAAAATAGGGACAATTTCTTTTATTGCCATAAGCAAGAAATCATGCATTATCATGATATAGATATTGAGTAACGCAGCGTACACACGCAAGATGTTCCACATCTTGAGATAGTGACGCAAGATGTTCCGAACAAGATGTTCCACATCTTGAAACATAGAATACTATTAGACAATCTCAAGATGTGGAACATCTTGGTGGTGGAACATCTTGGTGGTGGAACATCTTGAACATACATACAAAAAAATATGAAAACAAAAATTTTCGCAATCATTTTATCAATAGGCGCTGCAAGCCTTTTTGCACAAAACCAACCCACGAAAAACAAATCTCAATTCAAAGAATTTGAACCCGGTTTTTACCAGAATTCTATTCTTAAAGATATTCGTTTTGTTGAAGAAAAAAAGACAAAAAAAGCTGTCGACAAACGCTTCCAGATGGATATGTCAGGGCTAGATATTCCAAACAAAAAAGCCTTGTACGATAAAAACACACAATGGCATTTACCTCCGGTATCGCAAGGAAACACGAATACCTGCTGGTCGTTCTGCACGATTTCTTTTTTCGAATCAGAAGCATATCGTTTATCAAAAGGCAAGACACAAGTCAAGCTTTCTGAAATGTTTATCGTGTATAATGAATATCTTGATAAAGTACGCCAATATATCCGCCAAAGAGGAAATTCAGCATTCGGTGAAGGTTCTGAAGCAAATGCTGTAACACGCGTAATGAAGGAATACGGAGCAATGCCTTTGAGTATTTACAGCGGATTACCAGCCGAAAGAAAATATCACACACACGCAGAAATGTTTGAAGAAATTGAAAAATATCTGAAAAACCTTAAAACCACGAATGCATGGGGCGAAGTAACAGTTATTAATACAGTAAAAGAAATCCTGCATCATTACATAGGTACACCGCCTACAGAATTTGAATTTGAAGGGAAAAAATACACGCCTAAAACATTTCTGAAAGAGTATCTGCAAATGAATCCCGATGACTATGCAGATATTTTATCATACAAGCAGGAACCTTTCTGGCAGCAAGTGGAATACAAAGTTCCCGACAACTGGTGGCACAATGCAGATTATTATAATATTCCTCTTGATGATTATATGAAAGCCATAAAATCTGCAATCAGAAACGGTTATTCAATAAGCATCGGCGGTGATGTTTCGGAAGCAGGTTTTGTGCGCCAGTTCAACGCTGCAATGATTCCCACATTCGACATCCCCTCAGAATATATTGATGATGATGCGCGGCAATTCCGCTTTTCAAACAGTACAACTACAGACGATCACGGAATGCACCTCGTGGGCTACATAGAAAAAAACGGGAAAGACTGGTATCTTATTAAAGATTCAGGTTCCGGTTCACGAAATGTTGATGAAAAAGCCCCCGAATTCGGCTACTATTTTTTTCATGAAGATTATGTAAAACTAAAAATGATGGACTTCTGCGTGCATAAAGATGCTGTGAAAGAGTTGCTGAAAAAATTTGGAAAATAACCCCGCATGATAGACACCCACTCTCACATATATCTTGAAGAATTCGACAGCGACCGTGAAGAAATGCTGCTGCGCACAAAAAATGCAGGCGTAGAAAAAATTTATCTTCCGAATATTGACAGCAACTCAATTGAACGGATGAAAGCTCTACACGCGCAGCATCCCGATATCTGCCCTATGATGATGGGACTGCACCCAGGTTCTGTTAAAGAAAATTTCAAAGAAGAGCTGGCAATAATTGAGAAAGAATTAGAAACCCCTTCTCAATACTGCGCAATCGGCGAAATAGGGCTTGATACCTATTGGGACAAAACATTTATTGAGCAACAAAAAATAGTTTTCACTCATCAAATTGAATTAGCTCTTGCGCTGAAATTACCCATTGTTATTCATGTCCGCAATGCATTCAACGAAACATTTGAAGTGTTGAAACAATTTACAGGAAACCTGCCAAAAGGAATTTTCCACTGTTATTCCGGTAATGAAGAAATTGCAAAAAAAGTAATTTTAATGGGCTTTAAATTGGGCATTGGCGGTGTTGTTACTTTTAACAATTCCGGTTTACAAAAAGTTGTTCAGGCATGCAAAACTAAAGATTTAGTTCTTGAAACCGATGCTCCCTTTCTTGCACCTTCTCCCTACCGTGGCAAAAGAAACGAACCGGCTTATCTTCCTTTCATTGCAAAGAAAATTGCTGAGCTGCAAAATATTTCTGAGAAAGAAGTTTGGGGCATTACTACAGATGCTGCAGAAGAAATATTTGGCACACAATAGTAATTGCAGAACTCCTGATTTTTTTCTTTTGATTATTTTGATAGGAAGTAAGAATTGAGTTTCCTCCGAAAACCCTTTTGCCACAGATTACGCCAACCTGCCAGACGCAAGCTGGTTTTCACAGACCTGCCTTGGTGGCAGACAGGTTATTAATTCTATTAATCAGTGAATTAAATCTGTGTTAATTTGTAAATCGGTGGCAATTCAATAAAATGATACTTTTCGGAGTGAACTCAAGAATTATTTTTTGGAATCTATCATTTCAAATTTCCAATCATGAATATTTTTTTCTTTTTCGTTAAATCCTATACCGAGCAAGACTATTTGTTTTTTATCATTTAAGTACTTTTCATGATACTTATTATCTTTAATTTGTTGTAGGGCAATTTCTGCACTTGTCATTTTAAATTCGATGATATATATATTTTTTGAAGTCTTTATTACTGCATCTATTCTGCCTCTATTGGTAAGTATTTCGCAATAGATAGCAAAGCCAAGCAATTTTAGTGTTAAATAAAAAATGGAATGAAAGTAAGCTTCATCGTTTCTAAACTGCTGATAAGTTACACCTGCGAATAAAGATTTTAAAGAAGAAACAAACTCATCAATATTACATTTATCAAGCAATTGAGAGAGACTATTTATTAAGGCAAAATTTTGAGTGTAATTTTTCTCAATATAGTCTGCAAACAAATAATTTACAAAAGAGTTTTCAACTTCAAAATTAGGAAAGTCAAGTGTTATTGTATTTTCAGCATTGTCTTTCCTTTTTATAGTAAGGTAGCCTGTTTGCAATAGAAGTACCGTAATATCAATTTTGTCAATTTCGTAACGATCAATAAGATTTCTATTTATGGTTTGATTCGCTAATGTTGTAACCGGGTAGTTATTGCTTTTCAATAATTTGATTAAAAAGGAAGGAGTTCCAGAACGAAACCAATAATCTGCAAATTCTTTATTACTGAAAAGGTTCAATACAGAGAACGGATTATAAACAAAATTGCTCCCATCCCAGCTATACCCATTATACCACTCTTTGATTTTAGCAAAAATCTCTTCTTCACTAATCTTTTGGGCGCAAATTAATTGATTAATATAATCGGGAAAATATTTTTCTAATTCGCTTTGTGTATAGCCCAGCATTTTTGAATAATCAATGTGATATGAAATATCAAGAAGATGATTTAAATCGGAAAAAACAGATACATGACTGAATTTTGAGACACCTGTTATAAAAACAAATTGGATATATGAATCTAAAGGTTTAATCGCAGAAAAAAAGTTTTTTAAAATTTCCCTGTTCTCTTCTGCGCGTTCAATATTATCAATATAATCAATAATTGGCTTATCGTACTCATCAATAAGAATTACAACTTTTCCCAGTTCTGACAAATGTTTTACAAGTTCCACAAATTTATCTTTTGTGTCATCCTCTTTTAATAATGATTTGTCAACAGAATATAATTTGATGATTTTATTTAACTGCTTATTAATTGCAGTATCTAATGACTGGTTTTTATAACTCAGTTCCGAAAAATCAATATGAATTACCGGATGTTTTTTCCACTCAACTTTATCTTGAATCCAAAGCCCCTTGAATAATTCTTTATTGCCAAGAAATATTTCTTTTAACGTGGAAACCAAAAGCGATTTACCAAAACGTCGCGGACGGGATAAAAAATAATAAGCCCCTGTTGTTATGAGTTTATACAAATATTCTGTTTTGTCTACATAAATGTATCCCTCATTTATCAGACTGCTAAAATCCTGTTTGCCAATCGGGAGTCTTTTCATCTTTGATTATTTATAAATTTTGTCAAAAAAACATTTCAGGATATCACTTCTTATTCCACTTTCCGTATTCAAAAGTGCAATTTTTATAGGATTCGTCAATTTTAAGATAAGTAGATTCAATTTTTTTGTTAATCCAGTTTTTCACGGTCTTTTGCTTTTCCATTGCAACAGCCATATCCTGAATTTCCTTGTAATCGTCTGTTAAATTTGCAGCATGTGTTTTAACTTTTGATTTCACGCTGACGATTTTGTAAACTTGTTTCCCTCTGTCATCCTTTGTTTCAAAAGGCTTCGAAATCTCTCCGATTTTCAGATTTTGAATAACAAATTTTGTCTTTGGATCAATATGGTCGTCTTCAAATTTTGTATTTCCGGTATACTGATTTACCATGAGTCCACTGGCATTTTTTGAACGATCATCTTCAGAAAATTTTTGCACGGCATCTTCAAATTTTAGCGTATCTTTGGTTAAAAGCACGTAAACACTGTCCATAAGATTAGCGGCCTTCACAGCTTCATCCGTCGAAACCTTAGGACTTAAAAGAATATGACGAACATTGATACGCTCGCCTTTACGCTCAATAAGCTGAATGATATGAAATCCATATTCGGTCTCAACAACTCGGGAAACATCGCCCGGATTTTTCATTTTAAAAGCAACAGCAGCAAACTCGGGAACAAGATCGTTTCTTCCGACAAAGCCAAGTTCTCCTCCGCTTTTAGCAGATCCGGGGTCTTCAGAATATAAAACCGCAAGCGTTGAAAACTTTTCACCAGCTTGAACTCTTGTTCTGAAACCTTCTAATCTTTCACGTATCAATTGTTTTTCTTCATCAGTAAATGCAGGATATTTAACAATCTGGTAAATTTCGTGGAAGCCATTTACCTGCGGAAGACTATCTGTAGGAATACTTCTGTAAAATTTCTGAACATCAGCAGGAGTAAGCTTTACGTCCTTTGTAAGTTTCTGCTGCATTTTCTGCGCGAGCAACTGATCTTTTATTATTTCTTTAAAATCGGCTTTAATCTCACGAATTGATTTATTGTAATACTGTTCGAGCTTTTCTTCAGAGCCGATTTGAGTGATAAAGGTGTTAATTCTGTGATCTAATTCACCTTCAAGCTCTTTATCGGATATCTCAAGACTGTCCAAATCAGCCTGTGTAACTAACAACTTCTGAAATAACATCTCTTCCAAAATCTGGCATTTAATATCTCCATCATCAGACAAACCTTGTGCTTTATATTGAATAAACTGGTTTTCAATATCGGATTTTAAAATGATTTTGTTTCCCACAATTCCTAAGACCTGATCTATCACTTTTCCCTCCGGGGGCTGCGCCTGAGTTGATGAAATCTGTATGAAAAAAATTATTATTACAATAACAGGTTTAAACATAATTTCTATTTTTTATTTTTTAATGATATTTTTTTAATACTATCCTTATACGCATCTTCTACCTCATTCAATGCATTAATTTCTTTGGAATAAATCTCTGCAAACTTTTCATTTATTGCTTCATTACTTACGCGAATATGCAAATCATTAATAAGATTTATTTTTCTTTTATTCAGTATCATTGACCTTACCTGATTTTTTGCGTAAGCCAGAGGTGGTACGTCTTTTCTCAGTTTGAAATCCTTTATTGAAATAAAGTAATAGTCAACAGAATCCTGCAATTCGATATTTTTGTTGTACAAAAGAAATTGTTCATCTGACGGACCGGTCTCTATAGGAATTTTCTTGAAAAAATCTGAGAAATCGTACCATTCATCATTTTCATAAAAAAAATCGCCTTTGTTATTAAATGCAAATTTCACTAATCTTTCAAAATCTTCTTCCTTTGATGATTTGTACCACATTCTGACCTGAGCGAGATTTTTAACAGTCTTTGGTATCCTTACAAACAAAGGGTTCAAAATACTTTCTTTTAATCTGAAATCGTTTTTATGCGCTTCATAAAATGTTTGCAATTCTTCGTCAGAAATGAGGGTATCAAGATTTTTAGAAACGATTAGTTGTTCAAACTTATGAATCTGCATCGTGTTTTTATATTCTTCAAGCTGACTTGAAAAATCTCTCTGCTTTTCAGTCAATTCTTTTTCAGATTGAGAAAGCAACACCTGTTTTCTTATCCAACGGTCAATATAATTTTTCAAAAAAACAATGCTGTCTTCGGTACTCATGTTTTCTGGAAATACGGAACGGATATCGTCAAAAAAAAGATATTTATCACCAACACGGGCAATAGCATTTGTTGTATCTACAGATTGCTCCTGCTGCGTACAAGAAGTAGTAAGGTATAATAAGAAAAGAAAAATATAAGGAAAAAATATCCTCATTTTATAAAATATTATTTTGTCAATTTTTATTGTGTAGCTGCTACATTTTTGTTTCCCGTAGATTTCGAAGATGAAGGCAGATAATACAATCAGAAAAAATCAACGAATTGCCACAGCGATCAGCAAGACAAAATTGTCCTGTTTATTAAGTTTGAAAACAAGCATCACTTCACAAGTTTCAGTGCATCTTTATTAACCACAGGTTTATACTTTGTTCTTAGTTCGCTTATCCATTTATCTTCAAGAAATGTCTGATAATCAGCAGTAATTAAGCCCTTCGCTTCATCTATTGATTTTGGCATAGGGTCAATTAATTTTATTTCAACAATCTGCAAATTCTCATTTTTAAAAATTAAAGATTTCTTTTGCGCCAGCTCTGCAACTTTCAAATCCACAATTTTATTCTCTCCTTTGAGGAACCGTCCCTTCTCAGCAATTTTCATATTGCTTGTGTCTTTTTTGTTCATTAATTTCATGGTTTCATCAAAAGACAAAGGCTTCTTTGCATCGCTTACTTTGTCATAAGCTTTTGCCAGGATTTTTTCAGTTTTACAAGTATAAACACTTAAATCGTATCTAGTATCCCACATATACTTTGCTTTATTCTGCTCGTAAAAATCTTTGAGACCAATAGTATCTTTCATTGCTTTAGACCAGACCATTCTGTCTGTTAATTCAAAAAGCAAAATGCCATCATGATATTCATTCATAAGATATTTGAAGTCTGCATATTTTTGCTCCAATCTATCTTCTTCATACTTTATAACTTTGTTATCAATAAATTCTTTGTATTTCTGGTCTACTAATTCCTGAATTGGCATCTTTGTTCCCTTGCGGTTAAACTTCATAATAAAAGCCGTAAAATCTTTCTGAGTATATACAGAATCACCAATTGAAAAAATATTTTTCGTAAGACCAGAAGCTAAACTTTCCTGCCATTTTCCGTGGAATATAGAATCTGTAACAACGGTATAAAAATCCTCAATATTTTTTCTGCTTAAAACAATTTCCTGATCTTTCTTTTTCTTTCCCTTTGTTTTAGCTTCATCTCCAAATTCGCGGAAATCATATTCAGTTTTAAGCTTTGCAATCACAGCCTGACGACTACGGTCTGCACGTTCGTCTTTAGAAATTTTATTTTTAATATCTGCTTTCACATCATCGTAAGCGCCGATTTCTTTTTTCTCGATTCTCTTAATGATATGCCAGCCAAATGATGTTTTTACAGGTTCCGAATAATCACCATTTTTTGCAAGTGCGAAAGCAGCTTTTTCAAATTCAGGAACCATTCTGCCTGTTCCAAACCAGGGAAGGTCGCCCCCTCTTGACGCAGTTCCTTTATCATCAGAATTTTCACGGGCAAGTGTTACAAAATCGCCGCCAGCTTTTAATTTTTCATAAACTTCAAAAATTCGTGTTTTTGCTTTAGCTTCATCATCTGGCGAAATACCCTTGGGTGTTGTTACCATGATATGCGCTACCTTAACCTCTCCTACCGCAAGTCTTTTCTTAAGAACTTTTACAACATGAAATCCAAAACTTGTTTTAAAAGGATTTGAAATTTTTCCGGGTTCTGTATTGAATGCAGCTGACTCAAAGGGATACACCATCTGAAATGCGGTAAAATATCCCAGATAACCACCGTTGTCTTTTGCAGAAGGATCTTCCGACATTTCTTTTGCGACAACATCAAAAGCCTCTCCATCTATAAGTCTTTTGCGGGCTTTCATAATTTTATTATACGCATCAAGCGTATCTTTAGGACTAGCATTTGCATCTAATTTAATTAAAATATGGCTTGCTTCCACATCATACTTCATGCGATCATAGGCCTCTTTCATCAATGCTTCGTCAATATCTTTATCTACAAGATAAGGTTTTGTTAACTGTTTCCTGTAACCGGAAAGCTCTGTTTTAAAAGATTTAGAAGTATCTAACCCCTGCTTCACGGCTTCCATTACTTTCAGTTTGAAATTAATAAATAATTCCAGATATTCTTCCATAGACTTTGCATCCAACTGGCTTTCCTTGGAATTATTCTTTTTGTAAATACGTTCAAACTCGGCAACTGTAATATCTTTTCCATCAATAATCAACAACACAGAATCTTTATTTAATAAATTTACACCAAACAGTGTTGAAAAAAATGATACAAAAACAAATACAAATAATCCTCTTTTCATAGCTCTAATTTTATTTTAAAAGTTAAAAAACGATTTATTCTAAATTTTAGTATATATTAGGGTAATTGAGCGGAGTCGAAATTACCCTTGAAACAATTACCCTGAAATACCTTACATATTTTCCCTGCTGTAATTTGGCGATTCTCGTGTAATAGTAACATCATGCGGATGACTTTCGTTAATTCCGGCATTTGTTATTCTTACAAATTTCGCATTGTGAAGTTCTTTAATATTAGAAGCTCCGCAATAGCCCATACCTGCGCGCAAACCGCCCACAAGCTGATAAATGACCTCCGATAATGTACCTTTATAGGGAACCCGTGCAGTAATTCCTTCGGGGACTAATTTTCGAATATCATCTTCAACATCCTGAAAATAGCGGTCTTTGGAACCCTGCTGCATTGCTTCAATAGAGCCCATGCCCCTGTAAGATTTGAATTTTCGTCCCTGATAAATGATGGTTTCACCTGGAGATTCTTCAACGCCTGCAAACAAACCGCCCGCCATAATAGAGTCTGCTCCGGCTGCCAATGCCTTCACTATGTCCCCGGAATAACGAATGCCTCCGTCTGCTATAGCCGGAATTTTAAATTTTCTCAGTGCTTTTGTAACCTCATAAATCGCAGTAAGCTGTGGCACTCCTACTCCTGCAATAACGCGGGTTGTACAAATTGAACCGGGGCCAATGCCCACTTTAACGGCATCTGCTCCTGCTTTTGCAAGAGCTAATGCGGCTTCTGCTGTAGCGATATTTCCAACCACAATATCAATTTCCGGATATTTTTTCTTCGCCATTTTCAGCGTTTCAATAACTCCTTTCGAGTGCCCATGAGCTGTATCAATAACAATGGCATCAACCCCGGCATTCACAAGCGCATCAACACGGATAAACGTATCTTTTGTTACTCCGACTCCAGCTGCCACACGCAAACGACCTTTTGAATCCTTGCAGGAATTAGGACGATCCTTTGCTTTGGTAATATCTTTGTAGGTTACAAGTCCTATCAGTTTAAAATTATTATCCACAACAGGAAGTTTTTCAATCTTATGCTTTTCAAGAATTTCAGACGCTTTCTGAAGGTCAAACGACTGATTGGCTGTTATAAGATTTTTATACGTCATCACTTTTCCGACTTCTTTTTTCATGTCTTTCTGGAAACGAAGGTCGCGGTTTGTAAGAATTCCAATCAGCTTATTTTCCCGGTCAACAACAGGAATTCCCCCAATTTTAAATTCTTTCATCAGGTTCAGCGCATCACCCACCGTATGATTTTTGCTGATAGTAACAGGATCTGAAATCATCCCGTTTTCTGCACGTTTCACAAATTTTACCTGACGCGCCTGCTCTTCAATACTCATATTTTTATGAATAACCCCTATCCCTCCCTCACGGGCAATAGCAATAGCCATAGCAGCTTCTGTTACGGTATCCATTGCCGCAGAAACAATAGGAACATTCAATGCAATATTGCGGGAAAACATACTTACCGTAGTAACTTCACGGGGTTGTATTTCTGAATAGGAAGGGACCAGCAATACATCGTCAAAGGTAAGACCCTCAAACAATAACTTATCTTCTATGAATGACATATTAGCTTATTTTAAAATTTGCCAAATTTAGCAAAATTTAAAAAAGAAAGAGATAATAATGATAGATTTTAACAAAGATTTAAGAATTTGGCAGACAAGGGCTTAAACGTTTAATTATTATTTTTTTTCCTTAAGCTTATATATATAATAGCAACGAAGCATCTCAAAAAACAAGAACTAAAAATTATTCAATTCGCTTAAATTCATTATCTTTGTCTAAATATTAAAATATAAAAGTTAAAAATATGCAAATCGCAAACCCAATATATGATGTTGTTTTTAAATATTTGATGGAGGATAGTAAAATAGCCAAATTAATAATTTCATCAATAATTAAACAAGATATTGAAATATTGGATTTTTCCCCGAAAGAATTTGTTACAAATATTGATAAAACTTTAAAAAAGAAAAATCAATCTGAAAAGAAAACTGAAAGAACAAATTTTTTTACTGTTTACAGATTAGATTTCACAGCTAAAATACGCACAAATGATAGTGAAAAAATAGTTATCATTGAAATTCAAAAAGCCAAATTTGCAACTGATATTCTTCGTTTCAGAAAATATTTAGGAGAACAATACAGTAACAAAAATAATGTCTACTACATAAACAATAATGGTAAAAAAGAAAAACGTGCATGTGAGATTATCAGTATTTATTTTTTAGGTCATGAATTAGATAACATACATGGAATACCCGTTATAAAATCAGAAAAAATATATATAGATGTAAGCAACGGAAAAGAAATAAAACAGAAAGAATATTTTATAGATAGCTTAAACCATGAAAGCTATACAATACCGATACCTGAATTAAAAGAAAAACGCAGAAATGAATTAGAAATATTATTAAGTATATTTGATCAAAGCAGCAGAACAAACAACGATCATATATTGAATGTCAACGAGAATGATTTTCCTGAAAAATATAGAAATTTAATCCGAAGATTACAGAAAGCCGTAAGTGAACCGGAGATAAGAAAAAAAATGGACGCAGAAGATGAAATTCTTGATGCATTGGCTGAATTAGAAAGAGAAAAAGAACAGGAAAAAGAAATTGAAATAAAAAAAATAAAGGAAGATTCTGAAAAATTAATTGCTGAAAAAGAAAAAACTATTCAAGACAAAGACAAACTTCTTGAAAGCAAAGACAAGCTTATAGACGAACTTCAAAAAAAATTAAAGATTAAGAAATAAGCTACACATTTGCTAACAGCGATGAATCAGGTTAAGGCATCAAATAAAATCTCAACCGGATGGAAAGCTTTTCTTCCTGTTCCGTCTTGAATCTGTTGCCTGCAACTGGTTCCGGGCGCTGAAATAATCTGTTCCGATTTCGCTTTTCTTACTTCAGGAAAAAGAACAAGTTCTCCAATTTGCATTGATAATTCATAATGCTCTTTTTCGTATCCGAACGAACCGGCCATACCACAACATCCCGACTTAATTTCTTCAACCTTGTAATTAACAGGCAGCGTGAGCATTTTCACGATTGAAGCAGTCGAAGCAAGTGATTTCTGATGACAGTGTCCGTGTAATTTTATGTGCTTTTCTTTGTCTGAAAATGAAGATGCTTTTATATTTCCCATCTCAATTTCTGCTGCTATAAACTCATCAATTAAAAAAGTATGTGCGGCAATTTTCTTTGCATCTGCAACAAGATCTTTATCTGCCAGCTCGATGTACTCATCACGAAACGTCAATATTGCAGAGGGTTCTATGCCGATTAAAGGAGTTTTTTCAGTAATCAGATGTTTCAGCAACACAACATTTCTGTTTGCGATTGCTTTGGCTTTCTTAACGAGTCCTTTTGATAAATAGGTACGACCACTTTCTATATGTTGCGGAATAATGACTGCATAACCCAGCTTACGCAACAATTGAATTGTTTTAATTCCAATATCACTCTCCGAATAATTTGTAAATTCATCAGCAAACAAATATATTTTTTTAATCGGATTTTCAGGATTCTCACAATGCTTCAGCCACCAGCTTAAAAGTGTTTGTTTGCTTAAAAAAGGAAGCTTTCGCTGAGGTGCGAAGTTCAAAATATTTTTTATAAGAGAAGCACTCCAGCCCGCTCTGGCAAACAGATTATAAAGAAAAGGTGTTTTGCTGAAAAGCTTATGGATCTTTCCAAAAGTTGCAACCATTTTTGAACGTAAAGGCACACCATTAGACTCATAATAATGTTGCAAAAATTCTGCTTTCAATTTTGTCATGTCAACATTTGAAGGACACTCTGATTTGCATCCCTTGCATGACAGACAAAGATCAAGAACTTCATAAATTTCCTTATGGTCAAAAGGATTTGATTTTAATGAAGTACTGATAAATTCTCTGAGAATATTAGCTCTGGCACGTGTTGTGCTGTTTTCATTTTTTGTTGCCATATAGCTGGGACACATCGTGCCACCAATCAATTCTGATTTCCTGCAATCAGCAGAACCATTGCATGCTTCAATTGCACGCATCATTCCCTGTGTTGAAGAAAAATCAAAATAAGTTTTCAGCTCTTTCGTTTTCTGTCCGCTTTTATACCGCAGCGAAGTGTTCATTGGAGGCGTATCGGTAATTTTTCCGGGATTGAAAATTCCAAGCGGATCCCAGGTGTTTTTTACTTCTTTTAGCAATTGATACACTTTCTCCCCCAGCATCAATGGTATAAATTCTCCGCGAAGCCTTCCATCGCCATGCTCGCCACTTAAAGAACCTCTGTATTTCTTCACTAATAAAGCAACATCTTTACCTAAAGCTCTGAAAATTTCAACATCTTTAGGGTCTTTCAGATTCAATTCCGGTTTCAGATGAATCTCACCTGTTGCTATATGCGCATAGTAAACACATCGTAATCCATATTTTTTTAGTATTCCTTCAAATTCTTCAAGATAATCAGGTAAAACCTCAGGATTTACCGCTGTATCTTCAATAACGGTAACAGGCTTTTTATCGCCAACAACATTAGAAAGCAAGCCCAATCCGGCTTTACGCAGGTTCCATACTTTTTTTGTGTCAGTTCCAAAAATTAGAGGGAAATGATAGCCCAGACCGGCAGCACGAAAATCTTCCTCAAGTGATTGTGCTATTTCTAAAATTTCTTCTTTGGTATCGCGCACAAACTCAATTACAAGAATTGCTTTCGGATTTCCCTTTACAAAAAAACTGTTTTTGCTATGCTCAACACTGCTTTTTGCGCACTCAATAATAACATCGTCCATCATTTCAACAGCACCGGGTTTGTGATCCAGGGCTACAAGATTCCCAAGAAAAGCTTCACGCAAGGTATTAAAATGCGCACACATCAATCCTGTTACTTTTGGCGGCAGCGGAACAAGATTCAGCTTAATTTCTGTCATGAAAACAAGCGTCCCTTCTGAACCTGCTATAAGTTTACAAAAATTAAAAGGCTCTTTGGTTTTTGAAAAAAACTGTGTATCGAGAAGCAGGTCGAGGGCATATCCGGTATTTCGCCTTTTCAGTTTTTTATCAGGATATTGTTCTTCAATTTCCTTTTGATTGCTTGTTTCTGAAAGAGTATTTTTTATCTGCCTGTATATTTTATTTTCAAGATTTTCGCCTTCGCATTTTTTTTCAAATTCTGATGAAGAAATTGCATTAAAAATTACTTCAGAACCATCACTTAAAAAACCTTTTATTTCAAGCGTATGATCTCTCGTGTTGCCATATATCAGCGAATGTGCACCACAGGAATTATTTCCCACCATTCCACCAATCATACATCGGTTAGAAGTGGATGTTTCAGGACCGAAAAACAAACCATAAGCTTCAAGATATTTATTCAATTCATCAGTAACCACGCCCGGTTGCACACGTACCCAATGTTCTTCTTTATTTACCTCAAGAATCTGCGTCATGTATTTTGAAACATCAACAACCAGTCCCTGCCCTACAACCTGTCCTGCCAGCGAAGTTCCGGCAGTTCGCGGAATTAATGGGATTTTTTTTTCGTTTGCGAAAATTATTATTTTCTGAATATCATCAGCATCTTTCGGACGTACCACACCGAGTGGTTTTTCTTTATATACAGAGGCATCTGTTGCATATATGGTTGTTGAAATTACATCTGTAAAAACATCTCCTTTTATGTGTTCTTTTAATTCCAGTATTTTAAATCCTAATGCTTGATTCATTTAATTTGATGTAAAAAATAAATATTACCTAAAAGAAAAGAATTAGAGCTTTTACTATCTCTGATTTAAATATCACTCAATAACAATCTTTCCAAAATAATTTTTCACGCCTCTCAACTCCAGAAAATACATTCCTGAAAGAAGATTATTTTTTTGAAAAATAAATGCTCCATCTTTAATATTTTCAATGATACTAACTGTTTTACCAGTTATGTCTTTTACTATTAATGAATACGTTTCGTTGTCATAATTTTTAATACGAATAGTAGCTTCAGTAGTTAAAGGATTCGGTGAAATATCAAGACCTTCCTCCCATTCATATTTATTAATAGTATTAGGAAATTCATAACAAGCATTATTTGAAAATGATTTTGAATAACTATGAGTTCCAGTTGTACAATTTCCGGATGACATTATAGCGGCAACCCTGTAACAAACATTTAAAGCATTAGCAGGAACGTTATAATCCGTATAACTTAAAGTCATATAACTTAGCACATCAATTGTTTCAAATGGACTGCTATCAGCGCTCCTGTAAATTTCGTATTGTGAATAATCAAACCCTTCATACGTGTCAAACCAGCCAATAGCAAGCGAATTTGCAGGAACTGTTGATGAAATATCCAGAAAAATTGTTTTATGCGCGGTGCTTAAATCAGACTCATTTTCGCAAGAATCAACCGCAGTAATTTTATATCTTTCATTATTAATAGCGGGACTTGATGCATTATCTGAAAAATATCCGGCGTTTAATGAAGACACAGTTCCCGCGACAACAAAATCATCGGGAGTTTCTGTTTCTTTATAAATATTGTAATAAACAATTGCAGGATCGTTATCAGGAGTCCAGATTAAAACATTTTTCTGTGAAGAAGTATCTACCGTTGCCATGCAAATAATTTGTGTGTCGGGCGCTGTACGTAAAGAAATATAAACCGTATCTGTGAAAATACACTGATTGACATCTCTTCCGATAACAGAATAAAATCCGGTATCACTCACTGCTAATTGTTGCGTTGTTGCTCCTGTTGACCACAAATAAGAAACAAATCCCGCCTGCGCCGTTAAAGTCAGTCCTGAAAAACCACAAACTTCAAAACCGTGAGATGATTGAATGGTAAGCGATCCGGGAGGTGGCTCCGATATTAAAACACTATCAATAATGGAACAAATCGAATTATAGGTTACTGTAATAGAATACATTCCGGCATCAATATTCGTAATATCTTCTGTTACCGCATTGTTTGACCACAGGAACAAATGCGCAGAAGTATCATTGGAAACCAAAAGATCAATTGCTCCGTTTCCTGCACCATTACACGTTAAATGGCTTATGAAAAAATTTGTCTGAATACCCGGTTCTGTAATTGTAAAATTTTCCGTTAAAACACAATTATTATTATCTGTTACAGAAAAAGAATAATTCCCTGCCTGAAGTCCGCTAACACTGGGCATAACACCGACAACCTGATTTTGCGAATTATACCAAAAATATTGGATATAAATTCCCGTTCCTCCTGAAATTGTAGCTTGAACTGCCCCATCGCTGCCTCCCTTACAGGTAACCGACGTAATAGCTGATGAAATCTGCAAAGCCGGTGGCTGAGACAAAGTAAAAGAATCAGCAAGCAAGCAATTATTTGCATCTTGAATCGTAAGATAATAAACGCCGGAAGCAAGATTTGCAATATCTTCATTTGTGCTGATGATGCTCCCATTGTTTTCCCATGTATAAGAATAATTCTGCGTTCCTCCGCTGACAGTAATATTTACAGCGCCGTTTACGTCAAAAAAACATAAAGGATTCGAAACAGTTGGAATAACAGCAAGCGCAGCAGGTTCTACAATTTGAAAATCCACAGTATCGTGGCAATTATTCTGGTCTGACACAGTTACCGTATATATTCCGGCAACCAAATTTGTATTCGTTAATCCGGTTGAATCGTTTGACCAGTTTATGGTATAAGAAGAAAGTCCACCAGTAACAGTAATTAAAACTTCTCCATCGCTCATGCCATTACAACTTACATTTGTTACGATTCCCCCAACTGTAAGAAAAGAAGGGGGTTGTGAAATTGTTACCAAATGAACAACATTGCAATTGTTATGATCCGTAACTGTAACCGTATGTGTTCCCGCAGTTAAATCAGTAACATCCTGTGTTTGCGCGCCATTTGACCAAAAGTATGAATAAGGTAAAACCCCTCCGGTATCTGATAAATTAACGCTTCCCAAATCATACGAACATACGATGTCGGTTTGAGTTGAAGATAAAATCAAAGTATCAGGATCGTCAATACTCATGGAATGATTCACAATGCAACCATTACTATTTGTAACAGTAACAGCATAATTTCCTGCGGGAATATCTTGCAGGTTTTGCGTTGTTGCTCCTGTATTCCAAAGAAAAGTATGCGGCGAAAACTGAGTAGTAACGGTCATTACAATTACTGCATCTGATAATCCATGACATGTAACAGGTGTTATATCCCAGATTACAGCGATAACATTGGGTTGTGATAATATTATAGCAGTATCAATAACAACAGATGCGCCATTGTTAAGCACGATGACATCATATTCCCCAGCAGTAAGATTGGTAAAAACATTATTAACAGACCAGTTGATACCACTATCAATTGAGAATTGATAAGGGCCATTATCTCCGGTAGCAGTAATTGTAATGCTCCCGTTCTGCAAACCATAACACGATGCATTTACAACCAAAACGGTTGCTGTGTCGAAAAGAACAGATTTTGAAGGAGTAAACTCTGCATAAGAATTTAATATCATTAACAAGCAAGTAAAAAACAAAAATGTTCTCATAATCTTTTTGTAAATTATTTTACATAGATAAAAATGCAAATATACAGAATTGAGACTACTCTGAAAAGTATATTTTTCGGTACGAAAAGCAAAATCACGAAATACCACAAAAAATCATGTGAATTAAAATTGTTAAGTACATTCCCGCAGAGTGATTAAGCTTTAGTACTTGTGCCTTACCAGCAAAGCAGATTAGTAATAAAAAAAAGAGACTTTTGGGAGGAGACTCAACAAATGAAAAAAATGATAGATTATCATAAAAAATAAATACCTTTGTTTTTATTTAAGTTAAAAACCTCATTCCAATTAATAATTTAAAAACAAAAGTTATGAAAAAAATATTTATCGTATTAGCAATTGCATTAGTAACAGTAATGTCCCATTCATTTTCCTTTGCTCAAAGTACAGCTCCTTCAGGCTGGCTGATTTTTGACAATGTAGATTTTTCCATTCAGTATCCCGGTGATTGGGATTCAGGAGATGCTTCTCAAACAGGATTGATTTTTTCAGCATTTTCAAAAGTTAAGTCAAACAAAGACAAGTTTCGTGAAAATGTGAACATCGTAACAGAAGACCTTTTCGGTAAAAATTTTGATTTGGATAAGTACGCAAGCGTATCAGAAGCTCAAATAGAAAAAATGATTGAAAAAGGAAAATTAATTGAAAGCAAAAGAATTACTCTAAATGGAATCTCATTTCAAAAAATGATTTATACCGGCAAATCAAGTGATATAAAAATGAAGTTTGTGGCTTATTTCTGCGTTGAAAAATCCAGAGCAATTGTTTTAACTCTTACCTGCGAAGAATCAGAATTTAGTGATTACAGTGAAACAGGAGAACAAATAATTAGCAGCTTTAAACTGAAATAATCTAATCAGTCTTTCACACAGCGAACTGATAACCCATATTTCTTATTCTGGTTCTCACTATTAACACTTTCAGAATAAAACATTAATCCGATGCTATTAGCATCGGCAGTATTGTATTGGCTTGCTGACCACCACATACCATCAGACGTTAAATTTGAGAAAGCTCCAGTTATATCAAGCCGGAAACCACCTGGCAAAGCAGTAAATTCTGAACTATTATTTGCTCCTGTATTTGGACCATACCAATGAATTAATCCTGTTTCTTTTAATTTTCCACCAGCTATGGCTTCTCCTCCTAAATAATTTATTAATTCACTCCAATTTGCATCTGTAGGAACATGCCAACCTGTAGGACAAATCTTACGTGAATCGTTTACTGCATACCAATTGTATAGTTTTCCGTAAACTGCCGAATTAGCAGTACTGTTATCGTAATCACAATAAGCTCCGCTGCTCAAGCCCGTCCACGTTGAATTACTTGTAACGTTTGTTATACTTGAACCACTTTTATATTTTGTAGTAGTAAGGTTTTCTTTCATCCAGCATTGGTTTCCAATTTTCACAACATTATATGTATTTCCATCTACATCGCTTACTGAAACAGGACAAGCTGTAATAAAAGAAACTTCATTCCCATAACCGGTACCTGTCGAACTATTCGTTGCATAAGCGCGTACATAATAGGTTAATCCAGGTTGAAGACCGGTGATACTACTTACAAAACTACCTGTTCCGGTTCCGTCTGTTGTATGATCGTCGCTTATTGTAGGAGATGAATTTGTGCTCCAGCATACACCTCTTGCTGTTATCGGATCGCCTCCATCAGATAGTACTTCCCCTCCGCATGTAACAGAAGTTTCTGAATCAATTATAACAGGAGATGTTGTTACTGTAGGTAAAATAGGCATAGGTAAGGTAGTAAAACTTAAAGTATCTCCATATACCCTGCCTGAGCTGTTTACAGCAAATGCACGAAAATAATAGGTCGCCCCTGCATTAAGATTCGGGAGATTGGCAGTAAATACTCCCGAACCTGATCCACTGTGAACATCTAATGACAACCCGGTAAAAGTTGAATTTGTACTATAATTCACTCCGCGGTCTGTAACAGGAGATCCTCCATCAAAAATAATATTTCCACCGGTAATAGCAGATTCATAAGTAATACCCGTAGCAGATGTTGTTGTTATTTGAAAATAACTCGTTGTAAAACTGATTTCATTCCCGTAGGATACTCCAGCACTACTCCATGCAAACGCCCTGACATAATAAGTTGTATTTGAAAGCAGATTAGAAATATTACCGATGAAAGAGCCTAGCCCGCTTCCATTGGCGGAAGTAGAATTAATAGTAGTAGGATTCGGTGATGTACTCCAGCAGAAACCTCTTAATGTTACAGGCGCTGTTCCGCTATCCGTAACCCTTCCATAACCAACAGCAGAACCTTGTGTTATTCCGGTTATTGAATCTGTAATAACAGTTGCAGGAACACCCACAGGTGGATTTAATGTTATAAAACTAACCTCATTCCCATAAGCAGTCCCTGATTTATTGGTGGCATAAGCACGCACAAAATAAGCAGTAGTGTCATTTAATCCACTCATACCGCATTCATAAACCCAAAGAGATTTCCCTGTAACAACAATGTGATTTCCTGAAATATCAGGATTTTGATTTGTACTCCAGCAAATTCCACATTCCGAAATTTTTGAGCTTCCCTCGCTTTGAATTTTTCCTCCACACTTGGCTGTTGAGGTTGTAATGTACGATGGAGTTACAGTTTCAATAGAAGGCAAATCACTTGCAGATATCAAAAAACTTACTAAAGGTCCGTATGCTGTACCTTCATCATTGGTAGCATAGGCTCTCACGTAATATTTAGTGTTCGGTAAAAATCCGGAAATAGTGCTGCTGTATAATCCATCCCCTTTCCCATCAGAAGTTTTATTATCGGAAATTGTAGGATTTGTTGATGTACTCCAGCAAACGCCTCTTTCATTAACGTCACTTCCCCCATCGTCTGTTATATTACCTCCACTGGTTGCAGAAGTTAACGATGTTGTTTGTACAGTATATGTTGTAAGCACAGGTACACTTTTATTTTTCCGGCAACTGTAAAACACAATCCCGGCTACAATCCAGAACAAGAAAACAAGAGAAATTATTTCAAATCCTGTTTTTTTTCTTCTTCGAAATTCAGCCATATATTTTAACCCTGATAATTTCATAGTAATAGAATAATTATTTTGTGTTTAATCATCTTCTTCCATTATAGAATTAGCATACGGAATAATCGCTTTTGCTGTTTCGCGATGTCCAAAAATTAACTGAGCCCCTATAACATGAAGTTTTGGAAGTGGAAGGAATGTAGTATTATCGGGGCTATTATAACTATAAGAAAGACTTATTGTTTGTTTTTTTGATTTGGTGCTTAACATCACAAATGCATCAAAACTAATGTTGGGTTTATGTTCCCGCATGTAAAACTGTGTTCTTGCGCCACAAACCTGTGCTTTGTCGTTAATAAAATAATTATAAGCCAGCTCAGCTTTTTTGAAATAAACTTTAGGATAAGCATGAAATGTAACAGAAGCCCTGAGCCCTTTTTTATAAAGACCATCTGAACCGGGGCTGATATCGTATTCCTTATCTTTCATTTCAGATTCGTTTATTTGAAAGGCTGAATTATAATAATCTTGGTATTGACTGTAATAGGAACTCAACCGGGTATAAGCAACCAAATCAATAAAAGGCAAACCGTAAATATCCGGCAGGTATTTTTTCAAAGGCTGTATGCTGAATTTATAATCGGCCAGTTTAGAATAATCCGTTCCATTAATCCATACTTTCGTGAAATTCGCCATGAAATAAACTCCAGACTTGTGGTATACAGAAAAAGCAGTACCATGTCTTGTCCCCCTTTGATAAACGGTATCATCGGGTTGTTTTATATACGAAAATTCATTATTAAAATCGAGTTCTTCAGCCCCCTGTGATGCCAACATCGCTCCAACATCTGCCTGAAAACCGGCTAGGGCAAAACCCAGATAAAAAATATACTGTGTGCAATTACTTCCCCACTCCTCACGCCCAGCCAATGCCATATCAGCCTGCATACCTGCAAAAATGCCTGCTTCAGATGCTTTCCCGAAACCACCGCCTAAATTAAACAAGTGACGTTGCAAAGAACCTTTTTTTATGGCTCCGTCATTGATTAAAAAAGTTGCAGGAGACAAACGACTTGTCAAAGAAATATTGCTAAAAATTTTGTTGTATTTTGCTTGCGACTGAAAAAGCGTAAGGTGAGAAGACAAAATATCCACTGAACCCTCAGAAGCAGATTTAAATTGAGGACCTGAAATATAATCCTGAGCAAATGTGCCAGCATATATTACTATTAAAATAAATGTCAATAGATATTTCATAAAACTTAATTTTGATGGAAACGCTTAACAAAAGTTACACAATACAAATGCTTTTCTTTGTCCCATTGCTCATAAGACCATGTCTTACCCGCATTTTCTGTTTTAATAACAGTCCCGAAATTTCCGACTGCAATTCCAGTTTCGTCATCTAAAAAACTTATAGAATTTAATTTCTCTGAAGTTCCGGTATTCATCTTTTGAAAAGTTGCGCCATAGTTTGTAGATTGCAAAATCAAACCTTTATCTCCTGTTATAAAAACATTCCCATTTGATGTAATGCAAATCGAAGTAAGATCTTCTGTAACACCTGAAGGTACATGCAACCAGTTCTGCCCATTATCTGTAGTTTTATAAATAACACCCTTATCTCCCACGATCCAAACCATATATTTATTACTGCCCATAGGATAGATTTTAACATCACGATAAACATTGCCAGGGCTTGTGGTTTGATTTGTCCAATGACTTGTACCGTCTGTTGTGTATTGTACAGTATTATTATCGCCTACCAGCCAACCTGTATTTTTATCAATAAAATCGGCACTATAATAATTATCGGCTGTCCATTGTTTTTTTTCCCATAAGTTTTGTTCTTTGAACGCAAATCCTTCTGAACTAAAAAAGCAAAAAGTTGAATCGAAAATAAATGCACTGAAAATAGAATAATCGTATGTATTATGCGCTTCCCATACTATTGAATTATTTGTTTTTCCATAAAAACCATAATCGCCACAAATTACTCCCTTATGCGTATTGCAAAAAGAAATATCCCTTATTACCTGCATGGGGTCAAGCCCCTCTGTGTAAGAAGTTGTATAAAAATATTTATATTGAAAAAAATTCTCCCATGATTTTCCTCCATCGCAGCTTTTCATCAAAGTACGATCGCCTCCAATCCAGACAAAAGGTGAATCGGGTTCCACTCCTTCTTTGCGACAACTGTTATAAAGGAATAACAGAAAGAGCAACGAAAAAATTAATCTTATTCTCATAATCTTATAAGTTTATTAATTCTTTAAATTTTCTAATCCTGAACGCAGCGAACCCAATGACCATTTTTCTTATCCACTTCGCTCCTGTTTATTGTATTTTTTGAAGATGAGAAACCCCTGTACCATGCTTTTTCATCATTTGATGCAGTAGAAGTCCAGTAGCCTGAAATGTATCCATCATAAAAATAAGTACCATCTGCTAATCTTTGCCCATCTGGAAGCGCAGTGAAACCAGAAACATTTGCGGGATCCATATTATAAGGATGTTGCCAATGTTTATCCCCATTTTCTTTCATAGCAAGACCTTCATTATTCCCTCTCCAGCTCTCATAATCTGCTGCACCTGGCGACATTCCTACAGCTATCTCAAGTGTTTTCCATTCAGCATCGCTTGGTACATGCCATCCAGCCGGACACAGTTTTCCGCTTGAAACAGCAGCCCAGTTATAAATTCGTCCAAATTTTTCTGAATAATCTGAAATATTTTTATAATCACAATATGCTCCAGATTCTGTTTTATTCCAATCGTAATTCCCATACAAATTAGGGATATCACTACCATCCTTATATTTTTTTACTTTTAAATTTTCTGCCATCCATTTCTGAGAGCCAATCTGAATTGTTTTATAATTATTCCCTTCAGGGTCACTCATTATTCCATACGTCAGTTGTGTGTTAAATTTGATTGTATCAAACGAAAGTGTATAGAATTGAGTAAGTTCTCTGTATAAAACTTCTCCCTTATATACCACATACGAGCGTAAAGAATACAACGTATTTGGTTTTAACGAGCTGATGTAACTGTTATAATTTCCCATCCCGCTCCCATCAATCGTGCGACCATCATTTATAGTAGGAGAATTATTGGTACTCCAGCAAACACCTTTTTCAGAAATTTCAAAAGTGCCATCAATCTCCCTATCATCCATTTTAGTGCTGCAATATGCAGATGTTTGAGTAATATTAAATACAACACCCGTCTCAAAAATGGGCTCAGGTTCTTCTTTCTCACATCCTGAAAAAAGTAAATACAAAAAAGCTGTTATTATAAAAATTGTAGCTAAAAAATAAATTTTTGATTTCATAACGTTGAAATAAATAGTATTTATTGTTGATAATTATTCCACTCAAGAAAGGATAATAAATTGCTTCATTCCGATACAGAAATATCTCAGATAGGAGAGCTACAGTTAGTTGAAAATAGGTTCATCGTTATTTGTTTTGGTTTTGGTTTTGGTTTTGGTTTTACATTAATCAATAATTCGATAATTTTTTGTTCTCGCAGGCGCTAAGATCGCAAAGCTTTGATAAATAATTCTTTGCGACTCTGCGGCTTGGCGAGAAATATTAACTTTAAGTAACAGTATATCAATGTCTTTAAAAAACTTACCGAAGTGTTAATTAATAACTGACGTTACGCAAAATGTTTTTTGTAAATTGTCGGAAGACCGAAGATCGAAGCCGGAAGTTGCTTTGTTCTCAAGTCAACAGTCAACAGTCCACAGACTACAGTCTTCTTAACCGTTGATTTTTCGACTGCCGACTGTGGACTCATTGACTCCCGACTTCTGACTTCCAACATCAATTTTCACAATTTGCGTAACATGAGTTAATAATACAAATGTAATTCTTCTTTTTAATAAATTCAAGAAAAGTTAGATTATTAAAGACCTACTTCTCAATCATAACCCTCACTACTTTTTTCTCCTGTTCCTGATTTTCCAAAACCAGATTGTAAGCGCCAGCAGAAATATTTTTTGATTCAATACCCACATTAAATCTATGTTTTCCAGAAGTCAGTTCTCCTGAATAAACAGATATTTTTTGAGATAAAATATTTTCAAAATATAATTGAAATTGACCTGCTGAAGATAAAGTTAATTCAATAGTAATATTATCTGCAGCGGGATTTGGATATACAATCAAGCCTTCTGTAAATGACAATGAATTTATACCTGTTAAATCATAAACATACAAAGAGTCAAAAACAAAAGTATCAGTACCGCATGAATTGGAAGCAATTAAAGAAACTGAAAAATATCCGGTATCACTATAAATATGATATGGATTCATTCCTGAAGATGTTGATCCATCGCCAAAATTCCACTGGTAAGAAGTCGCATTAACAGAGTTGTTCGTGAATAATGCTGTAAAGGGAACCTGCCCCGAATCATTATTTACAGAAAACAATGAAGAAACTTCTGGCGTAACAACAATATCTATATTTTGTGAAACTGTATCACTTCCTCCCATACCATTTGCTATTAAAGTAACATTATAATTTCCGGAAACAGCAGGATACAAGACAGGATTGGCAGCGACAGAAGAATCATTCACTACGCTTTCAAAATACCATTTATACGAATCTGCATATTGAGAATTATTAATAAATAGAATGGAGTCTCCGTCGCATAAAAATTCTGAAGAATAAGTGAAATCTGCAACTGGAGTAACAGCTTGCTGCATTACTGTAATTCCATCTGAAATAGAAACCGGCGATTCAAGACCTGCATTATTTAAAGATTTTACGGATATGTAATAAATTTCTCCATACGTCAGATTTAAACCATTAACCGTTGCCGTGGTATTCAATCCATTGCTTGTCCAGCCAATAATATCCGTTCCTCCATAGCTTGAACCGATGGCGTAAAAATATTCTGCAAGACCTGAATTTACATCTGTTGCATTTGTCCAGTTTGCAGACAATGTTGTATTATCATACGTTTCATCAGCATCAGAACCTGCTCCGTCATTAACACTTACAGCATTTGGAGCTGTCCAGTCAATGTTCAGATCGTGATATGCAATAGCAGATAAATTTCCTACTGCATCATTGCAGATGGATTTTATTTTCGCTCCGTGAGTTGTAGGGTTTGGATTCTGATAACGTATATCAGCAGATGCATTTCCAATGCTAATGGTTAAACTCGGATAACGCGAGCGATACACTTTCAATTCTCCAAACGAAACCTTGCTGTGGCCTGTACGGAATGAAACATAATCGCCAGGAGTAGCATGTGGAGCGGGATCTGTCCATGTTCCAATAAAATCATCATCTCTGTAAACATCTATTTTTCCTGTAACACGATCGTGAATTACTTTAATATCGTACCACTGCCCAACAACAATAGAAACATTTTCAATTATCTTTGTCTGCACTGCGTTGCTGTTTGTTACTTTATAAAACTCAAGCCTGCTTAATTCCTGCCGAAAAAAAACAAAATAAGAATTTCCACGTTGCGGCACATTTCCTGTATCGCAATGAAAATGGAATCCATAACGCCTTTGATTTGTGCTGTACGCCTGCGATTCAAGCCGGGCTGTAAAATGATACAGATAACGATTTGATAAATTTTGATTCAACGCGGCATAAATATTCGTATTGTTCACAGTGCTGTCAGACTGATATAAGTTTCCGGATACAACGCTCCATGTTCCAGAAGATGCGGGAACAGACCATACAGAAGTATTCAGAACATCAAAATTATCGCCAAAAAAACCGCGATTTGCATTTGCGCCCCAATATTGTCCATCGTAATCGAGCACCTGATAATACGACTTTTCAACTGTGCCATTATCCGTATCTGTAAAACTTGCTGTAAAATCATCAGTTACCCAATCGGTAGGCGCGGTAATAGCTGTAACAGGCGGAACATTATCCACACTGCACTGCCAGATAGCCATCCAACCAGTATTATTTGTTGCATTGTCAGATTTAAAACGCAATGTTATGGCGCTCCCTGTTGCATTAACCTGACCCGGGCTATTAGTTCCAGTATAGCTGCCAATTAAAGGAGCGCTTATATTTGCACCATCATACAACCATAGCGTATCATAATTTGCTTCTACGTCAAAAGAAGAAAAATTTAATGATAATCCTGTTGCTCCTGTTGGTTGAATGGTATAGGTATAATTTTCGTAATCATAATAGTTTCTGTCAGGTCCTCCCATATCATAAATAGTATCCGAACAATTAACCGTAGCGCAGGAAGAAAATTTATTTTTAATCGTGTTCCACATATCGCTGTACCCATCATCATAACCAAGTGCCCAAATGCCTATACCTGCAACCCCTCTTTGGTTTACAAGATCAAGCCTCCTGCTGTAAGCATACGCATCGGCAATCCAGCATTGATGCCATTGCGTGCTTACCTGATATGTGTAATACGGCGTATAAGTTGTGTTATTCCATAATTTTGTTCCAAATGTGGAAGCATTATCTCTTACATATTTATATGTGCGGGAAACAGCATCATCAGTGGTATTTGAGACAACTGTACTTGATTCAGTCGGCCAGTCTTTTCCATAATAAGGTAAGCCAAGAATAATTTTGGAAGCAGGTATTTTATTCAGATAGTAAGTCAGTGTTTTTGTAAGGTTATAATTGTATCCTGTAGTAAGAGAATATAAGGGATCGCAAGGACCTGCCTGAGAACTGCCATCCCAATAGTAATCGTATCCCATAATTGTAATCCAGTCAATATTTTTTGTAGATGTTGCGTCGTTGGTCATATTGATAACATCGAAAGTACCGCTCCAGTCAACAGCAGGAACACAAATAGAAATTAAAGAACCGGGAATCGCTGTATGAACCTGATGGCTTAAATTTTTCATAAAAGCAGTCATATTATCTTTCTGCGCACTTGGAACCGATTCAAAATCTATATTTATTCCATGCGCATTTCTTTGTTGAAGAGCAGCAATAAGATTACTTATAAGTGTATTTTGAGCCGTGGAACTTCCAAAGAAAGTAGCATGATCTGAAAACATAGTAACACACAAATGAACACGTTTGCCATTATTTAAAGCAGCTGTTACAGCGGCTGCGGTACTCCAGCTATGCGTATTGGTAGGATTTCCGGTAGAAGTACTGAATTCATAAGAAAACCAGCACAAATCAGAAAGCTGCTCCCATTGAAAATTCGTGTATTGAGTGGACTGCCAATAAGGATTCCATCCAAAAACAATTTTGTTAAGGGGACAAGCCTGTGTTGATTTTACGGAAGGTATGGATTTAAAATTAAACAGCGAATCCCATTGCGAATCATTTGTAAAGCCAAAACTGTTATAATATTCTGATTCTATTTGATGTATTGATTTATATTGCTGCGCATACACAGCAATCCCTGTAAATAATAAAAATAAAATAATAAAATGTCTCATATTTTACGGGTTTAAAAAATGTGAAGTAAATTCTTTCCAGTACAAAGATAAAAAAATCATTATTTTTGCAAAAACATTATTATTATGAAATGTCTAAACGTAAAAAATTAAAGCCAATTTATTTCGATTATTCGTAACTTATCGAAAATAATTGTTAAGAAACTTTATGCCACAAATTGCACAAATTTACTCAGATTAAAAGCAAGCAATGGTTGCTTTTTTTGAGTTAATTATTGTAAAAAAATCTACGACCCAAATCTGTGATAATCTGTGGAATCTGTGGCAAATATCATTAAATAAAAAACAACTAAATATCAAAAATATAGAAAATTAAAGCCCATGAAAAATTTACTATTTTCATTAATATTATGTCTTCCCATTTTAATGTTCGCTCAAAAAAATGATGAGCTGTACAAGCAGGCTTCAGAATTTTATGATAAAAATGATTATCAGAAAGCCTTTCCTCTTTTTGAAAAAATCATTGCTGAAAATCCGGATGATAAAGATGCCTTGCTGAAAAATGCTGTTTGTAAAAAAGAGCTGGGAATGACAGAACAAGCCATTGTAGGATTCAGAAAATGCCTGAAACTCGATTCGTCCCTGTATAAAGCCTGGTACTATCTTGGCGCTACATATACAGATGATTTAAACAAACACAAACAGGCGTTGCAATGTTTTCAGCATTGTATAGATTTAATACCTAAAGACAGCCCGGAACTCTCATTCCCTTATTACGGAATGGGAAAAGCTATGTTTGGCAGTAATAATTTTAAAGAAGCGATTGATTGGTTCGATAAATCCATAGAAAAAAAAGCAGATTTTTATGCCAGCTATTTTAACCGGGGGCTTTGTAAAGATGCGCTTCAGGACTTTGAAGGAGCAGAAAAAGATTATTCTGAAAGCATAAAACTTAACCCTTCATTTCCAGATGCGTGGTTCAACAGGGCTTTATGTAAAACAGAAATGAAAAATTTTAAAAATGCCATCAAAGATTTTAACAAAGTTATAGAACTCGTTCCGAATCATTTTGAGGCGTATTACGGAAGAGCTATTGTTAAAAGTGCGCTTAAGCAGTATAAATCTGCATTAGACGATTACACAAAAGCAATAGAAATCAATCCGAAATACGCAGACGCTTATTTTGAAAGAGGCTCTGCAAAACTCGAAATGAAAAACTTAAAAGGCGCAATCGAAGATTTTTCAAAAGCTATAGAAATGCAAAACGATGATCCGGATTACTATTTTGAAAGAGGCTTTGCCTATTTTGAAATCAAAAATTTTAAAAATTCTGAAATAGATTTAAGCAAAGCAATAGAGCTGGATCCGGAATTTGCAGAAGCTTATTATGAAAGATCGCTTGCACGTAATGCTTTAGGCAATCTCGACGGTGCCTGCGTTGATTACAAAAAAGCAATAGACATGGGCGTTGAAATTGAAAAACATGCGAAAAAACCGAATTGTTTTTATTGAATTTTTCTCTGCTAATCAGGGTTGAACTTCATAAATAGTTACTTGCAGGGCTGGTAAAAAAAAAATTCATATTCTATTTGCATAAAAATATGATATAATATTAACTGAAACTTATGTATCCTGTAGCAAAAACAATAAATCAGCAGGGAGCTATACTTATTTATTACAAACATAAAGGAAAAGATATTTATATTTTCCTCACGCACCCATGAGCTGACTAATTTTGTGCCCTTTTTGCACAGCATGATAAATGAAAAATACTTTTTGCTACTGTGTCTATTGCATCAACAATGTAATCATATTTTTCATCCGAAATTTTTTCAATTTTTTCGTCTTTGATAAATTCATTTATTAGATTTAATTGGTTATTCGACATTATTAGTGGATAATAAATAATAAACACTATTTAAGACTAAGACAAATGAAGCCCGGCTATTTTCAAACGGATAATACCCTCGAGGTTTCAGCGCTCCTGCCGGGAATAAACCTCGAGGGTGTTCCCATTGCATAAATAGCCGGGTATTTAAACGTTCACAAATTTTGTCGAATAACTCATTTTTACTACATCTGTTCTTTTTATTTATTATCTTTCAATTTATGAATAACTTAGCGTTTCAGGCAAAAAACATGTTAAGAAACATAAAATTTTTATTTCCTTTGAAAAATCAGAAACTTATTTCCACATTTGCAGGAATTTCAAAAAACTTAAATAAAAATATTATGGAATCAATCAAAATGACTTCAGCAGACTACATCGCGAGAGAAGAAAAATACGGCGCACATAATTATCATCCGCTACCTGTTGTTTTAGAAAGAGGTGAAGGCGTTCATGTATGGGATGTTGAGGGTAAACAATATTATGATTTTTTATCTGCTTATTCGGCGGTAAATCAGGGTCATTGTCATCCAAAAATTGTTGAAGCAATGAAAGAACAGGCTTCAATATTAACGCTTACTTCACGCGCTTTTTATAATAACACGCTTGGCGAATTTGAAGAATATGTAACAAAATTATTCGGTTACGATAAAGTTCTGCCCATGAATACAGGCGCAGAGGCTGTTGAAACAGCATTGAAACTTGCTCGTAAATGGGCTTACAAAGTAAAAAATATTCGTTCCAGCGATGCAAAAATAGTTGTTTGTAAAAACAATTTTCATGGTCGTACGATTACGATAATTTCCATGTCAACAGATCCAGATGCATACAGAGAATATGGTCCATTCACTCCGGGTTTTGTTACCATTCCTTACAATGATATTGAAGCACTCGAAAGAGAACTTGCTTATGCTGATGTTGCTGCATTTCTTGTTGAGCCCATTCAGGGAGAAGCCGGTGTTTTTGTTCCGGATGATGGTTATCTGAAAAAAGTTGCTCAATTGTGCAAATCCCACCATGTCTTATTTATTGGAGATGAAGTACAGACAGGTATTGCAAGAACAGGAAAAATGCTTGCATGTGATCATGAAGCGGTTCGTCCGGATATTCTTATTTTAGGAAAAGCAATTTCTGGCGGAACAATGCCTATTTCATGTGTTTTAGCAGATGATGAAATAATGCTTACTATTAAAGCGGGAGAACATGGTTCAACATTTGGAGGTAATCCTCTTGCTTCTAAAGTTGCAATTGCTGCTCTGGATGTAATAAAAGAAGAAAAGCTTGCTGACAATGCTGAAGCAATGGGTATAATTTTCCGCGAAGAAGTAGCAAAAATACAGACGGATATGATTACCCTTGTCAGAGGAAAAGGTTTGCTCAATGCAGTTATTATTAAACCTAAAGATGGAAAGGAAGCATGGGATGTGTGCGTTGCTATGGCTGAAAATGGCATGCTCGCTAAGCCTACTCATGGCGATATTATTCGTTTTGCTCCTCCGTTAATTATTAATGAGCAACAGATTAGAGAATGTGTAAGCATCTTTGAAAAATCATTAAAACAGTGCGAAGGTTAATAAAATAATTATAAAAAGTTCAAGGCTGCCTTTTGTTTTGGCAGCCTTGCTTTTATACCAAAAATAGTGATACTTGCATAAGCATTTGCGTTATACACTATCAGTGAAAAAAATAAATTTAAACAATTGATTTAACATATAAAAATCAAACCGAATATGGATCAGGCAAAAGTAAATGGGGTAAAAATGTACCTCGATCCCTCAACAAACAGAATTATTTATGAACTTCCTCAGAATCTTGACGGGGAAACGCTTATGAAATGGAAAGAAACAAATAAAGGCGCTATTTCAAGCTTTAAAAGTACTCATAATCCAACTTCTTCAAAAAAGAAAAAAAAGAAAAAGTAGTTAATGTTTGCAAGAAAACGTCAACTACTGCGTTACTCTTGTCATGAAAACAGTCATTTACAAAAGTAAACTCCTTGATTTTCATGACTGCGAAAGCCTTGTATTTGACGTTTTCTTCATCAAACATAGAGTTTTCTTGCAGGCACTAGTTATTGATTGAATTCCTTCTGAAAACTCATTTTTGCTGTGCCTATGCTTGATTTTGTCATACTTTTGGTGGCAGGCATGTAAAGATAATTAAAATTTCGGAGTAGCTTTTTAGCTAAAACTTTCAATAATAACGTCATGAAGAGAAGTATAGGTGTTTTTCAGGAAAAAATCAGCATCTTTCTTTTTTATCCATCGGGTTTCTACAATATCTTCTTCAAGTTGTGGATAGGGACTTGTTATTCCCGTATAACACATTTTGAACCAGTGGGTCTTTTTTAATTTTAAACTTCCTTTTTCGTAATAAGTATGATACGTGGGAGATAATTCGCAGGTAATTTTTATATGCTTTTCTTTAATGCCACATTCTTCTGAAACCTCACGTATTGCAGTAATCTCGGGAGATTCTCCTTTTTCTGCTTTTCCTTTTGGCAAGTCCCATCGTCCAAGTCTTTTTATGCCGAGGAATTCTTCTTTTTGATTAAAAACAACGCCCCCTGCAGCATTTATAATTTTAAAGAAGGATGAAAATTCTTTAAAGAGATTGTCTGTATCAGGGCTGTAAATTGTAATATCATTTGGTTTATTTTCAGAAATAAATTTATTTATCTGCTGATGCAGGTTTTTTTTATTGATAAATTCATAAATTTGTAGGGTAGAAGAAGAAATATCTTCCTCTGTTAAAATTATTTTTCGTTCATTAAAATAGATCTTATACATTATGAATGCTGTCAATAAAAAAATTGCTGAATATCTCCTGCAAATTAAAGCAATAAAATTACAACCTGCAAAACCATTTACCTGGGCATCAGGATGGCATTCTCCGATTTATTGCGATAACCGTAAAACCCTTTCATATCCTGACGTGCGTGACTATATAAAAAATACTTTTGCCGATGTTGTCCGCACAAATTTTCCCGAGACCGAAGTGATAGCGGGCGTTGCAACCGGCGCTATTGCTCATGGTGCTCTTGTTGCGCAGGAACTCGGACTTCCTTTTGTATATGTTCGTTCTGCGCCAAAAGAACACGGAATGGAAAATCTCATTGAAGGAGAAATTCCAAAGAATAAAAAAGTTGTTGTAATTGAAGATTTGATTTCAACAGGGGGAAGCAGCCTGAAAGCCGTTGATGCTTTACGCCACGAAGCATGTGATGTACTAGGTATGGCAGCTATTTTTTCTTACGAATTTCCAAATGCAAAACAAAATTTTTCGAATGCGAATTGTAAGCTGATAACATTAAGCAATTATTCATCACTTATTGATTTTGCGCTTGAAACAGGCTTTATTTCACAAAATGATGTACAAACACTCCGCTCTTGGCGTGAAGCGCCCGAAAGCTGGGGCAAATAAACAATATTATGATGGAGATATCAAGTAAATCAGGATTCATTCAACAGCAGGATGAAAAAGTTTTTAATTTTTTATCCGATTTCCGAAACATTGGACAGTTGTTTAAAGACAAGGTAAGCGAATGGGAAGCAACCGAAAAAACATGCAGGTTTAAGGTTCAGAATTATCCGGTTTTAGGATTGAAAATTGCAGACGTTGAACCGAATCATCTTATCAAAATAACAGAAGACGGTCAAAGTCCAATTAAATTTACAATTGTCGTTAATCTGAAACTACAGGCTCCACAAATGACAAATGTGCAGATTAATATTAACGCAGATGTTCCTTTTATGATGAAAAGCATGGTGGAAAAACCTTTGCAAATGTTTGCAGATGGGGTAGTGGATTTTCTTTGCGCATATAATTATGAATATTAGATTTGATGATTTGATGATTTGAAGACCTGCCTGACCTGCCTGCTAATGCAGTCTGGCAGGCTGACGCTAACGGCAGACAGGTTTGAAGATGTGTTTCAGGTATAAAGTTTAATGTTTCATGTTGTTGAGCGTTGATAAAATCGTACATTTTATGATTGCCAGATAAAAATAAGTATATTTATTTAATAAACTTTAAAATATGAAAACCATTATTTTTCTTTTAGGAATCGTTTTTTTAACTACAAACTTTACGCATGCGCAAGGCTGGCAGGATAAGTTAAAGGAAGCAAAAAATAAAGCAACAGGAGGCGGAACTGGTTCGGGATTAACAAATGATGAAATCATTGCCGGACTTAAAGAAGCATTAAGTGTTGGTGCAAGAAATGGGGCGGGACTCGCTTCTAAAGCAGATGGATATTATAAAAACACACTTATTTTTATTCCATTTCCTCCTGAAGCAATAAAAGTAAAAAATGCTGCCGAAAAAGTTGGAATGAAAGGAAAGGTTGATGAGTTTATAATGACCATGAACCATGCAGCTGAAGAGGCAGCTAAAGAAGCGGCAGATGTTTTTATAACTGCTGTTAAGGGAATGTCTGTCAGCGATGGAATGAAAATTTTAAAAGGCGCAGATAATGCTGCAACTGAATATTTGAAGTCAAGCACTTCATCGGAATTGAACCAAAAATTTACTCCTATTGTAAAATCTGCAACCCAGAAAGTTCAGGTAACAAAATACTGGGAGCCGCTTATCAATAATTACAACAAGGCAAGCTTACTTACAGGCGGAGAAAAAATCAATCCCGATCTGGATGCTTATATAACAGACAAAGCAATTGAAGGCTTGTTCAAGCTAATAGCGCAGGAAGAAGCAAAAATCCGAAAAGATCCCGTTGCAAGAGTTAGTGAGATTTTGAAAAAGGTTTTTGGAATGTAAATGAAATAATTCTTTCTTCATTTTCTTCAACAGTAATTTTTAATGAAAGAGTATTTTCGGGTAAAAGCGATTCTGTTTTTTCGGGTCGTTCAATCAGGCTAATATTTATCCATAATGCAAATTACTTCCCCTGTTTTTTTTAAACTTTCTTAATAAATTAAGAATTAAAAGGTTCTATATGATTTTGTGTGGGTAAATTAACATTGCATATAATTTTGCGATTGTATAGTAAATATATTCCGGTGCGCTGCACCTTAATGTCTCATGGCTATTTATATTTTACAAATATTAAGCGGCTATGCCGCTGAATCAATAATAGCAGCAGAGCTGCGATAACATTATTAGTAATATTTATTGTATTGTATTATAAAGGTGCAGAGCACCGAAATATTATCTTTATATAAATTTTCACCCACAGGATTTCATATAGAATCAATTAAAATTGCTCCTGAAAATACACAAAAGTCAGGTAACTATTGGGAAATACATGACAAAAATTTTTCTGAAAATATCAATTATTGTCTGTTTTGCAGCTATTTTACTCAATTAAATCTACTTTAATTTTATTCTGAATGCAGCTTCCATTATATTAATTTCACTCTTCGAGATATTCAGCTTTTTTGCAATTTCTTTCCATTTTTGAACAGATGATACAACTTCTTCCTTAATTATTTCCATTTCAGATTTATTCAATCGAAAATATTTTCCAACATTAAATGCCAAATTATAATCCAATTCATTACTATCCATATCAATGTTTAATGCAAGTCCGCTTTTTTCTGTTGAAGGATTAATGTCATACGCGGGGGAAAGCTCCCATCCTTTTTCTTTAAGTATAAATCCATGATTTCTTAAATGATCATCCGTATTTGAAACAGCAATGTTAAAAATAATTCTTCTCCATAACTGATGTAGATTCTTATCTATATTAAATCCATAAGTACTTATAAAGTCAGCAATCTCAAGATAACTTGGCATATAATCCTTTTCTCTTAAGATGTCTTCACTATAACCTGTCATTGTCATAGCTGATGCAAAGTGAATCCTTTGAGAACCAATTCTATCAAATCTTTTGGTGAAAAATGTAGAATATTTTCCTGATACCTTTTGAATTACTGATTCTGCCATATTTACTTTAGCATCCAAAGCAATCAAATAAGCCAGAAATTCCCATTTTGCCTTGTCTATAATGTCATTCTTAGATGGAAATTTTGCTATCCATAAATTTCCTTTTTCATCAATGATATTTGCTTTTGGACGTGCACCACCTAATGAAGAACCCGGCGCAATCAATACTGCCAGCCATTTTCTTACATCATCAAGACTATTATCAGATTCAACGACACTGGCTGCATGTTGAAGTTCCCTGATATTTGCCCAAGGCGGAATGGAAAAAACTTTTGAATGATCTAAAAAGTTACCATTTGGCTCAAGTTTAAATCTTAAAGCACCCATTCTACTTTCGTCATATACCCCTAGCAAATAATCAGTATCATACAAAATTTTTCTTCCGGTTTTCTCGTTAGATTCCAGAGCAGCTCTTCGTTTCATCAATGTTCTTCCCCAAGTATCCGGCATTGAATCAAGAAAAACACCAAAATTTTCTTTATTGTTTGGAAATTGAGTCCCACTATACCACTCAATATCGGGATCAAAAACAATTCTATTCTTATTCTTCAACCACCCGGGTTCATATTCAAAACAGAATGACTTCCTGCCTTTTCCATAATGAGCAGAGAGAACACCCATTAATGTTGGACCACCAAGCCCAATCCAATCGGCATAAACATATATGTTGAACTTCCCTTTAGCCATTATTTTCCTAATAATTTAAGGTCTTGTAATTTTCTTCCAAACTCATCATCTGCTGCCAATTTTAAAAAATCACTCTGAAGCCCTAATACTCTGAGCACATTAAAATATGCTCCTAAAGAAACACTTGCTTCGCCTTTTTCTATCTTGTCAAGGGTTGCTCTGTGAATTCCTGCACGTTCCGATACTTGTATTATTGTCAGCTTTCGTCTTTTTCTAGCCAATTTAATATTTTCTCCAAGCTGGTCGAATATTTTCTGGTATTTCGGAAATATTATTTGATTCTTAATTTTCATTTGTCGCTTATTTGCAGCAAATATATTTCATTTGTCGATAATATACAACATTATTTTCTGTTTTTATAATCCTATATTTAATCAAGAGTTAAAAGATGATACTTGATAATCAATAGCCACAAAGGCACAAAGCTTCACAAAATAAATTTCAAATCATTCCTTCCAATATAGTGAGACTTTGAGACTTTGTGTCCCTGCCTGCTGACGCAGTATGGCAGGTTAGTAGCAAAACATATCTGTTCCAGCCCTTAATTGGCATTGGTAAAATATGTTTATCATATTGGCTTATGGCAAAAATAATTTAAACAAGCAAAAACTGCAAGCAAAGCAAACATTTGAGGTTTTTCAGAGCATAAGCGCCCTTTCCAGAACAGTTCATTATTGAAAATCTTTTGCTTAATTACTTTGGGGGAGTCGTCAGACCCGGCAGGAATCTTAAGGGTTTAAATCATCATTCATTTCAATGATTCTTTCATTATTCATTCCGATTCGAATTTTTACTGCAAGAGTATTTACCGGTAAAAGCGCTTCTATTTTTTCGGGCCATTCAATAAAGCAAAGGTTGTTTGAGTAGAAATATTCTTCAATGCCAAGATCAAATGCCTCTTCAATTTTATTGATTCTGTAAAAATCGAAATGATAAATTCGATCTCCTTTATCTGTTATGTATTCGTTTATTATTGAAAAAGAAGGGCTGGACACCATATTTACAACATGTAGTTTTTTACAGATTTCTTTTATTAAAGTAGTTTTTCCTACTCCCATTTCTCCATAAAAAGCAAAAATTTTATACCCGGAGGTTTGCGAAATAAATTCTTCAGCTGCTATTGAAATTCTATCAAGAGAAGCGATTTTAATGTTTCCCATTTTAACGCGGGTTAAGGGTTATTATTGGAATAAGCATTTCTTCCAAAGAAATTCCCCCATGCTGAAATGTATCTTTATAATATTTCACGTAATGATTGTAATTATTCGGATATGCAAAAAAATCATCATTTGTTGCGAAAATATATGAGGAGCTGACATTCTGCGAAGGGAGAAATGCTTTCTGTGGCTGCGTTATTTCAAATACTTCTTTGGGATTGTAATTTAAGCTTTTCCCTTGTTTATAGCGAAGATTCGAACTGATATTTTTATCTCCAATAACTTTTATGGGATTGGAAACCCTTATAGCACCATGATCTGTTGTAAGAATAATTTTCACATTATGTTGCGATAGTTCTTTGAAGAGTCCCAGAATAGGGGAATGTTTAAACCATGATAAGGCAAAAGAACGATAAGCCGGTTCATCATTGGTAAGTTCTTTTATCATTTTTGATTCAGTGCGCGCATGAGACAACATATCTACAAAATTAAAAACGATTGCCAGAAGCTGGTTTGAGAGAATATTATCAATGTTCTCAATAAGTTTTTCTGCATCTTTGTTCTCAAATATTTTTGTGAAAAATAATTTTATATTTTTTCCTGAGCGCGATAATTGCTTACGAAGTAAATCTTCTTCATGAATATTTTTTCCTTCTTCATCATTTTCATCAATCCAAAAATCAGGATGCAGCTTTCCTATTTCAGAGGGCATAAGACCTGAAAAAATTGCATTTCTTGAGTATTGTGTAGCGGTTGGCAGTATGCTGAAATATATAGTATCGTCTTCAACTGTGAAAAATTCTGAAATAACAGGTTGTATCACTTTCCATTGGTCGTATCTTAAATTATCTATTAAAAGAAGACATACCTTTTCGTTTTTATCTATGTGAGGAAAAACTTTTGATTTAATAAGGCTTGGAGAAAGAAGCGGCCTTGATTCGTTTTTTGTTTCAAACCATGATAAATAATTTTTTTTTACAAATTTTGCAAAAGCACTGTTTGCCTCATTCTTTTGCATTTTCAGGACTTCATCCATGGCATTATCATCCGATCCCTCAAATTCGAGTTCCCAGAAAACCAACTTGCGATAAATATCAATCCAGTCATCATGTGTGCGGGCATCATTTATCTGAATTGATAATTTTGTAAATTCAGTTTGGTATTCAGAAGTTACTTTTTTTGAAATTAATTGGCGGACATCAATATTTTTTTTAATAGAAAGTAAGATCTGGTTTGGATTCACAGGCTTAATAAGGTAGTCAGCAATTTTTGACCCGATGGCTTCTTCCATGATGTCTTCTTCTTCACTTTTTGTAATCATTATTACAGGAACTTCAGGTGTAATTGCTTTAATTTTCGCTAATGTCTGCAAGCCACTCAATCCGGGCATGTTTTCATCTAAAAAAATAATATCAAAAGTATGTTTCTTCACTTGTTCAATAGCATCATCGCCATTATTTGCAGTTACTACAGCGTATCCTTTCGCTTCGAGAAACATAATATGGGGCTTTAACAGATCGATCTCATCGTCTGTCCAGAGAATTGAAATTTGCTTCATGGAATATTTTATATGCGTTGAAAATTATTTCTGCTCAATGTATTTTTTTGTAAAGAACAGGTTGTATTTATTAATATCCTGATCTTTATAAAATGCTGCAAAATTATCTGCATTGATAACAAAATGCCTATAATCATCAGGGCTTACATCTTTAAATATATCCTGACTTGCTTTTACAGAAGTAAAGTAAGACATTGCCTGCGCTTTGTTCTCAAAAGTTTTTACAGAAATTAAATTAAAGTCTTTATTCATTATAACAGAGCTGACACTGTAGTTTGCCATACCAAAATAATCAATATTGAAATTTGAAATATTAAATGAAAGCCTGTTTGCGTCAATTTCTTTTTTATTTGCAACGATTACAACATAAAAGTGTGGCGTATTCGCGTTAAAAGTATATAACATGCTTTCAGTTTCTGTAACGGTCGCAGTATCGGCAAAGAATTTTGAATTGGTCATTTTTTCTTTAATATCGCTTAAACTGCCTCTTTTCAGATAGGTTAATATATCTTGAGCCGGTTGTATCACTTCTGTATTCGGATATTTTTTTATCAGTTCGTTTAATTCTTTTTTGAGTGTTTCATTATTTGAAGTACGCCCTGTTGCAACAGCTTTCATGTATGCAAATTGATGTACTTGTTTATTTTCAGGATAAGAAGCATCTGCTGTAAGGCAATTATTCAGTACTTCCTGATAATTTCCTTTTTTGAAAAAGTCAAAAGTTTGCATATACAGCTCGTCAATTATTTTTGAATTGGTCATTAACTCATTAAAATAATTGGGATTCAATAATAATTTCGCATACTTACTGTCAGGATATTTTGAAGTAATAAGATTTTTATATGTATTCGCGAGGCTTTGATTTTTAGAGATATTTCCCAATAAATACAATTCATAATATGCATTTAACTGGTATTCACTTTCCGGATATCTTTTGTTCAGGCTCTCGAATGATTCACGAGATTTTGGATAGTCCTGTAGCTTCTCTTTGTAGGTTTTTCCCAGTTTATACAAAGCATCTTTAATTTTAATGTGAGATATTGTCATGAGGCTATCTGTAAGCGGAAGTGCTTTTGTATAATACTCCCTGCTTTTATTGCTGAGTGGTTTTTTTGTGGAATCCTGAGAAGTTCCCTGTTCGTCCTCTGCTAAATCATCGCTAATAACAATCGCTTTATTTTTTCTTCTCCAGTTATCTTCCATTTTCCGGTTGCCCCATTTTCTTTTAAATTCAGCAAAGCCGTAGCTAAGAGTAGCAGTGTTATAGAAATACCAGTTTCCGCCCTGATTTTGATTTTGTGTGTTATTTGCTCCTTGTCGTTGCTGGTCGAATGCCATGTTCATCTGATGCTGTCTTTCTTCTTCTTTTTGACGGGCTTCTTCTTCTTTTATTTTTTCAATAAGTTTATCAATAAATGCAAACCTTTCTTTTTCCGGCATTTTTGCAACACGCTGCAAACTGTCTTCTGTTTCAACAATTGTTAGATATTCTACGAGTTCTGTAAGATTTGCAGCCTTTAATGATATTTTATCATAATCAGGATATTTACTATCGAGCAGTGTAACCGCGCTGTCATAATATGCCTGAGCAGGTTTATAACTAAGTTTCGAGAAATGTATATCTGCAATAGTCAAATAGGAGATGGATTTCTGGTCATTGTTGCTGACACTTTTTTCAACAGAAAGCAAAAGATTTTTCATTGCTTCCTCCATCATGTTTTCTTTCAGATAAATATTTGCAAGCGCAAAATATATTTGATCTTGATAGTCATTATTCTTTGCGTCTTTCAGCATTTTTTCGAGCTGCTTTTTTATTCCTTTAGAATCGCCGGTTTCAACATCATAACAGGTTGCCCTGTTAATTTTAGCATTGAAAGCCATATCGTAGGGCGGGTTCATTTTAATAACCTGCGCGTAAAGATTGCTGGCGTTTTTATACTCTTTTAAATACTGGTAAATTTGTGCAAGGATAAATTTATAGCGTGTGCGCAGTTTTTTCTTCCGCGTTTTGTCAATTGCTTTTCTTAGTTCAGATGCAGCATCCTCATAATTTTTTTGTTTCAGAAATAAGTCTGCATAAATAGCTGCAAATTCGCCTTTGATTCTTTTGGGCAGATTTTTATCGGTCTCCATTAAATCAAGACTTTCACGCGCTTTGTTGTACTGGGCGGTTTCAATCATTGTACGGATAAGCCATAAATTGGCGTCATATCGAATATCTTGCGTTTTAAACTGATTGAGGACATATTCAAAATTAATACGTGCCTGAAAGTAATCGTGTTTAAAAAAATGTGCTTTTCCCATAAGCAGGTAAGCATCATCAACCCAGTTGCAATATTCATTTTTAGCCATAAATGCTTTACGGCGCTTTGAATTACCTCCTTGTTTTTTTGGTTTAACTTTAATGGAATGGTATTTTATAAGCTTCGAGGCTTTTTTTATTGATTTGTCCATTTCAGGAGTAACTGCTTTTGCCGCAGCTTCATCGGATGAAGCAAAAATCGGAAGAATTCTCGAATAGTTGTCTTTATAACTGTCTAAAAGCTTTAGATTCCCCTTTTTTAAACTTTCATTACCGTTGAAAAATACATTGTATTTTGCTGTAAGATTGTGGTAAGTACGGGTAACAAGCGTATTTTTTTCTGTTGTGCAGCTAAGAAAAAAGACAAAGAAGCCCAGCAGTAGGAAAACAGTATATTTTGAATAATTTTTCTTCAATTTTTTATTTTTTGTCTATCAATAAACTTTAAAAAGACAAATTTATTTTATTTTTTGTTTAAAAAAAAGGATTTTTAATATGAGGGGTAATTATTTCCTTTAAAAACCATCAGCAAACCTGTGAGCCTGCCTTAAGGGATAACCCCCGCACATTCCTATTCGTGATACCTCCTACTCCTACTCTGCCACACTGCGATGCATTGAGCTTGCCGAAATGAGCGTAGTCGAAGTGCTACTCCTACTCCTAAATCCTTAATCCAATATCACTATCTCATTAAAATAGGAAAGGTATCTCTCTTTCCAGGCCTCAACAGAGTATTTTTCCACAACTGTTTGCCTGCCTGCTTTTCCTAATTTTTCTCGTAATTCACGCGATTCAATCAAAGCAGATATTTTTTCCACCCATTCTTCTTCGGTAGCAGCCAAAAATCCATTTACTCCATCTGAGATGATTTCGGAATTAACACCAACCGGGGACATAATTGTGGGAATTTCAAGTGCCATGTATTGCAAACCTTTAAATCCACATTTTCCTTTCGACCACTCATCGTCAGGAAGCGGCATAATTCCTATGTCAATTTCGCAAAGGTCTTGAATTTCTGTTTCTTTTTTCCAGGGTGTGGAAGATATTTCAAGCAACTCATTTTGATATTCAAAATTTACAATAACTTTAAAATAAACAGATTCTTTAAACTTTTGCTTGATGCGATTCAAAACCGGAATAGCCGTTTCCAAATGTTTAAGTGTTGTGGCGGTTCCTGTCCATCCAATACAGACTCCTTTTTTTTCTTTTTCCCATATTTTTGATGTATGGTAATCTGTATCAATAGTTGTTGGGATGATTTTAATATTATAATTAAATTTTAATGCGTACGTTGCCAGATATGAATTTCCTGCAAAAATACACTTTGATAAACTGATAATCTTATCTGTTTTTAACGGATTTTTGAGCCATTTAAGATTGGAGTTACCAAGAGAAACATCATTCAGCCATATTGAATCGTCAAAATCTAAAATGATATTTTTGCATTTGCGGGCAATTTTTTTCTCAAAATAGGTTGTTCCTATCATGAATGCTTCGCGATAAATAAAGATAATGTCAAAATCTCCGGCTCGTTTTACATCTTGAAGTCTTCGCCTGAAACTTTTTATAAAGAATTGTAATTTTTTCAGATAATTTCCTTTGCTGTAGAAAACAGCATCTTCACGCTCATTGATTAAATTTGAATAGGTAATTTCATAACCATTTTGTTCAAGGTATTCAAGGTATTGTTCACAACGGAATCGTTGACCGGGCGAACGTCCCATGCGATGTTGCACAATGTATAAAACGCGTTTCACTTTAACAATATGGAGTAAATAGTACTATATCTTGTAATTCCTTCTTTCAGCGAATAATATTTATGCGCAGCTTTTATTAATTGATTGGATGCAAATTTATTATTTTCAAGTTGCAAAAGAGTATTCTTATATGAATTTTCATTAAAATCCTGTACCAGTATTCCTGATTTGCTTTCTGTTATTATTTCATCTACATCGCCTACACCCGAATTGCACACTACAGGTATGCCAAGTCCCAGTATTTCTCCCATTTTTGTTGGAGATGAGGCTTTTTTTGAAAAAACGGGTTTGATGAAAAATAGTGAAAAATTACTCAATCCTAGTAATGAAGGCATTTCCTCACGTTCTGCGGATCGGATTAAAATATTTGTTTCCGGAATATTTTTTCTGTTTGCTGCCTTTATGATTTCAACAGGATTATCTTTTGTTATAAATAAAAATTTGGCTTCTGGTTTTATATGTAAACAAACTTTGAAAAAATCGAGCATCTCTTCCAGCATATACCATGTGCCTACAGAGCCCAGATATGAAATAATGAAATCGTGATTCTGAATTTTTAACTCATCTTTGTATTGTTTTTGTTTTTCAGGATTAATAGTAACAGGAGAGAAAAAGTCAAGATCCGCACAACAGGGAATTACTGTTACAGGGGTTGAAAAATTCTTTTCTTTTCCCCATTGTTCAATTATTTTTTTTCCTGCTTTTGTTAAAGAAACAACATGATCGGCTTGTTTTAAAAAAGTAATTTCTTTCTTTTTAAAATAATGATACACGAAATAAAAAACTGGATTTTTTAAATTCCAAATTTTTCCATCTACTCTTTCATCAGCATAAAAACCGCGCATGTCAAAAATAAATTTCACTCCGTATTTTTTCTTCAGAAATAATCCGGCAAAAGCACTGATATAGCTTCGGCAATGCACAATATGAAAATTATTTTCTTTATGAAGTTTTTTTGCAATACTTATTATCTTATAAATATCAAATATTGTAGATAATACCGGAGGTTTTTTTGTGTAAAAAACAGGATGCCATTTGATTTTTTTCGCGGCAAGTAATTGAGCAATTTTTAATTTATTTTTATGATAATTTTCTGGTTTTTCAGTGCTAAGAATATGAACAATATACCCAAGTTCAGATAGCCCCATAAGATACGGTATAACCTGCGACTGGCCAAGCGGGTCTGTCATTCCGTCGTAAGATATATAGAGAATTTTTTTCATTTGTAATTTGATTGGGACTTGTTTTTTATGTTACTTTTAGTAGGAATACAATAGGAATACAATAGGAATACAATAGGAATACAATAGGAATACAATAGGAATACAATAGGAATACAATAGAAATACAATAGGAATACAATAGGAATACAATAGAAATACAATAGAAATACAATAGAAATACAATAGGAATTCAGTAGGAATACAATTGTACATCTACCGAACATCTATTGTTGCACTATTGAACATCTATTGTTGCACTATTGAACATCTATTGTTGCACTACTGAACACTACTGAACATCTATCGTTGCACTACTGAACATCTATCGTTGCACTATTGAACATCTATCGTTGCACTATTGAACATCTATCGTTGCACTATTGAACATCTATCGTTGCACTATTGAACATCTATCGTTGCACTACTGAACATCTATCGTTGCACTACTGAATATCTATTGAAATAATAATTGTACATCCATTGAATTTAATCGGATTACTCCTACTCCTACTTCTTAATCCTTAATCCACTAAATTTACCTTTCACTTTCCCACATACTTCTTCCACCAATACTGAAAAACAATAAGCGCCCAGATATTTGCATGCACATCACCGGGGTTTCCTGAAAATAATTTTGATTTAAGTTTTTTAATAGCATCAACATTAAAAATATTTTGTGCTTCGATAAAATTATCTTCAAGTAATTGTTCTGTAATCATTGTTTTTAAGTCGCCCCTGAACCATTTCAGCAGAGGAACCTCAAAGCCATGTTTTGGTCTGTTGTACAATTCTTCAGGCAACATGCCACGGAAAGTATCTTTCAATATTTTTTTGCGGGCATTTTTATCAATTTTATAATGAGCAGGAAGAGAAAAAATATAATTCACAAGCTCATGGTCTAAAAAAGGAACTCTGACTTCAAGACTGTTTGCCATGGTCATCATGTCTGCTTTGACAAGCATATCTCCGGGCAATACAATTTGCATGTCTGCCAGTAAAATCTCATTGAAATCACTAGAATTATTTATACATGAAATTAATTGTTTTTTCCTTCCTTCATATTCTGCGACAATAAATTTTTCTTTTAAAAGGGATTTTGAAAAATTATCTGTACCCAAACTGCACCAACGCCAATATCTGTCTTTATCACTCATGTTCAAGCCTTCTGAAAAGCGCTGTAATTGCCTGAAAATATTTCCTGTTTTGCTGTTTCTGGATTGAGGGAATAAACCCCAAAGCGGACTTCCTGCTTTAATTAATGAATTCAAAGTGCCACCCTCAATGGCTTTCAGATGCGCAGCATGTTTGTTATACCCGCTAAATAATTCATCTGCGCCATCGCCTGACAATGCTACTGTAACATGTTTTCTGGTTTGCTGACTGAGAATATAAACCGCCAAAGCTGATGAATCTGCAAAAGGCTCATCAAAGTATTCAAGTACATCAAAAAGGATTTCATACAAATCATTATTTGATAAGGAAAAAACAGTATGCTCCGTTTTATGCATATCTGCAACCAGCTTTGCATAATGCGTTTCATCAAAAAAAGGTTCGTCTTTAAATCCTATTGAAAAAGTATTGAATTTTTTAACATGACATGAAGCAAGTGCACTTATAATACTTGAATCAATACCTCCGCTTAAAAATGCGCCAAGGGGTACGTCTGACATCAATCTTTTTAGAACAGAATTTTCAAGATATGTATACACTTTTTTTTGAGCATGCTCATAGCTGTCGCTACAAATAGAATTACTCTGATAAGGAATTTTATAATACGAAGCTTTATTAACTGTTGAGCCTTTTATGAAAATATACTCACCCTGATTTAATTTGTGTACATTTTTGAAAATCGAGTAGGGCTGAGGTATATAATTTAACTGAAAATATATTTGCATGGAAGCAGCATCTAACTCTAAAGGAATCTCCATGCGTATTATTGCTTTCATTTCGGAAGCGAATACAAATTTATTTTCATCCTGATAATACAAAAGAGGTTTAACGCCCATTCTGTCTCTTGCGATTAATAATGATTGCTCTGCGCTGTCGTAAATTGCAAAGGCAAAATCCCCATCTGTTTTTTCAAAAAATGAAATGCCGTATTCAATATATAAATTAAGCAGGACTTCGGTATCACTGTCAGATTTGAAGTTGTATCCTTTTTCTTTTAGTTGTTCTCTAAAAAATTTGTAATTGTAAAATTCGCCATTAAATACAATAGTGTATCTGCCGGAAATATCAGTAAATGGTTGCGATGCTGCATTTGAAGTATCTATTATTGAAAGCCGCGCATGCCCTAATGCTACATTGTTTTTTATGAAAATACCATTACCATCAGGACCTCTTTTGGAGAGCGCAGATATAGCTGTTTTTACCCTTGAAAAAGACTCTTTTCCCGATTCAGTAAAACTATATATTCCTGCAATGCCACACATGACGATGTCTTAAAAAATAAAGCAACAAAGATAATAAAATATGTATTCATGAAATGTATGATGAGTTTGTTGTTGAATAACTTCAAACAAAGCAATAATTATGTTTCATTTCAGAGGCAGTAAGGCATGAGTGAGTAGGCAATACAGCAATAAAATCACCGGGTTTTATTTTCGCAATTTCGGTTTTTGGCATTTTAATAATTCCATGCTCTTGTGATAATGATTTTACGAAAGAATCCGGAATAATGCATCCACGTTTTTTTCCGTTCCAACGGGCAGTTAGCCCGAAAATACGTTCGTTATTCAGCATTGCGCTGTCTTTTGATAAATGTACTGCACCTCCGTATACAACTATTTCATCGCGTTCCGGAAATACGTCAACAACAGGGCACAATAGGTACAGCGCAATTTGCTCCTGAACACAAGAGCCAATAAACAATTGCTGAACATCATAAAATGCAAAATTACCCGGACGAATTTCATCAACGCCTTCAAATGAATCCGTAAGACTGCAAGAAGGAGTATCGCCTATTGATATCAAAATGTTTTCATATTCATTTTTTAATCCATCTTTTAGTTTGTTAAGTTTTTTCAGCGATTGAGAATAAATATCCAATACCTGTTGCTTTCCTGTTACGCTGTATGTGTTTCCGAAGTGTGCAAGCAATCCTTTGAAACGGCAATTTTCAATTTTACAAATTTCAGTTATCATTTTTTTGAAAACTTCCGTTTTTTCAACATCAACACCTGTTCTGTGGTAGCCGCAATCTGTTTCAATGAATACTCCTGTTTTTGTTTTCAGATTTGTTTTCAGAAAATCAATACTTTCTTCATTTGTAATAATGATATTAAGATTGATGATTGCTGCAAGTTCATTAATTGAATCTATCTCATGAAAATTTAAAGGAAATGCAATCGTAATATCTTTCCATCCATTGTCAGCGAATAGTATGGCCATTCTTACTGAAGAGACCGTAATGCAGTTTACACTTTCGTTCCTGAACCATTCTCCAATACGGATATCCTGATGGGTTTTAAAATGTGGGCGGAAAACAACATTATTTGCAGCAGCTTTTTTTGCCATAAATTTAATGTTGGCTTTGCATTGCGCCTCATTTACAATTAACGTGGGTACGGAAAACATTTGTTTTTAATAGATTTAAGATTTAGGATGAGGATTAAAGATTAAGGATTAAAGATTAAAGAATCTCTCGGATTCCTCCCTAATTCTACTCCTACTCCTTAATCCATTAATTTTTATTCACAGCAAACCTGTGAGGATAGCTTGCACTCTTGCCAACTCGCGATACCTCACAGGATTGCTTTTTTCTTTTAAATAGATTTAGGATTAAGGATGAGGATTAAAGATTAAAGAACCTCTTGGTTTTCTCCTTAATCCTACTCCTACTTCTTAATCCTTAATCCAATAATAATTTATCTTTTATTTTTGTAATTTATTTTAAAATGTCAATATTACATAAATGTTTCTTAAATTTTATTATTTTTGAATATTCTATACAGTATCAGCAAGAAAACATCAATTTCTGCGTTACACTCGACCTGAAAACAGTCATGTACATTAGTACACTCCTGATTTTCAGGTCTTCGAAAGCCCCCGCAAAGCGGGGCAGGCATTGAACTTGACGTTTTCTTATCTGACACTGAATTTTCTTGTAAACTCTATATTTTTTTTGAGATGAGGTTTTTATCTGTAATATTGATTTTTAGTTTTTGGGTTTCATCGGCATCTGCACAGCAGAATAAAGATATTGATATATTAATCAAAGAAAATGAAACGGAACTTTTTTCTATTAAGAAAAAAGAGCAATCTCTGTTGGAAATTTTAGAAGATTTAAAACTTAAACGGGTCAGAAGAGATATCAATGCTTTTGGGCTACCTAAAATTACCGAGGGAGATTTATTAGTTAATCACTCTGCAATGACAATATGCTGGAATGAAGCCTACAATCATGCGCATTGGGTAGCTCATATTATTACTCCGGATATTCTTCATGGATCGCAATCCCGAACCAATGATTTCAGAAAAGATTCTCTTTTAAGAAAAGTAACCGGAGAAAAAAGTGATTACTGGTATAGCGGGTACGACAGAGGTCATCTGGCACCGTCTGCTGATTTTAAATGGTCGAAAAGAGCAATAAGCGAATCGTATTATTACTCCAACATGTCCCCACAAAGACCAGAATTAAATAGGGAACGATGGGCGGATCTTGAAGATAAACTAAGAGCTTATGTTGCGGAATACAAAGAACAGCTTTATGTTGTTACAGGGGGTATTCTTACCAAAAATCTGTCCCGGCTTGGGGAAAATAAAATCGCTATTCCTGAATATTATTATAAAGTTGTTATTGACAACGAGGGTGATGAAAAGAAAGGCATTGCTTTCGTCATGCCAAATACCAAATGCGAATTTTTGGTAATGCAGTATGCATGCAGTATTGACAGTGTTGAAAAACTCACGGGGATTGATTTTTTTCATACTCTTGATGATGACCTTGAGAATAAAATGGAAGCAGTTTTCGACATTAAAAATTGGCTGGTAGAAAAAGAAAAAGATGAAGAATTACCGCTTGACCCAAAAACGCTCCCCAAAAAAACATTTAATACAATTCAATCGAAGGTTCTGATTGGAGAAAAAGCCTGTGTTTGCGGTACAGTAGTTTCAACAAAATATCATGAAAAATCGGGTGGTACTTTTATTAATCTTGATCAGAAATTCCCAAATCAGATTTTTACTATAACAATATGGAAGAAAGATCGCGTTAATTTTAAATATACTCCGGAAAAAGAATTACTCGGAAGAAAAATTTGTGTTACAGGTCTTGTTGAACTCAATAAAGGAGTGCCATCCATGAATATTCGCAGAGATAAAGATTTGAAATTTATTGACGATGATGATTTTGATTAAAAGTTATTTTTTTTATGGAAACTAAAAACAATTTTTTTAATTCAGATATGGCATTCAGACTTGCATTTGATCATGCCCCTATTGGAATGAGTCTTACAGCACTTGATGGTACCATGATGATGGTAAATGAATCGTTTTGTAACATTCTGGGCTATTCTCATGATGAACTTGAAGGAAGAAAATTTACTGAATTTACTTTACCCGAGGAGGTTTCTGTAAATATTGAGTGGATTGAAAAGCTTCTTAAAGAAGAGATAAATAAATTTACTCAGGAAAAGAAATATGTTCACAAAAATAAATCTTTAGTTACTGCCAGCATAACTACAACCATTGTTAGAAATGAGGCAGGCGAACCCTTACATTTTATTTCTCAGATTATTGATATTTCCTATTTAAAAAAAGCAGATGAGCTTCTTGCTTTTTCTGAAAAACAGTGGCAAACGACATTCGATGCTATAAATGATGCAATATGTATTATCAGTCCTGAAGGAAAGGTTGTTATTGCAAACAGAGAGTTTTGTGTATTTACCGGCAGATCCCATGAAGCTATTGTAGGACAATATTGCTGGGAACTTGTACATAAACTAAAGCAGCCTACTGATGAATGTCCGGTTGTAAGAATGAAAAAAAGTTTCAGAAGGGAATCTTTAGTCATGCCTCATAATGATAAATGGATAAATATTATTGCCGACCCGATATTTGACAATAACAATAATATCATTGGTGCTATTCATATAATTTCAGATATTACCCATGTTCGGAATTCTGAGAATGCAAACAGGGAAAGCGAATCCCGCTTCAGAAGCCTTGTTGGAAATATTGAAGATGGTATTGCTATTATTGAAAATAAAAAAGTAGTTTTTGCGAATAAACGAATTCTTGAAATTTTTGAAATATCAGAATCGGAAATCGGAAATTTTAACGGATTTGATTTTGTTGCACCTAGTGACAAAGAAAGAGTCAGGCAATTTCACAAAGAAGCTGTTTCTACATATTTACTACAATATGAAATAGAATATTGGATACTAACAAAAAATGGTAATGAAAAATATATTCATAATCGTTATATTAATGATGATGGAAATAGTGATCGTAACCGAAGATATATTTTTACTACAGAATTAACAAAATCCAAAATAGATGAAATTGCTTTGCGTAAAAGCGAAGAAAAATATAGGAACACAATTGAATTAGCCGTAGATGGAATTTTTCTCGGAGACGAAAACGGAAATTTTATTGAAGCAAACTCAAAAGCATGTGAACTTACTGGTTATTCCAGAGATGAGCTTATCGGAAAAAATATAAAAGAGTTGTTTTCTGAAAAAGTTCTTGATGAAATTCCTCTGCGCTATGACTTGCTCATGAAGGGCGAGATTATTACGAATGAAAGAATTATTACGAGGAAAGATAAATCGAAAATTCCTATTGAAATGCGTTCCAGACGTATGCCATACGGCACATACCAAGCTTTTATGACTGATATTTCTGCGAGAAAAAAAGCTGAAAAAGAAATGAGAGAGTCTGAAGCTCGTTATCGTTCCATTTTTGAAAATACGGGTACTGCAACAGTTATTATAGAAGAAAATACTATTATTTCTCTTGCAAATTCTGAATTCGAAAAACTATCCGGATATACAAAAGAGGAAATAGAAGGCATAAAAAGTTGGACAGAATTTGTTGATAAAGTCTATCTGGAACAAATGAAAACAAGTCATAATAAGAGAAGGGATAATCCTGACAATGTTTCAAAAAGATATGAATTCAGGTTTGTAAATAAAGAGGGACAGAAAAAAGAAATTCTGCTATCCATTGATATGATTTCCGGAACAAAAAAAAGTGTAGCATCTCTTCTTGATATAACTGAACGAAAAATAGCAGAAATTGAACTTAAAGAATCTGAGATTCGCTACAGAAATCTGGTTGAGTCTTTTCATGATATGGTATTTATTACCGACTACAGCCACCGAATGATTTATGCCAATCCATCGCTCGAAAGGCAGACGGGGTATACTATTTATGATTTTATTGCTGTTGAAGACAATATCCGTTTTGTGCATCCGGATGATATTGATAATGTTTTTAAATTTATTTATGCTTTTATGAAATCGAATGAAAAATATTCGGAAAACATTGAAAGCAGATTTTATAATAAAGATGGCGTTATGTCCTGGCATTCTACGGTTATAAGTAAAGTGGAATTCAGGGGAAAGCCTGCTCTGCAATTTATATGTCATGATATTACATCGCAAAAAAATTATGAACATGATTTGCAGGAGGCAAAAGCGAAAGCAGAAGAATCTGATAGGTTGAAATCTGCTTTTCTGGCCAACATGAGCCACGAAATACGTACTCCGATGAATGCAATTATAGGGTTTTCAAACTTGTTAGGCGAATCACATCTTTCACAAGTGCAAAAAGACGAATTCATACAGATTATTCAAAACAGCGGAAATCAGCTTCTGACAATCATTAATGATATTATTGATTTCTCGAAAATTGAAGTCGGTCAGTTGAATGTTATTGAAAAACCCTTTGATTTAAGCGAGATGATGAAAGAATTGTTTGCGTCATACCAGTCTGAAGTATTTACCAAAGGAAAGGATAATATTTATTTGAATCATTCAGGGGAATTTATTGGTGAAAAGTGTATTATCCTTTCTGATGAAATCCGTTTAAAACAGGTAATGGCAAATTTACTCGGCAATGCAGTAAAGTTTACTAAAGAAGGCAGTATTGAGTTTGGTTGCGAAATCAGAGAAAAAGATAATCTTGTCTTTTATGTTAAAGATACAGGTATTGGAATTCCTGAAGAAATGCACAATTTGATTTTTGAACCTTTCAGACAGGCTGGCATTTCATCGTCTCATCTCTATGGTGGAACCGGATTGGGTTTGTCTATTTCTAAAAATCTGGTAGAACTGATGCACGGGTGGATGTGGCTGGAATCTCAACCGGAAAAAGGATCTGAATTTTTTTTCTCAATTCCTTATAAACCTTTTTCATCTGAATGTAATAACAATGAGAAGAAAATTCCGGTTAAGCAGAATTGGCAAGGATTGACAATCTTAATTTGTGAAGACGATATTTCAAATTTTATGTATCTCACAGAGCTTCTTTCAAAAACGCATGCTGATTGCATACATGCTGATGACGGCTCTAAGGCATTGGAATTGCTTCAAACGAACAGTTCAATAGATTTAATTTTAATGGATATAAGGATGCCTGTTATGAATGGAATTGAAACAACAAAAAAAATTCGCGAATCCAATAATAAAATTCCAATTATTGCCCAAACAGCCTATGCCTTCTCTGAAGACAAAGAATTGTGTTTGTCTGCCGGTTGTAATGATTGCTTATCCAAACCAATTAAGCCCGATGTTTTTTATCAGACATTGGCTAAATATCTTGCGACTTCGTAAATTGTTTGATTAATACTTGTTTTTTTAATGTAGAATAAAGAGTAGGATTAAGAGGAGAAAGCAATCCTGTGAGGTATTGCGGGCTAACTCGTGCGGTAACTCCTCACAGGTTTGAGAGAATAGGGCATATAAATGGATTAAGGAGTAGAGTTAATGAAAAATTTAGTTTAGATATCATCGGGATGTCTGGTTTTGGCTCTTCTTTATAGTAAGTTTTACTTTTTTGATTCGTCGAGCATCTACAACTGTAATAATAAAAATGTAGTTTTTATAGACAAGCTTTTCGTTTTTCTGAGGTATCTCTCCCGTCATTTCTAGAATGAGTCCTGCAAGTGTATCTGCATTTCCTTTTACTTCATTAAATTCCTCATCATCACAATGAATAATTTTGCAAAAATCGTTTAACAACACTTTGCCTTCAAACACAAAATTATTGTCATCAATTTTAATATAATTGGATTCATCCTGATCGTATTCATCATTTATTTCGCCCACAATTTCCTCAAGAATGTCCTCCAGAGTTATTATTCCTGAAGTTCCTCCATATTCATCAATAACAACTGCAAGGTGAATTTTCTTTTGCTGGAATTCCTGTAAGAGATCATTAATCATTTTGGTTTCCGGCACAAAGTAGGGTTTGCGAATCAGTTGCTGCCAGTTAAATTTATCGTTTTTATTAATATGAGGAAGAAGATCTTTAATGTATAATATTCCTTTAATATTGTCAAAAGATTCATCATAAACAGGAATTCTTGAATAGCCCGAATTTACAATTACGTCAATAAGTTGTTTGCAATCAGATGAAATATCAACTGCCACAACATCTATTCGTGGTCGCATAATTTCTTTAACATCTTTATTGCCATAATTTACAATCCCTTCAAGAATTTCTTTTTCATCTGTTTGCTCATTATACGTTAATTCCAACGCATGTGAAAGGTCGTCAATGGAAATATTTTGTTTCTTTTTTGCAAGTCTTTTATCTATTAATGTCGTTGTCAGGATTAGTAAAGACGACATCAGATAAAAAAGTTTTTCGGCAGCGAGAACATAAATAGCAGATTTTTTAGCGAATTTTATTGTATTACACGTGGCGTAAACTTTTGGTAAAATTTCTGCAAGAAGGAGAATGAAGAATGTAACAAGAATGGCATTAATAAAAAATCCAAGCAGGGGTTGCAGAGAAAAATCAAACAATGAATTAATTACATAAGTTGATAAAATAACAACTCCTATATTGGAAAAGTTAACGGCAATCAGAAGCGTTGCAAGAATTCTTTCCGGTGCTTTTATTAAATTTGAAGCAACTTCTCCGGGTTTACCCTTTCCCTCTTTAATTTCATTAATTTCAGGAACGGAAAGAGAAAAAAATGCAACTTCTGCTCCCGAATATATAGCTGAAAGATACAGGAAAAATACAATAAACACCAAAGCTATAATAATACCCGGTGTGATAGATTGTATCGTGCAAATAATAAATAAAAGACTATTATAATATGAGTCTGGATTCAATTTTATTTTGTTTTTTATGTAAAACACTAATTGAGACCACTCCGAAAACCATAGAAATTCAAAATGCCACTAACCTGTCTGCAACCAGCAGGAATACGAAAGCTCTAAAACGCACAAAATATTAATAATTAATAATGTGTTTTTTGTGAAATTTTGTGATTTTGTGCTTTTGTGGCAAAAAGGTACTTTTCGGAGCGATCTCCTAATTAAAAAGGTAAATCATCTTCAGGTACAGAGGACAACCCTTGTGTTTCTGAAGTTTCTTCAGTTTTTTGTTCTGGGTTTTGATTTTCTCCAGCACCTTCTTTTTTACCAAGTAATTGAATTGTATCAACAACAATTTCTGTTATATACCTTTTATTTCCATCCTTGTCATCCCATGAACGGCTTGTAATTTTTCCTTCAACATAAATCAACATTCCTTTTTTTATATTTTTTTCTGCAAATTCTGCCTGCTGACGCCAAGTTACAAGATTATGCCATTCTGTAGTGCGAACTTGTTCTCCGTTTTTATTTTTGTATACTTCACCGGTTGCTAAAGTGAAGTTTGTTTTGACAACACCGCTGTCTAAATGACGAACTTCCGGGTCTTTCCCCACGTTGCCGACTAAGATTACTTTGTTAACTGACATATTTGATTATTTTTTATTTTAGATTGCAAATTTACTAAATTTTTTTAATAGATATTTTTCCATCAGCGCATGAAACGGAAAAGTTTCTAACTTTTTTTCAGGAATCTTTAACAAATGCTCCCCAGTTACATTGCATCCGGACATCATACGAACCCGCACAAAAGTAATATTTAATTTTTGATGAGATAATTTATGACAAATTTTTGTATAAATTTCTTCAATTTTTACTTTCGATGTATCGGGTAAAAAGTTTTTTAATAAGGGTTCTATTATTAGCTGGACATGCTCCGTTTCGTTTGTTTCAACCACCGGGAATTCATAAAGGTTTTTCCATATATCTTTTTCTTTTCTTAAATAAATATATGTATTATTCTTGTCTATAAGATGAAAATAGGTTAAAAACCGTTGTGTTACTTTTGTTTTCTTACTTTTTACGGGTAGTTTATTAACTACTTTTTTATTATGAGCATAACATTTTTTCAACAAAGGACAACTGCTACATCTGGGTTTATCGGGAGTGCAAAGCAGCGCTCCAAACTCCATTAAAGCCTGATTGAATTCCCCTGCTTGTTTATTATTGAGAAGTTTTTCAGCAATAGAATATATTTCCTTTTGACCTTTATATGTGTCAATTGGAGTGGATATGCCAAACAGGCGGGCAATTACGCGCATCACATTGCCATCAATAACAGGAACAGCTTCATTGAAAGAAATAGACGCAATAGCTGCTGCGGTATATTTTCCAACTCCTTTCAATTTGAGCAGTTCATTATATGACATTGGGAATATCCCATTCAATTCGTCCATGATAAATTTAGCAGATGCATGCAGATTTCTAGCCCTTGAATAATAGCCTAAACCTTGCCATAGTTTCAGCACTTCTTTTTCTGATGATTTTGCGAGACTCCCTGTATCCGGAAATTTTTTTATGAAATTTTCGTAATACATCAAGCCTTGAGCTACCCTGGTTTGTTGAAGGATAACTTCCGAAATCCATATTTTATACGGATCATTGGTCTTTCTCCAGAGCAAATCGCGCTTATTTTTGTTATACCATCGTAAAATTTTTCCTGCTAAAAGCCTCATTTTTGAACAATTTTTCAAAAAAAAATAATTTTCATCAAAATTAATTCAAATATTTTTTTGTTTCTCAAATATTGATATATATTTGCAGTCCGTTTTAAAATAATTGTAATTAACTGATATTAAAATATTAAGAAAATGACAAAAGCAGACATCATCAATGAAATTGCAAAAAGCACAGGTATTGAAAAGTTAACAGTACAAAAAACTGTAGAAGCTTTCATGGAAAATTTAAAAACATCAATGATCAAAGGTAATAATGTTTACTTGAGAGGATTTGGAAGCTTTATTGTTAAAAAAAGAGCTGAAAAAACTGCAAGAAACATTTCGAAAAATACTACGATTATTATTCCTGCTCATTATATTCCTGCTTTTAAACCTGCAAAATCATTTGTAGAAGAAGTATCAGGTCATGTAATTGACGATGGTAAAGGAAATGTATTCAGTAAGTAAGTTTAACAGATAATATTTAAAGACATGCCAAGCGGGAAAAAAAGAAAAAGACATAAAATGTCTACCCATAAAAGGAAAAAAAGACTGAGAAAGAACAGGCACAAAAAGAAAAAATAATCCTCTTCACGGTTTTTTATTTTAACAGGAATCCTTAGCGATTAATTCGTTATGGGATTTCTGTATTTATACATTTTTGTGAACCTTATTTGATTGAGATGTGAGTAATGAGTTGGTAATAGATGTCAATTCGAATGAAGTAGTAATTGCGCTGCTTGAGAATAAAGAATTGGCTGAACTGAACCGGGAAAAAAATAATACAAAATTTTCTGTAGGTGATATTTATTTGGGCAGGGTTAAAAAAATCATGCCCGGGCTGAATGCTGCATTTGTTAATGTAGGCTATGAAAAAGATGCCTTTCTCCATTATCTCGACATGGGTCCGCAGTTTGCCTCCCTTGCTAAATTTCTCAGAATATGCCAGCACGATAAAAAGGATACAATGTCCTTGAACGATTTTAAGCTGGAACACGATATAAATAAAAACGGAAAAATTACTGATATTATTAAGCAGGGACAAGATATAATTGTCCAGATTGCAAAAGAACCTATTTCCACTAAAGGTCCCAGGCTCAGTTCCGAAATATCTATTGCAGGCAGAAATCTGGTGCTCATTCCTTTTGCCGACAAAATTTCTGTTTCGCAGAAAATACAGTCAGAAGAGGAGCGCAGCAGGTTAAAACGATTAATCCAAAGCATCAAACCTGTTAATTATGGCGTTATTGTAAGAACTGTTGCTGAAGGAAAAAAAGTTGCCGACCTTGACTCTGAGTTGCGTGAGTTATGTGAGAAATGGGAATCTGTTTCCGGCAAAATAAAAAGCATTAGTCCTCCGAGTCTTTTACTGGGAGAACTGAATAGAACCTCTGCAATTCTAAGGGATATCATGAATGCTTCGTTTAACAGTATTACTGTAAATGATGAAGCAATTTATAATGAAATAAAAAACTACATCCTTGAGATTGCCCCGGGAAGAGAAAAAATTCTAAAATTATATTCAGGAGCAGTCCCTATTTTTGAAAACTTCGGGATTGAGAAGAAGATAAAATCTCTTTTCGGAAAAACGGTTCCTATTAAAAACGGCGCATATCTTATAATTGAATCAACCGAAGCACTCCACGTTATTGATGTAAACAGTGGTAATCGTACTGATTCAGAAAAAGACCAGGAAGCCAATGCTCTTGAGGTAAATACCGCTGCAGCAAAAGAAATTGCAAGGCAACTCCGGCTTCGCGATCTTGGTGGTATTATTGTGATTGATTTCATTGATATGCATAGCAATGAAAACAAGCAGATTCTTTACGATAAGATGAAGGAGTTTATGTCTACAGAAAGGGCTAAACATCACATCCTGCCTCTTACTAAATTCGGGCTTATGCAGATAACCCGTCAAAGAGTGCGACCTGCAACGAATGTTAAAACAATTGAAACCTGCCCGACCTGCAATGGAAGTGGTGAAATAACTCCTTCTGTTTTGTTGATAGACCAAATCGAAAGTAATTTATCGTATCTATTTTCAAAAATTACAGACACAACAATAATTATTAAAGCGCATCCTTTTGTTGCTGCTTTTATTAAAAAAGGATTTCCGTCTCAAAGATTAAAATGGAGATGGAAATACAAAAAAATCATAAAAGTCAAATCTTCAATTTCCTATTCATTCCTCGAATATCATCTTTTCCATAGTAATGGTGAAGAGATATTGTTGTAAGGCTCTTCTTATCTGCGAAATTCAGAATGTTTTTTTAAGGGTTTAAATATATATTTTCTTTTGCGTTCTTCTTCTGTTTGAAGCATCCATATCAGTTCATTTGTACTTTCAATCCAATTGAGAATTTCTTCAATAGAACGTTTCTGATGCTCTTCAATTTGCTTTTCTGTAACTTCATAGTAAAAGCCTGTTTTATTCGTTTTCTCCGAGCATTTCATTTAGTGGTAATTTTACGAAGTTGTATAATATCCTGTTTGTCCTGTTTTCATTCGCAGAATTCCGTAAATATTGACTGCAAGACCATCGCACAGCAGGTATTTTATTTGAGATTCGTACAAGGCCTTTAAAAGAAGAATATAATTCATATTAAAGTTATTTTTAATTTTTTCGATTAAAATCTTTTCGCAAGGTTCTGATCCAACACGTACAAACTTACCTGAACAGCGCCGTCTAATGAATATTTGAATTTATTTTTAAGATTTGCAAGCAGCAGTTTGATATCGCGTTTCATTTTCTCATCATAAGAATCAAAATTAGCTGTGCTATATTCCTGAATTGCTCTTCTGAAATTATCATTTCCAACATAGGGAGCAAGCGCATTTTCTTTGAGGTTTCTGGTATATTTTTCAAATAAATTAAGATATAATTCTGTGTCTGTAATTTTTTTTCCCTCAAGGCGGATTTCCTGTGAAAGGGTTTTTGAAATATATTCTCCCTGCACGTCGCGGCGGAATGATTTGCGTTCTCTTATCGGCGCAGTTGTCCCAAGAATCACAGCTTCAAAATTTGAAAAAAAGTCTTCTGTAATTTCAATTTCATCGCCTGTATATGTGCAAGTTTCTTTTACAATAGGTTCAAAATTTATTGCAAAAAGATAATTCTGAATGTCTCTGGATACGCGGTCTTCATTAAAATCATAGATAGATTCTTTGATTTCCTGAAGCGTGTCGTATTCATACATAGATTCAAGCGCATAAATAAATCCATCGGGAATTTTTCCATTGAAAATATCTTCTTTTTGAGAGAAAAATTTTGCTACCATATCCATGGTAATCATTTTATCCGGTCTGCCGAATTTTGTCAGGAAATTAGTGAAAATATTCAAAGATTGCCTTCCTGAGAATCCATTCAGACCTTCTGATTCAGATTCCATGATAACACTTTTTCTTGTAATGCGGTCGAATTTTTTTATATCCTCGTCGCTGAGCCATGTTGGAATCCTACCGGTGTATAGTTCCATTTTCAGCAAGAGCAGGTTATCATCGGCATATTTTTCATATTGACGGGAATCTTTTATCCAATCGGTAATAGCAGGGGAGAAGCGGTTCAAGCGCGAAGCAATGATGATTTTTGCGAAATTTTTAAGCACGCGTGGGAGGAAAAAATTTTCAATATATTTTCCGAATTTGTCTTTATAAATAGAAACTTCAGTATTATAATCAAGCACGTAAGGAACGTTCACTGAAATTATCCTGTCGTTGAAAGAGGGGATGTTTTTGAATTGTTCTTTATCTCCGGGATTGATTAATCCGATGAAAAGTGATTTAATTTTTTCTTCATCCAGATCTACTTTGTGTACTCCGTCGCTTATGATTCCATGCATGTTTTTAAGGCGTTCGGCATTGTAATCTTTTATATCCATTAATGCGAGTACTCCATTATTTGTTTTTGCAAAATAGGAGTAGGAGTATTTTATTTCTTCGCTTTTTAAAGTTTCGTTAATTGTTTTTTGGAGAGACTCGTTACGTATGGGAAAAATATCAATACGGTCGCCCGGATTAAAGACGCTGATGCCATTGCCAAACTGCCTGTTGTAGTTTACCTTTCGTACATGCAGCATCTTAAAAACCTGCATCGGATCGCCAAAAATGTCAAGTAATGAAGTATAAATTGATTTACAGATACTGCATGGAATCTCTTTCAAAACCCATTCGTACTCTTTTTCTTCAAACAGTTTTTTTCGGAAAGTTCTATCCTGAATAAGTTCTTCAAGGAATTTTTTTCTATAAGATTTAGGTATTTGCAAAATAGGATGGTCGTTGCTCGGGCATGAAATATCAAGATAGGTTTTGGGTTCGTTTTCGTCGAAATTTTCAAGATCAATCTGATCGCCTATTTTTTGCATTACTGCATCAAACTTTCCAAGTTTATTAAGCATCTGAATGTCGAGTCTCCAGAATGTCTTATACATGGCACCTTCATCTATCTGAATATATTCTTCAAGTTTTTGTAACAATATATTAAGGAATGTGCTTTTACCGCTTCCGGGAGGCCCTTCAAAAAGATAAATATATTTACCCTGTGCGCCTTGTTTAAACGAATCAACTAAGTTGACAAACCTGTTTGCAAAAAGCCGGTCTGCAAAAAAGGGATTGTCGCAATTTTCCTGAAAAAGGCGTGAGCAGTCGTAATGCATAAATCCGATAGAATCGTCAGACATGCCATATTCATCTTTTCCTTCGGGTACATAATACCGAACCATATCGGAAAATATCTGAAAAATATCGCGAAAAATGTGCTCGGAATTTTTAGCTGCCTGATGTAAAAAATCATTAAAAGATATAGGAATGCGCAGATGTTTTTCTGCTTCCACTTTTAATAAAATTTCATCCAACCTGCGACCTTGCTCCTGCAAATCTTTTTTTAGACTTGCAAGATCTGCTTGCGAAATCTCTTTAGCAGGACTCTTTTTTACCGTTTTTTTCTTCAATGTACGGCCACGTGATGAGGTTATTTTTTTTTGTTTCATGTCTGATGTTTTTGAAATACTTTTTAACTAATGTTTTCTATATGTTGAACGTCTTTTTTTTTGATAGTTAGTTTCATTGCGTATTTTTTTATAAAAGTTAAAGTTTCATTTTTATAATTTCAATTTTGATGGTTTCTGCCTGTTGTCAAACATGGCAAGGATTTCAATTGCATTTTCTGTTATTCGATAATACATCGAAACATTCGGATGCAATACACACTGTCTGATCTGTCTCTTTTTGTTGCTTGCTTTAAACATTTTAGGCGATTTTAAAAGCAGGGCAATTATTCTTTCAACTTTATCAATAAAATTAAGAGCTTCCTTTACAGTCCATTCTTTGAGCAGGTAAGAAATTATTGCGTCAAAATCTGAACTCGCACGAGGAGACCATCTTTCTTTGTATTTCATAATCAGATATTATGCTTTTTACGAATATTTGCTCTTACATCGCTATACGATAAAGACTGACCTTTATCAAGCTGATCTATTCCATCGTTAATTGCATTTTTTTCTTCTTCAGAAAGTTCATCCCAAAAATCGGGTACGCCCTTTTTATTAAGGTAATTCACAATTAATCCGTAAACTTCTTTAATCTTCCGACTATCCAATGTATCTAACTTTCTGAACAAGTCTAATTTTATTTCTGCTGTACTCATATTTTCAATTTCTATTTTAGTTATGACTTACACCGCACGAATTGCAAATCTGCGCTAGCTGGGATACCTATTGCATGGGTTTTTTCGATCCATTCAGAGGCGCTAAGAACAAAACTTGGCAAACCGGTCTGCAATTTAAAGTGGTCAGATTCCACCACTTTAAAATCTGGATTATTAATTTGCTCCCAAATACTAAGAAATTCTATTGCATATCTTGTTCTTAACCAGTTTTTAATTATATCGGCAGCCCTGCTTTCGCTTTCTTTAGCATTTGCCATATCTGTAAGCGAAATATAGTCACCTGCAGTAAATGAAATTATATTGATTTCAGTATTTTTAACTGTAATTTTTGTCATGAGTGCTTTTTCCCTGTTATTTTATTGAGTTGTTTCTTTTAGCATTTCTTCATGAGAAATAAATCTGTCATTTTTTACATCTTTACTAATATTTATAATATGCTGAACGTATTGTTTTTTTACGAGGGGTGTTCCTCTTGTTGTAAAAGCAATAACTTTACTGTTTATTCCTGCTTGCTTTATCGTATCAGATTTTTTAATTGTTGGTTTCATTGCGTATTTATTATTTTTTTATTTAAGCATGGATTGCAAATCTGCGCTATCTAGGTATCTAGGGTTAAAGCGTTATTTTACTCCGCACGGATTACACTTCGATAAACTCACTTCGGCAGGCTCAGCGCATCGCAGTGCATCGCAAATCCGCACTATCTGATTGATGTTATTTTTTGTTGCATGTATTATGTTTTTTTGTTTTGTTGCAAGTTGCAAGTTTCAGGTTGATTTTATTTGGGGCTCTTGCGGCAATATTATTTTGTTATTGGTAACCTGTAACTTGCAACTTGCAACTTAAATATTAACTTTCAAAACTTTTCCATCCTTCGATGTGTACAAAATTTTTCTTAATTCAAATACAGCTTTTTCTCCGGGTTTTGTTTGTGTTCTCACAATTTCTATTGTTTCGAGTTGTACCGGAGCGCCCCATAAATACTCAATTCCAATCAAGGTATCGGGAATGTATGGTTTATAAATTTGTCTATTCTCAAACTCATGAACCAGATACAGGTTTTTATCATTTGTTTTACGTTCATCCACAGAAATTTTTACCGGGTGAATCATTGTGTTTATGAGCATTTCTTTGTAATCTTCTGCTTTTCTGCTTTTGATATAATACTCTTTGGTGCCGCGCTGCTGGTTGATTCTCTGCCCCACAACAAATAAATCGTGTTCGTCTGTGAAATCCTGTGTTACGAAAGTATTCACCAATGTAAAATCAGAAAAATCTGATCGTAGGTTAAAGATTGCTTCACGCCCTTTTCCTGTTTTCTGATCAAAATTTTCGCGTTCTTCAATTCCTTTAAGAAGTTGAAAATTGGTACATATTTTTCCTTTGTTTGCTTGTTCTTCCACGTGCTGAATCAGGCGTAAGCCAATGGCATAGGGGTTAAGTCCGATTCTGCTTAAAGATGTAACTCCTGCATTGAGTCTGGCATAAGCAACTTCATTTCCTTTGATTCTGTCATCACTTCTGAATAACTCATCGTGCCAAAAGCTCGCCCATCCTTCGTTAATTATTTTTGTGCGCATTTGCGGACCAAAGTACAGAGCTGTGTTACGCACAATATTCATCACAGAACGCATCCATACATTTTCTTCTTTACGTAGAAAAGGAGAGTTGTCGCGAATGTATTCCATGATATCAACACATTCTTGTTTGGGCTTCTCTCTGTTTTTTTCAAAAACAGGAATAAACTCGGGATACTTAATTCTGACTTCAGCAAAGAATGCTTCATCTGCCTGAGACGGATTTTGTGTTACAAGCTTGTTATATTTATCAATTTCATTGAAGAGTTCCAGTTCTGATACTTTTTTTATTTCCTGAAGAAATATATAAAAGTAAAAGCTTACTTTTTCAGAAGGCTCCATGTCTTCCGGAAATCCTTTTTTGGGAAGCGTTTCAAAGTATCCGACAAGATTATCTATACTGCGGCTGAATTCGATTGCGTAATCCACCCATCTGCCATGCTGGCTGCGCAGACTTTCTATGAGACGTTTGTCTGCCAGTGCCTGTCCTACGAAATCGTCGTTCCATGTGCGCTGAAACAAAAGGTTGTTTTGAAAAAAATCTATATGACCCAATACATGGTAAAAAATCATGATGTTCAGCCAGTCTGGATTGTTGTCATTATAAAAAGAAATGGCAGGTCGCGAGTTTATAACGGTTTCATAAGGATTGTGCGGATACAATTTGTACTTCCCGATTTCGCGCAGTACTTCAACATCGTGCACCCAGTAATCGTATAGTGTTGGAATCATCACTTTCGGCGATAATTCAAGCATGTCGCGGTTTGTTACGATATACTCAAGAGTTTCGTCTGCAAAAACAAGACCTGCAGCACTTGCACGAATCTTGCATTCTTCCATAATTTTTTTTGTATGTTGGGATATCAGTTCCATATTTATTGGTTTTTATTATGGTAATGTAGATGCGTCCCATGGGACGCATCTACATTACCATAACCTATTCACTTATCAATTTCTTTATTCCCTCTATAATCCGAGCTTCATCAACTTGTTCGGAAACTATTGTATCCATGCGGATAAAAGTTGGTTTTTCTTTTAACAGATTTGATTTATTTAAATATTTTTCAACTACGGTTTCAGAGTCGGCACTTGTCCATGAATTTTTTGCAATGGTAATACCCACGCGGCTCGCATAGCCTATCATCTGTTTTAGCTCTTCTATTGCTTTTTGTCCGTCTTCTTCCCAGTCGTCGCCATCGGTACCATGAAAAATATAAATATTATTATCTTTCGCTAATTGTTCATCTGTAACAATTTTATTCACTAAAGTATAAGATGGAGAAATATTGGTTCCGCCTGCAACCTGCGATTTGTAATAACTATAAAAATCGGGGACTTCTTTTGCATCTGTATCATGAAGTATAAAGCGCGCCATCACATTATTTTGATATTGATACATGAGCCAACTGTAAATTAACAAGTGCTGAGTAACCACTGTTTCTGTCGGTTTTCCCTGCATAGAACCGGAATAGTCGCGGATAAAAAATACGACACACTGTGCTTCGAAATCTTTTTCTTTAGATAAGATACGATACACTAGATCCCGCGGACTTATTACTAATTCATCGGGGTTTACCGGCTCCCCGGGTTTAATTCTTCCAAGCTGAATATTTGTTTCCACAACTTTTTTCATGGTCTCTTTTTTCTCCAGCACTTGTCCGAATCCCCTGTTCCTGTCTGTTAACTCATATTGATATTTTGTTTTGGAAACTTTTCTTCCTTTAACTTTCAGGTTCGGCAATTGAAATTTTTCAGTCAGAATTTTTCCAAGATCAAAAACATCTGTCCCCATTTCATGTTCGCCACCGCTGCCTTTACCTGCGCCCTGACCTTCGCCTTCTCCCTCTTGTGGATCAGCTTGTTCTTCTGCAATAACTTCTCCTTCTTCGCCTTCGCCTGTACCCCCTGTTGTTTCTTGTTCTTCCGTTACAGAATCATCGTGGTAAAATTTTGGTTCTGTAGTTGAGGGAACAACAACCACTTTTTCTTTGGTATCCTTACCTGGTTTTATATATTTTCCCAAACGAATACGGCGGGGGAAGCCATCTTCTTCACGTTTTTTATCTCGTTCTAATAAATCATCAAGTGTCTGTAAAGAAGTGATCAATGTTTTATCAGGAGTTTTTAGCGACTGAAAGATATCAAGATCATTAAAGTCATAAAGGCTTAGAAAAGATTTGCTTTGAGTTTCAGCAGCCACAACTTGAGGATGTGTCTCTGGCATTGCAAGTTCTTTCAGGATTGTTTCTTCCTGCTCCTTGCTGAGACCTTTTTGTTTTAATTTTTTATATAGATTTTTCATAATTTTTCAAATTATTCTGATATTTGAGAAAAGAATTATTTTATACTTTCCCCGGTAAAAAATAAGTACAGAAGATATTTTCGGATAGAAAATTTATATTGTAAAATATTTAACACGCTGCATTAACATTTAAACAAGTTGCAAAAGCATTATTTGAAAAATTCCAGTAAATAGTAACTATTGCTTACAAGAAAAATCAGTGTCAGATAAGAAAACGTCTAGTTCAATGCCTGCCCCGCTTTGCGGGGGTTTTCGAAGACTTGAAAATCAAGAGTGTACTAATGTACATGATTGTTTTTCAGGTCGAGAGTAACAGGGCAAACACTCTGTGAGTGTTTGAGCCAGCTTGTGCGGATGATTGGCGTTTTCTTGCTTACACTAACAATTAATTCGCATCGTCTTGCGTACAGAAATACTCAATGGTTTTCTGTGCACAGGTATTGCAATAGCCAAGCTTATTAATCATTGTATCAATCATGCGGTTGTACAATTTCTGATTGTCTTCGTTTGTACGATTTGACAAAGCGCCAACAAGGCTTCCTGCTCCTGCAACATCCGATTTCAGGCGAACATCTGTAACAGCTTTCACAAGGTCGTTGTTGTCCATAAAATCATAATTCGGGTCTTTAATAATTTTCTGACCGTAAATTTTTGAAATGGTGGTACGGTAGCTTTGTTTCTGCTCTTTTGTTTTGAGACCTAACCTGTCTTCCACGCTATCAATAAATGTTTCATCAATTTTCATGGGAACAAGTTTTCCGGTTTGAGGATCGCGGTAGGTCCATATTTTATCAGGTCCGAGATTTTTTGCATCAATGCCAATAATCATGTTTACATAATTCATCACATCTTTTTCAACAGCATTGGGCTCATTCATATATGCATTGAAAATAGCAGACATCACATTTTTCCTATAAAGTTCTTTTCCGATTTTTAAATCATTGAGGAATTTTACGCGGTCGTTTACATCTTGAATATAATCAATAATCACGGTTTCTATTGCTTTATAAACATCACCTGCATACATACATTTTCCTTCCTGTGTTTCAGAACGTTCAAGTAAAATCTGAATGGAACGTCCGAGATTTCTGTGTCCAAGCCCTTTTTGACCGAAGCGTTTTGTAATATCGGGGTCGTTATTCAGATCGTTGATTACTTCACTCAATGTTTTAATGCTTTTTTCTCCAGCAACTTCTCCTGCTGCGAGTTTCATCATTTCTATGGGAGTTAGTTTATCTGAACCCGGCATACGCGATAAAATTACAGACACAGAAATTGCATAATTCAGATTCGGATCTATATGAAGTTTTTCATTGTGGAGCGTTGTTTTTTCTTTGCTTCCAATGGCATACTGCGTAAGTTCTTTTTGCAGATGATAATTGGTATTATGCGACATATACGTTATGCGGCAGCGGTCAACAATCGGCGCCTGTTCTTTTTCTTCAAGAAAACGCGCAAATTCAGAGTTGTTACTTGTAGCAATAATAAGCGTGTCAAGAGGCCATTTGAAGCCTTCCTGTTCAATCGTGCGGTTCTGAATAACTCCCAGATAAACCTGTACAAGGTCGCGTTTATTTTTGAAAATTTCATCGGCAAAATGAATACCACCGCCGGCTACACGCGCCAGAGCGCCCCTTCGTAAATCAAAACGATAAGGATTGTCTGTGTCTGAAATGTGTAACAAGCGTGTAATAGATTCTTCTCCCAATAGGTCAACAGCCGATGATGTAATTTTATCTTTCGCGGCATATTTTCCGGTAATGGTGCCTCTTGATTCACTAACAGGAACAGGAATAATTTCAATGAATTCTTTTATTTTTACAATATCACCGTCGCAATATTCTTTAATCTTTTCAAAAATATAATACGTGCAAGCGCCAAGTGTCCTGTATGCTTTATACCATTCTGCAATTTGTTTTTCACTCGCTCCTGCTTTAGTTAAATATTCAATATTTTTTTCTTTTTCTTCATAAAGGTTCATGGCAAGAACAATGGGATCTTCAAATGTCTGTGATTCGATACTGGTTATTTTTCCATAACCACCAATCTGATCAAGATTAATAAAACGGAATGTATATCTTTTGTTTTCGGGCAGCATTATGAAATTTCTGTAGAGCCATGATAAGTGGTCAACAAAAAATGTTTTTCCGTTTCCGGGTTCGCCAATTAAAACAAAAGCCATTTCTTTGGAAGAGCCTCCTTCCGCAGCATCTTTCACATACGAAACAAAACTGTTGATTTCATCAAACATGCCGATAATATGCTTATCGCCCTGACGAAATACATCAAAATCAAAGGTATTGCGACCATTCACATTTACTCTGTGAATTTTACTCGAATCTCCGAGTATCATTCTTGAAAGAGATTGAAAAATATTTTCAAATCTGCGATTACCGTTTATAACCTGACCAATATGATAATCCAAGGTCATTGTTATGTCTGTTCCTGAAGCCTTTTTTGTCATAGTATATTTAATTTTATATTTTTATTATAAGTACCAAGAATTTAATTTTCCTAAAATAGATTATCTAAAGTTAATAGCAAAATAAAACAGAGTTTTTTTATTTGTTTTTAAAAATCAGAAAAATTTTCTTTATTTTTACAAGATAAATTTTTTTATCGCTAATTGCGATTAATAAAGATATTAAAAATTTCATTATTTAAATATATTCAAAATGAAATATACAAAAATAATTGTTTTCGCTTTTTTCTTTTTTGCATCGTTAGCTGTTTTTGCACAGACAACCGGAGTAACCGGAACTATTTTAGATGAAAATGGAGAGCCGCTTATCGGCGCTACAATAGTTGTGGAAGGAACTAAATTAGGCACAACTGCTGATTTTAACGGTAAATACACTATTAGCAACCTGTCTCCGGGAAATTATAAATTGCTGATATCTTCTGTGGGTTATAAAAAACTAAGTTTTCCGATAGAAGTAAAAGCAGGAAAGTTAACCACTCTTGATACAGGAATGAAGGAAGATATTTTACAGCTTGATCAGGTTGTGGTTGTTGGTTACGGCACGAAGCAAAAACGCGATGTTACTGGCTCTATCGAAACAATAAAGCCAAAAGATATTACAGAAAGAACAAGTAGTTTTGAACAAGCAATGCAGGGGCGTGCAGCAGGTGTTCAAATTACAGGAGCCAATGGTATTGCAGGTTCTCCTACAAAAGTTAAAATTCGTGGGACAAGTTCAATCTCTGCCGGGGGAGAGCCTTTATATGTGATAGACGGAATTCCAATGACAAATGGCGATTTCAGCTCCGGTGGCTTAGGCTCCGGCTCAAGCGCTCTTTCTGATATTAACCCTGCCGATATTGAATCCATGGAAATTTTAAAAGATGCTGCTTCTGCTGCAATTTATGGCTCCAGAGGCGCGAACGGGGTTATTATCATAACTACAAAAAAAGGAAAGCAGGGGAAAACAAAATTTAATGCAAGCTACACAGCCGGTATGGTAAAAGAAACCAATCGTCTCGAATTTCTTAATGCAAGTGAGCACCTTGCTCTGCGTGATTCTCTTCGCAGTCAACAAGGAAATCCTCAGGAAGGCGCTTCTTCTTTGATTTTTGGAAATTGGCGCAGGGGACAGGCAGACACACTTGCCATGAATGGTGGCACTGATTGGATTGATAAAGTTTTACGCAGGGGCAGCTATCATGATATAAATCTATCTGCTTCAGGTGGAAATGAAAAAACGATTTTTTACATTGGTGGAACGTATCATAAAGAAGATGGTTTCCTTGTTGGGAATTCATTTGACCGCATGGCAGGCAGAATTAATATTGAAAACAAAGCAACTGACAAGTTAACACTTGGGGGAAACATCGGTTTAACATATTCAATTAACAAGCGCGTTCCTACTGGAGATGCGGGTGGTTTGGGCGATGCGCAGAAAATGCTGCCCTATCTTCCTGTTTTTAATACGAATGGCGATTATTTTTACCCGACTTCGGGCGGAAATCCGAGCAATCCGGTTTGGCAGCTTGAAACAAAGTCCTACACAACAAACACATTCAGGTCGGTTTCATCTGTTTTTGGCGATTATGAAATAATGAAGCAATTAAAATTCCGCTCTGAATTTGGTGTTGATTTTATGGCATTAAATGAAAATGAATTTAATTTCAGAAATACGCAGGACGCAACTTCTGTTTCCAGCGCATGGAACCGCAGAACGAATGTGATGAACTGGACCACGAATAATTTCTTTACTTATAATAATGTTTTTGATTCTATACATGATGTGCAACTTACTTTGGGTAATGCCCTGCAGAAAGCTCAAACAAATGGAGCCGGCTTACAAGGCATAGGCTTTTCAAGTGATTTTTTTACAACACCTAATGGTGCTTCTTACGGTACAGGTTATTATTACGAAACGGGATATGCTTTTCTTTCAAATTTCTTCAGGGCAAATTACAAGTTGAAAAATAAATATCTGGCATCTTTCAGCATCAGGTTAGATGGATCTTCACGGTTTGGCGAAAACAATCGGTATGGCTGGTTTCCCGCATTATCAACAGGTTGGGTAATATCCGATGAACCCTTTTTAAAAGATAATAAATATTTAAGTTTTCTTAAATTGAGAGCAAGTTATGGATTTACAGGAAATGCCAATATCGGAGACTTTGCTTATATGGGATATTATATTTCTACGTTAGGATATGCAGGAACAGCTGGAATTATTCCGGGTACATTATCAAATCCTGATTTAGGATGGGAAAAGTCGCAACAATTAGATATTACATTAGATCACGGTTTCCTTGATAACCGTATTTCGGGATCTATGAGCTATTACTACAAGCGCACGACCGATATGTTGCTGTATGTATCGATTCCTACTTCATCAGGTTTTTCAACGATTCTCCAAAATGTTGGAAAGATGCAGAATTCAGGGGTTGAATTTTCACTGTTAACCAGAAATATTGTAAAGAAAAATTTTAAATGGACAACCGATTTTAATATTTCTTTTAACAGAAACAAAGTTCTTGACGTACAGGGTTTGCCTCCCGATGCTTTTGAAAGCGGACAACCCGGAGAAGGACGTGTAATAGAGGGATATCCGGTAGGGCAGGCGTTTCTTGTTCAGTATGCCGGAGTATCACAAACCGACCAGATTATTACAGAACACGATGCAAACGGGAATGCGATTGGGACAACATCTATAAAAGCAGGACAGGCTCTATACTACGATAAATTCGGAAATCTGATGACATCAAAAAATCCTTATTTTTATGAACATCGTGTTGCTAGAGGTAATCCAAATCCTAAGTTCAACGGAGGTATCACAAATACTTTTACCTATAAAAATTTTGATTTCAGTTTTCTCTTTTCTTTTGTGTATGGCAATACCTTATACGATGATCCGGCTAAAACACAAATCGGCGACCTTACACACATTGCGCAGCGTCCTGAAATTCTTGATGCCTGGACACCTTATAATATGGATACCGATGTGCCGATGCTCATGTACAGCGAACCTTCAGTCAATTCAGACCGCTACCTTTATGATGCCTCATTTTTAAGGTTACGTTCTATTACAATAGGCTATAAAATTCCTGCTGAGATATGCAGAAAATACAAATTGGAAAGTGTGAAAATTTATTTAGCAGCAACAAACATCTGGACGCTTACGAAGTATCCGGGCTGGGATCCTGAAGTAATGAGAAATGTTGACCCGAATTCGCAACAAGGAAACATTTCTTTTGCAGGTCCTTCGCTGCAAACGCCACAGGCAAAAACTTTTGGAGGAGGAATACAGATTGAGTTTTAGTGTTAGAATAGGCAATCCTGTGAGGTATGCACGCAAGCCAGTGGGATGAATATCCTCACAGGTTTGCAGAGATGTAGTGTAAATGAATTAAGAATTAAGAATTAGGAATTAGGAATTTAATAAAAAGTGAAATCATTAATTAAAAAAAATGAAGATTGAAAATCAAATAATATTCAGAATAAGAGAAAAAATTCACGAAATAGAACCGACAGCAAAAATTATTTTATATGGTTCTTATGCTCGGGGAGATAATAGAGATAACTCAGATATTGATTTACTAATTTTAATTGAAAAAGACAAAATTACATTATCAGATGAAAAAAGGATTAAATATCCTTTATTTGATATTGAATTTGACACCGGACAAATTATTAGTCCATTATTATTTACAAAAAATGAATGGGAAAACAAACACAAAATAACTCCATTTTATGAAAATGTAAATAAAGAGGGGATTGAATTATGAATGAAAAAAACAAAAAAGATTTGATTCGTTATAGAATCAATCGAGCCAAAGAAACGCTAAATGAAGTTGAAGGACTAATTAATTTAGGGTATTATAAATGCAGTAAACAGGGTGTATTATTCCTGTTACTATGCAGTAAATGCGTTAATTCTGAAACATGATTTAAAAGCTAAAACACATGACGGAATTAGGCAAATGTTCGGATTACATTTTGTAAAGACAGGCATTATTTCTAAAGATTTAGGACGTTTTTTTTACTAATCTTTTTGAAAAAAGACAAACGGGAGATTATGATGATTATATCGCCTACGATAAGGAAACAGTTGAGGATTTACTTAATCCTGCAAATGAATTTATTAATACAATAGAAATGATATTATCTGATGAATAGGCACTGGAAGTATAATTATCTTATTTGGTAAAAAATAAATTATTAACCTGAATAATTCATATAATGGGCTAAAGCCCGAATTTGTTGAGTTTTGCTTTACCCCGACCTTAAAGTCGGGGTAAGCAAAAATGAGTAAACGAGGGACTTTAGTCCCATTAATATAAAATTTATGAATTAAACAGGTTAAAGAGCCTAAAAATAAATATTGAAAATATACATAGATAAATAAATATGAGAACAAAATTAATCATAACCGGAATAATTATCAGTGCTGTATTTGTATCGTGCAAAAAAGTTCTCGATATCGAACAGAAAATGAACATACCGAATGAGCAGGCAATAACTTCTGTGAAAGATTTGGAAGCTGTGTTGGCAGGGGCTTATGACGGTTTGCAATCGGGCAATGTGCTGGGAGGAAATATGGTTGTATATGCAGATTTACTTGCCGATGATGTTAAAGTTGAAGAATCAAGACTGAATTATTTTGGAACTTATGAAATATACAATCGCAGGACTACTGTTCAGATTAATGCGTTGCGTGGGATGTGGAGCGATGCTTATAGTACGATTAACAGAGCAAACAATATTATTCATGTCATTGATAATAATTTGTTGAGTGGGACAGAATTTGATACGAAAAAAAGTAAATTAAAAGGTGAGGCTTTGTTTATCCGCGCTATTGTTCACTTTGAACTTGTTCGTTTCTGGGCGCAAGCTTATGATATTTTGATGCAAGGAGCAAATACACAAATGGGAATTCCTTACAGAACAGCCCCCACACTTTCAGGGTTTGACAATCTTGCAATGGCGCGCCATACGGTTGAAGAAGTTTATACAAAAGCAATAAATGATCTCACGGAAGCAGAATCGTTACTTCCTGACGATCGGTATTTAACAAAAAGAGGACGCGCTAATAAAATGTCTGCCGTTGCTTATCTTGCCAGAGTACATTTAAGCAAAGGAGATTATGCAAACGCAAAATTTTATTCTCAAAAAATTGTAGATGCAAACAATACCGGAATTAATGGCTATGGCCTAAATTCAGATTTGCAGGCGGTATTCAAAACCAGTGGATCTGATAATACTTCTGAATGTATTTTTCAGTTGATTAATGTCTCTACAGATCAAAGCAATGCTATTGTTTACAGTTATAATCCTTCAGACAACACACTGCCTCTTTTTAAAGGTTCTTCAGCCATTTCTAAACTTTATGTGAAATTAAATGCTGTTTCTTTTAAAGACCAGAGAGGTTCCAAGTATGTATCTATTTATCCTGCAGGTGATGTATTGTTTAATAAAAAATATTTAAACAGCAATCCTGCATACAATGTCGTTGTTCTTCGTTCAGCAGAACAATATCTTATTAATGCAGAAGCCTCACTTATGTTGGGCGATACAACACAGGCATTGTTTTCCTATAAGAAATTAAAAGCCCGTGCATTCGGCTCTTACTGGGCTGATGAAACAAACATCGTTTCTCTTTCTGACAGTATTAAAATTGAGCGTAGAAGAGAATTGATTTGTGAAGGCGACAGATATCACACGCTTAAACGTCTTAAACAGGATTTAAAACCCGGTGTTCCCTGGAATGACCCTGCAAGTTTGTTTAAAATTCCACAGGAAGAAATGTCGGGAAATCCTTTGATGATACAAAATCCGTGATGGATGTTTGATTGATTTAGTTTTATAGTTTTGCAAATATTATATTATTTCGGTACGCTGCACCTTTAATTACAACGCAGCTATTGCTGCTACAAATATTAACGCTGCTCTGCAGCTATATTATTCACATTTTAAAAGCAGCAGAGCTGCGTAATATTTGTAAGTAAAAAAATAAGTATGAAAAATAAGGTGCAGAGCACCGTAATATAAATGAAAAAGCAGCTTTTTTAATTGCAAGCCCACGAGTAGGTAATTATTAATATTTTGCATGCGAAAGCTTTTTTTTGTTCAAATCAGTTCCATCAGTCAAATCAGTGTACTATTAAAAACAGTTAAAAACAAGTGTACCATAAAAGTAAAATAATCCTGACTTTCGTTTTAACTTTTTTTCTGAAAAATATTATTTTTTCTCAGGAAATTAAAGTGCATCGCATTGATCCTCCCAATTGGTGGGCGGGCATGAAAAATGAACAATTGCAATTGCTCGTGAAGGGAGAGAATATGAATGATTGCAATGTGAAAATAAATTATCCCGGAATACAAATAAAAAAAATTACTGCTGCTGAAAATCCTGAATATATTTTTATTGATCTGACAATTTCTACTGCTGCAAAATCTGGAAAATTCAATATCACTTTTCAATCAAAAAAAAATAAAGAATTAATTGTGTTTCCTTATGAATTAAAACAAAGGGATAATACTGCTGTAAAGAAAAAAGGAATTAATAGTTCCGATTTTATCTACTTATTGATTACCGATCGTTTTTGCAATGGAGATACAAGCAATGATTTTATTCCATCCATGCAGGAAAAATATTTTAGCAGAGATTCGCTGATGTCGCGCCACGGTGGTGACTTGCAGGGTGTGACCAATAAATTAGATTACCTGAAAAATCTTGGAGTAACAGCGCTCTGGACAAGTCCGTTTTTTGAGAATGATCAGCCTATGGCTTCGTATCATGGCTATGCTGTAACTGACCATTATAAAACAGATTCACGATTTGGAACCAATGAAATCTATAAAGATTTTGTCGGAAAGGCGCATGAAAAGGGCATGAAGGTAATCATGGATTTGGTTTTTAATCATGTTGGAAGCAATCATGTGCATATTAAAAATCCACCATTTAAAAGCTGGGTGCATCATTGGGATGCGTTTACCATGTCGAATTTCAGAGATGTTACAAATATGGATCCTTATGTTTCTGATGCAGACAAAAAGAAATTCTCTGAAGGATGGTTCGATAAACACATGCCCGATTTGAATCAGGATGATGCTTTTCTTGCAAATTATTTAATTCAGAATACAATCTGGTGGATTGAGTATGCCGGACTTGATGGAATTCGTCTTGATACGTATGCTTACCCTAGTCAGAAATTTATGACAGACTGGACCAATGCTGTTTTAAAAGAATATCCTCAAATAGGAATTTTTGCAGAAACATGGGTCAGCGGACTTGCGAATCAAGCATTTTACACAAAGAATACCGGTCTGAAAAATCCGAACAATCCGACGCTGCCCGGAGTAACAGATTTCCAGTTGCATTATGCTATCAACAATGCGTTAAATAATAATTTTGGATGGACAGAAGGAGTTGCAGCTTTGTATTACTGTCTGGCAAATGATTTTTTATATGAAGACCCATATCGGAATGTAGTATTTTTAGATAATCATGATGTAAGTCGTTTTTATTCTGTTGTAGGTGAAGACCTTGAGAAATTTAAAATGGGAACAGGCTTTCTACTCACAACGAGAGGCATTCCATGTCTGTATTATGGTACGGAAATTTTGATGAAAAATTTTGCTGACAAACACGAGAACGTGCGCTTTGATTTTTCGGGAGGATGGAAAGCCGATAAGGTTAATAAATTTGAAAAATCGAATCTGAATGAAAAAGAAAAATCAGCTTTTGAATGGATTCAGAAACTTGCACAGTACAGGCAAAAAACAACAGCATTGCAAACAGGAAAATTAAAACAATTTGTTCCTGAAAATGGTGTTTACGTTTATTTCAGATATGATGAACAAAAAACAATTATGATTGTAATGAATCAGAACAAAGAATCCTATTTATTAAACACAAAAAGATTTCACGAAATAATTAAAAATAATGCAACAGCAATTGATGTAATAAATGATAAAAAAATCAAGCTAAATGAATCTTTAGAAGTTTCAGCAAAATGCATCATGATACTTGAATTGGAGAAATAGAAAAATCAGAAAAAAATAAACAATGCTACAAATACAAAAAAAACTCAGCAATTTATTTTATGTTTTATTGTCGCTTCCGGCTACAGCAATGGGATTTGCGCTTTCTATCCAGATTGCAGTTTTAAGTTGGATATTAAGTACAAAATACAATCTCGACATACACGAAGTAGGAATTGTATGGGCAGCAGGACCTATCGCGGGAATTTTAGGTCAGGTAATAATAGGCTTTATAAGCGACAAAGTATGGTTCTGGGGCGGAAGAAGAAGACCTTTTGTTTTAATAGGCGGCACGCTTGCAGCCCTTATGGTTATTGCACTTCCAAACATTGATAAAATAAATAATTTTTTGGGTATTGGAAACTTAATGGCTGTAGCAATTATTGTTGCTGTAACGCTCGATATGGCTATTAACATAAGTTTTAATCCAACCCGATCTGTTATTGCAGATGTTACTCCCGAAGGAACACCCCGCACAAAAGGCTACACCTGGATGCAAACAATTTCGGGCTTTTTTGGAGTTTTAGCTTATGTTGTCGGTGCGATTTTCGGTAATTATTTTTTGATTTATTCGGGTGCAGTAATAGTACTTTTGTTTTCAGTTATTCCAATCTTTTTTATTAAAGAATATAAAAATGAAAAAGAAAAAAATGCAAGTTCAGATATCCCGATTCCCGCTAAAACAAAAGCAAACTGGAACCAGCTTCTGAAGCTGTATTTCGCACATTCGTTTACTTGGCTGGGCGTGCAAACCATGTTTGTTTTTATTTTTGTATACATCTGCCAGTTTCAATTTAACATTACCGATATGAGCCTGCTGAATAATGCGCAAAAAAACGAAGTTGGTAAAATTATTGCCATTGCATTTGCTATATTAAATACAGTAGGCTTTATTCTTCCTGCGCCCATATTAGAGCCGATCACAGAAAAAATCGGACGTGTGAAAACGCACATGCTATGTATTGCCATTATGGCACTTGGGTACTGGGGAATTGTTTTATTTGGAAACAGTTCTGTAATGCTTTATATTCTCATGGTTATTATTGGTGTAGGTTGGGCAGTAGTTGTAAGTCTTCCTTTTGCAATTATGTCTGAACTTGTTGATAAAAGCAGGATGGGATTATTTATGGGAATTTTTAATCTTTCCATTGTAATACCTCAATTGATTGTTAGTTTGTTTTTAGGAAATATAATTCAAAATGCAGATAGTAAAACAATAATTTTTATAATAAGCGCTGTTTCATTGAGTATTTCTGCTGTACTTTGGCTGTTGGTAAGGGAGAGGAGAGAGAATTAAGAATTAGGAATTAAGAATTAGGAATTAGGAATTAGATTGGGGTTCAATTGGAATACAGTAGGAATACAGTAGAAATACAATTGTACATCTATCGAATCAACAATTGTACATCTATCAAATCAACAATTGTACATCTATCAAATCAACAATTGTACATCTATCAAATCAACAATTGTACATCTATCAAATCAACAATTGTACACCTATCAAATCAACAATTGTACACCTATCAAATCAACAATTGTACACCTATCAAATCAACAATTGTACATCTATCAAATCAACAATTGTACATCTATCGTTGCACTATTGTACATCTATTGAATTCCTTTTTATAGATTTAGAACTCCTGACTTGGCAACAAACTATACCTAAAAGGGTTTTTATAATTAATTACTATGTGAAATTTCTGGCACTGGCTACAAGTGAACTTCAAAACTATTTTTCACAGGGTCAATATTTATTTGAGTCATCCACCCATCTGCATGTTTAAACCCTAACCAGAAAAGAAGACAAATAATATGGCAAAGAATTAATATTACAAGAAAAACAATACAAACTTTTTTCTAAATTCAACCCAAAATTGTTATCGGGGTAGAAAAACTAAAAAAAACCAATTTCAGAAAAAGGTGTAAGAAAGGTGTAAGAGAAACAAAACCCCTTGATTTCTCAAGGGGTTTGCTCTTTTTTCTGTCGGGGTGGCAGGATTCGAACCTGCGATCTCCTGGTCCCAAACCAGGCGCGATAACCGGACTACGCTACACCCCGAAAATTATAATACCATTTAAAGAACCGATTTCCCCTTTTTTTAAGGGAGCACAAAAATAGAAAGACAAAGCATATAAACAAAATTATTTTACATTATTTTTCAGTGACTATGTAAAAAGACTGTCAGAGAGGGATTCTTTGAATATGATTTGACATTTCGACTACGCTCAATGTAAAAGATAATTTAGAGCATCACAGATTTGAAAATGTCCGCCGTGGCAGATGATTTGAAGATAATGCAGAGCCACCTGTCCAGCAAGATGGGATCACAGATTTGAAAATAAATTGATTTATAAAATGTAGACTGAAGACTGATATCCATTTTGATATACCCGTAAAAATACTCCCTTAAAAACAAGGCTTTTTATCTGTTTTATTTCAATTATTTTATTGTACTTTTGTATTATTATAATAACCCGAAAATAAACTTGTAAAATTATGAAAACAATAAACCTTATCATTCTATTTAATTTATTTATGCTGGCAGCAATTTCACAACCTGCTTATGTATTAACACAAAGTGATATGCCCCAACCCGGCAGAATCAATCTGGTAGCTTATGATACTACAACAAATGTTTCTATCGGAACAGCAAGTAACAGTTCGCAAACATGGAATTTTTCAAATTTGCAATTGCATTACATGAAAGTAGCGAGCTTCTCTCCTACTTCTCCTTATCAATATTATGCACCTTCATTTCCCGGTTCCAATATGTACACCTACGGTCCCTCGTTTTTATATACAAGCTTTTTTGGTGGTGCTCCTGTTGATCAGTCAAGCTGGGGATACATGTTCTGGAAAACAGATGCAACAGGCTTTCGTATTGTGGGTTTCCGTGGTGATTATGGGATCGGAGACAGAAATGTTCTTGAAAACCCACAGGAATTATTAATGGGCGTACCGGCTGCATTAAATGATACATTTAATAACGAAGCCTCATGGAAAGTTGTGTTTGATGTCGTGCAATCAATTTCAAATTATGATACAAACTATGTCAGTTCTTTGAAGAAAAAACTTACGGTTGATGCTTATGGAGTACTTACTACGCCTTTTGGAACCGACTCTGTTTATCGCGTTCACGAATATGTTACAACAATAGATTCTGTTTACGCATCAATAATGGGAACGCCTGTATCGGGGTATAGTTTTCCTGTTAATAAAGATACTTTAAACAATTATTATTTTTGGGCAAAAAATATTCAATATCCCCTTGCTATTGTTCATTGTGATAAAAATAATATTGTAAAAGATATCGAGTATTTAAAAGATACATTCCCAAATTTCACAATTTACGGAACAGTGTATGAAGATATGCTATCAAACCCAATGACATCGGCAACAGTACAACTTATTGCAAAAGATACCATTGATCATTTATTTGGAATAGAAGAAATCGTAAATGTTGATAATAACGGACATTTTCAGTTTGGTTCGGTTGCAGGTGGAAACTGGCTTATACAGGCAGATCCTGACACGAATGCATATCCCTATCATCAACCTACATATTACGGAAATCAATCAGCGTGGAGCAATGCAGCAACGCTTCACCCTACCAGCGATACTTCAATCAGTATTGTTCCTTTATTTGTAAATGCCATGAACACAATCAATCTGAATGATTCCGGCTGGGTCGGAGGAACAATTTACGAATCTATATCCTCTTCAAAAAGCACTGCAACTCTTGCGGAAGGCATTAATGTATTTCTGGTAGATTCAAACACACATTCTATTGAAAGGTTTACAAAAACAGACCATATCGGCACTTATCATTTCAAAAATGTATCGAACAAATCTTACAAAGTTTTTGTTGAAATACCCGGACTCGGAATGGATTCCATTTATAATATACCTGTCTATAATTCCATGCATAACGACATAGATTATGTATACGACTCGCTGAGTATTCAACCCTATTATTCCAGCAGTATTCACGCTGTAATTTATGAAAAAAATTATTTACAAATTTATCCTAATCCTTTCAATGAGATAACATATATAAATTTAGGGAATCAGGAAAAAAATCAGGAATACATGCTTTCCATTTTTGACCTTGCAGGACGATTAATTAATCAGAAGAAGGGAATTTGCAGAGGTCTTATATCCTTTGACAGGAATGATTTGACATCCGGTACTTATATCATGGAAATTAAAATCAACGGGACTATTAAAGGCAGGGCAAAAATTTCAGTGGAATAGACGCTGCATAACCCATGCTTGGGTCATATTGAAGAAATCAGAAAAAAGATAAACAGTTTAAAACTGAAATGCCAGTGCTGCCATTAAAAAATGATTGTTATATTTTAAAATTCCGGTTTTTACTTCTTCATTAAAATAGGAGTAATTCGTAGCCCGGCGTATAAACTGGTATTTCAACGTAAATCTTAATTGTTTAAAAGGAATTATTAAAGAAGCACCATACCTTTGTTTTATAGCATCATTAATGTTGTGTACGATAAAAGCATTTTCTTCTGTATAATTTTTTAAAGAGCCATAAGTCCCAAATATCTCTGCCCACAAATATTTATGAAGCTTCCCTCCGATTTTTTGTTCTGCTATAAAATTATTGTCACGCCGCTCTTTATGATAATAAAACCTCGTAACTGAATATAAATTAAAATTTCCAAAAGGGTATGCAGAAAAGAATATTCCCCCCGAACGTTGTCTTGCATTATTAAGAGAAGAAATCGCACCTGATACATTAATAGCAAAATACGAAAACCTTTTTTCCGCAGATAAAGAGGCTGCATAATTTTTCAGATACACATTTTTATGCTCCATTGTAACTTTATTCAATGATGTGTCAAACTGTGAAAACAAAGTTGAGAAATCAACCCATATATAATGAAAAGCTGGTTCTATTGTAAGCCCTTTTGCTACTAATATTTTACTGCTTACATATACATCATTCTGATATAGGTGATAATTATCGCTTATAAATTCATCAGCTATCCGGATTTGCTTTGAATTATCAATATGTAAAGTGCTTGTGTAATTTGTTATCAAAATATTTTTATGTACAAAATAGCTCAATCCCAATCCTGCAAAACCAATATTTTTAGTGAGATTTAATTCACTCCATTCGGTTGTTTCTCCATTTGTCAGATTCAGAATATTCGTGTTACTATTGTTGTATGTTATACCGGCATCTGCTGAAATATTTTTAATAAAAATCGGTTTAATTGCTGGATCAAAATTTGTAATATTTTTTTTCAACAAAGAATACGCATCCAAACTTCGTCCCATATTCAGATATGAGTAATAGAGGTGTGACAGGGAATAAGAATCGGAACTATTAAATACAAGTGCTTTTTCAAAATGGAGAGCAGCTTTAACAAAATTATTTTTCTCAAAATAAGCCTTTCCCAAACGAATTCTTAAATAGAAAAAATCTATATCTGCGTTCAGCGTTTCCGTTCCTGTATTTATAAGGCTATCCCACTTTTCTGACAAAAAATATTGATAGGTCAAACTCTCTGCTTTCAGGTACGATATCTTTTCCTGAGAAAAACCTGTAAGTGAATAAAACAACAAACAAAAAACGACAATAATCCTGCTAAATCCCTTCATCATATATTTACTGCCATTGAAGTTCAACATCAATACTTAGTCCATTCTGAATAAGATGAATTACCGGCGGATAACTTGGCATATTCGCAGGGTTAAACTGAACAGAATTAATGAAAATATCTGCCATCATGCCCTTTCTGTCCCACAATTCAATTTTATAGATTCTGTTCAGTACAGGAATATTAAAGTATGGATTTAATGTCCATGATGCAGGGAGCAAACTGGGCGTTAATCCGAATATAGCATCTATGCGGGCATCCACATAAGTTGTTGCAGCCATGTCAGTAATTTTATAATATAGATTCACAAAACTAGTGGCTGGAGGAAAAGGAAACTGTAATACATTTATTTTTTTAATAGCAACAGAAAGTGGATTCTGAACCGTGATGTAGGCTATTTTAGTAGCAGTATTGGAACCATATTGATTAACGGCGGTCAAAGTAACCGTGAATACGCCAGCATTTGGATACATCACAGAAGAAGGATTCTGATCTGCTGAAAATTGTGGAACTCCTCCCTGAAAAGTCCAGCTCCATGATTCGGGATTATTAATTGATAGGTCTGTAAAATTAATTGAATTTCCGGCTGTAATGGTTGTAGTGCTAGCGGTGAAATCAGCAACAGGAGGCAGACCGGTAGCGTTTACACGAATATAAGCTGTTTTTGTCAAAGTGCCAGAGCCTTCTGCATTGCTGGATATCAGCGTAACATCATACACACCGGGAGTAGAGTATAAAATATTTTGAGGATGCTGTATTGCAGCAGAAGAAGGAAATCCGCCAGAAAAAGACCAGCTCCAAGTATCAGGATTATTTGTAGAAATATCTGTAAAATTAACTGATTGACCTGCATTTATTGAAACCAGATTTGCATAAAAATCTACAACAGGAGTAAGTATTAAGGGACGAACTCTTACTAATTTTTGTTTCTCATTGTAAACAGAACCGCAGGCATTTACTGCAATTAATGTTACATTATATTGACCCGGGTAATTATATTTATGATACACATTTTGTTGAGGAGAAGTATATCCGTCGCCAAAACTCCATAACCACGAAGAAGGTAAAACACTTGCAGAAGAATTCCCGCTAAAGTAAACAGAATCTCCCGGATTAATGAGTGTATCACTTACTGTATAATCAATTTGCGGCTGTTTTACAATATATAAAAGCCTGCTTTCACTGTGCATCCCACCTTCACCGTAAACGGTCAGTTCAACTGTATAAACGCCTTCTGCTGTATATACATGAGTAGGGTTTTCTTTATATTCAATAACACTGTCACCAAAATTCCACCGGGATACAGACCCATATAAAGAAAAATTTTTAAAGCTAACTTCAGCCGGAACACTGCATTCAGATGAGTACTCAAAAACAAAATCTGCAACCGGATTTTTAGGTTCATTTTTTCTGCATGATGCCAGAAAAAATAATACGAATGATATAAATAAAAATGTATATTTTTTCATGTTCTTAAGGACGAATGATTTTGGATAAAAGTTGCATTGATGGAAAAAAATCACTGCAACAAAGCCGCCTGCACATAATCCTTCATAGAAGGATCGCAGAGTATCAGAATCATTTGTTCATGAGAAATATTTTGAAGATGCATAATCGCAATAAAAGCAAGAACTACATCTTTCACATAAGGCTCCTGAATTAAATACGGAAGAACTACTTGTCCATACGGGAGTATTTCTGTTTCTGCCTGTCCATCGAAAAGAATAATTTTTTCATCGCGAATAAAAACTGCTTTACCATTTTTCAGACAATGCGCTTTTACATCTTCATTGGCATCTGTATGGCTGAATAGAAAAGCCTTGCTGTAAATACGGAAAGCCATATCTGCAATTAATTCCGAATCTGCATTCAGAATAGAAAACCCGGGTTCATTTACTTCTTCTGCAACAACAGATTTAGCGTAGGCAATATCATCAATGTCTCTTATATGGTCGTGTTCAAAATACTCTTGTTTGGTTTCATCCAGATTGAGCACAACAGCTATTTCAGCAAATTTATAACCCAGACCATATTGCAAAATTGTTTCAACATTGGTCTCAATAACGGCGAGGTCAATTGTCGGATCTTTCAGAATTAAAGACGGATGCACGGTATCAAAATCAACATTTTCTCTTATGCAATGGTTTCCGACAAACACTCCCTGCGAATCAGATATTCCAACATTTAAACTTGTTTTTCTAAAAATAAATTTCAATAAATTTGCAAGCAGCGTTTTTCCTCTTGATCCAGTTATTGAGATTATTGGAATATGAGAAGGCTGACCTTCCGGAAATAACATTTCCACATATTTTTTTTGGACAAGTCGGGGCTCTCCGGCAGAGGGATTTATGTGCATTCTGAAATCGGGAGCCGCATTTACTTCTATCACATAAGCCTCATTTTCATTAATAGGTTTTGTTATGTCGGGACTAATTATATCAATTCCTGCAACATTCAAATTTAAGATACGGCTTATTCTTTCACACACAAAAATATTATATGGATGTATAATTTCTGTAACATCTGTTGAAAAAGAGCCGAGTTTCATATTTCCCGAATTTTTCAGATGCAGAATTTCATTTTTCGGCAAAACAGTTTCAATCGTATAATTTTTCAATGAAATTATTTTCAGTGTTTCTTCATCAACAACAAGCTTACTCAGTTTTCCTTTGTCTCCAATCTCGCGGACAGGATCTTCGTTTAATTTATTGATAAGATTTTGAATTGAAGAAATACCATCTCCAATAATGTGAGGCGCTTTTAAATGCACTGCCGCAGCGAATTTGAAATCAATAACAAGAACACGGTACGTATCTCCTTTTACATACTGCTGAACGATTACCTCTTCATCAAATTCTTTAGCCCAGGCGAATGCTTCCTTAATTGCTTTTTCTGTTTTAAGATTTACGCTTACCCTTTTTCCCTGATAACCTCCAAGCGAAGGTTTTATTACAAGATTCGTCTTGTGTTTTTTGAAAAAAGCAATGGCATCTTCTTCGTTTCCGGTAATAATTCTTTCAGGAATAGGAACGCCGTATTCTCTTAAAATGCTTCCAGTTTTAAATTTGTTATCTGTTATTTCAACAGCAATCAGACTTGTATCTTGAGTGATTGTGGCGCGAATTATTTTCCTGTACTTTCCTGTTCCTAACTGAACGAGATTGTACTCATCAAGCCTTAAAGCGGGAATATTTCTGTTTTCTGCTTCCTCAACAATAGCCTGTGTACTGAATCCCAGCATCCGATTCTCGCGAATGAATATTAGATTATGAACTATTGAAGCTATATCCACAGCCTGATTTAACAATATTGAATTTACAAGATTTACAGAAGAAACACCTGCATATTCACCGGCTATTTCATCAAAAAACCGAAATACAACATTATACACTCCTTTCTGTTTTGATACTCTTGTTTTGCCAAAGCCCACATTCATACCTGCAAGTGTTTGCAATTCTATCGCTACATGCTCAATTACATGACCCAGCAAGGTTCCTTCCTGCATACGTTCAAAAAATCCACCCGGTTTTTTCAAAGAACAATGATGCTGGTACAAAGTGGGTAATAGTTGCTTTAAACTTTCAAAAAATCCAAGTATTTCATTAGTTGGGCGTTCATCGTATTCTCCGAGGTTAATCCGGAAACGTATTACTTTTTCGCCACTGAAATAATTTGCGCCATTTAATATTGATATATCTTCAATACTAACAGGCCCGATGATTTTTGTGAATTGGATATTTTCAAATTTTTCTGTCATTATTCATTATGTTATTGTGCAAATATTGTTATTCATTATTATACGCTATCGGTTGCACCGATTATATGCCATCGGTTGCACCGATTATATGCCATCGGTTGCTCCTATTATATGCCATCGGTTGCTCCGATTATATGCCATCGGTTGCTCCTATTATATGCCATCGGTTGCACCGATTATATGCCATCGGTTGCACCGATTATATGCCATCGGTTGCACCGATTATATGCCATCGGTTGCACCGATGGCTATTTATATTAAAGCCTTTCAGGCTTTTAATGAAAGGTTAAATTATTACAATAAGTACTTCTCGTCGAATTCTATGCCGTGCTCATTTAATAAATCAATCATTTCATCTCTTAATATTTTTGACTTGTGATGCGTTTCCTGATTTTTCACATAATTTATAAGCCTGTCTTTTTCTTTTATTGAATAAGTAAATGCGCCATATCCGTCTTGCCAACCCGAAAAAGATTGAAATAAATTGGCTTTGCGGATAAAAATTGAACTAGCAACTTTAATATCTTTTATTAGTGAAGCCAAAGCAACTGAAGGATGAAGATGTGTTACAATATGAATATGATCTTCAACTCCATTAATCTGATACAAATGGCATTTTTTATTGCTAATAATACCGGAAATATATTTGAATAGTTCAGCTCTGTCTTTTTTAGTAAGTGTCTTTTCATTATTTTTTGGACCAAATACTATTTGATAGATAATTTGTGTGTATGTGCTCATATGTTGTTGTTTTATTCAACCCTTTCAGGGTTGTGTTATTATTGATTATTATACGCCATCGGATGCACCGATGGCTATTTAGATTAAAGCCTTTCAGGCTTTTAATGCATGTGCAAGTCCGAAGGACTTGAATATTATTAACCATTGGTTGCACCAATGGTTAATAATCACTACTCATATAGCAACCCTGAAGGGGTTGAATTACGAACAATCTATTAATTAAAATACAAATATACAAACATTCCCGGCGTAGAAATAATTTCAACGCAATAATGTAATGAAAATTTCCATCCATTAATAAAATTCTTATTATCTTTGTAATATAATCAAAAAAAACAAACACTATGAAACAACTATTTTTAACTCTTCTGCTATTGCATATTTCTATAATTCTGTTCTCTCAGGAACAAAAATTTAACATATATGCCGGCGTTGGTTTCGGAATATACGGAGGAAGCACAAACGACCCCAATGATAAAGACACTACCTCTGTAGATGCGGGTTGTGGCATCATTCACCTTTCTGCAGATTATATGATCAAAGAAAATATTTACTCTGGTTTAATGTTTGAACGAAATGGATTTCTTACGGATACAGGCTCTACAGATCATGCCTTTTCTATTAATATAGCATGGACAGCATCCTACAAATTGCATGGAGAAAAAAACAGCCTTGTTATTAGCATCATGCCGGGCTATTCTTTAATCAAATACCAAAACGGGAGCTCTGGAAATTTTGTTGAAGGAAATGGAATTGTATTTCAGGCAGCTATTCAATGGGATCATTTTTACACCAAACATATCGGAATGTTTATTCAACCAGCTTTTGCATCTTATTCCTACACGAAACTTACAGATGAAAGCGGAAATATATCCAAAAATGCAAATGGTGATTATTTTAAACTGAACCTATATGGAATGAATCTCAAAATAGGATTAGTGGTTAAATTTTGATGTTAAAAATCTGAATCCACTCCGAAAAATATCATTTCGCCACGAACCTGCCAGACAGATGGGCTGGAGTACAAAATCACAAAATCATGCAGAACTTGAGAGCTTTCACATTCAGAGCTCATTGATATTCTTAATGAAGAAAATACAGTAAAAATCAGAGCAGATTCAAAGCCACTGAATATGCCAATCCAAGCAACATAATAATCTTTGTTAAATTAGATGCAAAATGATAATCATTTTTATCTTTTGCTCGGATGATTTTATATAATAAAAACAGAAGAGGCAGAAACAATGCAAAAATAAAATACATCAATGAAAAATTTCCTGAAAGATAGCCTGCATACACATATAACAAAGCTGCAATCGTAATAAGAATCAGAAAAATTACAATCAGTTTGCTGTAAAATATTCCAATAATAACGGGAAGTGAATTTCGTCCAAGTTCATAGTCTCCTTCAAAGTCTTCTATATCTTTAATAATTTCCCTGAACAGCGTTGTAAGAAAAGCAAAAAAAGAATAGCCGGCGACCCACCAGATTATTACATTGAATGTAATTCCTGTTTGTAAAAGCAAATCTTTGTAATGAACATTCAGCAAAGGGATTTCAAATAAAACAACTATGAATGGTACTAGTGCCGTTAATATTGCAACAATTATATTCCCGATAAGAAATTGTCTTTTATAAGTTGTGGAATAATACCAGAGCAGTCCTGCTATTAACATAAATACAACGCTGAACCCAATCTGGTCAATATGAAATGAAAGATATACACCCAGTAATACACCAATGGAGTTAAATACAATATGAAGAATCATTGCTAGTCTGCGGTCAATAGTTTTTCCGATTACAACTCTTTCAGGGCGATTATACATATCTGTTTTACGGTCAAAATAATCATTAATAATATAACCTGCGGCAGTAATACACATTGTTGAAAAAACAAGCAAAGCAAAATGCAATTCATCCAACTGTAGTTCAAAGCTGTTTATTTTCAGAATAGGATTAATCACGAACCAACGCATCAGATATTGCGTAGCAGCAACTATGAGAAGATTCGGGAATCGTATGAGCCTGAGTATTGAAAAAAACATTTTATTAATTTTATTTTTTACCAGTGAAACGCATCTGTATCCATCCATTTGCCCTGTGCGCGTAACACCTGCTCAATTACATCGCGCACACATCCCTCACCACCTTTAATATTTGAAATATATTTTGAAATCGCTTTAATGTCAGAAGCCGCATCAGCAGGGCATGTGGGTACACCCACTTTTTTCATTACATAATAATCGGGAAGATCATCGCCCATATACAAAACATCTGCTGACGATAAATTATTTTTATTTAGAAATGCTTCATAATCTTTCATCTTATCAGAAGAAGCAATATAAATATCTTTAACACCAAGATTTGAAAAACGTTTTTTTATAGACTCACATGTACCGCCGCTGATAATCGCAATTGTGAAACCCTTTTTTACAGCAAACTGAACTGCGTAACCATCTTTCATATTCATTGGACGTAACTGCTCCCCGCTTGATGACAGCAATATATTTCCTGAAAAAACACCGTCAACATCAAAGGCAAAAGCTTTTACGTTCAACAAGTCTTCTTTAAAATTGCTCATAAATTATTTTGTTTTTGACAAGATACTTTTGCTCACAAAGCTATATATTTTCTTGTAATTTTCATCTTTTGCCAACATTTTCATGTGTGCAGATAAAATTTGTTTATCTTTTCTTAATGCCGGACCTGTTTGTGCAAGTGCGGGTTTCATAAGTTTTACTTTTTCAGATGTTTCTTGTATCAAGGGTCTTATTAAATCGAAAGAAATATTTTTGCGTGAAAGAATTTCATCTGCTATGGTATACATGTGGTTCGTAAAATTACATGCAAAAACAGCAGCCAGATGCGCTTGTTTTCTTTTCTCCGAGCTAAGAACCATCACATTGCGGCTTATATTTTTTGCTATTTTCATTAAATCAGATTCTGTTCTTTTATCATTCCCTTCAATACAAACAGGAATATCCGTAAAATTTAGAATCTTGTTTTTTGAAAAAGTTTGTAAAGGATAAAAAACACCAAATTTGTTTGAAAAAGGTTTAAAAACAGAAACAGGCAAACTTCCCGATGTATGAACCATAAAAAAATTGTTTAACTTTTTTGATTTCAGAAACCCCAATACAGCATCATCAGGTAATGCTAAGATGTATAAATCAGCATAAGGATAAATTTCATCAAGGGAAGAGGTATAAAGAGCATTTGTTTTTTTTGCAAGTTTACGGGCAGATTCGCTTGTGCGGCTGAAAACCTGCACAATCTGATAACCTGATTTATGTATTGCTGTAGCGAGATTAGTGCCCAGATTTCCTGCGCCGATCATTACAATTTTATTAATTGATTTTTTCATGTTTGAAGTTCTTGATTTTTATTCCCGGCGCAAGATAACGATTCCATAACCGCGTAAAAGATGTGTATTCAAAAATTTTATTGATATATTTATTTCGGATTATAAATAGCACAAAAAAATAAAATAAAAAAACTAGTAAAGGTGCGATGATGAAAATACTTATTTTGCTGTTGATTGCAAGTATTCCTCCAAGATAAATTACAAGATAAAAAAATAAGCCAACCCTTGTTACCATAGACTGTATTGCTTTCTGCGGGCAAATATTCATACAGCGCATGCAACTTTCACAATTATATTTCCAATAAGGTCTCTCCCATTTGATTTCAATTGCATTAACGGGACAATTGTTAACACAAATATTACAGTTGTTACAAGCCGAAGATGCATACAAAGTTTTTGCAAGAATAAACCGTCCCTGGAGTAAATAACCAAGTGTTACAGGAAGCAGGGCAATTCCTAAAGGAAGTTCCAACCAGACATTTAAGCTATAATGATTTTTTCCCTGAATAATTTTTTTGAAAAAAGAACTCACTTGATTCCGACAATTTGCAGCAATAGACAAACAGGCTTTTTGGGGATTAGGAGGGAAAAAAGAAATCCAGCTATGTGGCATATCAAGGGGCTTCAATGCTATATTTACATACCCTTTTAATTTTAAAATAAACATTGGAATCCAGTGCGCCATACCACTGAAACCAAAACCATGCCAGTTGAAAAGTTTAAAACCCGCTCTGGTGTTCATTATAAAATAACGAAAGGGTTTGCATGTCGGAAAATTCAGAATAAATTTCAGCATTGCCCATGGAGCGCAAAAACCATGAGTAGGAAATGTAAATCCCACGAGAGTTTTTTCATCAATGAGTTTAAAATCAAAATCTGAGCTGTTCACTACAGGAACAAGCATAGCATCTAAGCCCATTGCTTGTGCTTCTTCAATCATCCATTGCGAAGCAGACAGGGCATTACCTGTACCTGAAAAATAAAATATAATGAGTTTGTTATAAATCGGGGTCATAAACTAATTTCATTTTCAAGAGTTACACAGAGGAACAACGTTGCTCTGTTAAAATTCATCACACTCATTGCGGAGCCTGACATACAATTTATATTTTGCTGCATTGTTCAACGCACGATGTTAACGTTTCGGTGAAAATTCAACACTTCATTTTATTTGGTTTTCAAAAAATTCCTTGTCCTCCTTGGATAATTCTATATGCCACTTCTTACTACTCAAAAAAGTTTTCAACGTCAGCTTTAATTCTTCATCCTTTTTAATATTATATTTATTGGAAGACCATTCGCCATTTTTAATGCAATACTCAAGGTAATTTACAGATTGCTCAGGCTTACCTCCAAGAGAATAACCTCTGGTAATCAAAAAAGGGATATTATCAATTATTTCAATTGGTTCATTTGGCCAGTCCTTATAGTCAGTATTACCCAAAAAACCAGCACCTCCAATCAGAGGCCTTCTTAATGTTGTATTTGCTTTTCCCTTAAAAAACATTTTAATTACAACTATGATCTGATCTTCATATTTTCCTGTTTTAGCATATTCCTTAAGAATTTCCAGCGCTTTGTTCTTATCCATTGTTTGAATATAAATTGCTAATTTCAGATATGGATTTATCCTATAATTACCAGAATTAAAATCAGAACATTTTCTAATTAAGACTTCAAATTGGTTATCTCTATTCTGTCCAAATATTGATGAAAATAAAATTATTAGGGATAATACTGTAAATAGCTTTTTCATTTTTTTATACGTTGTATTTTAAATAACATTCCTCACTTCAAAACAATTCAAAACCTGGAATTTAAAATCTTGAATTGCAATCATTTTGCAACAAATAACAAATTTTCCTCATAGAATTGCACGCTGTTTGGTCTTGCCCACGCACAATTACATCTATATAAATTCATAAATCTCTTTTTTAATTGAATTAAGAAATGCTATTTAAAATTAATTACTATTAATTTTTTTTCTCAAATTCTGCTAATGATAAGTTTTTCATTTACAATTTTAAGCCAAACCAAGGGTTTTGTTAATATAGAATTCCCAACCCATTTTGTATCCTTTTCGAAGGCTATTCGTTCACATTTATTTCCATTTGTCAAAAACAGTTGACCATCTAATGACAAATAAAAGAAATTGCCAATCTCTGATGTTTCATCAATTGCTGTTTTTCCATTAGCATTAAATTCTGTGTAATATATGAACGATTTGTTTGGATCTATAAATTCTAATTTTTTATTTTTATAATCTGTGATTAGCTTACCCATTTTTAAACTATCCAGTTTGTCAGGTACAATACGCATTTCATTTATGTCATATCTTTGTGCCGTGTGGAGATTACCCCATTGATTTGGATAGATAATTTTCCATTTATCACTTAAGTCTATTCCAATAATATTATCTGAAGTATTTTTTATTTCAACCTTTATGTAAAAATAAGCGGAATTTGGACCTTCATACAAAGTACTTCCTATCTCAACTGTAGCTAGTTTACCATTGCAATAAATAAGACTAGATTCTATGCTATTATTCATAATCTGAGTTGTTGAGTTTGTTTGGCTCTGTTTATTATTTGCTAGCGTGCATGACATCACAATGCCAAGAATCAATATTAGTTTCATCTGTTTTTTAAATTTCATATCGTTTTATTACCGCTAACGGCTACGTACGTCAACGTGCCGCAATATCTTATTTAATGAGCATAGCCGAAGGTTTAGTACCATCAATCCATTGCGACATGGGACTTGCACGATGCACACAAAAATAAATTCTGTAGCTTTTATCTACTTTCAATTCCCACTTGTCGTAAGACAACACATAATATGTCACATTCATGGTTTTGCCTATCAAATTATAACCAGATAAAATCATTGCATTTAACCATTCGCATGCTTTGTTTTTTTTCAATATCTAAAATTACCAGATTATTTTCTCCATCCACAAAACAAATGTATTTTCCATCGGGAGAAAATTTTGGTTTTCGGATATTACTTTGAATTAAAAAATCCCGCTCTCCTGATTCTATATTATACATGGCAAGTTCACATCTGTTTTCTGTTGAAAAAACATGGTCATTAATACGGCTTTTCCATACAACATAGATAATCCGTTTTCCCTCTTCGTCAATGGCAACATCAAAAACACCGTTTTTTGTATCAAAATCGAAAGTTTCAGTAAATGAAAAAAGTTTTTGCTGTTCACTTTTTTGTTGAAAATAAATTGACTGCGCTTTCACAAAAACACAATCCCCTTTTTTATTCCATGCAGTAAGAGCCGGAACATACATTTTTAATGTATCAATTTTTATATTGTATGCGCCCATTCTTGCATCTACGAACCAGGTAGAATCTAATACCGCATCAATAAAATTTTGACCAGCGCATTCAGCTGTTTTGAGTTTTGTTTTTTCAGGAGCATTCAGCGGAGAGATGTATTCATTTCTAAAACATAAATTTTTATTGAATGGATGAACACTCGTGTAATTTACAACAAAGCGCGCCTGACTTTTTTCTGCAGATTTTTCAACAATTTCCCCACAAAAAACAGTATCGTTTTTCTTAAAAAAAGCATTGCCAAAATACACTCCTGAGTACGATTTTTTTGTAATTTCAGTAATACTCATTTCAGGTAAAGACAGCATGAATACTCCTTCCTGATCATTGCAGAAAATTATTTTTGAATTAATTGTGATTTCAATTTTATTCTCTTTTTCAGAACATCCTATAAAGAAAATGGAAAGAAAAAAGATTATGTTCAGGTATTTCATTTTGTATTTTTACTTTAATTTTTTTCAGCAACAATAAGCATTTCAAAATCTTCGGAAGTGAGTTCATCATTGCGGCTAAATGCTCCCAGCTTGCATCCAAAAATATCAGCTTGTTTAAATCCTGTAGAATGGAGTAACCAGCTTATTTCAGAAGGCATATAGTATCGCTCGTTGCATTTAAGAATTTTCACATTCCCTGCGTCATCTTTTGTTTCATAAGTTGAATACATGCGGAAAGTCATCATATCAAAATTACTTTCTGAACTGACTCCCTGTTCTGCTTTTTCATTGATAAATTTATCAACAGATTGCTTAAGCGGAAACAAACCGTTTAAAGTTGTAAGTATAATTTTTCCTCCGGGGTTTAATGAATCTGCTGCATTTTTCAATATTTCATAATTCATTTCATCGGTTTCCATAAGCGGAAATGCTCCTTCACAAATCATCAGCACAAGATCGAATTTGCCTTCAAAAGAAAAACGGCGCGCATCTTTTTTCAGAAAACGAACCTTTAGTTTTTCCTCTTCTGCAATTTGTTGAGCTTTCTGCAAAAGCGAATCAGACAAATCAATTCCTGTTACATAGTATCCCCGTCTTGCAAGTTCCAGAGAATGTCGTCCAGTACCGCAACCAATATCCAGAATTCTATAATTTTTATTGAAATTTATTTCTTTTTCAAAAAAATCAACTTCACCAATTGTGCCTTGAGTAAATATTTCTCTGTCGTAACCATCAGCAAAATTTTCAAAAATTTCTTCGTACCACTGTTTCATATTTTTATTGTTTTTGTTAGTATTTATAAACTTTATTTGGGTTTTATCTTGCAAGTGATTTCTACTTGTTCAGCGCATTTAATCTTAAAATGTTACAAAAAAAAATGTGTCGTCTGTACAGATAAATTTTGAATAAATTCTTTTTTTATATTTAATGAAAAACACAATATCATTCAACTATAAATTTTCCGGCAAATTCAATATTCTTATCTGTTTTTATTTTGTAAAAATAAATACCGGATGAAAAGTCTTTTTTGTTAACAGAAATTGAATTTGTATTTACATTTTTCAAGGATTTCAGGATTTCTCCACAAGAGTTATAAATGAAATAATCCTTAATTTGATCGTCAAAACTAAACAATATAATATTTGAAACATCAAAAACAGGATTAGGAACAATACTTATCTTGTCATTAATATTTTTATTCTGCTTAACCGATTCCCATGTGCCTCCAATTACTAAATTTTCAATTATCCAACCATCCATTAATTCTGCTAATGAATCGCTGCTAAAAACAAATCTTATATCAATAAAATGTGGTTGGTAAAGATAAATTATAAAACCAGAATGCTGCCAATCCGTATTAGTTCCTGAAAAACCTGCATCATTTATACTTTCAATGCTATCATTGGCTGAATAAAAATTATTAAAATAAATAGGATTAGATGAATAATTTATAATATTATCCCAGTGCGCTCCATTGTCAATAGAATATTCTATATATCCACCATCTTTAATGTCGGTTGAATTTAATTTATGAAAAAAATTAACAGTGTAATCATAAGGAGGATTATTCGTTGAGCAGTATCCTACACGAAATTGAAAAGAGGAAAAATTATTTAAAGCATACGTGTGCAATGAATCTGTTATTAATGAACGATTGCCATTGAAAGGTGTGTTAAAAAAAGTTTTGGAAGGTTGGCCAATCTCCCATAAATTGTGATTAATAGAAAATCCCTGTTGAGCATAAAAATCAAATGCATTGTGATGTAATGTATCAGAAGGCTCAAAGTTAAACTCAAAATAAGAATGACTTGAATCGCAATAATAGTACGGATGTCCTAATATCATATCATGACCTGAAAATTCAGGCACCTCAACAACAAACGTATCCAAAACATTCGAATAGCATCCATTGCTTAATGCTTTCACAAAATAATTTCCTGTAGAATCGGGTTGATAATTTTGATTTGTTGCTCCACTTATTGCAAATCCATTTCTATACCATTGATTTGTTCCTGAATAATCTGAATGCAATTGTGTGCCTATATGTGTTAAAGCTGGAGCTGCTGGTTTTGCAATCACTTCAACTGTAATTTGCGCTCTGCTGCTTTCAGTACCTTGTACTGTTTGTGAAACATAATAATTGAAAATTCCGGGAGTATTTGTCGCAGGAACAATCGGTTCTGTAATACCGGAACCTCCTAATGAATCGTAGTACCAGAGCAGGTTTTCGCCAATAGCAACAAGAGCGGCAGCAGTATCATTTTGGCAATAAACAAGTGGAGAATTCACGAATGGTAATGGAACTGTATCTTCTGGAAAAAAGAAAACAAGAATTTTTTCCATTAATAAATTTCGCGAAGATTCCGGATATACTGTTTCAAATGGGAAACCTAAGCTTACAAGTTTGCCTGTTTGTGTGCCATTGGGAAATATTCCCTCAAAAGAAATGCCTGAAAAATTATCTGTAAGACCAGTGTATTGAAGCGCATTCTGGCCTCCATCATTTCCGGTGATAACATCTGGATACGAAACATTAAATGTACCTTGCGTTCCGTTATCATACGTCATTGTAGAAAGAGCCTCAAAGATACTGCCTGCAAAGGGTTCAAACGAATAGTACGTATTACTTTGACTATTTGGCGCATCTGCAACATAAGTTGCTTTAAGATACAAATTGTAAAATTCTTTATCGCTTGCAGAGCCCATGTTGTCTAAGTCCCACGCTATTTCTGCGCCTGAAACAAAAAGATAACCGCCATTCTGCAAATACGTTTTTACAATTTCCTGTTCTGTTGTACTAAATGTTTCGTTTGCGGTGCTTTCATTTCCTAAAATATAATCAACGGCATTGTAATTTGTTAGGTTAACAAGACCATTAATTACTGCTTCATTGGTAGCAGCATTAAACGTATAGTTATTTACTCTGAAAGCTTTTCCATGTTGGCGGATAAAATTATATGTATTTCCCGTACTTGCCCTGTCAAAGCCATTTACAATTAATATTTCGGGCACAGATGAAGATGTTACTGCTCCTAAAACTTCAGACCATGCAGAAACAGACGATGCTCCAACAGCGGCAATTCTTAGAAAATAAAGACTGTCAGGCGTAAGCCCTGTAACAACAAGGTTTGCCGGAGATAATGTTATGGTATCAGAAAAAGAAATGCCATTACTGCTCAACTGCACATAGTACGACAAAGCCAGCGGATTGTTTGTTATATGCAAACGCAGGGACGTATTCGACTCGCTTGTAACAGCAAAGCTACCCGGTGTTGCAATTACAGGAACTGAAGATAAAGGATACCAGGGAATACTGATTACGCCTTCATCGCTTAACAAAGTATTTAATGTGGAAGATTGCAAAACAGCTTGTACTGTCGTTGCAGAGCCATTAACCATAATAGAATTTTGCACCAATCTGATTCCATGACTGTAATCTGCGTAGGTTTCCTCATGCCCTGCATACAAGGGCTGAATGGGGCTTCCGTTCAACTGATGCCAGCCATATATTACAACTCTTCCGGGTGCAGGATTTCCATAAATAGAATTTGAAATAATTACATCCTTTTTATCTCCTCCAACAAGTTCGCCCAGCGGGTGTGATGCAAGTACAGCACTTCGTTGTCCCCATACGGTTGTGTTGTGGTCATTCATAACAGGAATGGTTGTCATTTGTGGGCTTGGAGCAATCGTTGATGGCGCTAATTTTACAGTAGAGGCAGTCCATATTTGATTTACCATTTTTCGCGTTGGCATAGAATATCCGGCATAATTGCAGATACGTTGCGCCAATAGTGGCGACATGGGGCAAAGAAAATAATTCGTATCGCAGCCAATAGCAAGGTAATCTGACAATACATAATATGTAACATTATATGTAGTACTGCTGATTGTTTGTGTAAAAAAAATCGGTATAAGATTTCGTTGAAAATCGGGCACATTGCCGCTTATAATCTGATTAAAAATTTCATCTTCGCGGGCAGTAAACGAATAACTTGTTACCAAAGAAACAAACTGCGCTCCGTTCAATGCAGATACTTGCCTTGTAGGCAAATTCAAAGTCTGTGAATACGCGGATAAAATACATAAAAAACTTATCAGGGATGGTATAATTTTAATCAACTTTCGCATAAATTAAATAGTTAAAAAAAAAATCTCATCAGTCATTTTCAAGAGAAAAAAATTGCTTTATCTGTTTTAATAAAAAATTGTGACTGAAATCAAAAAACAAAATAATATTCCGGTGCGCTGCACCTTTTTAAACAACGCAGCTATCGCTGCTACAAATTTTATCGCGGCTCTGCCGCTGCATAATTTAGCGGCATAGCCGCGAAATATATGTAAAACTTAAAAGACATATAAAAACTAAGGTGCAGAGCACCGTAATATCTCTTGCATGGATTACTATTAACAATCAGATTCTAATTACAAAAAGAAATATTTCTTTTTCATACAAAAGTTCAGTAATTTTACTTATATTTTTTTTCTCAAAAGTAATAAAATGGGAAAGGAAATGCAAATGAGAATTAGGAATTAGGAATTATAAATGCAATCCTGTGAGGTTTCGAGCGTTGGCTCGAGCGAAAACTCCTCACAGGATTGCAGAAATGAAGTAAAAGAATTATGAATTACGAATAATAAATAAATGAAAGGAGTGGGGTAGTCGTATGATAAAATATTATCAATGATGCTATACTATAGCAATGAAGTGGAATTGATGATTAGACTTAACCTGTTATACAATTGGATTGAATAATATTTATTTTGAAATAATATTTGTGAATCCGGTAGGATATTATATCTTTGCAGGCTCAATAAAAAAAAGTATTAATTAAAAAAAAGTATTATGCCCGCAAAAATCAGACTCGCAAGACACGGTAAGAAAAAATATGCTTACTTTCACATTGTTGTAGCTGACAGCCGGGCGCCACGAGATGGCAAATTCATCGAGAGGATTGGGATGTATAATCCCAATACCAATCCTGCTACTATTGAACTTGATTTCAATAAAGCGTTGAAATGGCTTCAGAACGGTGCTCAGCCTACAGATACCTGCAAAGCTATCTTATCTTACAAAGGAATTATTTACAAAAATCATTTATTGAAAGGCGTAACAAAAGGCGCACTCACAGAAGAAGTTGCAGAAGCAAAATTTCAGGAATGGTTATCTCAGAAAGAGAAAAAAATTCAACAGAAAAAAGATCGCCTTTTAAAGGACAAAGATTCTGTTGAGAATAAACTCCTTGCTGCAGAAACAAAAGCAGCTGAAGCAAAAGCTACAGAAATTGCAAAGAAAAATGCAAAATTAGCTGAAAAAGAAGCTAAAGAAGCTGTTGAAGCTGTTGAAGCTGTTGAAGCTGTTGAAGCTGTAAAAACTGTAGAAGTTGTTGAAGCTGTAAAAGCTGTTGAAGTTGTTGAAGTTGTTGAAACGGTAGAAGTTGTAGAAGCTGTAGAAACTGCAAAAGTTACAGAAACTGTAGAAACTGTAAGTGCAGAAAATGCATCTGAAACACCAGAAGCTGCTGCAACAGAAGAAACTCCTCAGGCATAGATAGTTTTTGTACAGCCTTTATGGATCACAAAGACTATTTTTACACAGGGAAAATACTAAAGCCTCATGGAATTCATGGGGCTTTAGTTATTAAAATTGAGGTTGATTTTTTTGACATGCTCTTCGACACTGTTGAATATTTTTTCCTTGAAATTGACGGATACCTTGTTCCCTTTTTTATTTCAGAATTAACTTATAATAATCAAGATACTGCAACTGCGATTTTTGAACTTATTCCTGATGAAACCGAAGGAAAAAAATTCATTAATACAAATTTATTTCTTCCCAATAACATGCGTCCTGACAATCTTGTAGCCTTATCTAAATACGATCATTTGCAAGGGTATCGGATTATTGATAAGAATTATGGTTCACTCGGAACGATAAGTGCTATTTTGCATTATTCTCTGAATACTGTTTTTCAGATTTATAAAGACGACTGTGAAGTGTTAATTCCTGCAACAGATGCTATAGTTACTGATATATGCGATGTTTCAAAAGAGATAACAATTAATGCTCCGGATGGATTGATTGAAATATATCTTGGAGAAAAAAATGCAGAAGAGGAATAAACCTATTTTTCTTTAAACCCAACCAAAATAGACACACAGCCACTTTGTACCATTGTACTTGATTTATCTTCGGGTATGAAAACTCGTATTTCTACCTGATGTGTTGATTTAGAAAGGAAATCCCAGGTATCTGTATATTTATGATCTTTATTGTGAAAAAGGAGGTTGTTATTTGCGGCATCTACAAGTTTAAATTCAACCGATTCAAAATTTCCCTGAGAACAAACGTACACGCGATATTCCTGATCTTTGTAAAAAGTCAGAAATAACTGCGCCATTTCTCCCTCGCTCAATTTAACAGTATTAATTTGCCCGTTGAAAGAATAAGGTTTAATCTTATCAAGGCAGTATTTTTTGGCAAACATTTTACACTGCGCATGCACCGCAAATGTTATAAGTGCAAAGATTATCAGAAAAGAGATGGTCCTGATTATTTTCATAAAAAAAAGGTTTGACTTATTTTACGATTTCCTCCCTGATTTTAGAAATATGAGAATTAATTTCAGCAATGTGTTCAAGCGTAATCTGAACATCAGGTTTAGAATCTATAGTTGTTACTTTTGTTTTATTATTGGTTGATGCTTGCGCATCTGTTGCTGTAATGCTTGTTTTGTCGTAAATATTTTTCAGTTCTTCGAGTTTAGGCAGAAATGCTGTTATTGTTTCATCATCCTTATAATTCGTCAAAAGTTCTATCATATTTTTCAAAGAAAATTTTTGTTCAGTAACCCGCAACATAATTTCTTTACTTGGATTTTTGGGGTCAACAAGACTGCAAGCTATATGAAGTGCTTCGACCCAACCTCCCAGAATTATCAAAGAAGCTGTGCTTCCCCTGTTGTTTTCTTTAAGATAAACATCTGCATTCGCATAGGTTTCAGAAATTATTGAAAGCAAAGAATCGCGATTATTAACATTTTCTTCTAATCTTCCAACCGTTAATTGCCCTTTATCACTTGGGATGCCCAGTTTTTCAGTAAATTTTCTTATTACGGCAAGATAACTTACAGATTCCTGTATTTGATCGAACATTCTAACGTAGCTAAGATCTGCGCCATATACACCTAAATTCAAGGCTATTTGAGAAGATGAAAGGTATTTGTCTGATTTTTTAATTGAATTTAATAAATCCGGATTGTATGCTACGCCCGATCTTTGTAAGATATTGGTCATTTCAACAGGTGAAGGGATATTATAAAATATTACTTTTACCTTATTCATGTCTGCAGTATCCTTAATAATTTTATCAGAGATTCCGATTCCGCCATCGTCATCTGCTTTATCAGGACTGCATTGCGTGAAGAAAAATGCTACTGTAAGTACGAGTAACGTAAAATATTTTCGATTAAAACCCATCATACGCTTTCACTAAAGTTTTGTAAATATACGAATTTTTATTAAAAAAGATTTGCAAATTAAAATTTATTTTCAGAATTCTGTTCTGCAATTAAATTTTGTTCTTCTAATTTTTCAGTATCAGTATTGTTGTTTTTAAAGAATTTCCTCTGGAAAATCAAAGTAGTAATTACTCCAATAGTAATGGAAGAATCTGCAATATTAAAAACGGGTCTGAAGAAAATAAAATGTTCACCTCCCCAAAAAGGAAACCACTTTGGAAAATGACCTTCAATTAAAGGAAAATAGAGCATATCAACCACTTTCCCATGAAGAAATCCGGCGTAACCTCCTTCTTCGGGAAGAAATTCGGCTACCTGAAATAAACTGTCACTGAAGAGAATCCCATAGAAAGCACTGTCTATAATGTTTCCAAGAGCTCCGGCAAGAATTAGTGATACACAAATTATAAGTCCGAAAGGGGCATTTTTTTTTGAAAGATGGTATAAATACCAGCCAATAGCAAAAATAGCAGCAACACGGAAAAGGCTCAATAAAATTTTACCAAATTCGAGATTAAATTCCATTCCAAAGGCCATCCCGTTATTTTCAGTAAAGTGTATTATAAACCAATTACCGAAAATTTTATGTTCCTCCCCAAGTATCATGTGGGTTTTAACCCATATTTTGAAGATTTGATCAACTAAAATAATGATCAAAGCAATTAGTATTCCTTTCTTCAGTTTTGTCATCCGTGAAATATCTTACAAAAATGTGCCAAACCTACAAATTTTTTCTTTAAGAATTATATATACGAAAAAAAACCTGTGAAATTTAAGCAATAAAATTTCACAGGTTGTAACTATTTCAATACAGCAAAGAAAAAATTATCGTTGTTTCAATTTTGCTTCAATACTAAGCGTTGCATGAGGAACAGCCATTAATCGTTCTTTAGGAATTAATTTTCCTGTTTCCCTACAAACTCCATAGGTTTTATTTTCAATACGAATAAGAGCTGCTTTAAGGTGCTGTATGAATTTCAACTGACGCTGTGCTAGATTCCCAGCTTCTTCTTTTGACAAAACAGAAGCGCCTTCCTCCAGTATTTTAAAGGTAGGAGATGTGTCCAGCGTATCATTACTGTCGCTTTGAGAAAGTGCTTTTCTGAGAACATCATATTCCTGTTGAGCTTTATTAAGTTTTTCGTTGAGAAGATTTTTAAATTCAGCTAATTCTACATCTGCATATCTTACTTTTTCGGGTTCTTCTGATTTTGTCTGTTTTGGTGCCATCATTTTTTTTTCTACTACTTTTTCTTTAACAGGTGTTGTTTTTACAGAAGGTTCTGTTTTCAGTAATGATTTTGATATTGGAGCTGGACTTGGTTTTGGACTTGGTACAACTTTTTTAACCTCTGCAACCTTTTTTGCCGGTATTACATTCTTCACGGGTTCAGCCTTTTTAACAGGAGTAACTTTTTTAACAGAAGCCGCTTTCTTCATGAGTTCAGCCTTTTTAACAGGAGCTGTTTTTTTGACCGGAATCGCTTTCTTTACAGGAGCTGCTTTTTTTACTGGAACTGCTTTCTTTACAGGAGCTGCTTTCTTTACAGGAGCTGCTTTCTTTACAGGAACTTTTTTTATTGGCGCAGCTTTTTTAGCCGGAGTCACTTTTTTAGTTGGAGCTTTCTTTATTGGCGCAACTTTTTTAGCCGGAGTCACTTTTTTAGCCGAAACTTTCTTTATTGGCGCAGCTTTTTTAGCCGGAGCTTTCTTTACTGGAACAGTTTTCTTTACTGGAGCAGTTTTCTTTGCCGGAGCAGCTTTCTTTGTTGATACAACTTTTTTAACAGGTGTTGATTTTTTAGCTGCTACTATTTTCTTAGCCGGGGCTGTCTTCTTAACCGGAGCTGACTTCTTAACCGGAGCTGACTTCTTAGCCGGAGCTGACTTCTTAGCCGGAGCTGACTTCTTAGCCGGAGCTGCTTTTTTAGCTGAACTTGCCTTTTTTGCAGGAGCTGCTTTTTTAAGTGGACTTGCTTTCTTTGCCATATCAGTAGGTTTAAAATTTAATTTAATTATTAATTGTTTGCTTTAATAATTTTGATAAAAGTACAAATATTTTCTTCGATTTCTACGTTAATTCCTGAATTTTGTTCCATTTTTTCAACTAAAATTAAAGAATTTGCAAGTGTCTGTGATCCGATATACCCTTTATGCTTCTCTACAGCAGCATCAAGTGTGTCGTTTTTAAGAATTTCAATTTCTATTTTATCGGTAACATCAAAACCGCTGTCTTTTCTCAAATTCTGAATTCTGTTGATAAATTCTCTTGCAATACCTTCTTCTCTCAGCTCGTTTGTAATATTAATATCAAGCGCAACAGTAAGACTACCGTCATTTGTAACTAACCAGCCGGGAATGTCTTCAGATAATATTTCAACATCTTCAATGCTTAAATTTATTGGACTTTCCTGAATCTGAATAGAAAAATTACCGTTTTTTTCGAGCGTATTAATGTCTTTTTGAGAAAGCGCGCTTATTGCTGCAGCTATTTCTTTCATCTGTTTGCCAAATTTCGGACCGAGTGTCTTAAAGTTGGCTTTGATTTTTTTTACGAGAATATCGTTTGTTTCAGTAATAAATTCAATATCTTTAACATTAACCTCTGTTAAAATAATATGTTTTATAAGATTTATTTTAGGAACAAATGAATCATCCAGAACAGGAATCATTATTCTGCTTAATGGCTGGCGGACTTTGATGTTAACTTTTCTTCTCAGGGCTAGAACCATTGAGGATATTTTCTGCGCCAATTCCATACGTTCCTCAAGACTTTTGTCTATGTAAGCTTCATTACAGACGGGAAATGTTGCAAGATGAACAGAGTTCACACTATGGCGTTTTGAAACTGCGTTAAGGTCGCCAAAAATTTTATCCATGAAGAAAGGAGCAATAGGAGATGCTAACAGAGAAACTGTTTCGAGGCATGCATATAAAGTCTGATAGGCTGAAATTTTATCTGAAGTTTTTTCTCCTCCCCAATAGCGTTTGCGAGTTAAACGGACAAACCAGTTACTCAAGTTGTCAATAGCAAAGTCCTGAATAGCTCTTCCTGCCTTTGTTGGCTCATAATCTTCATAACATTCTTTTACCTGTTTGATTAAAGAATTTAAAAGAGAAAGAATCCAACGGTCAATTTCAGGTCTTTCGGCAACAGGAATTTCGGGTTCACTGTTTGTAAAACTATCAACATTGGCATAGAGTACAAAAAATGAATACGTATTATATAATGTACCGAAGAATTTCCTTTTAACCTCTTCAATCCCTTCCATGTCGAATTTGAGATTGTCCCAGGGCTGCGCGTTGGTCATCATGTACCAGCGAAGAGGATCTGCTCCATGTTTGTGAATCGTTTCAAAAGGATCAACTGCATTTCCAAGTCGTTTCGACATTTTGTTGCCTTCTTTGTCAAGCACAAGTCCGTTTGATATTACATTTTTATATGCAACAGAATCGAAAAGCATAACAGCAATGGCATGCAACGTAAAGAACCAGCCGCGTGTCTGATCTACTCCTTCTGCAATGAAATCGGCAGGATAAAATTTAGAGAAATCATCTTTATGTTCAAACGGGTAATGCAGTTGCGCGTAAGGCATAGCACCCGAATCAAACCATACATCAATTAAATCGGACTCCCTGCGCATGGGTTTTCCTGATTTGGAAACCAAAATTAATTCATCAACATAAGGCTTGTGCAGGTCAATTTTTTCATAATTTTCATTTGTAAAATCGCCTTCTTTAAAATCTGCATAGGGATTTGAATTCATAAATCCGGCTTTTACAGATTTTTCTATTTCAGATTTCAACTGCTGTACAGAACCGATACAAATTATTTCTGTTTTATCTTCACTAACCCATAGAGGAAGCGGGGTTCCCCAGTATCTTGAACGGGAAAGATTCCAATCAACGAGATTTTCAAGCCATTTGCCAAAGCGACCTGCGCCTGTTGATTGAGGTTTCCAGTTGATCGTGTTATTCAATTCAATCATCCGGTCTTTAAAAGCAGTAGTTTTTATAAACCAAGAATCGAGTGGGTAATAAATTACAGGTTTGTCGGTTCTCCAGCAGTGGGGATAATTGTGTTCGTGTCTTTCGATGCGGAATGCTTTATTTTCTTTTTTTAGCATAACGGCAATATCCACATCCACTTCGTTTGCATTTTCCGGAATAGAAGGGTCGTAAGAATTTTTCACAAAACGTCCTGAAAGTTCACCCATTCCTTCCACAAATTTTCCCTGACGATCAACCAAAGTGAGTGTTCCCAATCCGTATTGTTTTGACATTCTGAAGTCGTCAGCACCAAAGCTGGGAGCAATATGTACGATACCTGTACCGTCTTCTGTAGTTACAAAATCGCCTACAATTACTCTGAATGAATCTCCATCTGTTGGCTGAATATAAGGAATGAGTTGCTCGTAGCGGATTTCAGAAAATTCTTTGCCCTGATGTTCCGATAATATGTTAAAGGGAATATTTTTATCTCCTTCTTTATATTCTTCAAGTTTCAGTTCCAGATTTTTTTCAGAGAAGTGTTGGTTCATTAGGGCTTTTGCAAGAATAACAACAACTGGTTTTCCTGTGTAAGGATTAAAAGTACGAACCCTGCAATAAGGAATATCGCCAACTGCCAGTGCTGTGTTTGACGGAAGTGTCCAGGGTGTGGTGGTCCATGCTAAGAAAAATACTTCGCAATCGGCATCTTTAAATAAAAATTCAGATTTTTCATTGCGGATAACTTTAAATTGCGCTACCAGTGTAGTGTCTTTTACCATTTTATAACACCCGGGAAGATTCAGCTCATGAGAGCTCAAGCCTGTCCCAGCGGCGGGAGAAAATGGCTGAATGGTGTAACCTTTGTAAAGAAGCCCTTTTTCAAACAGTTGATTGAGCAACCACCATAAAGTTTCAATGTATCTGTTATCATAAGTAATGTAGGGATCAGACATATCAAGCCAGAAACCCATAAGGTCGGTAAGCTCTTCCCATTTGTCTGTGAATTTCATTACATCTTTTCTGCATGCGCTGTTATATTCTTCAACCGTAATTTTTGTACCGATATCTTCTTTCGTAATTCCAAGGTTCTTCTCAACGCCTAATTCTACCGGAAGACCGTGGGTATCCCATCCTGCCTTGCGATCAACAACAAAACCTTGTAAGGTTTTATATCTGCAAAAAATATCTTTTATGGTACGCGCCATAACATGATGAATACCGGGCATTCCATTTGCTGAGGGCGGTCCTTCATAAAAAACATAAGCCGGATTGCCTTTACGTGTTTCAATGCTTTGGGAAAATGTTTTATTTTTTTCCCATGCTTCGAGTATTTCTTTGTTTATCTGTGAAAGATCGAGATTTTTATATTCTGTGAATTTGTTCATATCGTTATTTTATAAAATACATCTTGCCTCCTGTGCTGCGATGCAATGTGCTTGTCTAATTGATCCTGCCTGCCCTGCTTTAGCAGTGACCTATGTATAGCAAGATGTTACAGTACCTATTTTACTTTTTTTATTTTATTCTTTTTCTTTTCTTTTTTTTCCTTTTTCAGGTTTATTATTTCTTCCCTGATCAAAGCTGGAAGTTGCGCACCAATGATTTTCTGAATATATTTTCCGACGATATCAAATTCGAGATTTACAACCGTTCCCTTTTTGAAGCTATGAAAATTAGTAACCTCATAAGTAAAAGGAATAATAGCTACCTGAAACGTATTCTCTTTTGAATTTACAACAGTCAGACTAACGCCATTGACAGCAACAGAGCCTTTTTCAACGGTGATATTTCCTTTTGTCGGATCGTATTCAAAAGTATAATACCAGCTACCGTCAGCTTCTTCAACTTTAGTGCAGACAGCAGTCTGATCAACATGTCCCTGCACTAAATGACCATCAAGCAAGCGATCAAGGCGCATACTGCGTTCGAGATTCACTTCATTCCCCACTTTAAGTAATCCCAGATTTGATTTGATTAAAGTTTCTTTGATTGCTGTAACAGTATAGGTTTTATCTGTTTTTTTCACTACGGTCAGACACACTCCGTTATGAGAAACGCTCTGGTCAATTTTTAATTCTTTCACAAATGAACAAGTCATTGTTATATGAACATTCCCTTTGTCTTTTGCAATTTTCACGACCTTTGCGGTTTCTTCAACTATTCCTGAAAACATTTTTTTTGCTTTTTGTTATTAATAAATCTTTTATCTTTTTGTTGCAAGTTGCAGGTTGCAGTTTGCAGGTTAACCGTAGACTGAGCGAAGTCGAAGTCAAGGTTACCAACAAAAAGATTGCGAATATATATTATATTTAGGCAATAACAAAAAGTACTTTTGCACACGGTATTAACAATGGGAAGATGCTTAATGCTTTGTATTTGAATTTTTTAAAGCAAGAAAATGCCGATGACTCCAATAATAAAACCGATAATCAGTTTCACTAATTTCAGAATAAGGAAACTCTTTTTGGATTCAGCAAGCAGGGGTAAAGCACCGTGTCCATCCTGAACAATGGAATTGGCAAGTAATATAGAAAAAGGAACAGCGCCTGAAATATATAAAGAAAAGAAAAAAATATGAGGTCCTGATTCGGGGATAATACCTATCAATAACGCAATTATTAAAATAATAAAATGATTGTTTTTGACCCATTCTAGGATATTAATATTATCGAGAAGCAGATGAATTACTATTAATGCGCCCAGCGACCACAAAAGAATTTTCAAAAAATGTTTTTTAATAATATGTCCCCAGAGATGTTCTTCCAGAAAATGGTCGGGTACGATGCAAATGATAAAAAGAGCTATTAAAATACCGACAATGGATGTAATTTTAATCCAGTCAATTCCTTCATGTTTATGTATTGCTTCTTTGTTTTCTTGGTTATTTGCAGTTTGATTATGATCTTCACAAATGTGTTCCTGTTCATGATTATCTTTTAGAACTATTTTTTCATGATTATGTTCAGCGCAGTTTTCTTGTTTAGGCATTATTCCTGTACTTGAAAAGTAGGAATGATTGTGGTTCATGTGATCGGAAATCAGACCAAACATAAAAACGAGAAGCCCGAACAATAATATTGCTCTTTGAAAAGATATTTTTTTGAAATTATTAATTAGAGAACTTTTTGAATGAATATGACATTCTGCGTGGTCGTGATGTATCTGAAAATGGAAATCCCTGATTGGTTTGGAAAGCATTTTCCCAAGTGGAGTAAATTTAATAATTGCGCCTGCTGCAAGTCCAATGCTTAGCAGCAAAATTGTAAGTTTCAGTGCAGTTTCGGGATTTTGAGAGAAAATAATCAATGCTTCATCGCCAAAAGTAGCAATCATAGCAGTAAGAAGCGCAGAAAAATTTAATATGTTATGCGTATAAAGAGAAACAACAGCATAAGAGCCAAGGCAACCCGGTGTTGCACCTAAAAACCCTGCAAAAAGCAATTGTAAAATCCATGAGCGTTTTAAAAAATTGCTCCAGTTTCCTTTAGATTTTACATTTACATATTCAAGAATAAGCATGATGACCATCACAAAACTTGTGATCATAAGGGCATCGCGGAATATGTCGAGAATAAAATTCATAATGGAGTGCAAAGAAAAGAAAATTTATCGAAAACGTAAGAGGCAATGAAATAAAAAAGCTGCATAAAGCAGCTTTTTTTATGAAAAAGTTTTATCAAAAAATTATTGAAAACTAATGCTTAAATTTTTAACGTCATAAGGAACATAAGGCGTAAGCCCTGAAAGATTTACGAAAGATGCAGAAAATGCTCCCGCGGGAGAAGCCGGTACATTCGTGCCACATGACACAAAGCCTTGCGGTGCAACAAAGTAAGCAGGCGCATCGGTATTTGCAAGATATGCATCAATTTGATTTTGTGGGAGGCCCGGATAAACAGTATTAATTGCTGAATTTAACACACTATAAACACTATATGTTGAAAAAATGTTTGTAGTAGTATTAACATCCGTAGGAGTAATGGCTACCTGCGCGCAACCTGTATTTAAAGCTGCATCAGCGTGAGCAATAAAGGCATAATCTTTTCCAACTAAACTTGGATCAAGAATGATAGCAGCCGGATGATTTGAATTTCCCCAAAGCGTAACAAGATTGCCATTTTTACCGGCAAACATTTTCAAATTATTTATAGCATTTGTTGTTCCCTGAATGGATGTCGGATAATTAGCAATAGAAACAAGCATTTGTTTTTCATAAGCATTTTCAGCCTCGCTGTATTCTACCATATAACGGGTGTTTGTAAATACGTTAGACAAAGTTCTGTTAATGTCATAAGGACTTAAAATGGCAACTCCCTTAACCGGATTGGTATTCCAGAAAACCTGAATAGCCTTTGTTCCTGAATCTGTGATTGTCATTTTAAACTGAAAATACACACCATTTAATGAAGCACCTTCAATTACTTCTACATGTTTTGTCCTCTGATCATAGTTGCCAACATAATCAAAAATCATTGCTTGATTAATATTATAGACATATATTGAATAAATAATTGTATTTACAACATTAGCTGCTGCGCATCCTACATTAATAAATGTACGAAGATTTCCGTAAATTACATTTCCGTTGAGCGTGTCACTTTCTGTCGCCTTGCTTCCACTTACATTCGGAGAATTAATAGCTGAAGGGACATCAACGACAAAGGAAGAAGGTACAATATTTGTTTTTGGCTCTTCCTCTTCTTTTTTACAAGATGAAAAATTAATACTTATAAGAACTACTCCGATTAGTAAAAAACTAAAGATTTTTTTGGTTTTCATAATTTTACTTTGTTAAATTTATAAATTTGAATTTTTATTATTTACACATAGATTTACTTTTACCCTTATGCAAAGTTATAATATTTTTCAAAATTATTAATAAAAATCTAAATATTACAGGATTATTAACCCGAAGATAGCAGGTATTTTTACCTGATTTTATTTTGTAGAGGAATAGATGTAATGAAGGATTAAGGAGTAGGATTAAGGATTTAAAACAAATAACAAATACGATACTATATGTTTTCATGGAAACCGGCCTATTCGTTAGGCATTGAAGAAGTTGATGCGCAGCATAAAAAGATTTTTGATTTCCTGAATAAATTATTCACAGGGTCTTCCCTGCAACACAATAAGGATACATTAAAAAAAATATTAGAAGAATTAACGCAATTTGCCGAATCGCATTTTGCAACAGAAGCCCGGTATATGGCTAAATTTCATTATCCGGATATGGAAAACCATATTGCAGACCATAAAAGACTAATGGACGATTTGAAAACGCTCGATTCTTATTATAATAGTGGTGTGAGCGACCAAACAATTCCTTTGTTGCAATTCATGAAACAATGGATAACAAATCACCTTGCTACTATTGATATGCAATTTTATGATTTTATGAAAAAAAATCATGCTGATGAGCTAAACATGTTTGGAGTTTGATTTAATAAAAGCAATTTTCAAAGACACAAAATTATTTTTTTAATTTTAATTCAAAGTGAAAAAAATATACTTATTAATATTGATTTTTTTAAAAGATCGCTTCAATCTCAGCCATGAACAAGAAGACCATTTTGAAACAATAAAATCTATTGAAAAAGCAATTGATTTCAGGGGCATCAATGTTTGGACTCTTATTTTTGCAATTTTTATAGCGTCTGTTGGTTTGAATGTAAATTCAACCGCGGTTATTATTGGTGCTATGCTTATATCTCCGCTTATGGGACCTATAATGGGTTTAGGTTTAAGCGTAGGTATTTATGATTTTGCATTGCTAAAACGATCCCTCAAAAACTTTACAATTGCTGTAGTTATTAGTATTCTTACTTCAGCAATTTATTTTACGTTAAGTCCTCTTGAAGAAGCGCAATCTGAATTGCTCGCTAGAACCACTCCCAGTATTTACGATGTTCTGATTGCTTTGTTTGGCGGTTTGGCAGGAATTGTAGCAGGAGCTTCCAAAGAAAAAGGAAATACAATTCCCGGAGTTGCAATTGCGACAGCCTTAATGCCTCCTCTTTGTACCGCAGGTTATGGAATAGCAACAGGGAATTTATGGTTTTTCCTTGGCGCTTTTTATCTGTTTTTTATTAATACAGTAATGATTAGTCTTTCTGCTTTTTTAATTGTCCGATTCCTTAAATTTCCTCTAAAGTCTACATCCGGAGACATTTATAGCAAGCGAATTAAAAAGTATATTCTGATTATTGTTACGATTACGGTGCTTCCTAGTATTTATCTCGGATACCAGATTATTCAGCAAAGTATTTTCAAGAGTAATGCAACAATATTTTTAATCCAGGAAATGTCGTTTAACGAAACACCCATTATTAATAAAAATTTTATTCATAGTTATACTGATAGTAACGCTATTGAGGTTGTTCTTGCAGGAAAACCGATTGAAGAAGAAAAATATACTGAGCTTAAAAGTAAATTACAAAAGTATTCACTTTACAAAACAAAATTAATATTAAAACAAGGGAGTGAAAATATTGCGCAAGTTGATATGGGACAATTAAAATCAGGAATAATAGAAGAAATTTATAAAAAAAATGAAGTCGCCCTGCAAGACAAAGAAATGAAAATTAAGGTTCTTGAAAATGAAATTATTTCTTTAAGAGGAAAACAAATTCCAATTAAAAATATAAGCAAAGAAATTAATGCCCTGAATTCAGATATCAAAATATTCAGTGCTTATCGAACGGCATCCTTTAATATTACAACCAATAAAATGGACTCTATACTTATTGTTTATATGCAGACAAAAAATAAAATTGAACGCAAGGATGTTACTATGCTTGAAAACTGGCTAAAAAAGCGTCTGGAATATGAAAATATAAAAATGATTGTTGAATAAAAATTTTAGCATAATTTCAGTCAGCCTGTCCATTCCCTTTGTCGACTTTTGATAAAATTCTTCACTTTGTTTTTTCAAACTATAGAAATAAATCTATTTTTATAGATTTTATTGGGTAGTATTTTTTTATTATAATTTTCAAAAATTGATAAAACATAAAATATATATAACATTAAGGTCTTTTTTATTTGTTGTTCTTATCGTATTGATTTGCCCTGATTCTTATGCGCAGTTTTATAACGGGCTGCAAATGGATTTCGGCAAAAACAGGGTGCAATATGGTGAGTTCACATGGCAATTTTATCGTTATAAGCGATACGATGTTTATTTTTATGTTGGAGGGAAAGAGCTTGCGCAATACACTGCTGAAACAGCCGCAAAAAAACTCGATGAGATTGAAGATTTTCTTGAGTACACCATGAGCAAGCGAATGATTTTTATCGTTTATAACAACCTTTCTGATCTTCGTCAAAGCAATATAGGTCTTATTACCGGAGACAACCAATATAACATCGGAGGGGTTACAAAAATTGTTGACAATAAAGTTTTTCTTTATAACGAAGGAGACCATAAAAAGCTGGAACAACAAATTAGTGCTGCAATTGCAGAAGTAATGCTTAAAGAAATGTTGTTTGGCAATGATTTTAAGAATAAGGTTGCTAATTCCACTTTAATTTCTCTTCCCGATTGGTATTTCAAAGGTCTTGTTTCCTATGTATCCCGTAACTGGGATTTTGAAATGGAGAACAGAGTTAAAGATGGTATTTTAAGTAAAAAATATGAAAAATTTAATCGCCTGAGCGGAGATGATGCTATATATGCAGGTCATTCAATCTGGAATTTTATTGCAAATTCTTATGGGCGCTCGGTTATTCCAACTATTATTTACGTAACGCGAATAAGTAAAAATATTGAAAGCGGTTTTTTATTTGTTCTCGGTACTCCTCTTAAATACCTTGCTTATGACTGGATAGATTTCTACGATAAAAAATTCTATGCACCAAATAAAAAGGCTGTATCTCCAAAAGAGAATAAAATTTTAAAAAGACCTAAGAAAGCAAGAGTATACAATCAAATAAAAATAAGTCCCGATAATTCAAAAATTATCTATACCACCAATGAGCTTGGGCAATATAAAATATGGTTTTATGATATAGAGAAAAATAAGCATAAAAAAATATTAAAAAGCGAACACAAACTTGATCAGATAACCGATTATTCTTACCCTGTTTTAGCCTGGCATCCTTCCGGACTATTGTTTTCTTTCGTCACAGAACGCGAGGGAAAAACGTTCTTATCATTCTACAATCTGGAAACAAAAGAAATAGAAACAACAGGCCTTTTCGGATACGATAAAGTCCTTGATTATTCTTATTCTCATGACGGTTTTAAAATAGTCATGTCTGCTGTAAAAAATGGTATTACAGATATTTTTGTTCATAACATTGCCGCTAATACAAGTGAGCGTATAACAAACGATCTTGCGGACGATTTGAATCCGAAATTCAACAACTGGTCACGGGAAATTATTTTTACTTCCAACCGTTTAAGCGATACGTTACTGTCGAAAAGCAAAAGTGATGAAAATGTCAGCAAATTCAATGATGTGTTTGTTTATGATTTTGCAAACCGATCTAAAATACTTAAACGTATTACAGACACAAAATACATTAACGAAATACAGCCACAGCAGATTTCAAAAAATAAATATTCTTTTTTATCTGACCACAATGGCGTATTTAACCAGTTTATAGCGAAATATGACAGTACTGTTAATTATATTGATACTTCAACGCATTATCGCTTTTTTACAAATATGTATCCTGTAACAAATTTTACAAGGAATATTTTAGATTACGATTTAAATCCTAAAGATAATAAAATCGGACGAATAATTCTTGAGAACGGCAAACACAATCTTTTTCTTGAAGATTTTGTGAGTGAAAAAGATTTGCATGGTGGCTCTTTTATTGAATCGGATTACAGAAAACGATTTAATAAAAAAATGGAACTTGAAGATAGCCTGAAAAATGTGAAACAGGACTCTGTTCCTGAAGTTAGTAAGGATACTTCCATTATTGACATCCGGAATTATATTTTCGAAGTAGAAAAAAAGGGAAATCAATTCTATGAAAACCGCATCAGTGAATATGATGAAAACGGTAAGCTTAAAATTCCTAAACAAATGATGTATTTTAAAACTTTCTACACAAATTACATCGTGAATCAGGTTGACTTCGGATTTTTAAATTCTTCTTACCAGGTCTATAATGGGGGTGCGTTTTATTTTAATCCAGGGTTTAATGTTTTGTTTAAAATTGGGACTAACGATTTGTTTGAAGATTATAAAATTACCGGAGGCTTTCGTTTTGCAGGTAATTTTGATAGTAATGAATATCTCATAAGTTATGAAGATTTAAGAAAAAGGCTCGATAAACAATATATTTTCCATCGTCAAGCTTTTACCAGCTTTACAGAAAACGCGTTGATAAAAACGCATTCACACGATGTAATGTACTCTTTGAAATATCCTTTTAATCAGGTATTGGCAGTGAAAGGCACGGTAAGCTTACGTAATGACCGCAATGTATTTTTATCAACAGATTTTCAAAATTTAAACAGAAAGAATGAGTTTAACACCTGGGCAGGTTTGAAATTGGAATATATTTTTGATAATACACGTCAACGAAGTATTAATATTTACTATGGTTCCCGTTTCAAAATTTTTAGCGAATTTTACAATCAGGTTGATAAGTGGAAGACGGATCTTTTTGTTGTGGGCGCAGATTTCAGGCATTATCAGCAATTACACAGAAACCTTATTTTTGCTACAAGATTTGCAATAAGCACTTCTTTTGGCCACACCCGCCTTGTTTATTACCTTGGTAGTGTTGATAACTGGATGAATTTTTCTACAAAAATACCGACGTTTGATAATACCATTCCGATTGATACAACTCAGAATTACGCCTATCAGACCCTTGCTACCAATATGCGAGGTTTTACTCAGAATATCCGCAATGGAAACAGTTTTTTTGTTATGAATAATGAATTGCGTTGGCCGATTATCAGTTATCTTGCTAACCGCCCCCTGAATTCTGAATTCCTTGCAAACTTACAGCTAATAGGCTTTGCTGATATTGGTACTGCATGGACTGGTCCCAGCCCTTATTCTAAAAAAAATGCATACAATACAGAAATTATTTATAACAATCCTTTAACAATTATTATTGATAAACAACGCGACCCGATTGTGGTTGGATATGGTTTTGGAGTTCGAAGTAAGCTTTTAGGATATTTCATTCGCGCTGACTGGGCATGGGGTATTGACAGCAATATTCAGCTTCCAAAAATTTTTTATCTTTCTTTAAGTCTCGATTTTTAATCTTTTCTATTCATAAACTTTTGTGAAAGTTTATGAATGTGTGATGGTAAGTGTGTTTGAAGAAAAGGTTATGTTGAGCTTGTCGAAACATAATATATAACATAATTAAGACAATTATAACTGCTCATAAATTAAACTTTGAAATATGGCAATTAATGAATTAATAACATTAGGGATAATAGGTCTTGCAGCTGGAATTATAGGAGGAATGACCGGCTTGGGAGGAGGTGCTATAGTTATACCCGCACTTGTATATTTTATGGGAGTGAGTCAACATCAAGCTATTGGAACAAATTTGTTTATGATGCTTCCACCAATAGGTGTAATGGCGACCTGGAGTTTTTACAAAGCAGGTCATGTGAATGTTAAATATGCCATTGTTCTCATGATTGCATTTGTTATTGGAAGCTACATTGCATCACTTTTTGCTGTTAATATACCGGAAAAAATGATGAAGAAAATATTTGGTGGTTTCCTTATTATCGTTGCATTGAAGATGATTCTTGGAAAATAAATTTTGTTATTGTATTATTTTGCAGGTTGCAGGTGTGGTAAGTATTGAATTCTGAATGTTGAGTGTTGAAGTTTCAGGGTTACCGGAGGTTGAGCGGAATCGCCTCCGCCGCAGCGGAGCAACGAACCCCAGATTGCATCTTCAAAATTATATTTTTTTTCACTATCAGAAAATGTAATTTTTTTTGAATAATTTATTAAAAAGTTTATATTTGCTATTGAATAAAATTCCACCCGTTATTACCTAATTTTTTTGATTATGAACAATCATCTTTTTAAAACTGCAATATTCCTGTTTGTTTTTCTTTTTACTTCTTTATATCTGATAGGACAAATTACTTTCCAGAGAACTTATGGCTACAGCATGATGGATTTTTACACCAGTGTGAAACAAACCAGCGATGACGGCTTTATTATGACAGGGCAGTCAATGGAGAACTATGGAATTGACTTCAGTGGACTGATTCTTAAAACACTCCCAAATGGGGATTTGTCATGGAAAAAAACTTTATTTGGTGTTAGAATAAATCTGGGGTTTGGAATATATTTGAATGACCAATGCAGCTATTCTGCTAATTATATTCAGCAAACTTCAGATGGCGGATATGTTGTAACTGGTCAAATTGCTCCAGCCCTGGTAAGTACTCAGGTAAATTACAGGGATGTTTTTTTAACAAAATTAACTAGTGCAGGTGTAGTTAACTGGACCTATCATTACGGGGGATCTGACAGCGAAACCGGTAATTATGTGAAACAAACATCTGACGGAGGGTATTTGATTGCAGGCGTTACAAATAGTTTTTCTGCAAAAGATTCCACGAATATTTATATTCTCAAAACAACAAGTACAGGGGCCATGAGTTGGGAGAAAACATTTCAGTTGAGTTCCGTGGATCATGATGCTGCTGTTACAGCAGAAGAAGTAAGCGATGGTTTTATTATTGGCGGTTATACAGGACAAATTAATGGCACTGATACTACAGCTGATATGACTTTGATAAAACTAAATAAAACAACAGGTGCGCTTACATGGATTAATACTTATGGTAATAATGCCGATGATGAACGAATTTTTGATATTAAATATTCTACATCTACAGGAAATTTATTTGTTACCGGATATACCAACCAACCATCAGGTTACAACAATTTATTATTAATGAAAATTAATCCTTCCAACGGAAATGTTGTGTCTTCAGTAAGCTATTTTACAGGTTTTCTAAGTGTGAACGATGAAGGACACACTGTAAGCAATACCAGTGACGGAGGGATTGTTATCATGGGTTTTTCTTTTAACATGCTTGGTGGGGCTTATAGTGTATTGATGAAAACAGATGCAACCGGTGACGCAATTATTTTAGCGAAAGGTTTTAATAATGGTTTCATGGGAATGCAATTTTTCAGCAGTGGACAACAAACCAGTGACGGAGGTTATGTTATTGGAAATATGGGACCCGGAGTTGCAGCATGGGATTTTGGTCTTATTAAAACTGATAATACAGGATCTAGTGGCTGTAATGAAACGGATATCGAGCCTGTAAAAGAAGCATGCGCTTTTACACCTGAAACTCCTATTTACACGAATTACACGGGTACTACGGCAACTGCTATTGATGCAATTATTAATGATGTAACCATTTCAGAAGATATTTTGTGTTGTGCTCCTTTACCTGACAATGCAGGAACAATAACAGGAACAGCCATTGTTTGTCAGGGACAAAATGGTGTGGCATTTTCGATTCCCGCAATAACAAATGCAACGGGTTACACATGGACATTACCTTCCGGTGCGAGCATTGCAAGCGGTACTAACACGAATTCAATAACAGTTAATTTTTCTGCCAGTGCTGTTTCAGGTACAATTACTGTATATGGAACAAATAATTGCGGTGTTGGCGGTTCTTCCACTTTTAATATTACAGTAAATGCAATTCCTGCTGCAGCCGGAACAATCACTGGAACTACGCCTGTTTGTCAGGGGCAAAACACGGTTACTTATTCAGTACCTGCAATAACAGGCGCAACAACTTATAACTGGACTGTTCCTACAGGAGCTACTATTGTGAGTGGTAGCGGTACAAATACAATTACTGTAGATTTTTCTGCAAGCGCAACATCAGGGAACGTAAGCGTTTATGCCAGTAATTCCTGCGGAAATGGCAGTTCCTCAAGTTTGCCTGTAGCAGTTGAAACCCTCCCCGCTTCGGCAGGTACAATAACGGGTTCGGCAACAGTCTGTCAGGGAATATCAGGAGAGTCATATACAATTCCTGCTATTAGTGGAGCAACAGGTTATGTATGGACATTACCCACAGGCACCACAATAGCATCGGGAGACAATACAAATTCTATCACAGTTGATTTTTCGGGTTCTGCAATATCGGGAACTATTTCTGTGTATGGAACAAATGCCTGCGGAAACGGGGAGCCTTTTTCTTTAAACATAACCGTAAATTCATTGCCTGCTACTCCTGTAGAATTATCAGGAGATAATGAAGTCTGCCAGACTGAAACCGGAATAATATATTCCATTCCGGCTTTGGCCGGAGCAACCGGTTATGTGTGGACCGTTCCTTCGGGAGCAACTATTACCGGTGGTCAAAACACGAATTCCATAACTGTAGATTTTTCAGATACCGCGATATCAGGTAATGTTACTGTTTATGGGACAAATGACTGTGGCAACGGGGTATCTGTGAGTTTACCTGTTACTGTTTCTTTTTTACCCGGAGCTGCGGGAATTATTGCTGGTGAAGATACCGTTTGTCAGGGACAATCAGGAGTTATTTATTCTGTTCCCGTTATTGCTGGCGCAGATACATATATATGGAATTTGCCTTCGGGTGCAAGTATTGCAAGCGGTTCAGGCGCAGATTCAATTTATGTTGATTTTGCCGCAAACGCATCAAACGGAATTATTTCTGTTTATGCTTCTAATTTCTGTGGTATGGGCGATTCTACTTCAATGGCTGTAGAATTATTGCTGTTGCCAGCTGATGCAGGAACAATTACTGGCACTGCCACTGTTTGTCAGAGTAGTGAAAGCATTGTATTTTCTGTTCCTGCAATTGCAGATGCAGATTATTATATTTGGAGTCTTCCTTTAGGAGCTTCAATAATTAATGGAGACAGCACGAATACAATTACCGTAGATTTTTCGACTCAGGCTGTTTCGGGTAATGTCATTGTTTATGGAATAAATAATTGTGGAAATGGAATGTCCTCATCTTATATTGTAACGATTGATCCTCTTCCTCAAACACCGGGTAGTATAACCGGAGATAATCAGGTTTGCCAAAATGAGTCGGATATTGTTTATTCTGTAAGTTCCATACCTAATGCGAGCGGATACACATGGCTGGTACCTTCGGGCGCAAACATTACTGCAGGTACAAATACCAATACAATTACAGTCAGTTTTTCTGATACTGCCATTACAGGAAATATAGCCGTATTTGGCGTTAATTCCTGTGGAAACGGCGATACTGTTTATTTTCCTGTTACTGTTTCTGCGCTTCCGGGAAAGCCGGGAGCTATTGTTGGCAATCCGGTCGTTTGCCAGAATGAAACGGGAATAACTTTTGCCATTCCTCCTGTTTCAGGGGCAAGCAGTTATCAATGGAGTCTTCCGGCTGAATTTAATGTTACAGGAGGGTCGGGTACAAACGCAATTACAGTAGATTTTTCAAGTGCTGCAACAACCGGAATTATTTCAGTTTGCGGTGTTAATTCATGTGGTTCGGGAGATACGGTAGCTTATGCTGTTACTGTTAATCCTGTTCCGGTTTTCGTTTTATCAAAATCGGATATTAAATGTCATGGAGAAACGAATGGCACTGCATGGGTCATTGTTTTGACATCTGTTCCTCCTGTTACTTTTAACTGGTCCAATTCTTCAACAAATGATACGATTACGAATTTGACACAGGGACTTTATTCTGTTACACTTACCGATGGGAACAACTGCCAGAGTGCCGGTACGATTAATATTATTGAACCTGCGCAACTTTCTCTTTTAATTACAGCAGACAGTGTTTCCTGTTTTAATACAAATGATGGCTCTGCGTTAGCTGTTGTGAGCGGAGGAACTTCTCCTTACGAATATACCTGGAGTGATAACAACACAACTCAAACACCCGGTGTTACAGGGCTCTCTCCTAATTTATATTATCACGTAGTTGTTATAGATGATAATTTGTGTACAGTTACAGACAGTGTAATGCTTTTCGCCCCTGCTGCAATAACAGCCGGAGTTACAGGTACAACAGCCGCTTTATGTTTTAATGGCAGTGATGGAACAGCAAATTTATGGTCAACAGGAGGAACAGGGCAACATTTGTATAACTGGGGTGGTACAGTCGGAGTTACAGATTCTGTTGCAAGCGGACTGTCTGCTGGTACGTATCAGGTAACAGTTTCAGATTCCAATGCTTGTAATACGATTATTTCGGTTACAATAAGTCAACCATCAATGCTCGCAGTAAGCATACTTGCTGATTCAACCAGTTGTATTGATGCTAATGACGGGAAATTTTATTTGAGTACTTCAGGGGGAACACCTCCTTACATGTATAATCTGTCAGGAACTCCTGTTGCTGATTCTGTTTTTATTTCGCTACCCGGAGGAACGTATTCTGTAACAATAACAGATAGCCATTTGTGTTCGGTTGTGGAAACAGTAATTGTACCAACCCTGTCAAACATTTGCCTTGAAATCCCTTCTGCTTTTACCCCTAACGGTGATGGAAAAAACGATAAGTGGGAAATAAAAGGGATTCTGTTTTATCCTTTGGTAAGTGTTGAAATATATAATCGCTGGGGACAACTGATGTTTGAATCGAAAGGCTACACCACGCCCTGGGATGGAATATATAAAGGAACCGAAGTGCCAACTGGCTCTTATGTTTATATTTTAAATTTGAACAATGGATATGAACCCTATAATGGGACAGTAACTATTGTAAGATAATTTAGTTGACAAATAATGAAATCAATATTTAAAAAACGGATTATAAATTACATTTAAATAACCCGAATGATAAATAAAATTAAGACAGAGGCAGGTAAAATTTATAAAGAAATAGTTGCAATTCGCAGGCATCTTCACAAGCATCCAGAACTTTCATTTCATGAAACAGCAACCAGCGCTTATATAGAAAAAATTCTCAAGGAGACAGGTATCCCTTATCACTCCGGAATTGCACAACATGGAATTGTGGCTATTCTGGAAGGAAAAAAGAAAAATAAAATCGGCGTTAAATTAAAGTCTGTCGCACTAAGAACAGATATGGATGCCTTACCTATTCAGGAGGAAAACAAAGTAGAATATAAGTCAGTAAATAATGGAGTGATGCATGCCTGCGGTCATGATGTCCATACTGCCTCTTTGCTGGGAGTAGTAAAAATCTTAAAAAAATTTGAGAAAGAATTTTCAGGAATCGTGTATTTTATTTTTCAACCAGCTGAAGAAAGAGTTCCTGGTGGCGCTAAAGAAATGCTTGAATCGTCTTGTTTTAAAAAATGCAAACCGGATGTTATTCTCGCTCAGCATGTAGAATCAGCGTTAGAGTCGGGAGAAGTAGGATTTAAGTCAGGAACATATATGGCTTCTACCGATGAAATCTATATTACAGTTAAAGGTAAAGGAGGTCACGCGGCTATGCCACATCAGAATATTGATTCAATTCTGATTGCATCGCATATTATTGTTGCTCTGCAGCAGATTGTAAGCAGATTTTCCAACCCTGCAATTCCAAGTGTACTTTCATTTGGTAAAATAATTGGAAATGGTGCTACCAATGTAATACCTGATGAGGTAAAAATTGAAGGGACTTTCAGAACAACCAATGAAATCTGGCGTGAAGATGCACATCTGAAAATGAAAATGATGGCGCGTTCCATTGCAGAGGGTATGGGAGGGCATTGCGAATTTCGTATTTTGAAAGGATACCCGGTGCTTGTGAATAATCCTCAGGTTACAGAAAAGGCAGAATTATTAGCTTATGAATATCTCGGCAAAACGAAAGTAAAAACTTTGGATTTAAAAATGACAGCAGAAGATTTCGCCTATTTTGCACAAAAATTCCCATCAAGTTTTTACAGACTTGGTATAAAAAATGAAAGAAGAAATATTACCTCGGCCATACATACCTCTACGTTTAATGTTGATGAGTCTTCTTTAAAAACAGGAATGGGATTAATGGCCTGGCTTGCATACGCATTCATAAAAGAATGAAAAAAGGCTGTCTTTTCAGGCAGCCTTTTTTGTTGATATTTTATTTTATCTTTTCTTCTTTTTACTTTTATCTGCCTCTGCAGCCTTTTTTGCTGCTTCTTCGTCAGCTTTGGCTTTTGCATCTGCTTCTTTTTTCGCTTTAGCTTCCTCCTCTTGTTTTTCTTTCATCTTTTTTCCTTTTGTAAAAGCATCGTCCTGAAATCCTTCGCCTTCAGAATTTTTTGAAAGAACTAAAACAGCAATGCAGCTTGTCGGAGTTTTGGGTTCTGTATCTACTAATGTAACTTCTACTTCAACATTAACAGTAGAAGTAATACTAAAAGGACATGAAGGTACTGTGTTATTATCTTTTAGTATAGCAGCATTAATCTCTGCAATTTTTTTAGCAATCTCCTGCATTTTCTTTTTCATCGTACCCTCCTCATCATCAAATCCATCATTCTCTTCAAGCACATCTTTTTGCTTTTTCATCTCTTCCTTTTGGACTGCAAGTTCCTGCTGTAGATGAAAATTATCATAGTTAAAAAGAACATCGCCTCCGGCGGTCATTTTATACTGTACCTTATTTTTTGGGTTTGAGTTATAAAATCTAATCTCATAATCTTTTCCTTCTGAAAAAACGATATTCAGTTTATGTGATTGTCCTTTTTTAAATAATCCGCTTTTCGACTGTACGTCTCTTGAATAACCACCTTTTCGGTCATTTCCAAATTTCAAAATATAGTCAGAACACTGACCCCAACTGTAATTTGAAAATCCTGTAATAAATATGGCTAAAATTAAACTAAGATGTTTCATTGTATAAATATTTAAGTTTGGTCAATATTATTACTGCTTGATAAATTTTGTCCTTATTTCCTTAATTTTCAGTTTAAGGTCATTGTATTGCGCTTCACTGAAAGAGAATTTTTCCTTGTTTCCCAGAACAATCACACCTTCTTTATTTTTTGAAGAACCGCCATCGTCTTTTTTCTCGGCTTTTAACTGATCAAATATAGCTTTGATCTCATCCATATCTTTTTTTACATCTGCAACATTTGCATCAGAGCTGTATTTTTCAAGATTACTATACAAATTATTAAAAATAACTTTTTGGCTTGCGAGTTTATTTATTGTCTGATTATTTTCACTATATTTATCAACCAGATTCGTTAAAATATACAAACCTTCAACCCAACCGCCTGTCGCAACAACAGCAATGGTTTTTCCTTTTCCTGCATTGTCCAAATCCTGAATAATTGAATAATAAGAACCATTTGAAATAAAAGACATAGAGTCCGGATTATTCAGGTTGTTTTTAAGCCTGTCAAGAAAAGCTCCGCTAACAACGCTTGATATTCCTAAATTTTCAGATAACTTATAAATAGCCTGAAAATATTTAAGCGTATTCTGATTCATATTGAAAACAGAACTATAGGACAAATCTGCCACATAAATTCCCAGATTAATTTCTTTCGCTATGGTAGTTGTATAAGAAGTTTCTGTTGAGTTCAACAGATTTTCTTTGTAGGGCAACTTGTGTTGCTTAATAATAATAAATAATTCTTCCGGCGATGGAATCTGGTATGAAACATTTTCAGCCAGTTCTGCATCATCTTCAGTTTTAGTAGTGTCTTTTTTAGATGACTCTTTCTGTTCATCACTGGTACAGCTCACAGCAAAAAAAATAATGCTTACAGCAAATACTTTAAATAAAATAACGAATCTCTTCATGTTTTATCGTTTTTTGTTTTTCCAAAATTATACAAAAAACATCAATCTCCATATTTTTTTTTACTTTTTAAAATGAGATAACTACATTTATTTTAATCTTAAAATTATAAGTTATTGATTAAAAGATATTTAACATTCAATGCTTGTTGATTTTTTTGTTTATTGTTTTTACATTTAAAATACACAGCAGTGTTTTTTTCAAGTCAATAATTGAAAAATCTGCATTTCTGATTGAAAAATTTCTTTCTAAATTTGCTGTTAGTCCGACAGTGAAGATACAACTTTATATTTTGTACGCATTTCTGTTTTTTCGGAATATCATATTAACTTATTTGAATATTCTTTAAATTCGAAACCATTTCAGAGTATTTTTTTCTGTATATTTTTTTGCACAGTCTCTATTTTAGAGTACGAATGCCTTACTTGCAGGGATGGTACTTTTTTTTTCAAACAAATTTTGTAATTTTATTTCTTAATTATATAACAAAATTAAAACCTATTTTTGAATATTTGTATCCGTTAATAAAATAGAAATTTTGCAGCGAATTGAATTTAAAAATATTATTTCGGGAATATTCAACAGTTACTCCCAGATTTTCTTTTCAGACAAAAAAGCCTTTGCTTTTATTTTATTAGTTGTATCTTTTTTTGATTGGTTCGCGGGCTTGTGTGGCATTGCTTCTGTTGTGTTATCTATCGGTTTAGCTTACTGGCTTGGCTACGATAAATATAAAATTACATCAGGTTATTACAGTTTCAACAGTCTTCTTGTTGGCTTAGGAATTGGAATTTTTTATGCGCCATCCTATCCGCTTTTGCTTGTAATTATCGCGGCTGCAATTCTTACTTTTTTTATTAGTGTATTGCTTGAAGCAGTTATTGGTAAATACTATCTTCCTTATCTCAGTATTCCTTTTCTGCTTTCGTTATGGATGATAACATTATCAATGCGCGATTTTCAGGCACTGGAGCTGAGCAGCAGAGGTCTGTATAAACTTAATGAATTGTACGATATCGGAGGACAATCGCTTGTTGAACTCTACACATGGTGGACAAATCTGGGTTTATATCTTCCCTTGAAAGTATATTTTATTTCTTTGGGCGCTATCTTTTTTCAATATAATTTACTCGCAGGAATATTGATTGCTATTGGCTTGTTATATTTTTCAAGAATTGCGTTTACTCTTTCATTGTTTGGGTTTTTTACTGCATACCTTGTATATGGTTTTACGGGCGCTGAAATCACAGATTTAAGTTATAATCATATCGGTTTTAATTTTATTCTGACATCCATTGCTGTAGGCGGAGTCTTTATTATTCCATCCAGAATGTCGTATTTATGGACAATTCTGTTGGTTCCTCTTGTTATTGTTATCAGCATAAGTTTCTCGAAAATACTGGAAGTATGGCAGCTTTCTATTTTCTCATTGCCATTTAATTTTGTAGTGCTTCTTTTTGTATACACAATAAAAATGAGGCTGTATAAATCGGCATTATTAGCCGAACCTTATATCATGCAAAGCACGCCTGAAGCTAATCTTTATACTTTTCATAACGCCAATCAACGATTTGATAAAGCATGGCATTTCCCCATCAAACTTCCTTTCTGGGGTGTTTGGTCGGTTACGCAGGGGCATGATGGAAAGCATACGCATAAAGAAGAGTGGAAATATGCATGGGACTTTGAAATTTTAGACGATGAAAACAGACCCTTTCGGGGAATGGGTACAAAGGCAGAGGATTACCATTGTTATGGAAAGATGATTCTTGCTCCTGCACCAGGAACGGTAGTACAGATTGAAGACAAAATTCCTGACAATAATATTGGCGATATCAATACAACAGAAAACTGGGGAAACACAATTATTATAAAACATTCTGAATTTTTGTATTCCAAATTGTGCCATTTGCAACCCGACTCGTTTAAGGTATATATAGGTGAAAATGTAAAACAGGGTCAGCAGCTTGCTTCTTGCGGAAATTCAGGCAGGTCGCCCCAGCCGCATCTTCATTTTCAGCTACAGGCTACTCCTTTTATAGGCTCAAAGACTATTAAATATCCGGTTAGTTCTTATATCCGGCATTTTAAAGAAACTTTTTCTCTTGAATCTTTTACTTTTCCAAAACAATTCGAAAGGGTTTCCAATATTGAAAAGAATACATTATTATATAAAACATTTCATTTTATTCCTGGTCAGAAATTGAAATTTGAAGTTAAAGAAAATGAGAATACCCGAGAGATAGAATGGGAAGTGTTTACGGATATTCATAATAATTCTTATATTTATTGTAAGGACACAGAATCTTTCGCATATTTCTTTTTCGACGGGTATGTATTTTATTTTAAAAATTTCGTAGGAGATAAATCATCCCTATTGTACTATTTTTTCCTGGGCTTTTACAAAATACAAACAGGTTTTTATAAAGGCTTGAAACTGACAGATGCTTTTCCTTTACACCATTTATTCAAAAAATCTTCTCTGTTTTTTCAGGATTTTATTGCGCCGTTTTATATTTTTTATAAAGCAAAATACGATGTAATTTATGAATCTGCGGATAATGATTTGAGTCCTTCTCTTATTAAAATTTCGTCTGTTGTTGAGAAAAGTATTTTTAATAAAGTTGTTGGAAAAATAAGCTATGAAGTAGAAATCACAGAAAAGGGTTTTAGTAAAATAATCATTACAGATAAAGAAAAATTAATTCAGTTAAAATGTTTAGAATTGTCGCAATAACAGCTTTCTTTTTTGCTATATCCGTTCGTTTTTTATTCGCGCAGGATACTACAAGCTTTGCTTATGTTGACAGGATAAGCTATCAGCAATACAATGAACAAAACTGGAATGCTTTAATAAAAACTGGTCTTAATGCTATTGCAAATGGTCTTGATTATTATTTTTTGCGTATGAGAATCGGCATTGCATATTACGAAAAGAAAAATTATGTTGCAGCACAAAATCATTTTGAGAAAGCTCTTGAATTCGACCCATCCAACGAAACTGCGCTTGAATACATGTATTTCAGCTATCTGTTTTCAGGAAGGGATGGAGATGCGCAAAAATTAGCGTATACATTTTCTCCCGAAATGAAAAAGCGTCTCGGATTAAAAATTCCGGCTTTTCTTGCTGGTGTTCATCCTGAAGGAGGATATAGCAAATCAGAAGCATACGATTTTTCAAAAGATTTAAACCTGCTTCGTGAAGACAGTATCATGGGGAAAAATGATTTTATTCATACAACTTTTTTCTATACAATTGGAATTTCGCATATTCCTTCAAAAGCGGTTAAAATTTTTCATGCTTTTTCAAATTTTATTTTTTCAAAGAATTACCAGTTTCAAAATGTACAACCGGATTTTAATTTTCCGGTAAAAACGATTAATAATGGACAGATAACAGATACTACAATAAAGAAAAAAGTGAATTCCACATTTGAAGATTATAAATTAAATCAGAAACAGTATTATCTGAATTTTTCTTTTTACCCTGGAAAGGGCAATACATGGTCTCCGTTTTTGCATATTATTAATCTTCAGTATCCAGCTTATCATGAAGCCAATGTGATAAAAACCTCTCCTGCTTTAGTTCAAATTATTACGGCATCCGGAGATACAAATTACAACACGATAAACATGTCTTACCCTTCTGTAAATATAACAAAAACAGATACCGGTTTTACAGATTTTATTATAGGACTTAGCTACTCAAAAGCAATTTCTAAATTTAATTTTGGCGTTTATGCAGCTCTTTCAAAAATTAATGCAAAGCAGCAACAGCAATTTGGACTTTCTGCCTTATATATGCCACTTGGAAATAAAAATCTTTACTTCATCGGAAATCTTACAAATTGGAATGAAATAACATCAACAACAAGCGGAAGAGGAAGAAGAGCCACTACAACGCGCACTACAGAAAGCAGATTGATTTATGAGCAAATTGCCGGATTTAAAATTTTCTCGAAATTATGGACAGAATTGTCTGCTACTTTTGGTACGATTTCCAACTTCCATGAGCGCAATGCATATATTGTTTATAATAATATTGAAAAAATAAAACAAAAATATACAGTATCTTTGTTCGTAATTCTAAAACCAAATATTGAAGTTTCATTACGATATGGGATAAAAGAACTCGAAAATACATACCAATCATGGTCTGAACCGGAAGCGTATTCAAAATACAGTTATAAATATTTTAGTCACACATTAACAGGAGGTATAAAATGGAAATTTTAAAAAAAACAAACATCGGTTTTATTTTTGTATTGATAATGTCTGTTGCATTACAGACTTACAGTCAGGATACAAAAGTTATTAATGCTTTTAAGGAAAGCTATGCTATGGAGAAAAAGGGCGAGTACAACAAAGCAATTGATGAGCTAAAAAAAGTAGAAAATGAATTTAATTACAAATACGAAGTAAATTTGCGACTGGGCTGGTTGAATTATTCTTCGGGAAGGTTTACAGAATCTGTAGCATATTATCAGAAAGCAATTGACCTGAAACCGTTTGCAGTAGAGCCTCGCCTTGGTATGGTTTATCCTGCTTCTCAGCTTGCAAAATGGGATCAGGTGCAGCTACAGTATGAGAAAATTATTAGTGTTGACCCATCCAATTCAACAGCGAATTACAGACTAGGTCTTATTTATTATGGTAAAAAAGATTATGATAAAGCCTTTAGATATTTTGAAATGGTTGTTAACCTCTATCCTTTTGATTACGATGGTTTGTTAATGTTTGCATGGACAAATTACCAAAAAGGCGATTTCGCGAAAGCAAAATTATTATTTAACAAAGTTCTTACAATTTCTCCCGATGATAAGTCTGCTATAGAAGGTTTGGGGTATATTAAATAGTTGCAAGTTGAAAGGGTTGCAAGTTGCAGGTTGTGAGTGTTGCGGGTTGTTGATTATTGATTATTTGATGTTGATTATTGAATATTTTTAACGAACAAACATTCAATATTCAACAACCTTAAACCTTGACTTCGACTTCGCTCAATCAGCGGTTGAAACCTTAAACCTGCAACCTTAAACAACATAACTCCACTAAAACATTTCGCCTTCATCTCCACCGCCACCGCTGCCTTCCTGTGGTTTGCGGCGTTGTTTTTGTTTCATTCCTTCATTGATTTTATATGTAAAACTTACATAAAAAACCTGTGATTCTCGTTTGCGGGTGTGATTAAATGTAAAACCTTCCCCACTTTGTTCTATGCCGAATTTTTGTGTATTGAAGACATCGCTCACACGCAAACTTACAGAAGCTTTTTCTTTCATAATATCTTTTTTCATTGCAATATCAACACCGTAAGATGGTTTCATTTGCCCCTGTGGCGTAAGCATCGGACCTCTGAAATTGCCTGAAATTTGAATGTCAAAATTTTCCCAGAATTTCATGTTTGAAGACAAGCGGGATGTCCAACTGAAATTGTCTGTGGTGGTTGTATTGCTCTCTGCGTCTCCATATATAATTGTTCTGAAAAAACTGCCGCTTCCAATAATTTTCCACCATTTGAAAATCTGTCCGTCTGCCTGCATTTCTATTCCATAAGAATCTGCATTCGTGAAATTTTTACTGGTTGAATACGTAATATTTGTAATTGAATCTAACCTGCTGTAATGCTTTATTACATCATTAATCTGCTTATAAAAAATCGAAGAATTTACATTTACAATTTTAGGTAAAGAGAAGCTGTGCCCAATTTCAATAGAATTGACATATTCCGGTTTTAGATCTGGATTTCCCATTCTATATTGAAGCGGACTCATTTTATTTACAAACGGATTCAATGACCACATACGAGGTCTGTTTACTCTTCGGCTGTAGCTTATCTGAATGTCATTCTGTTCATTGATTTTTCTTGTTACATGCACACTCGGAAACAATCCTATATACTCATCGTTCGATTTAATATTTGTTGTTTTCAGATCAGAATTAACGATTGTATATTCTGCTCTTAATCCAAGCTGAAAAGTAAATTTGTTATATACTTTTGAAAATATTCCATACGCTGCGTGTATCTGCTGGTTATAAATAAAATGATTGGTATAATTAGAATCTACATCCCACACATCTGATGCGTAATCATACGTATTAAATATATAATCCATGTCAATGTTGTTGTTGGAATATTTATATCCGGTTTCAAAACGGGCTGTAGTATCAAGAGGATGGACGTAATCGGCCTGCGCATTTATGTTGTAACTTTTGTAATCTGTATTATTAAGTTCATTTTCTGGAAAACCAGTAGGCGTTATGGTATCTGAAAGGTAATACTGCAAAAGTGTTTCATTGTCTTCTTTGTTTCTTGATGTATTTATTGTAATATCAGATGTTAATTCCCGATCTTTTTCATCAAATTTTTTCTTATAGAAAAGAGAATAATTTAAGGAGTAATCATTTTCATGTTCATTTTCTTTGTTATGAAAATAGTCTGTCGTCAATCCATTATTATAGGAATGAGAGTAGTCATTATCATTTCCTGAGCCTTTGCTGGAATTATATAAGACAGAACCTGTAATAGAATTTTGTTGATTAATAAAATAATCAGTACCAAGTTTTACAGAGTTGTTCAATCTTTCTTTAAATGTTTGACTCCATTGCTTATAATCGGTTGACACATATTGATTGTTGATCGTATCCCATAATGTATTTGTGCGATCGCTTTCTCCCCATCCGTTAATCTTTCTAGTACTACCATCGTAACTAAAAAATACATTTCCCTTTCCAAAATTATAATTCATATTTACTGAACCGTTTAATTTTTCTGATCCAGGAATTATTGTGCTTGTTCCTGCATTCAGAGATAGAATACCATTCAAGCCCTGACTCATTTTCTTTTTTAGCTTTATGTTTATGATTCCTGTCATACCTTCAGCCTGATAGCGAGCAGAGGGATTTGTAATAATCTCAATGGTTTCAATCGCGCTGGCTTGTATTTGCTCAAGAATGGCTGTTTGATCTGCACCCGAAAAAGGGGAGGGTCTCCCATCAATTAAAATAGTAAAATTGCTGTTGCCACGGAGGCTCACACTTCCATCTGCATCAACAACAACAGAAGGTACATCTTTCAACACATCAATTGCCGTACCACCCGTGGCAGCTAAATTTTTCTCAACATTTACCACTTTTTTATCCAAATGGTATTCTATAAGTTTTTTCTCAGATGTTACAGTTACTTCAGATAAATCAAGTGATGACGGGCTGAACTGAATAACTCCTGCATTATATTCAGGGCTACGGGGATTAATTTTTATTCCCGGAACAATTATAGGAGCGTATCCGATAAATTGAACTTTGAGGTAAAAATTTCCGGGTGGAACTTTGTCTATTACAAAACGACCTTTCTTGTCGGTAATGCCTCCTGTAACCAAAGAGGAGTCTTTTACTCTGTGCAAAATCACATTTGCATATTCAATAGGAACTTCCGATTGCTTATCAATTACAGAGCCATAAATTTTCCCAATAGCCATGTTCTTCATACCACCGGGACCACCCTTGCCCCCTTCTCTTCTTTTTTCTGTATCTTTTTTCTGATCTTTATTTTCCTGCGCAAAAGTCTCTAACGAAATTGAAAACATCAAAACCAGCCCTGCTACTAATAATCTTCTATACATAAATGAAATTTAAAATCTAAACAGTGTTTAGACTAATGTTTTAAAAAAAGGTTTAATTGAGGATGATAAAAAAAATCAAGAATGTAATAGTCTGCGATTTGTTTTTTGTTGCTTAAAAATCACTATTCAAAAGAATCTAAAAAACAACTACTTACATATCATAACAAAAAATAAATAATTTTGCTGTAACATTTAGCATTTTAGAAACGTCATAGTATCAGAATAAATTTTTAGAGGAGTCCGTTTTACAGAATGACTGCAAAAGAATATAATATTTGTGTAGACCGTTTTTCAGACCGGGTGTACCGTTTTGTCTTAAAATCTGTAAAAGATAAAGACAAGGCACATGATATTATACAAGACAGTTATGAGAAGATGTGGATCAATCATGAAAATATTGATTTTGAAAAATCACGCTCTTATCTTTTTTCTACAGCTTATCATACGATGATAGATTTATTCCGTAAGGAAAAGAAAAAGGCGGATTTTAATTCTGTGAAACCCGATGATTTTTCTCATTCGGAACAATATTCAGATTTGAATGAAATTTTACACCGAGCCCTGAATAATCTTCCGGAAGATCAGAAAAGCGTTATTCTTCTGAGGGATTACGAGGGCTATTCTTACGAAGAAATCGGAGAAATAACGGGGCTGAATGAATCGCAGGTAAAAGTATATATTTACAGGGCAAGGTTGTATTTGAAACAATATATCGGACACATGGAAACTGTACTATAAAAATGATAACACGCAGCAATTATGAAATATGGTTTATAGATTATCTTGACGGGAAGTTAAGCCCCTTTCAGATAAGCCAGCTCATGCTGTTCCTTAAAGAAAATGCAGATCTTGCAGCAGAACTTGAAGGTATGGGAGATACCTTTCTTGTTGCTGAACAAATCTCATTTGAGGCGAAAGAATCATTAAAAGAAATTCCACAAAAATCTCTTGTTCTCAATAACGAAAACTTCGATGAAACCTGCATCGCACGCATTGAGGGAGATTTGAATACAGAACAGAAAAAAGAATTCGATCGTTATCTTTTTACACATCCCGAAAAAATTAACGACTATGGTTTGTTTGCAAAGACACGCCTGCAGCCCGATTATAATATTATTTTTGATAAAAAATCATCTCTGAAAAAATATAAAATTCAAAAAAATTATCGAAAATATTTATTGCCTGCTGTCGGAATAGCTGCATCTGTAATTCTTTTTATAGTCGTATATATTACTAATAATAATTCTAAAACATCAAATGAAAAGCAGCTTGCAAATGTTGTTGAAATAAAAGACACTTCTAATTCTGTTCACAAATCTAATAACATTCAAAACAGCACTACTGTAGATGTTAATGAGAAAAATCAAAGTACAGAAAAGACTCGAAAAAATAAATTATATACAGAGAAAAAATTACCAGCACAAAAGCATATACAAAAATTTAATACACCTTTAACAGATACATTAAATAATATAACAAATATCAAAAAAGATTTTATTCCTCTTGAAAAAATGAAGTTGCGTAAATCTTTCATAGCATATACTGAAAGCGCAGGAACAGAGCTTGAATTACGTAACGCAACCTGTATTTTTCCTATTATTAAAAATGAAATAGCAGAAGAGCATCCCTCTCTTGCGCAGCTTGCAAAAAAACAAATACGTAAAATTTTCATGAAGCAGGAAGATCGTTTGAAAGAAACCTCACTTACATTTCTTGATGTTGCCGAAGCAGCTGTACGAAGCTTCAATAAACGCACAGGAAAAAATATCCGCATAGAAAAAACCTACAACGATGAAGGAAGCGTTGAAGTTCTGGCTTTTAAATCTGAAAATTTTCAGTTTATAAAACCGGTAAAAAAATAATTTTTGAGACTGCATCAAAGATTTACATTTTTTTGAATTTTCGTATAAAAATCATAATTATATTTTCGTACATCTGCTATTGTAGTGCCTTCGGTAGGAAGTATTTTGACAGTTCATCGCCACGACAATTTGCTCACTTCGGCAAGCTTGTTTCTGCAAGCTCAACACAACGCAGTACATCGCTAAACAAGGTTACGAAATAATATCAAGTCTGCGTTAGAGCAGTAAATATTACGGTACTCTGCACCTTGGTTTCTCTATACATAACATTTTTTTTACAAATATTATGCAGCTCTGCTGCTTCAAATGTTACCAAGGTTATGCTGTAATTATTATTTTGAAGCTGCAGAGCAGCGATAACATTTGTCGCAGCTATAGCTGCGTTGCATTCAAAGGTGCAGCGCACCGGAATATTATTATTTTGATTTCATACTTGATTTTTTTAAATGGATAAAGGAAAAATTATTTTTATTATTCTCTTGAAAATATGCTGATCATATTTTTAACAAATTAATTTAAGCAAAGTTCAGTTATTAACTTTCGTAAACCTGCGTCATCTTTAGCAAAATGAGTTTTGTTGTGATTATTTTTCCTTCTCTGTAACTTTTCCCTAACCCTGTTCGTCATACGACTGTAAATATTCAGCTGATATAAATTAATAAATGATGTTACGCAAATTGTGGAAATTGATGTTGAAGATGGAAGATTTAAGTCAGAAGTCAGAAGTCAGAAGATGGAAGTCAGAAGTTGAAGCAGCTCCCGACTTCGAACTTCCGACTTCGAGCTTCCGACTGATAAAAAAAAACATGTTGAGTAACGTCAGATAACAAGATTGTCACAAAAAAAACGCAAAAAAATAATTAATAATAAAATTTAAAATATAATAATATGAAAAAGATAGTATTAATAGCAATGTTGCTGGGATTAGGAATCGTAAATCTTTTTGCTCAGCAAGAAAATCAGTTTGACGAAATCAAAAAAATTGATGAAAATTATAGCTGGACATGGAAAGACGGATTGAAAGGAGTATGTGATAAAAGCGGAGTCATTATAATTCCTAATAAATATGATGAAATAACAGCTTTTAAAGACAGCTTAGCGTGGACATATAAAGATGGGAATAAAGGTTTGATACATGTATCCGGAAAAATTATTATTCCAAACGAATACGATGAAATTACAAATTTTAAAAAAGGAATGGCCTGGACTTATAAAGATGGTCAAAAGGGCTTGATATCAAAAGATGGTGTTGTATTAATTCCTGGCAAATATGACGAAATTGCGCACTTCAGAGAAAATTTGTTCTGGACATGGAAAGATGGCAACAAAGGTCTGATTGGGAAAGACGGAACTATTTTTATTCCGAATAAGTATGATGATATAAAATATGAAGACAATGGAACATTTAAGTGCTACAAAGATGGCAGTGTTTCTTTGCTGAGCAATCTGGCAAACCTTCCGGAAATAGAGGATAAAGAAACGAAAAAAGACAAAGGCTTAATAATAACGGACGATGGCATTCAAGTTTCTGATGGTTCGGGTACTGTAATCATTAATAAAGACAGTATTTTCATTACAGAAAAGAACAAAGGTGGAAAAGATACAACAAAAATAATTTTCAAAAAGGGCAAGATTCTGATAATTTCAGATAAAGATGATTTTCCTTTTGGCGATACATTAAATTGGGAATATGGCAGCGATTTTCCACGTTACCGTAAACCAAGATTTCAAGGAAACTGGTCGGGTGTAGAAATGGGAATGAATAATTTTCTTGATAAAAATTTTAAAATGGAATTGCCTGCTGATGGTAAAATGATGGATTTGAATACAGGAAAATCATGGCAGTTTAATTTGAATTTTTTACATCAGAGTTTTTCAATATATAAAGACAGATTTGGCTTTGTTACAGGTCTTGGGCTTGCTCTGAATAATTATGCATTTGACAAAAAAATAATTTTTGTTCCTGATTCAAATCCTATTCAGTTTACATTAGATACTATTCATAAATTTAAAAAGAACAAATTAATTGTTACCTATCTTACACTTCCTTTATTGCTGGAATATCAAATACCCGCCGGTCATGCACGAATTCATTTTGCTGCCGGAATAATTGGGAGTGTTAAAATCGGTTCCCGCCACAAACAAGTTTACGATAATGACGAAAAGCATATTGTACGCGAAGACTTCAGGTTGTCGCCCTTTAAAGCAGAAGCTACGTTCAGAATGGGTTACGGAGGTTTTAATGTTTTTGCAAATTACAGTTTTATTACTTTGTTTGAAAAGAAAAAAGGTCCCGAATTATATCCATTTACTATTGGCATGGGGCTTACCTTTTAATTTAGTGTTTGCAAGAAAACGCCAACTACTGCGTTACTCTCGTCATGAAAACAGTCATTTACAAAAGTAAACTCCTTGGTTTTCATGACTTCGAAAGCCTTGTATTTGACGTTTTCTTTATCAAACACATAGTTTTCTTGCGAACACAATTTAGCAATCCTGTGAGGTATTGCGAGAAAGCAGGTGAGGAGGCTATCCTAACAGGTTTGCTTGAAATAGGAGAAAATAATGGATTAAGGAGTAGGATTAAGAATAGGAGCAAAAGTAAAGACTTCGTAGTAATCTTCTTTAATCCTTAATCTTACTCCTAAACCTAAATCCAAATTAAATTTAAGTTTGATAAATGAGAGAAAAATATTTGTTCGCCCCAGCGAAAGGATTTAGGATTTGTAATGAAAAAACAAATCATATATAAATTTCAAATCACAAGTATACATTAGGGTTTCAATTAAAAGTCCGGTAATAAAAGTCCGGACTTTTTTATTGTCCAAATCCAATTTTTTTACGGTCATCAGTATTTGAAAAACTTTTTGCATCAATGTTGTAAATGTCGGCAAGCGTGGAAGGTTTTTCAATAGTGCAGCCCTTATTCAATTTATCGGCTAATTTCTGTGCTTTTGCAGTCTCTAATTCTTTAAATTCGTAACGTGCAATCAACCTACCTTTTCTAAGAATCGCATCATCAATTTTTTTCAAATCAGAATTAAAAGTGCAGATAACATTTATAGATAAGGCATCTGCAAGAAGCCCGTCGCCAAGGTTCAATAAATTTGATAAGGCAGTAACATTCGGGTTTCCATCAGAGCGGGGCATCAAAATGGTTTCGCAATCTTCAAGAATTAATACAGAGTCTGAATTTTCAGTCATAAAAGGCAAAAAGTTTGGAGCACTTAAAGAATCTATCATGTGCAGGGGCAGGTAAATAAATTTTTTATCTATAGAGCACACCAGATGGCGGATATAATAGGTTTTTCCTGTTCCATATTTTCCATGTAAAAGAATCAAACCGTTTTTCTTTTTTTCATTAAGTGAATCATTTATTAATGTGTGAACTTCCTTAAAGTCGTCGTTATAGTTTTGCTCAATGTCAATATCATGGGGTTTAACATCAAAATCTGTAAGAGTGAGACCATGTTCAGAATATTCTGAGCGTGAAATCATATAGAATTTCTTTTCTTTATTTTCCGGTAAAATCTTGAAAGCTTCTGCATGTAAAGCAATATTTTTAATTTCTTCTTTTGTGATTTTGCTTCCATACATAATAATTACAACATGTCTGTGAAAAGCGACAAAGAAACCTTCTTTTATCATTAACAGATATTCTGTATGTTCGTGAAAATCCGGTTCAGAAAATTTTTCACGGTTTGCTCTTTCAATTCTTATAATCTGAGACTCTTTAAGATTGTATTTTATTATCATTTCTTTTAGAAGTGCTTCAGAATTAATATCGTGATTTATGCGATAAATAGAATAAAATTCGCGGAACATCTGAAGAAAAATTTTCCCCCAATGCAAGTACTGCTCATTGTCATTGCCGAATAAATCCATATTGGTACGCTGCAAAAAATTATCATCCAGATGAAATCCCTTTAATGTACTATTATCTTTCTTGCTCATATTTAATAAATTGAAAAATTTTATGTTTGTAAATAAGATTTTATAAATATACGTAATAAAATGAAAAATATAACATCGGATATGAAATTCTATTAGTAATTGGTGGCTGAGCGGAGTCGAAGCCACCGATTACTTATTACTGATTACGATTTACAATTATTTTCATTACTTTTACATCAAAAATCTTGCAAAATGCACAATAAAGACGCATATATCCGATACAAAATAATTAATCAATTATTGGTTGATAAAAAATATCCTGATATAGAAAAAATAAAAGATGCAATATTTAATGTAACATGTAAAAATGTTGCGACAAGAACGATTGCCAAAGATATTCAGGATATGCGATACAATTCAGAACTTAATTTTCACGCTCCCATTGAATACGATTCCTCTGAAAAGGGCTATTATTACAGCGATTCAAACTATTCGATTGACGAATTACCCATTTCTGAAGAGGAGCTTGAAGCTTTGCACTTTAATGCTGACTTTCTGAAAAACCTTTCTGTAATCCCTGTTTTTGAAAACTCGCGAGGCACAATAGAAAGACTTATCACAATACTAAAGACAAAACAAGGTTTATCAGACAATCAAAGAAAAAATATAATTGATTTTCAGAAAGTGCCCCGATTTAAGGGGATTGAGCATATTGAGTTTCTTATTGATGCAATAAAAAACAAGAAAGTTATAAACATAACGCATCAAAGTTTTTACAATCCAAAGCCGAATAAATATATTCTACATCCTCTGTTTTTAAAAGAAGACCGATTTCGTTGGTATCTTATAGCATACAGCGAGAGCCACAGCGAGCTTCGTACATTTGGACTTGACCGAATTAAAGATATTAAAACAGAACATCTGGCAACTTTTTTTCAGGTTCCTTTTCATCCTGAATTATATTTTCAGGATACAATTGGTGTTTTTGTTGCAGACGGAAAAGTGGAAGATATTTTGTTAAAATTTGCATACGAAGAAGGTCAGTATTTAAAAAGTCTGCCTTTGCATGAAAGCCAGAAAATAATTGAAGAAACTAAAGATTTTTTAATAATAAAATTCAAACTTGCTCCTACTTACGAACTAATAAATCTTATTCTTGGCTGGGGACCAAATGTTGAAGTCATCCAACCTCAAAGTCTTCGGGATACAATTAAAAAGAAACTGGAAACGGCTGTGAAAAAATATAAGAGATAACTCTCCCAACCTGCAACTTTTTTCATACTCCATACCTTTCTTTAAGCGGCGCATTGATAGCTTCCCATACTTTATCAGAAAGAGCATCTTCATCACCCTTTTTTAAACCTATTGTAGAAATTGGTTCATGAATAATTGCAAAACTGAATCCCGGGCTTACTTTCCCGTGCCAGAAACCTCCGTTTTCAATGCGTTTCCAATGGGTAACATAAGTTGCGGGAATTATTGGAACCTGCTTTTGTATAGCGACTACGAATGCACCCGATTTGAAGGGGTTCATGTGCGGAGCATTTTTAGTCATGGTTCCCTCCGGAAATAATGCCACAGGATTACCTTTTTCGAGTTGTTCTCCTATTTGTAAAAATGATTTATACGCTGCAATTTTGCTTTGCCTGTCAACAAGAATATTCATATCAGACAAAAAGAAAATCTGAAACAAAGGCCATTTTTTTAATTCCTTTTTTCCTACAAATATGAAATAAAAGGGAAGTGTATTATATGCATTAGTAATATCAAGAAAAGAGCTATGATTGAAACAAACAAGATAAGGACCGGAAGCAGGTATATTTTTAACTCCTTTTACACGTGGTGGAATTAATGCCAACGTATGAAATACATGGGTATAAACTTTAAGTATTTTAAATGCTGTACGAAGTCGTTTTGAATCTTTTAAAAAAAAATACAAAACAGGGTAAAACAAAAGAAGTGATAGCGAAAAAGATAAAAAAATATGAATTTTATATATAACCCGGAAAGGGAGAAAAAAATAATGCAGGAAATTCCTTTTTTTATTTGGTTTAATTTGTATAAAATCAGTACTCATAATAAATTATAAATTATTTAACCAACAAATATATTGAATTAATTTGAAAGAATAAATGTATAAATTTTAAGATATTTTTTATTTGCAGTGTTTGTCGCTGTGATGACCATAAATTCAGCTTTTGTAAAAATTAACTGATAGAAATTTTGGTTTTCCAGAAGGCAGAGAGACAATAAAAAAGTTTACGAAGCTGTGATAATTAGAAGTTGTGGAGTATAATGCAAAACTTGCGAGCAATAAGCAGGTTGGTAAGTGCTAACTCAAAGTATAATGTACCCCTAAATAGAATTTTAGAAAACTCATGAGTTCTGAATTTAAAAACTTTGTATATTTGCCATTATTAAAACCAAATTTCATCTGCATGAAAAAAAATCAGATTTTGCTCCGAAATTCTTTTATTTTTAATAACAAAATTATATTTTTCATACCGCTATTTGCCTTATTTTTCAGTTTTTCCTGTCATGTTATTAAAAATGGAAATTATTATATTTTTTCTTTACCGGAAAATCCACCCGCAATGTTTCAATGGATAGACAAAGGTGTGCTTGCAGCCAAAATAACAGAAGTTACAGTAAACGATTACCTTTTTTTTCTTGAAACTGTTTCGAAGGATAGTTCAGAGGAATATTTGAAAGAATTAATTCCTTCAAATGAGTGTGCTTTATTTCCGTATCTCCGTTTAGAAAAGGGTTTGAAAAGCGAGGAGGAAGATCAAAAAATGATTTGGCTTGATGTGGATGCATTTAAAGAAAAAATGTATGCTAAGAAAAATCCCGTTGCTTTTATTGATGAATTTGAAAAACCGATAACAGGAATAAGTTTCGATCAGGCTGAAGAATATGCTGCATGGTGTACTTTTTATTTTAACAAGGAACAGGATTTAATTAAAAATGGGAATAGAATAATTATTTTCAGATTACCTACTCCTGCTGAATTTACAAATATTTCAAAGCGGGGAATGGAAGATTGCGATTTTGAAAGTGATAAATACTGTGAGATAAACAGGAAAGCATGGAAAGAATGTGCAAACCCAAAAGGATGCGCTTTATGCAATTGTGCCGGAAAGCCTGTTTGCGAAACAAATAAGCAGGTTGATGAAATGTTTGGCAAAGAATCTCTTTATACCGTTAACATTTTTTCACCGAATTTTATCGGCCTGATGGATGTACAGGGAAATGCTGCTGAAATGACCAATGAAAAGGGAATTGCAAAAGGCGGTTCCTATTTGAATACAGCAAAAGAATGTCTTCCTGATGCTATTCAGAAATATGAAAAACCTGAAAAATGGCTCGGATTTCGCTTAATAGCTGAAGTTGTGGACATCAGTACAACTAAAATGTATTTTGACGATGAAGGTAAGCTCAGAGAACACAAATAATGATATTTAATATTCAATATAGATTTGATTCCTTATGAAATTATTATTGTTATTATTATTTTATATTCTGATATTTTTTTCAGCCAGAGCCCAAACAGTTTCTGATGCTGATGGAAATACATATAATACTGTAGTAATCGGTAAACAGATTTGGATGAAAGAAAATCTTCGGACAACAAAATTTGCAGACGGAACGCCTATGGAAAATATTTTAGAACCGACAAATCAGGGAGGATATTGCGATTACAACAATAATCCTGACAATTCAAATTTGTATGGACGCTTATATAACTGGTTTTCCATAACAAAAAAAATTGGAATTTGTCCTGCCGGATTTCATGTGCCAAGTGATAGTGAATGGAATATCCTTGCTAAATTTCTTGACAATTCTGTTGATACTACTTTAATTGATTTTTCAGGAAAATTAATTGGTGGAATTATGAAAGAGAAAGGGAATTTGAGTTGGAAAAAAACTAATAAAAAAGTAACAAACAGCAGTGGCTTTTCTGCATTACCAGGAGGCTGGCGTACAAACGACGGAGAATACAAATCTATTGGGATATCGGGCTCTTGGATTACTTCAACAGAGGAAGATATTTCGTATGTTTTTATCAGAGCTTTAGATGCAGATAAAATTCAGATAGGTCGTTTAACCGATAGCAGCATTTCTATGCATTCTGTTAGGTGCGTAAAAGAAAATAAATAGTCCTTGCAAGAAAACGTCAATTTCTGCGTTACTCTCGACCTGAAAAACAGTCATGTACATTAGTACACTCCTGATTTTCAGGTCTTCGAAAGCCTTGACCTTGACGTTTTCTTATCAAGCACTGACACTGTCAAACAAAAAACATGAGTTTTCTTGCTGACACTAAATAACAATATTAAACCATGAAAGTCATTATTCTTTTCTTATTTTTTGGAGGACAGTATTGTATTTGCTATGCCCAGCAAACAGCCACATTTAAAGATTCCCGCGATGGAAAAAAATACAAAACGATAACTATCGGAAAACAAATTTGGATGGCAGAAAATCTGAATTTTGAAACAAAATCCGGCTCTTGGTGTTATAATGATTCAACCGAAAATTGCAAGAAGTTTGGTCGCCTTTACGACTGGGAAACGGCTAAAATAGTATGTCCATCAGCTGACGGATGGCATTTGCCGGAAACCGATGAGTGGAGAGCCTTAACAGAGTATCTGGGAGGAATGGCTGTAGGTGGCGATAAAATGAAAAATAAAGGAAGCCAAAACTGGAATTGCCCTAATGCGGAAGCAAGCAACAGTAGTGGCTTTTCTGCTTTTCCCGGAGGTTCTTACAATGCTGAAGAAAAAACATTTGAGGGGAAAGGAAATACATGTGCATGGTGGAGCGCCACAGAAGAAAGTAAAGCTCATGCATGGTTTCAATATATGTATTGTGACGATCCTGCCATTTACAGAAATAATTACGGATCAAAACCTACCGGATGCAGTGTCCGTTGTTTGAAAAAAAAATGAAAATTTTAAGCCAATAACTCCAGCCTGCTTGCATCCAAGCGAATAAAAATAAACAAAAGCATTGTAAACGCCCAGAGCGAAGAACCACCATAGCTGAAAAAAGGCAGAGGTATTCCTATTACAGGAGCAAGCCCGATGGTCATTCCTATATTTATGGTTAAATGAAAGAATATAATGGATGCAACAGCATAGCCATAAATACGGCTGAAATGCGATCGTTGTCTTTCTGCTAAAAAAATAATTCGTAACAGCAAGGCAACAAATAAACCAATGACAATTGTTGACCCCAGAAAGCCCCATTCTTCACCAATTGTACAAAAAATAAAATCGGTACTTTGTTCAGGAACAAAATCATATTTTGTTTGTGTCCCTTTCAGAAATCCTTTTCCCAAAAAACCCCCGGAACCAATAGCAATTTTCGATTGATGAACATTATACCCAGCTCCCTTTAAATCTGTTTCCATTCCTAACAATACAGATATTCTCAAACGCTGATGTTCAGATAAAACTTTGTCAAAAATATAATCAACAGTAAAGGTAAATGAAAGAGACGCGATAAGCATAGCTATTATGGTTATTGCATTTGCAATTTTTATCTGGATATTAATAATGACACAAACGATACTGGCTAACAATGCTGAAGCAGCAAATACATAATGCAGTTCAAATGGTTTTTTAAGCGCGTAATTTATTGCATAAAACAAAACTCCTGAAACAATAAAAATTCCTGTAACTATTGAAAACTCTTTAAGTCTTCGTCTCATGGCTCCAAATATTATCAATGACAAAACAATTAAAGAAATAACTAGAAAAAGAGGATCTGTAATTAATGTCGCTATAAAAAGAACTATAACAAGAACTCCGAAGAAAAGAAATTTTGTAGAGACCCATCCTTCTCTGAATAACACAAAAACAAAAGCTCCGTAAACTAATGCTGTCCCAGTATCATTTTGCAGAATAATCAGTGCTGCCGGTATTCCAATCATTCCCAAAATCAAAACCCAATTTCTTATTATGTGTGTTTTTGGATTAAGAAAACTTAGAAGTTTAGCTATTGTCAGGCAGGCTGCTAATTTGGCAAATTCAGCAGGTTGTAGCCTGAAACTGCCTATTTCAAACCATGCGCGGGCTCCGTTTACTTCCTTTCCAAAAAGCAATACAGCAATAAGCAATCCTATTGTTATTATATAAACAAAAATGGCAAAAAAGGAAAAGAAATTACTATCTGTAATAAAGATAAGCAGAATTATGAATAAAGCCGCACCTATCCAAAGCATTTGTTTCCCATATTTCTGACTGATATCAAAAATACTCTGGTATTCGTTATTATACACAGCCGCATAAATATTAACCCAGCCTATAATTACCAGTAAAAAATACAGTATAATCGTAGTCCAGTCAACACTAATCAGCAGATTGACTTTTCTTGTTGAGTCTGTCGCGCTTTTTATCAAAACTTAATGATTTTTCTAAATTATTAAATTCAAGTATTCTTAATTCCTTATTTGGGTCTGAAATTTTTCTTGTCAGATATTTTTCTATAATAAGACTTGCGATGGGCGCTGCCCATACACCTCCAAATCCAGCATTTTCAACGTAAACGGCAATTGCAATTTTAGGATTTTCTTTAGGAGCAAATGCAACAAAAACAGAATGGTCTTCTCCTCGTGGATTTTGCGCTGTTCCTGTTTTTCCACAAACTTCAATATCTTTAATTTGTGCAAGTCTGGCTGTACCTGCTGAAACAACGTTGCTCATTCCTTCTATAATCATATCAAAATAATTTGCATTTACTGGTACGATATTTTTCTTATAGAAGCGCGGGTCTTTTATTTTTTCTTCTCCTATTTCCTTAACTAAATGTGGTGTATAATAAAATCCTTTGTTCGCAACAATGGCTGCAAAATTAGCCATCTGCATAGGAACAATTTCAACTTCTCCCTGACCGATACTCAATGAATAAATAGTTTGAAATGCCCATCTCCCTTTGCCATACCATTTATCGTAAAAATTAATTGTTGGAATACGACCGCCTTTCATATATTTAATATCCGAATCAAAAGATTTTCCAAGACCGAATTGTGTAACCAAATCGTACCACGCCTGAAATCCTATTCTGCTATCAGTAAAAATACTTCTCGATTTACCCTGTTGAATAATTCGTTGAAATACTTTGTAGAAATAAGGATTACAAGAATGTTGGATGGATTGTTTTACACTCGTACAGGTAGGATGATTATGGCAATTTACGAGTCCTTTATCGCAGGGGAATCCTGTATTTTCATGTATAACGCCTAACTGCAATCCTATTAAGGCCTGAATAACTTTAAATATTGATCCGGGAGGATACTTGGCTTGCAGGGCTCTGTTCAGTAATGGCTTTGAGATATCTTTTGCGAGAACAGGATAATTTTTAGAACGTTCGCTTCCCACTAACAGGTTCGGGTCATAAGAAGGGCTGGTTACCATGCAGAGAATTTCTCCTGTCGCGGGTTCTATAGCCACAATACTACCCACTTTGTTTTCCATAAGTTTTTCTCCATATTCCTGAATATCTAAATCTATGGAGGTTTTGAGATTATGTCCCACAACCGCGGTTGTATCATATTTACCATCCTGAAAAGAACCTTTTGGTCGGTTGTGTACATCCACCATTTGAATCTGCACTCCCTTTTTACCCCTGAGAACTTCTTCATAAGACAATTCTAATCCGCTTATTCCAATATAATCTCCTGATTTGTAATAAGGATTTTTCTTTGTCTTGGCTTCATCAACTTCGCCGATATATCCAAGAACATGCGCTGCTGATTTTCGGGGATACGTACGAAGCGTACGCGCCTGTGTAAATAATCCTGGATATTTGAATAGTTTTTCCTGTAGCGTCGCATACCGCATGGATGAAATTTGCTTGAATAAAACGGAAGGTTTGTATTGAGAATATTTTTTTGCCTTGCCAAGCGCATCTCTGAATTCTTCAACCGATACGCCCAACATACTTGTCAGTTCAAGCGTATCAATCCCAGGATATTTTCCCCTTGGCATTTGCAGAGGAATTACTAAAAGATCATACACTGCCTGATTTTCTACCATCATTTCCCCATTGCGGTCAAAAATAAAAGCGCGTGCGGGATATATTGTTACATAACGCAGCACATTATTATTGGCAGAAAGTTTCAGGCTTTTATCTATAACCTGCAAATAAAAAAGTCGGATAATAAAGATTACTGCAATAATCAAAATTATCACGGCAATACTTAATTTCCTGTCAGAGTAAGGATTCTTCACTTATTTTTTATAATAAATTTCCGGTGTTGAAATTATACATAAAACTAATTTGGTATTCGCTCCGACAAAACTTTTTTCACAATGTTTTGAACAGGCTTCTTTTATTATTGTCAACAGTCAACAGTCAACAGTCTACAGTCAACAGTCAACAGTCTACAGTCTACAGTCTACAGTCTACAGTCTACAGTCTACAGTCTACAGTCTACAGTCTACAGTCTACAGTCTACAGTCTACAGTCTACAGTCTGCGGACTTACTGACTGCCGACTTACTGACTGCCGACTGCCGACTGTAGACTAACGACTGCCAATCTCAATTACCACATACCATTTACCCTCCCACAACAATTTATAAACAGCCAATTTGTACTCAATTGAGGACTATAAGCGTATTCTGTTGATGATATTATCATAAAATATTTTTTTATAAAATAAAAAAATTACTACTTTGGAAACCAAATTTGCATTAATCTTTGTTTATATGAGGAAATTCATTACAAGAATCCTTTTTGTATTTTTTATACTATCACAGGGTTTTTACACAATCGGGCAGGATAATAAATCAAAATCCATTCTCAGCGAACCAATAGACCTTCGCTTTTTCAATTCAGATACTTTAAGCTATCTGATTCTTGAAGGAATCAACAAACATCTTACATTTAATAATCATGATGAACTTCGGATACATAAAATTTTAAAACTTGCATCAGAAGATCAGGCTGAATTTATGGCAGCTATTGAAGATGCGGTTCAGGAACAAAGCAGCGGTAAGAAAAAGACACTTGAAGACCGCATGAATTTTTACGGTGGCGCAGGAAATGCCGTTGAAATAGTAACAAAAGAACCACTGCAAAAAGGAAGCGATGTACTTTCCTACAAAGAACTTGCCTACACAATTGTCTCAAAGTGGCTCAGCAATAAAAAAACGGTTGATATTATTATGAACCCTGAAAATATTTTCTGCGGAATAGGCACCCGCATTGATGCTAAAGGGAAAAAAATTTATATTTCTATGGTAATGGGGAATTACCGTTCTTTAAATGCCGGAGCAAACAGGAGAAATGAATTGAATGCTCCCTATACAACAAGATTATTCGGTTTGTGGCCCTATGAAGAAAAAACCTGCAAGAAATGTCGCGATTTCAGAAACATGATTGATTTGCAATCGGGATTATCCGTGAGAGACGGGTACATTTATTTTAAATATAACAGACTGAGAGACCTTAAGCGATTACTAAGAGACCCTAAAGATGGCATTGCTGTTGAAGTTGTGCAAAAAGATCAGTATCCATGCACTGGCGACAATATTCTTGATAACAATCTGCCAGGCAAAGGTATTCTTGTAAAGCGCTTCTGGAGCAGAAAGCTGTTCAAAAAAAATATGAACAAAGACAAAAAGAAAGATGAAATTGAAGTAAAAATCGGTAAATTCCCGGAAAACATTAAAGGAGAATATGAGTTAAATTTGCTTATTATTAAGGAAAGAAGAGTGTGCAAAAATATCATGCGCTCTTTTGTAATGGAAGCAGGACTAGAATATTCAAACAAAGTGGAACTCCTTGCTGATACAATTTCTGCTGGTGCCGGGAAATACATGCCTCAGGTTTCTGCGAATAAAATTAACTTTAATATCCCTTTTGAAAAAAGTAAAGTGAATTATAAAGCGCAGGATGTAGAACCCTTGCTCAAACAGCTTGATGAACCCGATTATATTATAAACGAAGTTAATATTACTGCATATTCATCCATTGAAGGAAGTGAAGAAAAAAATGCGCAGCTTCAGAAAGACAGGGCTCAGAGCATTGTAAAAGTTCTTGAGTCGCGTCAGAAAGATAATATCAAAACAAATATTATCACAAAAGATAATTGGGAAATGTTTCAGAATGATATAAAAGAAACAAAATATGCTGAACTTGCTGAAAAAACAATAAAAGAAGCTCAGGATTATATACGTGAGAAAAGAATTCATGAAGAATTAGAACCCATACTCTCAAAACAAAGATATGCAGATGTTGAAATGACAGTTACTTATGATATTACAGGAGACAAAGAACAAGTATTTGCAGCAAGTATGTTTAATAAAGCCATAAAGAAACGTGATTTGCCGCTTGCACTCTCAATTCAGAAGTTTATTTTCAAAAAAATAATGGATAAAAAATACAATGTAAAAGTTGTTGAATTAATGAATATTCCTTTTGAAAAAGATTTCGCAGGATTACTCATGAATAAATTATGGCTTGAAAAATATCTTAACAAAATAGAAGAAAATAAAGAGCTTTTTGGCAAAATCACACAACTGCATACACTTGATCCAAGTAATCCTTACATCCAATATAATTATATTTATTTCGACATTCTGTTGAGTGATTTTGGTAATGAAAAAACGATGCGCGATCGGCAGAAAATGATTGATGAACTCTATAAAACAACGCTGAGCAAACCCACTGTAGATAATCTTAATATTGAATACCAATTTAAAATTATTCATCATTACGATTCTTTGCCAACCCCCCACCCGAATATGATTTCGAGCCTTGAAAAAATTAAAAAAATAGTTAACATTAATGATGCTAACTGGCAAAGCGCGCTGAAATTAGCCTATATTTTTATTGATCAAAAAGATTTTGATTTTGCAATAAATCTTATTGAACCCTTTATTGATGAAGATAATGTTTTTGATGAATTGTTATTTACCTATATTGGATTGTGCTCAAAAGCGCAGCATCGCCTCAGCTCATCGTTGTTTTTAAAAACAATGATAAAAGCCAGCGAACTTGATAAAGACAGATTCTGTAAAATGGTTAATCCACAACAATTGAATTTTCAGGTGTTCGATAACTATGATGTAAAAGAGCATTACTGCAAAGTTTGTAAGGGGAAATAATATTTTAGGGTAAAGCAATCCTATGAGGTATTGTGGGAAAGCCTGTGCGTAGGGTATCCCTGAAGGCAGGCTCACAGGTTTACGGCGATGGGAAATAAAAAACGCCTCATTTTATGTTTAAAAATATATTTTAAACCCGCTTTCAGAAGTTTATTATGATATATGAGTCTTTTCAAAACGAGTAACTACTGAAAATCAACATATTAACAAAATCATTCTACTAAAAAAAAATAAGTCATTTCTTAAAAAAAATGTTAATAATTTTTGTTTATAACAAATAATTAATAAATTTACATGCCTTTTGAATTCATTGTGTATTCATTAATTTACGTTGTTTCACATTTTTCAAAGTTATTAACAATTTCCTTTTTATAAACAATTTCATGTTAATAACCTGTGAAATAAGAGTAAACAAAAAGCAATATTGTTAATAATCAAATAATCAGTATTTTAAGAAATGTATTCTAATTATCAATTGATTCAGCAAAAAAAAAAATCCTTAAAGAATATTTTTAAAATACAATAGCAAAATGATTTTTTTTTTAATTTTTTTTATAACAATATTGCCTCTGAAATCAGAAAAGAATCAAGACATTTAAAATATACATTATAAAATGAGTAAGAATCATGAAGTGATATGGGGAAACTGCCTCCAGATAATAAAGGATAATGTCCAAACCATTACCTTTAAAACCTGGTTTGAACCAATTGTCCCCCTGAAGATAGAAAATAAAGTTCTTACAATCCAGGTGCCAAGTTTATTCTTTTACGAATATCTTGAAGAACATTACATAGATTTACTGAGAAAAACGCTCTGTAAAGAATTAGGTGCCGATACAAAACTCGAATACAATGTTGTTATGGAAAACAACCCGTATTTCAGTAAGCAGCCCTATACTGTAAAAATGCCTGGATCTGCCAACATTAAAAAAGAACTTAAAAACAAACCTGTCTCCATTCCTCTGAATGTTGATGACAACCCTGGTATCAAAAATCCGTTTATTATTCCAGGATTAAAAAAATTAACCGTAGATCCACAGCTAAATCCCGAATATTCTTTTGCAAATTTTATTGAAGGAGAATGTAATCGTTTAGCTCGTTCTGCAGGATATGCTGTTGCAAACAGCCCTGGAGGAACTGCTTTTAATCCTCTATTGGTTTATGGTGGCTCTGGTCTCGGAAAAACACACCTTGCGCAGGCTATTGGTATTGAAGTTAAAGAAAAATTACCCGAAAAAACAGTGCTGTATGTTACGGCTCACAATTTCCAAACTCAATACACAGAAGCATCAAGAAATAATACAAGAAACGATTTCATTCATTTCTATCAGATGATAGATGTATTGATTATTGACGATGTTCAGGAATTTGCAGGTAAAGAAAAAACACAGGATATATTTTTCCAGATATTCAATCACCTGCACCAGTCTGGAAAACAACTTATCCTTACCTCCGATAAAGCACCTGTTGAAATGCAGGGTTTAGACCAAAGACTTCTTTCCCGTTTTAAATGGGGATTAGCAGCCGATCTTCAGACTCCGGATTATGAAACAAGAATTCAGATTCTGAAAAAGAAAACCTATAACGACGGAATCGAGCTTCCACAGGATGTTACAGAATATATTGCCTCACATATAACAACCAATGTCCGCGAACTCGAAGGAGCACTTATTTCTCTGCTTGCCCAGTCAACACTGAACAAAAAAGAAATTACACTTGAGCTTGCAAAACAAATGATAGACAAGCTTGTTAAAAATACCAAGAGAGAAATATCTATTGATTACATACAAAAAATTGTTTGCGACTATTTCAATCTTCCCATGGATATTTTCACTTCTAAAACAAGAAAACGTGAAATTGTTCAGGCAAGACAAATTGCAATGTTTTTCGCAAAAAGTCTTACCAAGGCCTCACTCGCTACTATCGGCTCCAGCATTGGAGGGAAAGACCATGCGACTGTGCTGCATGCATGCAAAACCGTCAATAATCTTATTGATACAGATAAAACATTCAGAGTTTACATTGACGAAATTGAAAATAAACTGAAACTGTAATTAGTGTCAGCAAGAAAACTCAAGTGATTGATTATTCATTTAAAATAATACAGGTGTCCGTATTTCCGGAGACCTGTTTTTTTTGTTTATTAATTTGATTATGACTGAAAATATTTCTTTTGCTCTTTTATGCTTTACCTCTTTTTTCACTTTAATAAACCCACTTGGGGTAATGCCAATATTTATGACGATGACAGGTTCCATTTCAAACGAACAAAGAGTCAAAACCGCCAAAAAAGCTGTAATTGTTTCGTTCGTAGCACTTATTGTTTTTGCATTTAGCGGACAATTACTTTTTCGTTTTTTTGGAATTTCGGTTGATAGTTTTCGTGTAGTTGGTGGAATAATTTTTTTTATGATGGGTTGGGACATGCTTCAAGCAAGACTCGTTAAAGTAAAACACGACGAAAATGATATAAAAGAATATGTAAATGATATTTCTGTAACACCCCTGGCAATACCAATGATATGTGGACCAGGCGCAATTACAAATTCGATTGTACTTATGGAAGATGCAAACAGTGCATTAAAAAAAATCATATTATTTGCAGCAATTCTATTAGTACATTTACTTACTTTTTTTATTCTGTTCAGTTCAACAAAAATAATAAAATTGATAGGAGAAACCGGCAATAAAATCATGATGCGGTTAATGGGGTTGATTGTTATGGTTATTGCCGTTGAATTTTTCTTTAGTGGGATGAAACCAATTTTACAAGGTATCTTTAAAGCCGGAATATAAAATGGAAAAAAGTTTTCGTATCATATTCATGGGTACTCCCGAATTTGCTGTTGCTTCGTTAAAAGCTCTGGTAGATTCACATTGCAATATCGTTGCCGTAGTAACTGTACCCGATAAACCCGCTGGCAGAGGACAACAAATTCAAAAATCACCTGTAAAAATATATGCAGAAGAAAACAATATTCCTGTGCTGCAGCCTGAAAAATTAAAAGACCCGCAATTTATAGAAACACTAAAAAAACTGAATGCAAATTTACAAATTGTAGTAGCCTTTCGTATGCTCCCTGAAATTGTATGGAACATGCCTTCCAAAGGAACATTCAATTTGCATGCCTCCCTCCTGCCCCAGTACAGAGGCGCCGCACCTATTAACCATGCAATAATTAACGGAGAAACAGAAACCGGAATTACTACTTTTTTTCTGCAACACGAAATTGATACAGGCAAAATTATTTTCAGAGAAAAAATTGAAATTGAAGAAACAGATAATGCAGGAACACTGCACGACAAGCTCATGGAGCTTGGTGCATATCTTGTAGTTAAAACAGTTCTTGCAATAGAAAATAATTCCATTCAGAGCATCTTACAAGATGATTTATTAAAAGAAAATCCAATTATAAAACCTGCGCCAAAAATTTTTAAAGAAAACTGCAAAATAAACTGGAATAAATCGGCAAGTGAAATATACAATTTTATTCGGGGTCTCTCCCCCTACCCTGCTGCTTGGACAGAACTTATTTCTGAAAAAAATGAAATTACCAGCATGAAAATTTTTGAGTGCGAAATATCAGAAGAGCCAAGCAATGGAGAAGCAGGCATGATAATAAGCGACAATAAAAATTTTATTAAAGTAGCATGTTTTGATAAATTCGTGTTACTAAAATCGGTTCAGCTTGCCGGAAAAAAAAGATTGAATGTGGAAGAATTACTGAGAGGATTGCGAATGGAAAATTTTAAAATAAAATTTTCAAACTAATGGAAAACAACATAATCAAATTACGCGCATTAGAACCAGAAGATATAGAACTTCTCTATACTTGGGAAAATGATACCTTACTATGGAAAGTAAGCAATACCATTGCACCCTTTTCTAAATACACTTTAAAAAGATACATCGAAAATGCGCACGAAGACATATTCGATACCAAACAATTGCGATTGATGATTGTTGCCAAAGACCAGAATAAAACAATAGGCTGCATAGACCTTTTCGATTTTGAACCCTTCCATCAACGTGCAGGTGTAGGAATTCTTATTTATGAAAAAGAAGACCGCAGTAAGGGTTATGCAAAGGAGGCACTGAATGTATTAATCAACTATTGTTTTAACACACTTGGTTTGCACCAGCTTTATTGCAACATAACAGAAGACAACGTAGCAAGTATTGAACTTTTTACGAAAGCTGGCTTTGTGCAAACCGGCTGTAAAATAGACTGGCTAAAGTATTGCAATGATTGGAAAAATGAGTTAACGCTGCAATTAATAAAAGAATGATTTTCCACCTAATCCAGATACTGAAACAAATCTGCAAGCCAAAAGAGAAACGAATGAAAAAAAAACTTTAACACATTCAGTAATAGAGCCGTTTCCTATAATATTTACAAGCAATAAGAAAAGAAATAAAACTGACAATTTTTGTTCGTGGAATCAATACCTCTCTTTCCGCTTAACATAAATCTTTTTCTTTAGTTAGTGTCCGCAAGAAAACTATGTGTTTGATAAAGAAAACGTCAAATACAAGGCTTTCAAAGTCATGAAAACCAAGGAGTTTACTTTTGTAAATGACTGTTTTCATGACGAGAGTAACGCAGTAGTTGGCGTTTTCTTGCAAACACTAGTTATGATGATTATTACAAAAGAGCGATAAAAATGAAATTTTCTGTGAAAAATATAAAGAAATAAATATGTTGTAATATCTCTGAAAGCAAAAAGCTACTCTTTTGGAGTAGCCTTTTGTGCCCAGAACAAGACTCGAACTTGCACGCTTTTGACGGCGCCAGCCCCTCAAGCTGGTGTGTCTACCAATTCCACCACCTGGGCAATTGGGATTGCAAAAATAAATATTAAATTGCAATTTGCAAGAAAATTTTCACTTCTCCTTTTGCCAACCCCAAACTACCATGTAATTATCTATAATACAAGCATCAAGTTGAATCCTTGTATTCAAATTATCTTTTGATAAATAAGCAGAAATTCTCGTATCCTCTGAATGAAAAGGACAAATTTTGATATTTTCTTTAAAATCTAAATCCTTTTTTCCATAAATTTTTAATATTGCTTCTTTAACGCACCAACAAGTTAGGAGATGTTTTGATCTGTTTTCTGTTGATATAAATTCCAGTTCAGATGCGCTTAAAAATTTATGTTTAATCTTTTCAACACGATCTGAAATATACTCAACATCAATTCCTGGTACAATATTTTGTGTGGATACCATCACTGCAAGAAATTCTGATGAATGAGATATTGAAATGTTTTCTGCATGCCCTTTTAAAAAAGGCTTTCCGTGCTCATCATGTAAAATAAAAATACGTTCTTTTAACAAATGTTGCGCCAGCAGAAGCGTGCATATAAATTCTTTTTTACGTTTATCTATTGAAAAAGCAGAAAATTCAATCTTTTCATCTGTAGTAAATCGAATATTTTGTTCTAATGCATCAACAGATTCTGTCATTTTCCAGAAACCAATGCTTAATCCGTCTGCTAATATTTTTGTAGAAATTATCGGCATTAAAATAAAAACAAAAGTATTAATTTTAATATTGATTTACAATCTTTATATTTTACTACAGTTTACAGCCGACCTGATTGTTTACCTGTTGTAAACAGGCTGTATGGTTTGCAGGTAGTGAAGTGCAAGTTTTAAGTTAAGTGCTTGTTAAAGTTTTGTTAATTGTTTAATAATCAATAATGAATTTATATATTTGTATTAATATTTAAGCGATGAAAAATAAAACCATTAAAATCATTGTTCTGCTTACTGCGCTTTCACTTATAGGGCTTGTTCTAATGCAGTTATTTTGGATAAAAAATGCGCTTGACCTTGCTGGACAACATTATGACCACAGGGTTTCTGAAGCATTGCAGGATGTTATGAAAGATATAGAAATGCATAATAACACGAAAGCTGATTCTTTAAAAAGTTGTTGTTACTTTCCATGTAAAACTCATATTAAAACACGAGAATTTATTCAGACAGATGTTTTAGATTCTTTGCTTAAAAAGCATTTTTATTATAAAAACCTAGATTCGATTTATGAATTCGCAATTGTCAAATCCACAAACGACTCATTGCTCTTTGCCAAGAAAGGAGCCATTACTCAAGGGTTTCCCACTTCCTGTCATATAACAGGTTTATCGTGTCTGAAACAAGCCGGGTCTTATCATCTTGAAGTATATTTTCCGTGCAAAAAGAGATTTATTTTTGTACGAATGGCATTATGGATGTCTGTATCTATCGTATTTTTACTGATTGTAATTTTTTGTTTTTCTTATATTGTTTTCACAATTATAAGGCAAAAAAAATTGTCGGAAATGAAAAATGATTTTATCAATAATATGACCCATGAGCTGAAAACGCCCATTTCTACTATCTCTATGGCAAGTGAAGTACTAATGAAAAAAGATACCCCTAAAGACAGAATTGAAAAATATTCCAAAGTGATATTTGAAGAAAATAAACGTTTATTATTATTGGTAGATCGTGTTTTGAAGACATCCGAACTTGATAAAAAAGAATATGAACTACATAAAGAAGTTGTAGATATACATGAATTGATTCCGCAAACGGTTTCTAAATTATGCATGGAACAATGTTCTAAAAATGTCAACCTGAATTTTAATTTGAATGCACTGAAGTATACTATTTCTGTTGATTTTATTCATTTTTCAAACATTATAAATAATCTAGTTGATAATGCATATAAATATTCAAAAGAGCAACCCGAAATTACGATAACCACGAAAAATAATGATAAAGGAATTTTTATTTCTGTAAAAGATAACGGAATTGGAATTTCATCGGAACAGCAGAAACATGTTTTTGAGAAATTTTACCGTGTGCATACCGGAAACAGGCATGATGTAAAAGGGTTTGGCTTAGGATTGTTTTATGTAAAAAGTATTGTTGAAATGCATGGAGGAACAGTATCTGTACAAAGTGAAATGAACTCCGGTAGTGAATTTACTATTTTTTTACCTTTTTAAAATTAAATTTATGAATTCTAAAATACACATTTTATTAGTTGAAGATGATGAAAACCTTGGTTTCATTCTGAAAGATTTTCTCGAAATGCAAAATTATATGGTTGATTTACGTAAGAACGGAGCAGAAGGACTTTTTGCATTTAAAGCAAAAAAATTTGATTTATGTCTGCTTGATATTATGATGCCGATAAAAGATGGTTTTACTCTTGCAACTGAAATTAAAGAAATCAACGAAAACATTCCAATAATTTTTTTAACAGCAAAAGAATTTAAAGAAGATAAAATCAGAGGTTTTAAAATAGGGGCCGACGACTACATAACAAAACCGTTTAGTACCGAAGAGTTGAATTTACGCATTCAGGCTATCCTTAGAAGATATAGAATTAATGCTGAAGCTGACAAAATGAATTCAGTATTTCAGATAGGGGCGTTTATATTTGATGCCGAAAATCAAACCCTTGCATTTCATAATGGAGACTTAATTACCCTGACAAAAAAAGAAGCGGAATTGCTAAAAGTGCTCTGTTTAAATATTAATTCCGTAGTAAAAAGAGAAACTGCATTAAAAAAGGTTTGGGGAACTGATGATTATTTTATGGGAAGAAGCATGGATGTTTACATTACAAAACTTCGTAAGTATCTGAAAAACGATTCATGCGTGTCAATTCAAAATATCCATGGTACCGGATTTAAATTAGAGGTCGAGGAAAAATAATCCAATAATCAGTCCGTGTCTTATCCTGAAATAATTCTACAATTTTGGATAGATGAAAAATATAATTTTGAGTCTACTCAAAAAACCCATAAATTAAAAATATCGCAAAATAATACTTTTCGGAAAAGATTCAATTTTCATATTAAAATATAAAGAAAAGCTAATGCGGAGAATAATTCGAGTATTCTCCTTAAATTTGCGGAGAATATTCTGCTCTGTAGATACAGCCCTTAGAGATATAAAGGATTTAATTGAAAAAGGAATATTAAAACAAGAAGAATCAGGAGGAAGAAGTACAAATTATGAAATGATTGAATTCTAAATGTAATCATAAAGCCTACATTTTTTTTATCAAATTAAAAATTGTAAATTTGTGTTAAGATTAAAGCAAGCATTAAATTATGTCTAAAATTAAAATTCAAAATATTAGCTTCTCATCACAGATTAAAAATATACGCTTATGAAAAAATTATACTCATTCTTTTTATTACTGATTTCTTTACAATTATTAAATGCTCAACCTGCTTATATCCGTGGCGATTTCGGAGCGGGATGGAACGATTATGAACTTATTGACCGGGGCATTGTAAAAGGTATCACAATAAGTGCTACAGCTTCAAACACAGCCGCAGGTTTTGTGTTTACACGCGATTTGAGTTACAATCCCAAGTGGTGCGGAAGTACTACAAATTATGAACGGGCGCTGAATCAAAAATTGAGCGATGCCTCGTATTATTTCACAACAGGTACATGGGATAATAATTTAACCATACCCATTGCCATTGGTAAATACTACACCATTATTACTTCTGAAAATTCAGTTTCAAATAATGATATTTCCATTCTTGAAACAGATTTTAATCCAGTTGATATTGTGAATGTAGCTCAGACACCAACGTTAGTTACTGCTTCATCAGATGTAACAGTAAATGTTGCTTTGAGCGGAACAAAGGATGCTATCGAAAAAATATTTCTGCGCTGGTCGAATGACAATTGGGCTACTTCAACATTTACTGAAATAACTTCATTTGATGGAAGCAACATTGGAAGTGCAATTATTCCCGGTCAAAATGCAGGAATTATTGTTTCTTATTACGCTTTCTCAACACTACAAGCCACGCCACTTGCAGCAGATATTGATTTTTTCACGTTAAAAATCAACAATCATGCAAACATGAATTATTCGTATGTTGTTTCGCAGACTTCGGGTTGCCCCATCGTTGTTACGCTTGGGAACGACACGTCTATTTGCGGATTTGGTTCTTTGATTCTTGATCCGGGCATCACAATTTCACCTTATGGCGATTCGCTGATTATCACTTATAATGCAACACAGGGACAAGCCGAACTTGCTGGAGTAAGCAAGGTTTATATGCACGCCGGAGCAGAATTACATACCAATGGTGGGTGGCAATACACGATTGGAAACTGGGGAATAGATGATGGTGTGGGTGAAATGTCAAATATCGGCAGCAATCAATGGCGGAAAACAATTAATCCTGTTACATACTTTGGTTATCCTGCAGACAGTGTATTAAATGGAATTTTACTCGTGTTCAGAAATGAAGATGGTTCACTAATTGGTAAAGACGATAATGGTAATGATATATGGATTGACATGAAACTTAGTCCTCCTGTTTCTTCATTTTCAGGAGTAGTACCAACATTTCTTCCCAATCCTGTAGATTCAATTATATGGTCGGATGGCTCGCACGGAACATTTCTTCCGGTATCAGCAAGCGGTGAATATTGGGTAAAAGTATTCAATACTACAGGTGGCTGCGAAGCTTCTGATACAGTAAATGTAACTATTGGCTCCATTCCTTATGTTAACATTGGAAACGATCAGGGACATTGCTATGGCGAAAATGTTACTCTTGATGCCGGAAATTTCACTTCCTACAATTGGTCAACCGGCGCTACAACACAGCAAATAACTGTTGACACTACGGGCATATATTCTGTAACCGTAACAAACAGCAGTAGTTGCACAGGTTTTGATTTTGTAAATATCACTTTTGCCGATACTCCTGTTGCCAATTTCTCTTATCAGGCAAATGGGTTGAATGTTACTTTTTTTGATTTATCTGAAAATGCTGTGAATTATGCATGGTATTTTACAGGTGGCTCAACACCGCAAAGCAACGTTGTCGGAGACGTAAGCTGGAATTATCTTTTGCAGGGACAATACAACGTCCGCCTCACTGTGTCTAATGCTTGTACGTCCAGTACCTATCAGGAAACAATTTTTGTAACGGTTGGTATGCAGGAATCTAACATGAACGAATCAATTGCTATGTATCCTACTATAACAAGCGATAAGGTATTCATTCAAATATCAAAAGAAAATATTCAAAATATTTTTATATCTTTATCAGATATTTCAGGAAAAGAAATTTTAAGAAAAAAAAATATCAATGAAGAAATTTTGGAGCTTGATATCAGTACATTTACTCCCGGAATTTATTTCCTTAAAATCTCTGATGGTTCTTTAAATACAGTTAAAAAAATAATTAAAATAAATTAAAAAATAAAAGCTATGAAACGTTTTGTATTTATTATTCTTGTGGCTTATGCCACCACAGTTTTTGCTCAGAATAAAGCAAATCATTACTTGAAAATTACTCTCGACACCAAACTGATGAACAGTCTTGATTACAGTCTGGGCGGTGGAGTAGGTTTTCCATCTACATGTCAAAAGGTTTATGCGCATTTAGGTCTTTGCACTTGCGATTTAGACTGGAATGGAAATTCGTTTGACCGCGATTGTGCGACACAAGATTCCAATTTATATTTCTGCCTTGCACAGATATTGCCCTATCGCTCTAATGTATGGCAGCATGTTGTTGGCAATTGGGGAGAAAATCCTCAGGACGATGGTGTAGGGCTTATGACAAACCTTGGCGATGGTGTGTATTCCATAGAATTCATTATTGAAGATTATTTTACTAACGCTGCATTGGTCAACACAACATCGTTTATTGACCCGAACGATCCACAACCTGTTGTTCAATCAACAGTATGGAGTTCATCTGATGGAGGTGCTCCTCACACTATTGGCATGGTTTTCAGAAACGAAGATGCAACCCTAACGGGTCGTGATGATTTGGGCAAAGACCTCTTTATTATTGATCTTACAACCAACCCGATGGTAATTCAGGGAAGCGATCCTGGAACTTCTTTCCCCGCGATAACCTTTGTAACAAACACAACCTCAACCCCGGTTATTATTGATAATTCGGTACATTACATTAATGTTTTTCCAAACCCTGTAAAAAATGAAGCACAAATTATTTATACTGTAACTGAAAAAATGAATGAAGTGCAAGTTTCTTTATTTGACCTGACAGGAAAAGAAATCATCAAACTTTACAATGGACAAAAAGCAGCTGGAAGTTATAGTATTAACTGGAATAAACAAGATGTTTCTTCAGGAATTTATTTTGCAATTTTAAATGCAAATGGAAAAGTTCTTGAAAGAAAAAGAATTGTTGTTGAATAAATGTTGTTGTGAAATTTACAACCGATAATCTGCAACGTGGACTTCTTCGCCGCAGCGACTCAGCTCAGTCCACGGATGGTACTTGCAACGTGCAACCTGCAACAGAAACATTTATTCTTGTATTTACAAAAAATGTAACAATAAAATTTTTAATATGCGTAATTTATTTTTTTTGCTTTTAATTGTTGTTTCCTGCATACAGTTGAATGCGCAGGTTCTTACATGGTCGCCTTTGTACCCTAAAATGAATGACACAATTACTATCTACTACAATGCTTCGCTTGGTAACGCTGCGCTGAACAATGTTCAGGATGTGTATATGCACACGGGAGTAATTACGTCGGAAAGTGTAAATCAGGGAGACTGGCTGCACAAGCCTTCTGTTTGGGGAGAAGCAGATACGAATGTGCTAATGGAAAATATGGGAAGCAACATTCATAAAGCAAAATTTTTTATTAAAAATTTTTATGGATTAAGCTCTCTGGAAATACTGAAAGAGCTTTGCTTTGTTTTTCGTAATGCAGATGGTACGCTTGCAGGAAAAAATGCAGACGATAGCGATTTTTTCATTCATACCTGGCGCGATAACCGCTTTGCCCGTTTTACATCACCCGTAAATTTCCCCCTGAGACCTTCCTATGGAAGCCAATTGCAGATTCAGGTAACAAGTATCGGAAATTCCATGATCAATTTATTTTATGAAGGAAACCTAATTGCCCAAACCTATGACAGTGTCTTAAATTTTACCATGCCGGTTACAAGTTATGGAAAACACCGCTACTGGTTTATAGCAGAACAAAGCGGACAAACGATCAGCGACAGCACTTACTTCATTGTTGAAGAAACTCAAAACACAGCGAATCCGCCTACCGGAATACATGATGGAATTAATTATTTGAATGATTCAACCGTAATTTTACAACTATTAGCACCCAATAAAAATTTCGTATATCTTATTTCTGATTTAAGTAACTGGGAACTTGAACCAGCATACAGAATGACTAAAACACCCGATGGATTGCGCTATTGGATTCAACTGAATAATCTTACGCCGCTTCAGGAATACAGATATCAGTATTTTGTTGATTGCGATGTAAACATTGGAGATCCCTATGCCGAGAAATTTCTTGACCGTTGGGGCGACCCGCAGATTCATCCCATAATCTATCCCAATCTTATCGGATATCCTGTTCATAAAACATCCGAACTTGTTTCAGTTTTTCAAACCGCGCAAACACAATACGTGTGGACAGATCAAAATTTTCAGAAACCGGACGGCAGAGATTTAGTTGTTTATGAATTATTAGTCCGTGACTGGCATTTGTGGCACAATTATAAAACCGTAATGGACTCTATTGATTATTTCAAAAGACTCGGAATTAACTGTATTGAACTCATGCCCGTGATGGAATACGATGGGAACGATTCGTGGGGCTATATGCCCAATAATTTCTTCGCACCCGATAAATGCTATGGAACAAAAACCATGCTTCAGCAATTTGTGGACAAATGCCATGAAAATGGAATAGCTGTAATTCTTGATATTGTTTTAAATCATGCATCAGGTCAGAATCCGATGGCGCGTTTGTATTACAATAAAGACAGGGGGAGACCGTCTTCGGGAAATCCCTGGTTTAATGAATTGATACCGCACCCTTACGGATATCATAATGATTTTAACCACGCCAGCTATCATACACAGGCTTTTTTCGACAGCGTATTGAATTACTGGACTACCATTTACCACGTAGACGGTTTTCGCTTCGATCTTTCAAAAGGATTTACAAATCGTGTATCTGTAAGCTATGACAGCCAAGGAAACATTAACTGGACGGATCTTGGCGCTTGGGCTGCGTATGATTCCGACCGGATTTATTTTCTTCAAAGAATGGCTACACGTTTATGGAGTTTCCATCCAGGGACATTTATGATTCTCGAACATTTTGCGGATAATACTGAAGAAACCGAATTGTATCTTTTTGGTTTTATGATATGGGCAGGAATGAGTGCAAATGTGCAATACAGTCAGGCAAGCATGGGATGGTGGAACGACAACTCCAATTTTGAATGGGCTGTGTCTTATAAAGCGCGTTCATGGATCTATCATAATCTTGTTGGTTATATGGAAAGTCATGATGAAGAACGTATGATGTATCGCAATCTCACTTTTGGAAATATGAATGTTCAAGGATCAGACACGCTTTATAATACCAGAAATTTACAAACAGCACTGGAACGTATGGCGCAGGCGGCAGCATTTTTCTTCACAGTTCCTGGTCCAAAAATGATGTGGCAATTTGGAGAGCGCGGGTATGATTATTCTATCAACTGGCCCTCTATGACTGATGAGTCGCGCACCGATAAAAAACCACCGAAGTGGGACTATATGCAAAATCCTTTCAGATTAAAATTATGGAAAACGTATGCAGCGCTGATTAAATTAAGAACGCAATATCATTTGTTCCGCACATCGAATTATGATATGAATACAGCAGGCGCAGATAAACGTATTCGCCTTTTTGATGATGGAAATACCGGTTCAAATATGACTTGTATTATTGTTGGAAATTTTGATGTGGCACAAAAACCCGTATGGCCAGAGTTTTCTCACACGGGCTATTGGTACGATTACCTTACCGGAGACAGTATTCTAGTTGAAAACGGACAAACAACAGGCAGTGGATTTAATATGCAATATCAGCCCGGTGAATTTCATGTGTATACAGACCAGAGGCTTCCTTTGCCCGATTTATCTGTTATTACAGAAGAAAAGGAAATAACAGCAGAGGCAAAAGCAGAAAACTCGTTTGCTTATCCGAATCCCTTTAACAGAGAAGTTACAATTTGTTACAACCTGTTAAAAGAAGAAAATATTGTAATAAAAATTTATGACAAACTTGGCAAAGAAGTAAGCACGTTGCATGCAAATAAAAAACCTGCAGGAATACATTACATAAACTGGAATGGGTCTAACCATGCAGGAACTAAACTTCCGGAAGGATATTATTTTTATAAAATTATCAGCAAAGAAAAATCTGAAACCGGAAAAATACTTTTCTCAAACGAGTAATATTATAACAGTTCATTCTCTCGAAAAAAAAATCAGAGCAAACGCATGTATTTTCCATCTGATTTTATAAAATGAATATGCGTTAAACTCCCATTCCGCAGTATTTGCAAACAGAGGCATCTTCTTTAATTATCTCTGCACAGTGGGGACATTTTTTTGTAACTCCTTTAGTTGCTACAGATGGCAGCAACAGGATGGCAATTACAAGGATTGGAACAAATGCACATAATGCAAACCACAAAATCGGATTACGACCTTTCGGTCTTGCTATAAGAGCACCAACTATCCCTGCAACAACAATAAAAATTATATATCTTATCATTGGTTTTTATACTTTAAAAATTATTATTTTTTTTGTAAATCATTTACTCCGATAAAAGGTACCGGGCCACTTCCTGTAACTTGTGGCATAACTCCATTCCATTTTTCTATGGCCTTTAGATTTGCCTCTATTTTTCTAAGTTCAATAAGGTCGGGTGAAATATTCATCTTTTGTAATCGCAATGCTTCTGCTTCAGCTGTAGCTGCTGCAATTGTCTGCTCAGCTTCAATTTTAATTCTATCAAGGTCTCTCTTTGCTTTTAGAGCGTGCTGCTCTGCTGTTTGCTTGGCTTCAATAGCATCCATAAATACTTTTGAAAAACTGAATGTTACAATTGAAACTGCATCAACGGCTATATTTGATGCCATTAGTTTTTCAGTAAGCGCTTCTTTCATTGCAGTGCTAACGGCTGGTCTCTTCGTGATAAGTTCTTCTGCTGAATATTTTGCAGATACAGCTTTTGTTACTTCTTGTATTGCAGGGTCTATAATGCGTTCTTTAAATTCTTTCCCAATGGTTTGATAAACTACATTTGCCTTATCGGGAATAACATGATAATTAAGCGCAACGGATAAGGTTACATCCTGCAAATCAGACGATGCCGATGAAGCATCTGTCTGTATCTTCTGAACTTGAACATTCATTAGAACAACTTCTTGCATTACAGGTATTCTGAAATATATTCCTTCATCAAGTACCTTATCTTGAACAGCACCAAAATTTAGAACAACACCTCTCTCTCCCGCACCAATTTGAACCCATGGTTTAAGTAGCAATAAAACCAACAGCATGACCCCAACAATTATTAATAATCGCCATTTTTTAAATGTTTTACGAACTTCATTTATGTAAATATCCGGATTCGCCATAATACTTTCTCCTTTGTTTAAATTAATAATTTACCCCTGTTTTTTTTAACTTTTCAGGTTTTGCTCCGTTTTTTTTATGGTTTCTGGACTCCACATTTTATAGTACAAAGTTATTTTTTTTTAACTATCAAGCAAAATTTATTAATTTTGAAAAATAATTCTGTTTGTATTTATACACCACATCATCAATAAAAATTAAATGAAAAATTTATGAAGAAATTAATTTTATTCTACCTGTCCTTGTGTGTATTTTTATTTGCAAATGCGCAAAAACAATTCAATCCAAAGGATGCGCTGCCACTTAATCCGAAAATAAAATACGGAAAATTAAACAATGGCATGACGTACTATATTCAGAAAAATTCAAAGCCTGAGAAGCGTGCGCAATTTATGCTTGCCGTAAATGTGGGTTCAATTCAGGAAGACGATGACCAGCTAGGACTAGCCCATTTTTGCGAACACATGGCCTTCAATGGAACAAAAAATTTCCCTAACAATAAACTTGATGAATACCTTGAATCTGTTGGAATACGAAATTTCAATGCATTTACAGGATTTGACATGACTGTATATATGCTCGAAGCAATTACAGATAATGAAGATGTTTTTTCAAAATGTATGACTGTTATTGAAGATTGGGCATATAATCTTACAATGGATTCCGTTGAAATAGATAAAGAGCGTGGTGTTATAATTGAAGAATGGAGGCTTGGACAGGGAGCAGAAGAGCGTATGCGAAATAAGTATCGTCCGGTTCTTTTTAAAGGTTCACGTTATGCAGACAGATTACCTATTGGGAAAAAAGAAATTCTGGATAATTTCAAATACAACACACTGCGTAGGTTTTACAAAGAATGGTACCGCCCCGATATGATGGCTGTTATTGCAGTTGGCGACTTCGATTTAGAAAAAGTAGAAAAAATGATTAAAGAAAAGTTTTCATCGGGAGTCATGCCTTCAAGCCCTCGTAAGTTTGGCGTTTACGAAGTCCCCGACCATAAAGAAACCCGCATTGCAAAAGTAGTAGACAAGGAAGCATCCCGCACTACTATTATGCTTTCATACAAGCATCCAAAATTTAATGAAAAAACAATGGGCGATTTTCGTGAATCAATGACACATAATATTTACAATACAATGTTGAATAATCGCTTAGATGAATTAAAAAAACAAGCAGATCCTCCATTCAATTATGGCTATACCTATTATGGAGGTATGGCAGAAACAAAAGACCAATATGTGTCTTATGCAATGGTTAGCGATAAGGGTATTGAGCGTGGTATTGAAACTCTGGCAACTGAAAACGAACGCGTGAAACGGCATGGCTTTACAGCAACTGAATTTGAGAGAACAAAAAAAGATATTCTTCGTCAGATGGAGCAATATTACAATGAACGGGACAAAACAGAATCAGGGAATTTAGCATTTAATTATGTATATCATTTTCTTAATGATAACCCTCAATTAGGAATTGAGAAAGAATATGAACTCTACAAGCAATTGTTGCCTTCTGTAAAGCTGGAAGAAATAAATGCGCTTGCAAAAAAATGGGTTACAAATGGAGAAAATCTGGTGGTTGTAATTCAGGCTCCTGAAAAAGAAGGCGTGCTTATGCCCGAGGATGATAAAATCATTTCCATTTTTAAAGATATTTCAAAAAAAGACATTAAGCCTTATGTTGACAATGTAATAACAAAGCCCCTTGTAAGCAAAAAACCGACACCTTCAAAAGTAAATTCAGAAAAATTAATTAAGGAAACCGGCATAACAGAATGGGTTCTGGCAAACGGAGCTAAAGTTATTTTTAAACCTACCGATTTTCAAAATGATGAAATTCAAATTTCCGTTTCCAGTTATGGTGGATGGTCACGGTATCCGGAACAAGATTACTTGTCGGCCTCTAATGCTGCGGGAATTATTTCCAATTCAGGGCTTGGGGATTTTGAAAAAATTCAGCTCGACAAATATCTGACAGGAAAAATTGCGAATATCAGTCCCTATATTTCTGAAACAAAAGAAGGTTTTTATGGAAATGCCGCACCTGCTGATATTGAAACAGCCTTGCAATTAATTTACATGTATTTTACTGCGCCAAGACAAGATGAAACTGCTTTTAAATCTTATATAGAAAGACAGCGTACAGGGCTGCAAAATAAATCGGCAAAACCAGAAGTTGTTTTCAGAGATTCTGTAAGATATTTGCTTAATCAGAAAGCATATCGTGAAAGACCCATGAATGAAGAAATGTTGAAGGAAATTAATTTAAAAAAAGCATTTGAAATTTTCAGAGATCGTTTTACAGATGCTTCGGATTTTACTTTTTATTTTGTAGGAAATATCAAGCCCGAAATATTCAAACCGCTTGTTGAGACGTATATTGGAGGATTACCTACTGCAAAACGTAACGATGCATGGAAAGATCAGAATGTGCGCTCTGTTAAAGGGAATTTTGAAAGAACGATATTCAAGGGAACAGAACCAAAGTCCTCTGTAATGATAGCATTAACAGGCGAATTCGAATGGACAAGAAACAACAGGGTTGAAACCAATGCGCTGACACAACTTGTAAACATTAAGCTTCGCGATGCTGTACGTGAAGAAAAAGGCGGTACTTATGGAATATACTCGTACACAAGTCCGGCAAGATATCCGGTTTCAATGTTTACAACTTATATTCAGTGGGGTTGTAATCCAGAAAGAGTAGATGAGCTTATCAAATCAGCATGGGAAGTGATAGAAAAAATTCAGGCAAATGGAGCTGATGAAGCCGATCTCGGAAAAGTAAAGGAAATATTACGCAAAGAAAGAGAAACAAGCCTTAAAGAAAATTATTTCTGGATCAATGTTATTTCCAGCTCTTATGACAATGGAGAGGATGTACGTGAAATCTATGATTTTGATAAATTTGTTGACAATTTAAGTTCAGATCAACTGAAAGCTGCTGCAAACAAATATTTCAGCAAAACAAATGTTGCAAAATTTATTTTAATGCCGGCGAAATAATTTTTAGTGAGAGAGCAATCCTGTGAGGTATTATGGGTGGGCAAGTGCGTTGGATATTCTCACAGGTTTCTCTTTCCCTGTCTGCTCATTTCAAGTTTAGCATCTTGTTTTTTCAGGCTTTCTCTTTTATCAAATTGTTTTTTACCTCGGGCAAGTGCTATTTCTAATTTGGCATGTCCATTTTCATCAATAAATATGCGGATAGGGACAACAGTAAATCCTTTATCTTTTATTTTTTTCTCAATTTTATTGATTTCTTTTCGGTTTAAAAGTAATTTGCGGTCGCGCTTGGGCTCATGGTTTTGATAACCTCCGTTTTCATATTCTGCAATATGAATTCCTTTAACCCAAATTTCCCGGTCTTTAATAATACAAAAAGGATCTACAAAGCTTACTTTTCCTGATCTTATTGATTTTATTTCTGTTCCGGTTAGCACAATTCCTGCACTAAAAACATCTAATAATTCAAATTCAAAAGAAGCTTTTTTATTTTTAATATTAATTTTTCCCGCCATTTTCTGCTTTGTAAACCTGTTTTCTTTAATTTTACAAAATTAATAAATAAATTGTGTTTATGAATTCTAATCAAAATTCGAATAATGAAGATGACGGAAAAACCGTTGCTGTTATAAGTTACATAACCTTAATCGGATGGATAATTGCACTGGTAATGCACTCTGGCAATAAAACAAAACTTGGCAGTTTTCATTTAAGACAAATGCTGGGACTGATGATTATTGCATTTGGGATTTCTCTTTGCAGTTTTATTCTTGCATTTATTCCCTTTTTAGGATGGCTCGTGCAGCTTGGTCTCAGTATAAGTATTTTTATTTTCTGGTTGCTGGGGTTAATGAGCGCTATTAATGGAGAACAAAAACCCGTACCGTATATCGGAAAACATATACAGAAAATGTTTGAAAATATGTTTTGAAGAATATTTTTAATAAATTTAATGTTATTAGCCAAAAATTGGAGTCTTAAAAACTAGAACACCTGCCTTAAATTCACAGGTAAATAAAATGTATTTTTTGAAAACACAATTACAGTTTTCAATTCAATTTTTTTTGTAGTAATATTATCTGATAAGGTTATATAATTCTTGTTTGATTTTGCACGCAGCGTTTTTTTTCCGTCAGAAACTATTAATTCCGGATTGGTATCTATATTATGTATTGAGATTGTCAGCCCCTGAAAAACCTCGGTATGCGGGGCAAAATATTTTTTCGTTGATTCTTTAAAATCATCTAAATTTAATATTCTTGCTATATATTTTGCGATATCCGTATTATCAATAACTCCTTTCAAAATATAATTTTTCGGATGATACATTGCAAGAAAAACATCTTCTCCCGTATGGCCATAAGTAGTCCAGCCAATACCGGTTCTAAGGTTGAGTAAATTTGCGAGTTCATAGTACAAATTGTCTTCGTAACCATTATCAGCAGGATTCATCGCGTATATTTTTTTCAATTCAGCAGGACTTAAAATCAAATTCAGATGAATTGAAAGTATATCTCGGATTTTAGTTGTATCTGAATGATTTTTCTGAAGCATTTTTTTTAAAGTCGTACTTGTATATTCAGGAGTATGCTTTACTTTTTTGAGAGGGTTCGTAAAGCTTGCATATTTTGTGTCATCATAATTTTTATTCGTATTTTTACTTCCTATAGCAATACCTCCCGTACCATGATCCGGGCATATTATTACCGCAGTATTTTTATCTTTTACTGCAAAATCTAAAGCAACTTTTGCTGCTTCTTCAAAACCTGAAAATTCAGATATCACTCCGAGCGGATCATTCATGTGCGCAGCCCAGTCAATTTTACTTCCTTCTACAAGAAGAAAAAATCCATTTTTATTTTGAAACAAAATTTTAATAGCTTTATCCGTCATTTCTGCAAGTGTGGGATGTTTTTTCAATGTAAGATTGTCGAAATGATTCAATAAAAAACTTGTATCTGTATCAAATGATGCCCATACCTTTGATTTTTCATTCAGAGAATTAAATTTATCTGTAGTAGAAATAAAATTGTAATTTAAAGATTTTATTAATGTATCCCTTAAATTTTCTTCATCTTTTCTTTTAATATTTTTCTTTTCCTTTTTACTGTATTTTCCATTATTCAAAAAATCATTACCACCACCTGAAAATACAACATCAAGATGATTGTATACCTGCTGTTCATTTATTGTTTCATAATTGCTTCTCTTTGCTGCATGGCTTGTAAATGCTGCCGGTGTTGCATGTGGATGCTCACATGAAACAACAATACCCGTTGCTTTGCCTTGAATTTTTGCAAGTTCTAATACTGTAATCAGCGGTACGGAATCTAATGACATTCCTATAAATCCGGAACCGGACTTTTGGCTCGTAGCCATTGCTGTAGCAGCAGGAGCAGAATCTGTAATTTTATCATCAAGAGAATGTGTTCTGACAAATCCGCAGAGCAAAGAATCAAATGAAAGAGGTTTATTATCATTGTACCAGCGTGTAAAATTTAGTATACTTGCGCTCGTTCCATCGGGAACCATTAAAATACAATTTTTCACAGATTCATTTTTCTTCTGAGAATAGGATAAGGTTTGTATTAAACCAACGGATAGCAGAATTAATACTATTTGTTTCATCATTGTTTTTTTTGTAAAATTATTCTTTTCGCTCATAATAAAATAAATATTTATGAAAATCCTGATAATAAAATTTCTTCACTTTGAGATTAAATGCTCATGGTTATTTATCATAAAGAAGACTTAGTTTGATACCGTGGCTATATCATTTCCTAATACAAAGTATTAGTTCAATTTCATTTTGTATCCTATTTTAGTTAGTGCTTCTTATCTGCAATTTTGCAGGGTCTAACTAAAATTTTATAAAAAATGAAAATTAATTCTGTAAAATTATTTGTACTGATCTTGTTAAGCGGATTTAGCTTTTCCTGCTTTGCTCAAGATGAATCACCCCTGCAATTCGGAGCAGATTTGATGAGCCGCTATATCTGGCGCGGAGTTGATCTTGGTGGAAACAGCCCAAGTTTACAACCCTCTATTTCTTTAAACTGGTCAACAAAAGATACAAGCCACGCACTTAAAATAGGAGCGTGGGGCGCGTATACTTTTTCTCCAACGTCAAATCAGGAGGCAGATGTATTTTTGACCTATACATTTAAAGATATGGTAAGCCTTACTGTTACCGACTATTTTTTCCCGGGCTATAATACTGGAAAAAAAGATAAATATTTTATCTACAAACAAGACAGTACCGGTCATGTTTTTGAAGGAATACTTGCATTTAACGGAACAGAAAAAATTCCGTTTACCCTGATGTTTGCAATTAATTTTTACGGAAATGATGCTTCAAAAATTAAAGATGATGGTACTTCCGGAGGTTTATTCATGAGTAAATATATTGAAGCAGGTTACAAAAAAAATATCAAGGGAGTAGACTTCAATGCATTTATTGGAGCTGCTCTTGATGATCCTGATGAAGAAAAAGGAGAAGCTGGATATTTTTTCAACAATTCAGCCGGTATAATAAATCTGGGAGTAAAAGCTTCTAAAGAAATAAAAATAACAGAGAACTACAGCCTGCCTGTGCAATGTTCATTTATAGCGAATCCTGAGGCTGAAAAAATGTATATAGTGTTTGGAATTACTTTCTAATTATTAATCATAAAAAATAAATGTATGGTATTAGATTCAATTTTATTACAGATTGCTCCTGCTATTGACACAGGATCTACAGCTTTTATGCTTCTTGCAACGAGCCTTGTAATGCTTATGACACCCGGTCTGGCATTTTTTTACGGCGGTCTTGCTTCAAAAAGAAACATCCTCGGTATCATGATTCAAAGCTTTGTTTCATTAGCATGGACTACGGTTTTATGGTTTATATTTGGATACTCGTTATGTTTTAGCGGTGGAGAAGGTGGAATAATAGGTAATCTTGATAAAGCTTTTTTAAGTGGTGTATCTTTTGATACAATCTACGCAGGAAATGGAAAAATTCCTGAATTTGTATTTTTTGCTTATCAGATGATGTTTGCGATTATTACTCCCGCTTTAATAACGGGCGCATTTGTAAATCGGGTAAGCTTTAAAGCCTATTTTATTTTCCTAACAGTATGGCAGATTTTAGTTTATTATCCTTTTGTACACATGGTTTGGGGCGGAGGATTGTTAGCGCAGTGGGGCGTACTTGATTTTGCAGGAGGCATTGTAGTTCATGCTACAGCAGGTTTTGCTGCCCTAGCATCTGTATTTTATGTAGGTGCCAGATCAGATAAAAATTCAACGCCTAACAGCATTCCTTTAGTTGCAATTGGTAGTGGTCTTTTATGGTTTGGGTGGTATGGCTTTAATGCAGGCAGCGAGGTTCAGGTTGATTTTATAACATCTCTTGCATTTTTAAATACCGACTTAGCTGCTTCGTTTGCAACAATAACATGGCTGATAATTGAGTGGACACGAGAGCGAAGACCTAAGCTCATAGGGCTCTTAACAGGTTCTATCGCGGGGCTTGCAACCATAACTCCCTGTGCAGGTTTTGTACCAATATGGGCATCTCCGATTATTGGTATTCTGGCAGGCGGAGTGTGTTATCTCGCTGTTCAGTTAAAAAATAAAATGAAATGGGACGATGCGCTCGATGTATGGGGTGTGCACGGTGTTGGTGGCGTTCTTGGTTCTATTTTACTGGGTGTATTTGCATCTAAAATGGTAAATGGGGCAGGCGCTGATGGAGCTATTTTCGGTGGCGGTGCTTTTCTCGGAAAACAAATTGTTGCAACAATAGGCGCGGCAATCTATGGGTTCGTATTTACATATCTTATGCTCATAGTTATTAATTTCATTACACCTGTACGCGTAAAACCTGAAGCAGAAAAAGAAGGGCTTGATGTTTCGATTCATGGTGAAAAAGCTTACGATGAAGGAGCTTTATAGTGTTTGTCTCAACAGCGACAGACATTATATAGAAAAAAATGAGTTTGTTCTGTTTTTTAATTTTGAAAAGGCTGTAATGGCCTTTTCTTTTTACTATTTTTGTATTTATTTTTATCTTTATGCTGAAAAATTCTATCATCAGAAAATTAATGATTCTCTTCTTCCTTGTTGGAGTTTCATCACTTTCTGTAATTGGAATTTACTCCTACTTCAATGCTAAAACTGCTATTCTTAACCGAACTCTTGACCAGTTAACTTCTATCAAAGTTATTAAAAATGAACAAATCCGTTCATTTTTTCAGGAACGATTTAATAATCTTTTATTTTTTGTAAATGACAACAGAATAAAAGCTATTTTTTTAGACTTGTATAATTACTCTTATAAACAATCATTACCGAAATTATTGTATCATGATTTTCATTTAAAAAAATTGAATAAAACCGATTTCCGCCTGTATGGATTTAACAACATGTTTTTTCTGATAAAAGGACATAAAAATGAAATGAAAATCTTTAAAACCGGAGACTCAACAATTAATGAATTTAATGAAGATGCCGTTACGCTTTCCTTACTGAAAAATATGTTTGATTCAACTCAAAACACCAATAAACCTTACATTATAGATTTCACAAAAAGACATGCAACAGACACGATGCCTGTATGTTTAATAGGAATGAGGCTGAATTGCGATGAATCTGAGTTATCAGGAATTTTAGTCTTGCAAATTCCAATTAGTGCTGTTAATAATATAATGTTAGAAGACAACAGGGAAAATGGTCTTGGAAATTCCGGTGAAATTTATTTGGTAGGTAAGGATTATCTGATGCGTAGCAATTCACGGTTTATTAAAAATTCGGTTCTTAATACAAAGGTTCAGACAACAAGTGTTCTCAATGCTTTTAAAGATAAAATCGGCAGAGCTTTGATTGATGATTACCGTACAATATCTGTATTGAGTTCTTATAGCAAAGCCGATATTAAGGGTCTGAACTGGGTTATTATAGCTGAAATAGACTACGAGGAAGCAATGATTCCTATCTCTTCAATTCGCAATGATATTTTATTCCTTTCATTGTTAATCTGTATTTTATTGTTTAGTTTAGCTCATATTATTTCCCGAACGATTTCACAACCTGTAATACGTTTAAAAAAAGCAGCTCAAAGTATAGGAGAAGGAAAATTCGATGAAAACGTAACCGTATCATCAAATGATGAAATAGGAATGCTTACAGATACATTTAATAAAATGTCTGCACAGCTTAAAGTAGAAAAAGAACAAAGAATGATTGCGCTGTATGATGGTCAGGAGTTAGAAAGACAGCGCATTTCAAGAGAGTTGCATGATGGGCTGGGGCAAAAAATGGTTGCCCTTAAGCTTGCAATGGAAAGTACAAATAAACAAAATGAAGAAAAAGTAAGAGAAACAATTGAAGAAGCTAAAATAAATTTTGCAAAAGCTATTGATGAATTAAGGCAAATTTCTAATAATCTTGCGCCAAATATTTTGTATGAATCAGGATTGGATATTGCATTAAAAAATTTATGTACTTCATTAAGCCGCACAACTAATCTTTATATTGATTTTTCAACACATGGAGAATTGGAAGCCGATCATCCGAAAGCAAAATTTTATATTTATCGTATTGCACAAGAAGCGCTAACCAATGCAATAAAACATTCAGAAGCAAATAAAATAGAAGTCCAATTAATAGGAAATAAAGATTCCCTGATTTTAATTGTTGAAGACAATGGCAAGGGGTTTATTCCTGAAAATAAAAATTCAGAAGCAGGAAACGGAATGTTCAACATGAAAGAAAGAGCAGCACTTTTGAATGGAACATTTGTTGTTGAAACGGAACAGGGCTTTGGTACGACTATACGTATAAAAATCCCACGTAAAAATAGTGACAAATAATTTTATAGGAAATGAAAAAAATAAAAATTCTTTTGGTAGACGATCATCAGATTGTTAGAGAAGGACTACAAAAAATGATTGCAGACGAATCTGATTTAGAATTATGCGGTTCTTTGGGTAATGCAAAAGAAGCTTTAGAATTTATAAAGAAAAACACACTTGATATTATAATAGCAGATTTGTCAATGCCCGGAATGTCGGGAATAGAATTCACTCAAAAATCATTGCAGCTTTATCCTGATATAAAAATCCTGATTCTTTCGATGTTTAATAATGAAGATTATATTTTCAGCGCAGTAAAAGCCGGAGCGAAAGGTTATCTCCCCAAGCAAGACTCAACAACGGATATTTTACTGGAAGCCATTCGCACTATTTATTCAGGTGAAGAATATTTCAGCCCGAGTATTTCAAAAATTGTAATGAAATCTTATATTTTGAATGCCAAACAAACAGGAATTTCTGATTTGGCAAAAAAACATACTTTAACGGCACGTGAAAAAGAAATTTTAAAATTATATGTTGAAGGTTTTTCAAATAATGAAATTGCTGAAAAACTTCATATCAGCGACAGGACTGTGAAAACACACAAAAACAATATCATGCTGAAATATAATTTTAAAAGTACTGTTGAAATGATAAAATTTGCTATCAGAACAAATATTGTAGAAGGCTGAATTTACAGTTTTGCACAGCGTAACACAACAATTGCTGTTTTCTTGCAAGCACTTCTACATAAGCCAGCGGAGCAATAAAAATAATCCTCCCGAAAGAACTACCGTAACTGGTATTGTAATGAGCCATGCTATCAAAATATTTTTAACGGTTCCATATTGTAAATTACGCAGACCCCCTCTAGCAACCATACTGCCCGCTATTCCTGATGATAAAACATGCGTTGTACTTACAGGCAAGCCCAAACCCGAAGAAACACCAATAGTACAGGCTGCCGTTATCTCAGCACTTGCTCCCTGCGCATAAGTCAGATGTGATTTACCAATTTTTTCTCCAATTGTAACAACTATACGTTTCCATCCAACCATAGTTCCAATTCCAAGAGATAAAGCAATCATCAGAATGACCCACCATGGTGCATACTCGGTATATGTCTTCAATTCAGAAATATTTTTCTTAAAATGTTTTGTTTCTTTTTCATCAAGGGTAATTTTGCAGTCCTCGCATTTCAATAATTTTTCAGATGCTTTAGATAAACCGAGAATATGTTTGCGCACTTCAAAACGTTCTTTGTTTGGAATTTCATCGGGTCCTATAGAATTAGAAATTACCGTTCCCAACGCTGTTGCATCATTTTTTACATTATGATATAATTTTTTTGTTGATTCCTCCAAAGAAGTAGTGTCTATTTTTCCAAGATAATTTTCAATATGAGAAATATTTCCCATCATGTTTGTCGTATTCTTTGAAGAGTCTAAAGCAAAATGCGTTGGGAGAAGGGCAATCAGAATAATCATTATCAAACCAACTCCTTTTTGTCCGTCATTAGAACCATGAGAAAAACTAACGCTTGTACATGTAAGAATTAAAACGAAGCGAATCCAGAAAGGCGTTTTTTTATTTGTTTCCGGTTCTTTAAAAAATCTTTTTTTCTTTATCAGTTTTGTGAATATCCACATAAATAGCATTGTAAACCCAAATCCAAAAAGGGGAGATAACATGAGAGCTAATCCTGCATCGCCTACTTTTTTCCAGTTTAATCCCATTTCACCATCAACACTGACAAACATGTATGCAATTCCAACGCCAAAAATAGAGCCCAGCAACGTGTGTGAACTTGAGCAGGGAATGCCAAAATACCAGGTTCCCAGATTCCACGCGATTGCAGTAATGATAAGAGCCAGCACCATTGCTATATTGTGGTACACGTTCTGATCAACAAGCGCCTCCATGGGTAGCAGGTTTACAATTCCCATTGCTACAGCAATTCCTCCAAAATATACGCCTATAAAATTCCATATACCCGACCAAACAACCGCTACATACGGCTTCAATGATTTTGTATAAATAACTGTAGCCACAGCATTTGCTGTATCATGAAAGCCATTAATAAATTCAAAAACACAAGCAGCAACTAAAGTCGCAATTAATAAAATGGTCAAACCAGTATCCAATCCAAACATAATTTTTCTGTATAAATTTTTGCAATGTTAAGCTATTGAAATTACCTTAATTTTAATTCAATGTTAAGTTAAAGTTAAGAAAACAAGTATTTTATTAACAGGCATAAGCGAAACTTACAAATTATTTGATTGTTTTTTAGATGCTTATCAGTATTTTATTAAAATTGAATAAATTTTTTGGAAGGATAGTTTTTTTTTATATTTTTGCAAACCTGAAATGATAAAAAGGTGCCATAGCTCAGTTGGTAGAGCAACGGACTGAAAATCCGTGTGTCCCCGGTTCAATTCCTGGTGGCACCACAAATAAAATCAGGAAAAAAGCAACTTTAAACGGTTGCTTTTTTTTGTGAATACAAGTGTTTGTCTATAATGTCCGACCTGCTTGCTGGCAGGCAAGTAGCTGCGTTATGCTCTTAATAAAAATAAATCATATCGCCTTGCAGGACGCTTAATTTTTATTATTTCGTAAACTCCCGCAAGCGGTACAGGCTTTGAATTCGAATATTCTGCCTCAAACATTGACTTTATGGACTAGTTAGTGTCTGTCCATAAACTATCTTTTGTTGATAAAAAGGGACATTCAGAGTATTCTTCTAAAAAGTAATATTTTATCTTCGAGAAAAAAACGAG
>MEOG01000104.1 GCA_001769125.1 Bacteroidetes bacterium GWF2_35_48 | reverse complement strand
CAATTTCGCTTTTATGATAACGCTAGCCCTACGGGCATGCGCGATAGGTCTAAGGTAAGCGAAACTGTGCCAGCGCAGGGAACGTTAGAAGCAAACAACTAAAAAATCCGTGTTCCAATAAAATGACAGATAAAAGACCAGATAAAATAACAAATTTGAAATCCTATTATATAATGTATAAATGATTCGTTCGGAGTGTTTTGTTTTTTTTTGCCACCGCTTCCTAATCACACATGCGCCCCTATCAATACAAGGTCAAGTACAATTTCTTTTTTTTGAATTTAATTATTTTCTATGGTAAAAAAAAGAAATAGAACTTGCCCTTTTGCCCGACCACAAGCCAAAAAGGAATTGCTATCCCACATTAGCACTTTCGTTGTTTAATTTTTTTAATGCTTGCGATTCAATATAAGCATTAAAAAAATTTGCTCTGCAACAACAACGAAAGAGCTAATCTCCTTACGCTCACATTAAATTACGGCTTTCAGCCGATTAATCACACAGTCAGCCTTTCCGACACACGAAAAAGCACATTTTATTTTTTTTGAAACAATTTATTTCAATGGTAAAAAAAATAAAAAGAGCTTTTTCCTTTGCTGAGCCAAAGCGGAATTAAAAAATTTAATTACAGCCCTGCCGGGCTGAAAAATCAAACAAAATCCACCACACCAGCCCACGCGCTTATCTTTTGAATAATATTTTGTAGATTGATAAATAAATAGTTAATTTTGTAAGATAATAATTAAAGTAACCTAAAATGCTGAAAGAAAAATATATAAATCCCTTTACTGACTTTGGTTTTAAGAAGATTTTCGGCGAAGAACTTAATAAAGACCTTCTGATAGATTTTCTTAACGAAATTCTAAAAGACAAAGAAAAAATCCATGACCTGACTTATAAAAAATCTGAAAAATCAGGAATCACATTATCAGACAGGGGAGCAGTATTCGATTTATATTGCGAAAATGAAAAAGGAGAAAAATTTATTGTAGAAATGCAAAAGGTCAAACAAAAATTCTTTAAAGACCGGAGTGTTTATTATTCTACTTTCCCAATACAGGAACAAGCAATAAAAAATGAATGGGATTTTGAATTAAAGGCTATTTATACAATAGGTATTTTAGATTTCATTTTCGATGAAAATAAAGCTTCAAAAGATTATTTTCATTGGGAAGTAAAACTAATGGAAACAACAAAAAAAGCCGTCTTCTTTGATAAGCTGACGTATATTTATCTTGAAATGCCTAAGTTTACAAAGAAAGAAAATGAATTAAAAACTAAATTTGAAAAGTGGCTTTACGTTTTAAGACATCTTCCGAATTTACAAAGCAGACCAAAAGCATTACAGGAACGTGTATTTGAAAAATTATTCAAAGCAGCGGAATTAGCAAAATTTACTCCAAAGCAAAGACAAGAATATGAAGATAGTCTGAAATCATACAGGGATTTATTAAATTCAATGAATAATTATAAAGAAGAAGGCATTGAGATTGGAGAAAAGCAAAAGGCTATTAAAACAGCAAAACTGATGCTTAAAAATAATGAGCCTGTAAATAAAATTATTGAATATACAGGCTTATCCAAAAAAGAAATTGAAAATTTAAAATTACAGTAGAAAAAATTAAATTTTATTTTATGATATAAAAAACTTTTCCGGTCATTGAGTTTATAAAAGCCGGAATAAATAAAAAAGTGTTGCTTTAGTCATTTCTTTTTCAGAAAACGACCAAATTTTCAAACAGGAAAGAAATAGCGGAGGCAATGCACCCGAATGGGTGTGTTCCTCTTGCTTTATTTCAATTCCTGTGGGTGCTTGGTCGTACCTCTGAAAGCTGGAAGAAAAGCAGAGGTTCACATCTTTTTTTTTAACAATCAAACATAATATTTACTAAAATTTTAAACCGAGAAAAATAATAATTTATGCGAGCTAATTTTACTTTTCATGATGTAGGTCAGGGTTTGTTTTATTCTGGTAAAATTGGCTCATTTAATTTTGTTTATGATTGTGGTTCGAATTCTAAGGGCAATTATTTAAAAAATGCCATAAACAATTATCTTGAAAAACAGCAAAATAAAATTGATTGGTTAATTTTATCTCATTTAGATGAGGATCATACAAATGGGTTAGAGATGTTATTTTCCACTAATAAGAATAAAGAAACAACAGTTTTTCTTCCTTATTTTACCCCAATTGAACGATTAATTATATCAATAACAAAAACAACCAAACAGGCTTCATGGTGGTATCAATTTATTAGTGATCCTGTTTATTATTTACTTATTGTTAAAAATGTTAAAAATGTTGTAATCATTGGAGATCAAAATTTAAATAATAAATTAAAAGAAGATTATACCTGTAATTCCCATAATTTAAATGATTTTCCAGATAATAACCCTTTGATTGATTTAATTAAAAAAAATGAGAATTGGGAAAAATACATCAAGAAAAATAAAGTTTTAATAAAAAACCATAAATGTATTGTTTATATTAAAGAATGGCAGTTTAAATTTTTTAATCATGATAATCATGATAAATTAAGTGACTTTTGGAATTCTATTAATCCAATAGTAAATAATAATATTATTGATGCTATTAAATCTAAAGGTATTAGGGAGAAAATAAGAACAGTTTGTTATACTAAAATATATAAATCATCTACTTATATTAACCAAACATCTTTGATGTTGTATCATGCGCCTATAGATTATCAAGGTTATATCAAAATATCTTGTACTAAATTTGGAGAAGAATTATCTCAAATAGGTAGCAAAAATGGGCAATTGTTGTCTGGAGATATTAGCTTATCTACATATTGGACAAAAATATTAACTCATTTTAAAAAAGAATTTTTAAATGTATCATTTGTACAAATACCACATCATGGTTCAATAGCTAATTGGTCAAGTAATATTTTAAAAGATATTTCGGCTCCTCACTGGATAAATTCAGCTTCAAATAAAAGAAAACAATATCCGCATAAAGAAATTATTGACATCCTTCATAAATCGCAGTTTAATTTACATTGTTGTAATGAACTAAATTCCATTAACATTGAATTTAATTATCCGCTTTTTTTAAGAGCATTAAAATTAGAAAGGGTTTGCTTTATAAAAAAGATTAGAAAGCAAGACTGTGATTTATGTTATTGTTCTATCAAAAAATAACTAATAAATATAACTTAATCCTATGAAAAAAATTTACATCTTTTTATTTGCCCTAATACTGCAAGGCGGTATTCTAAAGGCACAAGGTATTGACCAGTATTTATCTTATTGGTTTAAATTTGATGGTCAAGTAGAATATAGTAACACAACAACAAATATAGCTTGGGGTTACGATCGTTTTGGAGAAATAAATAATACTTCGCTAAGCCTAGTTGGAACAAATCATTATTATTGGGGTGGCAGTCGTATTATCCCATCAGGAAACATGAATCTTACAATCTCAGTTTGGATAAAACCGAACGATCTTTCCGGAGTTTTATATTCTCAGAGCCATAAATACATTGCGGGCTCCTTTATTAATTCAATATATTTAGGAATAATGAATGGGGCAATAGTTTATAGCCCATGGGTTACATCTTTTGTTAATGATTCTATAATGACAAAACCAAATATTATTAAATCAAATAAATGGCAACATCTAGTATTAACACACATTAATGACAAAGTCGAAATTTATGTAGATGGTATAAAAATATTAGATAGAACAGATGTAAAGCTTAACCAAACTCAAACAACGACAAATGTAAATACAAATTCAGCTATTGGTTCAAAAGACGGAATTTCAACTGTTATCAATTTAAAACAATATGAAGGTTCAGTTGATAATTTAATGTTTTTCAATAAAGCTTTTAGTAGTTCTGAGGCAATAGAATTGAATACTGTAAATATTAATTCTAATGGCAATTGTGTTAGTCTTACCCCTGATACCAATAACATTAATTCTTTTGTTTGGTCAACAGGTGAAACAACACCAGCCATTAATGCTTGTTACAGTGATCAATATTCTGTTACAGTTACTAATTCTACAGGTACATCATCAATTCTAAGATATAATGTTGATATTTCAAATATTAATGATAGCCTTTGGACTCCTGATGCGCCTGTAAAAGCAATTTACAGAAAAAATGATGTTATCTACCTTGGTGGCGAATTTCAAAATTTCAGGCAAATAAGCGGTTGTGCAGCATTAATTAATAATGTAACGGGTAAGTTTGATTATAGTATGCCTAAAATTTATGGTTTAGTAAACAGTATAATTTCTGACGGAAATGGTGGATGGTATATTGGGGGCAGTTTTCAAAAAATTGGTAGCTACTATATAAATAATCTTGCTCATATAAATCCTGATAAATCTGTAGATGCTGCATTTCAACCTAATCCGAACGATACTGTTTATTCACTAGCAAAATCGAATAATAAACTTTATGTCGGTGGAGCTTTTACAAAAATTGGCAATATTTCCATGAATTATCTTGCTGCATTTAACCTGACTAATAATCAAACTTCCTTATGGAATCCTAACCCAAATACTAGAGTAAAATCAATAGCTATTTATAATGAAAATTTATACGCAAGTGGTGATTTTACAAGTATTGGCACTTTATATCGAAATTATTTAGCTGCATTAGATACAGTGTATGCACAGGCTACTTCATGGAATCCGAACCCTGATAATAAAATAAATAGAATTGTTTTGGTTGGAAATAAACTTTATGTTGCAGGTAGCTTTACATCTATAGATGGTTCGTCAAAAAATTATTTGTGCTATTTTCAAAATAATGTGTTATCTACATGGTCTCCAAATCCAAATGGTAAAGTTCATGATATTATTGAGGTTGGAAATAATATATTTGTTGGTGGTGATTTTACTGCAATTGGTGGTGTTAATAGAAATTATTTGGCAGCATTCAGTAAGACTACTGGTATATTAACAAGTTGGAATCCTGTTGTCAATGGGTCAGTTTATGCTTTAACTGTTTATAATAATTCTTTAATCTGTGGTGGTGTTTTTCAAACTATAAATTCAACACCAAGGAATTTAATTGCATCAATAGACATAACAACTGGCCAATTAACCTCATGGAATCCTGACATTCGAGGTTTAAACAATACCTCTGCTTTTGTTAAAACACTAATTTGTTTTAATAGCAATGTTTATGCTGGAGGAAATTTTGCAAGTGTCGGTAATATTAGCAGAAACTATCTTGCTGCATTAGATGCAAATTCAGGCAGCCTGCTATCTTGGGACCCTAATCCCAATAATATTGTAAATACTATTTATGCAACAAATTCAAATGTATATATCGGTGGAAATTTTACAAGTTTGAACAGTGGTGCAAATCCAAAAAATTATATTGCAATGTTAAGTTCAACTACAGGTTTGCCTACAGGGTGGAATCCAAATTCCAACGGAGAAGTTTATAAAATTGATGTAAAAGGGAATTATATGTACGTATCAGGGAACTTTACTAATATTGGCAATCGTACAAATAATTTTCTTGCTCAATTAGATATTGCATATGGGGCATCAACTACATGGAATTTTAATATGAACGGCAAAGTATATGATCTTTGCATAAATACTGATACTTTATATATCGGTGGTGCATTTACCAGTGCATCATCGCAGACACGCAACAGAGTTTGTTCATTTAATACGTTGACCCAGACAATTACTGCATTGAATCCAAATTGTAATGATACTGTTTACAGCGTTGAAAACAGAGGCTCTATTTTATATATTGGAGGTAAATTTACTCAGGCTAATAGTCAAACAAGAAATCGTTTTGCTTCTTGGGATATTTTTTTAAACACATTAGCTCCTTTAACCATGAATATATCAAATAAACAAATAGAATGTATGGCTTCTAGCCCATCTGCGTTGTATTTAGGAGGTAGCTTTTCAACAATTCAAACAATAAATTCAACAGCATATAATATTTTAGATAATATAACAAATACAGAATGGTGTCCAGCTCCTAATGATGCAGTAAAAACTATATTTGTTTATCAAGACAAAGTATATCTAGGCGGAAAGTTTACATATGCTTCTGGTGTATTCCAGCCTTATTTTACCTGTGTAAATAATTTATCAACTATCAATGCACAAATCACCCCACCATTTGCAACAACATTTTGTAGTGGGACTATTGGATTAGCTGCCAATTTAACACCAAATTACAAATACCAGTGGTTTTATAACAATAGTCCAATTAATGGAGCTATGGCTGATACGTATTTCCCTACTCAATCCGGTACTTATAATGTTTTAATAACAGACACAATAAATTATGGAACAAGTTATTCAAATGGTCAAAATGTTACAGTAATTCAAGCACCAGATACCATTATTTCTGTTACTGGTAATCAGAATTTCTGTGTTACTGGAAGTGCTACTTTGCAAGCAGCTACAGGTAGCGGAAATACTTATCAGTGGTATAAAAACAATAGCATTATTTCTGGACAAACAAATTCTTCTTATACAGCTACAACTACAGGGCAATATCATTGTGTAATCACAAATTCATCAAGTTGTGAAAGCACTTCACAAAAAATAAATATTAATGCAACAAGTATTTCCCCTGTAATTACAAACTCATCAGGTATAACAACGATTTGTAGTGGAAATTCTGTTGCCTTATCTTCTGATCACACTTCGGGGAATCTATGGTATAAAGATGGTATTTCAACAGGTATAACCACTCAGAATTTTTCAGCCACTCAAAGTGGTACATATAAATGCTTTGTAACAGATGGCAGTTGTACCGGTTACTCACAAGAAATTATAATTACAGTAAATAGTTTGCCAGCAACACCTACAATTACACCAAGTGGAGCAACTACATTCTGTCAGGGAAATAGTGTTATATTATCTGCACCTGCTGGCTATTCTTATTTATGGAGCAACAGCGCAACAACTCAAACTATCGCTGCAAATACAACAGGAAACTATTCAGTTCAAATTACAGATGCAAATAATTGTACAAGCACAAATTCATCACTAATTGCAATTACTGTAAATCCATTGCCTGCTACACCAACGATAACACCTAGCGGAACAACAACATTCTGTCAGGGAAATAGTGTAACACTTAATGCACCAACAGGCTTTACATATCTTTGGAGTAATAGCGCAACAACTCAAAGTATCTCTGCTACAACTGCCGGAAATTATACTTTGCAAGTTATTAATGGAAATAATTGTACAAGCCCAAATTCAGTTCCTGTAGCAATAACTGTTAATCCGTTACCATCAACACCAGTAATAACACCAAGCGGAGCAACAACATTTTGTCAAGGGGGTAATGTGGTTTTAAATGCACCTGTTGGCTATACTTATTTATGGAGTAATAACGCAACAACTCAAAGTATTTCTATAAATGCAAATGGCTCTTTTACGGTTCAGGTTACTGACGGAAATAGCTGCACCAGCTTAGCTTCATCGCCTGTTGTCGTTACAGTAAATAACTTGCCTTCAACCCCCGTTATCAGTGCAAGTGGTTCTACAAACATTTGTCAGGGGAGCAGTGTTTTATTATCTGCACCTGTTGGTTATACTTATGTATGGAGTACCAGCGCAACAACTCAAAGTATCAATGCTAGCACATCTGGTAGCTACACAGTGCAAATTATAGATGCAAATAATTGTACAAGTGCAAATTCAGTACCTGTTGCAGTTACAGTAAATTCTTTACCGCCAACTCCAACCATTATCCCAAGCGGTACTACAACATTCTGTCAAGGCAATAATGTTTCTTTGAATGCTCCAAACGGTTATACTTATTTGTGGTCAAATTCTGCAACTACTCAGAGTATTTCTGTGAATTCAGCAGGTTCTTACACACTTCAGGTTATTGATGGAAATAATTGTCATAGTTTGTCTTCTGTTCCAGTTATTGTGACTGTAAATTCTTTACCTGCAACACCAACGATTACATACACTGGCTCAACAAATCTTTGTCAGGGCAGCAGCATAACATTAAATGCCCCGGCTGGCTATTATTACAACTGGTCAACTAGTGCCACCTCTCAAAATATTTCTGTAAATTATTCTGGTTCATTTACAGTTCAGGTTACCAATGGAAATAATTGCACCAGCTTAAGTTCAAATGCAGTAAGTGTAACAGTAAATCCGCTTCCATCAACTCCAACAATTTCTGTAGGAGGTGCAACCAATTTCTGCGAAGGAAACAGTGTTACCTTATCTGCTCCAATAGGATTTTCTACATATAATTGGTCAAACGGTTTGCATACACAAAGTATCACTGCAACAACAGCAGGAGCTTATACCGTTCAGGTATTAGATAACAATAATTGTTCAAGTAATAATTCAATTCCTATTACGATAACAGTAAATTCTTTGCCTGCTACCCCAACTATTACAGCAAATGGTCAGACAACCTTTTGTCAAGGCAATAATGTTACGTTAAATGCACCTGCCGGCTTTACTTATTTGTGGAGTAATAGTGCAACTACTCAAAATATTTCCGTTAGCATTAATGGAACTTATACCGTTCTTGTAACAGATGGGAACAGTTGTCAGAGTCAACCTTCAAATGGTATTACGATAACAGTAAATCCATTACCAACAACACCTGTAATTACTCAAAATGGTCATACTCTTTCATCAAATGCAACAATAGGCAATCAATGGTATAATTCAACAGGTGCAATCGGTGGCGCAGCGGCTCAAAATTATACAGCCACCTCAGATGGCAATTATTATGTGATTGTAACTGCCAATGGTTGTAGTTCTTTACAATCCAATTCTATAAATGTTATTGGGACAGAAATTGAACAAGCAAATACAATGAATTTTGAATTTGAAATTTATCCCAATCCAGTAAAAAATGAATTGACTATTGAAACAAAATCAATCATTAAGCAAAAATTTGAAATAACAAATATTATTGGTCAATCCGTTTATAATTCAACAATTGACAAAAAAGCAATAGTTGATATGTCTAATTTTAAAAGCGGAATTTATTTATTAAAGTTATTTTCTGAAAAATCCACTAGTATTAAAAAATTCGTTAAAGAATAACGCCCTGTTTATCCTTTCGCTCTCCCTCTAACATAGAAGGAGTTGCGGAAGGATATTTTTTCTTCAAAAATTTTATCTTCTTTCAAAAATTCATTATTTTTGTTCATTGTTTAACTTAAAACATTGAATTATGAGTTCAACCCAAGAATCCGGTCATGCGATTAATGTCGCAAATATGGAATTATTAGCTTCAATTTGTATTGAACACGGCGAATCATTTAATCCTTCAAAATCAATTTTAAAACTTGATTCTATCAATCCTCTAATTTCTACTGCAAAAACTGCACTTACAGATTTGAAAGAAAAATTTACTGTTTATACAAAAGCTGTTGATGACAGAGAAGAATTATTTGACCCTTTAAGTAAATTTGTTACAAGGTTAATGAATTCTCTTTCCAGTTCCGATGCACCTGAAAAAACTTATGCAGATGCAAAAACTATTTCTCGGAAAATAGAAGGTCAGAGAGCAAGCAAGAAAACGAAACATGCCTTAGATGCTTTTATTGAAAGCACTCATAAAGTAACAACAGATTCAGAAACTCCCACAAATCCTGCCGAAGAAGCCCATAAAGAAATATCGGCTTCTCAAATGGGTTATGATAACAGGGTAGATAATTTTGATAAATTAGTAAAATTACTTGCAGCAGAAACCGGATTTACTCCAAATGAAGCAGATTTAAAGGTAACTGCATTAAACGCAAAATTAAGCGATTTAAGAGCGAAGAATTCAGCCGTAGTTACTTCGTTTGCGAAATTATCAAAATCTCGTATTGAGCGTAATAAAGTCCTTTACGATGAAAAAAAGGGTTTATATGAAGTCGCAATGGAAGTAAAAGCTTATATATACTATGCACGGTCATAAATTGCGTAAATTAAATAATTAATTATCTTTGTGAAAAAAACAGAGATATGATACAAACAAAAATAACAAAAGCACAAAAAAAGCAGTTGCATTTTGAAAGATATAACCACCCGCATCCCCATGTTCAAAAGAAGATGGAAGTGTTATATTTAAAAAGTATTGACTGGGATTTATCGCATGAACTCATTTGTGAAATAGCAGGTGTAACACCAAATACAATGCGAGCATATCTAAAGCAATTTAACGAAGGTGGTGTTGAGAAACTGAAAGAAATAAATTTTTATCATCCCGAAAGTGAATTAAAAGAGCATATTGGCACAATTGAAAAATATTTACATGATAATCCACCAGCCACTATTGCAGAAGCGTCTTATATGATTGAGAAATTAACAGGAGTGAAAAGAGGTCTGACACAAACAGGAATTTTTATAAAATCATTAGGTGTTAAATTGCGAAAAGTTGGAACAATTCCGGCAAAAGCATTAGACGAAGCAAAAAAAAAGAGCAAGAAAATTTTTTAGAAACAGAGATAAAACCGAGACTTGAAGAAGCAAAAAAAAATAAAAGAGTTGTTTACTTTATTGATGCAAGTCATTTTGTATGGGGTGCTTTTATCGGATCATTATGGTGTTTTGTTCGTTTGTTTATGCCAACGCCATCTGGACGGAATAGATATAATGTATTAGGTGCGTTAAACGCAATAAACAAAGAGCTGATTACAATTTGCAATGAAACATATATAAATTCAAACACAATATGTGAATTGCTTTTAGAAATACGAAAAATTAATATTGGAAAAATTCCGATTACATTAATATTGGATAATGCAAGATATCAAAGGTGTCAACTTGTAATGGAATTAGCTAACAAATTAAAAATAGAATTATTGTTTTTGCCATCATATAGTCCCAATCTAAATTTGATAGAGCGACTTTGGAAATGGGTAAAGAAAGATTGCTTATATTGTGAATACTATGAACGATTTTCTGATTTCAAAGCAGCAATTGAAAATACAATTAAGAAAACAAAAACTGAAACTGGAAAAACTGAATTGAATAGCTTGTTAACTTTAAATTTTCAATTATATAAAAACGCAATTTATAACCGATTATAGTATAAAATCTGTATTTGGTGCAACAAGTCCAGAATATAAACAAGTAAGCAAGATAAAATTTACAAAACCAAGATAACCTGTTTTAATAATTAGACTCAGGGATTAATAAAATAAACTCAGGGGTTTATAAAATAAACAAAGGGAATTTTAAAACTCTGTCAGGGCTTTATCAAACATATAAAGGGTTTAATAAATACATGACAGGGTTTTTATTTTTCTTCAAAGGGTTTCATCAATTAACAAAAGGGTTTATATTTTCTTCGAGAGGGTTTCTATTTTCTGACAAAGATTTTTATCAAACAACGACAGGGTTTTTATTTTCTCTGACAGCGTGTCATGTGACTTAAAGGGCTAAATGATAATAAATTAACTCAAATGTTTTGAAAAAGCCCACGCAAATTTGTAAGCACATTGCCAATTCGCACATATCTTCCCCCAATCCAAAAATTGTCAAAGAGCTTCCAAATTTCAACGCAGATAGACAATCATCCAAATAGAAAAAAACAAAATACAACTATCCCACTGGCTAATGCTCAATAAAGAAAGACAAAAAACAAAACCCACCTTAAAAAAAACAAAAGTCGTTCGGAGCATAAATTGAGCAATGATTAATTACAAAATGATTATTTTAATGATTAAATTTGTTACTTTATAAAAATACAATGATTGATAAGATATTAATTTACAGTAAGTTGTCAGCTTCTAACATGGTGCAAGTTTCATGTTTTTTTTATTGATACGCTAGGCTTCGCCATGCGCGTAGGTCTAAGGTAAAAAACACGTAAACCTGCACCCGACCGTTAGCAACAAGCTGTGGTGCGGATTTTGAAGCCTTGGTGGGGTGCGAGGAAATTAATGAACTTTTCGCCACCGCT
>MEOG01000103.1:22321-137700 GCA_001769125.1 Bacteroidetes bacterium GWF2_35_48 | reverse complement strand
ATGCGACAGACTAACAAAACAAAAATATAAAATTATAAAAAGAAGGTGCAAGGATTTTTAATGAATCATTTATTTTATCTTGCACTTGTTATATGAATAACATATTCTAATCATTTAATATCAAATACGTTTTGTGATTTTCAGCAGACCCTATATAAGGCTACAAAATATAATTATATTTGTATTTGCTCAGTATATATTACGGTGCTCTGCACCTTTGTTCTATCAAAGATTGATTGTATTTACAAATATAACGCAGCTCTGCTGCTTTTATCATTATGAGTAAAAAGCTGCATCGCAGCGTTAATATCTGTAGCAGCGCAATATTTGTGTTGTATTTAAAGGTGCAGCGCACCGTAATATTATAATTTTTGCCTATTAGAAATCTATTTCATTTATTATTGAAAAGAAAATAGATTTGAAAAGAAAATAGATTTGAAACGAAAATAGATTTGAAACGAATATGTTGAAAAGCACTATAATAAATGTTTCTCAAAAACCAAGCTTGTGCTAAACTTGGGTTAGTAAAAAAATTGCTATTTAAAAATATTGATGGAAGGTATCGCAAATAAAATATTTCAAATTAGCAATTCTGATGAATTTCAGAAATTAGCATTAAAGATTTTTCGCTTTCAGTCTGAAAAGAATTCTTTATATAATTTGTATATAAAAGAACTGAAAATGGAAATTGCTTCAATTAATAATGTTAAAGATATTCCATTTCTTCCTGTTGAATTTTTCAAAACACATCAGGTTTTTTCTGGAGAGTTTGTGCCGGAGCGTTTTTTCTCAAGCAGTGGAACAACCGGACAGAAGACAAGCAGTCACTATATTTCAGATATCCGTATTTATGAACAGAGTTTTCTACAGTGCTTCAATATTTTTTACGGGAAACCTTCTGATTATTTTTTTTATTGCCTGCTTCCCTCGTATCTTGAACGAGAGGGCTCTTCTCTGGTATACATGACCAAAAAACTGATAGAACTTAGCGGTCATAAAGAAAGTGGCTTTTTCCTTTCAAATACAGATGAACTGTATGCTTCCATTTTAAAAAGTGAAGAAAAAAATCAAAAAGCCATTTTATTAGGTGTAAGCTATGCTTTGTTGGATTTTGCAGAAAAATATCCCATGAAACTTCAGCACACGCTTGTTATGGAAACCGGAGGTATGAAAGGGCGGAAAAAAGAAATCACACGGCACGAAATGTATGATTTTTTAAAGCAAAATCTGGGGATAGCTGCCGTTCACTCAGAATATGGAATGACCGAATTGCTTTCACAGGCATATTCTTCTGCAGACGGAACGTATCAAACTCCGCCATGGATGAAGGTTTTCATTCGCGATCTGAATGATCCGTTAACTTTAATTGGTAAAGGAAAAACCGGAGGCATAAATATCATTGATCTTGCAAATATTCACTCTTGCTCTTTCATCGAAACAAAAGATCTGGGGCGTATCAACAGAGATGGAACATTTGAAGTTTCCGGAAGATTTGATAACAGTGATATTAGGGGATGCAGCCTTATGGTATCATAAATTATTTTTGAAAAAACAAAATCTCTTTTTTTATGTGGAATAAGCTACTAAATAATTTTTCGATTTTTGAAAAAAAAGACGCTTTTGTAATTCAGGAAAGACATTATTCATACGCTGAAGTCAGGCAGCTTGCGGCTTCAATGCAGTATTATATCCTGTCTTTAAAAACACAAAATAAAACAATAGGAATCTATCTCAATAATGATATTACGACCTATTGCCTGATGATTGCTTCTTTGTGTTCGGATTTTTGTTATGTGCCCCTGAATCCAGCTAATCCTGCCGAACGAAATCTGAACATCATAGATCAGGCAGAAATTGATGTGATTTTTTATAGTCATTTAGATGCAGAAATGGAAATAATTCAGACCTCTTTAAAGGATAAAATTATTTTTAAAAATGCTTCACAATTTTCATTATCATCTTCTGAGTTGAGAGTATTTGAGACATCTTTGAATAAAAATGCGTATATTCTTTTTACATCGGGTAGCACGGGAATTCCAAAGGGAGTTCCAATCACGCACAAGAATTTGTTCGCTTTTATCAATGCATTTTATGCTTTAAATATTAATATTGATTCGAGCGATCGCTTTCTGCAAATGTTCGACCTCACGTTTGATCTTTCAGTAATCAGTTATCTTATCCCTCTTTTTGTTGGAGCCTCTGTACACACTGTTTCTGATAATGGGATGAAATACATGCAGGTTTATTCTGTTCTTGAAGATGAGGAAATAACTTTTGCAATGATGGTTCCATCTATGCTTTCCTACTTACGTCCGTATTTTGAAGACCTGAAGTTTGAGATGCTCCGTTATTCCTTTTTTTGCGGAGAAGCCTTATATGAAGACATTATTAAAGAGTGGGCTGTATGCGTACCTAATGCGCATATTATTAATATTTATGGACCTACCGAAGGTACTGTTGTCTGCATGGCTTATGAATGTACTCCAGGTATAACTGCCACAAAAATTTATAATGGAATTATCAGTATTGGAAAAGCGATGCAGGGAACAAAGTTACTGATAAAAAAAGAAGATGGAACAATTGCAAAGCCGAACGAAAAAGGTGAATTGTGTTTGAGCGGACCACAGATAACAGCAGGGTATTTAAAAAATGAAGAAAAAAACAAAGAGGTTTTCTTTTTTGAAAACAATGAAAGATATTACAAAACCGGGGATATTTGTTTTATCGATTCGGAAGGCGATTTTTTTTATTGCGGGCGTACAGATCATCAGGTAAAAATTGATGGATATCGGATTGAGCTGTGCGAAGTAGAGCACCACGTAAGGGAATGTTGCAATCATCAAGGAGTTGTTGTGCTCGACCGGAAAAATGAAAAAGGATCAATGTTTCTGCATTTGTTTCTCGAAAATTATTTGGGAAATACAGAGGAATTATCTATTGCATTGCAAGCAAAACTGCCCGATTACATGATTCCGAAAGTAATCACAAACCTTGCTTCTTTCCCTCTGAACTCAAATGGCAAAGTGGACAGGAAAGCATTGCGGAGGATGATGTAGGAAGCGATTAGGGTTGTTAAAAAAAGTCAAGAAAAATTTTACAATATTAACTAAGTTTTCCACACCAATTTTTTAATAAAGATGCAATACCCGGGTTTATTTTATTTTTGCATACAGAATTATAGTGCCTGCACCAACAGAACACAAAAATTCGGATATTAATAAAAACAAGCTTATCGTATCAATGTAATAGGTCCTGATTTGTGGTGAACAACATTTGAAAGATCCGTATAAACAACCATCCAGGTATAGATTCCATTCGGGCAAGCACCACCATAAAGATGATTTCCATCCCATCCTTTTAATAAATCAGTGGTTTCATATATTAGCTGTCCCCAACGATCGTAGACAGTCATATTGAATTTAGATGGATTTATTCCTCTTCCAACAACCGTAAATACATCGTTTAGGGTATTATGATCGGGAGAAAAAGCAGATGGTGCGTAGAATGAATATTCGTCGTGTACAATTATTCTTGCAGAAACAGTATCCTTACAACCGCGGTTTGTTATTGCAATAAGATCCACATTATAAGTGCCAAGTTTTTTGTAATAATGAACAGGATTTACCGCATCAGAAGAATCTGTGTCTCCAAATGACCATAAATAGCTTGAAGCACCAAAAGAAAAGTTTGTAAATGTAACAACAGGTTTGAGAATACTAATATATTCGGGATCCATTGTAAAACGCGGGTCTGGTAGGGGATATACAAAAATCATGTCTGCAATTGTTTTTGTATTTGTACAACCATCTGCAGAAGTAACATCTAAAGTTATACTGTGAACACCGTCTGAATTGAATGTGTGAACCGGATAATGAGCCTGAGAGGTTGAGTTGTTGTCTTCAAAATTCCATTGATAGCTTGCTCCAGGCGCATTGATTTGCTCTACAAAAGAAACAGTAAGGGGCTTGCAACCTTTACGAATATCGGCAGTGAAAATAACTTCGGGTTTTGGAAGTACGTAAATCATAATGGTGTCTTTTGCCGTTGTACCGCAAATGTCTCGTGCTGTAAAAACATATTGAGTTGTTTGATTTGGAAAAACCTGATGCGGAAGATTATTAATAAAAGTATTGTTTTGGTCATAAAGAGAATAAGGACCACCAGTTCCGCCGGATATCAATGCATTAATATTCGCATGAGAGCCTTCGCAGATTGAATCGTCTTCCGCATAAAGAGTAAGGCTGAGCGGAGGCATTACATTGATGATAATATGTCCGGTATCGCTGTAGCAGCCATTCGCATCAATCGCATAAACATGATACGTTGTATTCAGCGTGGGAGAAACAATAATTGAAGAAGTGCTTTGTCCTGTATTCCATACAAAAATAAAATTTCCCGCTCCACCACTTGCAATGGCTGATATGGTTGTTTGAACTCCGCTGCAGGTAAGCTGATTGGGTGTTGTGCTTAATTGAATCGAAGTTGGTTGCGAAATCACAATACTATCTGTTTTTGTACAGTTATTAGCATCCGTAATGCTTACGTAATATAATCCGGCAGTAATATTATTAATGTTTTGTGTTGTGGCTGCATTACTCCATAAAAACATATAAGGTTCAACACCGCCAGAAACAGAAAGACTGGCTGCTCCTGTTGCATTGCCGTTGCAAAGGACATTTGTACCGCTAACAGAGGAGGTTAAAGCAGGAGGTGCTGTCAGTATTGTATCAACCGAAGAGGTACAACCGTTTGCAGAGCTTACCGTCAAAGAATAAGAACCAGCTTCTATATTTGTAAGATTTTGCGAAGTATCAGAATTGCTCCACAAATAAGAAAGAGGATTATTACCCCCGCTAACCGAAATATTAATAAAACCGTTATCAACACCGGCGCAGGTAATCCCAAATCCGTTATAATTTGAAATGTCATTAATTAAAACTATCAATTGAGGTGGTTCTGTTAAGGTTGCTGATGTATTTGCCAAACAACCATTTGCATCGGTAATAACTACCGAAAAAGTTCCGGCAGTAATATTAACAAGATCTTGATTTGTTTGGGTATTGCTCCAGTTATAATTGTACGGAATTGTTCCCCCTGAAACTAAAAGGTCAAGAATTCCATCATCTTCTCCAAAACAACTAATTTCATACCCGTTAAAATCAGAAGTTATTGTTATTGTCCCCACAAGTTGGTCGGGTTGTGTTATAGTAACATTAGTTGTGTTAGAACAATTTTGAGAATCTGTTACAGTAACAATATAATTTCCGGCAGATAATCCGGTTGCCGTAGCATTTGTCTGCTGAGGATTCGTGCTCCATGTATATGTGTATCCTGAAACTCCTCCGTCTGGTGTAACGGTAGCACTGCCATCATTTCCATTAAAACAAGAAACCATTGTTGTGGAAGAAATTGTTGCTGTAACCTGTGGAGGTTGATAAATTTGAACGGTTGTACTAGAGGTACAGTTATTCGCATCTGTGAGAGTTACATTATGTGTACCGAAGCATAAACCTGATACAATATTTGATGTACCTATTGAACCGCTCCAGTTCCACGAGTATGGGGATGTTCCCCCAACAGCCGAAACCTCTGCAGTTCCATCACAAAGGTCAAAACAAGTTGCATCAGTAGAGTTAATTACTAATGCACCAAGCGCATCTGGTTGCGTTATAGTAACGGTTGTTGTTGTAACACAAGAATGCGCATCTGTAATAGACGCTGTATATGTTGTTGCGGCAAGTCCGGTAATATTCTGAGAAACATTTCCTCCTGTCCAGTTGTATTGATAAGATGGAGATCCTCCACCCGCAGTTACGGTTGCTGTTCCGTTGGAACCACCAAAACAGGAAACATTTGTAAATGCTGTAATTGTTGCTGTTAATTGTGTCGGCTCATTAATTACGGCTGTTGCTGTTGCAGTGCACCCATTAACATCTGTTACAGTTACAATATGAGAACCTGCATTAAGAGTTGTTATTAAGGGGCTTGTAGTAGTACCCCAGTTATAGATTATAGGAGAAGTACCACCAGAGCCGGTTGCAGTAGCTGTTCCGTTACTTTCTCCAAAACAATTTGCATCAGTAGTGTTCAATATGCTGGCAGTTAACTGGGGTGGTTGCGTTATACCGATAGTTGTTGTTACAAGACATGTGTTTGCATCCGTTATAGATACCGTGTAATTTCCGGCTTGTAAGCCTGTTTGATTTGAAGCGTCTAATCCGGGATTATTCGACCAACTATAGGTATAAGGAGCAGTTCCCCCTACAACAGAAACTCCTGCTGTTCCGCTACCATCATTATAACATTGAAGATTTGTATGCACCTGAGTTACAGTAAGGGGATCAGGCTGTGTAATAACGAAAGCATCTACATCAGTACAACCATTTGCGTCTGTAATTGTAACCGTATAACTTCCGGCAGTAGTAGGCGATGTAGGGCAATTACAATTTGAATAATTGTACGTGTATCCTGAAACGCCCCCACTGACATTTACAATAACAGTTCCGTTATTCCCGGAGCATGATGCGGGAACGGTTGAAACATCAGTAATAAGTTCAGGGGGTGTATTAAGTGTGTGGGTTGTAGGAAGAGAAAAGCACGAGCCATCTACAACAGTAAGGTTTATGACATGGTTGCCCGCGTTCGTCCATGTTACGGTATGAGGACCTACAGTCGTCCCTCCCGGAACAGCAGTGCCTCCTCCAAAATCCCAGTTATAAACGGATGTTGCACCCGCAGAACCAGTAAATGTGAGCGTAGTTGAATTGTTGTCAAAACAATTAATAGGAGTGAAATTGAATGTGGACGTCGGTATTTCGCTGAATTTTATACTTACATCGTCCGTACAAGTTACACCGTTTGCATTGGTAACAGTCCATGTAAAATAATAAGTTCCAGCCGTAGCAACAGAAACGATGGTGGTTGGCGAACTTGGATTAGCGGCAGAAACTCCGGGAACACCTCCGGTATAAGACCACGAATAATTATAGTCGCCGGTTTGAGTCACTGCGGCCATAGTTGTGCTAAGACCACATACTGTTTGTGGCGGACCTGCATCAGCAACACAGGCATTGCAGGGTGCTGGAGCAGTATATGTCATATCATAGGTGCAAAACGGATCTGCAGAGAAGGCTATATGAACTGTGTGTGCTGCCCCGTCAGAGGTTAATCCTGAAAGAGTATAACTCATCGGACTGGTAAACGGAGCACTCAATGTTTGAGAGATACCTGTTCCGTCAGTAACAATCAGTGTACCGGAAGCCGGAGGATTCACAAAAGTAATGGTACCTGTTACGGAATACTGGTTTGTTGTTGGAGCACATGCTCCGGGAGTAGCTGTTGCCGCGTTGATATTGCAGGGGGTCATCACAGAACAGTCTGTAGTTCCTGCACCCGACTGACCGGCATTGGTTTGTGAAAATGCAACGTTTGTAGGCTGGTTTGAATAATTTGTAATAAGCAACATATAATACTCTCCAGAAAGAGCATTTGAAATATTACATTCTTCCTGATCGGAGGTTGAATAACTGCAATCAATAGTATTGCCTGAAGTAAGTCCAGCTGTGCAAGCACTGGTTGCAGAAGTAAAAGGACCCCAGCAAATAAAATCAACATCATACACCCCCGGCGTAGATTGCATAAAAACTGTAATATCGCCGGACTGATCAATCTGCAAATAATACCATACTGGGTTCGGCTGTGATCCAAGGCAACCATAATCAGGACCGGACTGAGAAGATGTACCTGTATTTAATGGAAAATTATAAGTAGTACCTGTACAAAACGGGCTTGCTCCTGCACATAAAGCATCTCCCTGACCATAAGTACGGCTTGTTTGAAATATTATAAAACCAGTAAATAAAATAATTAAAAATATATAATTTTTCATGATGTTTGTGTTTTTATTGCCGGATGTATGTATCATAAAATGAAAAAATCTAATTTGAGTGCTGTTTGATGAAATCCTCTTTATTCTCTTTTGCGTCTTTCAAACCCTGCTGAAGTTTATCAATATGTCCTAATAGCAGATTTTCTTCATATTTTTGCATTGCATAGAAAAGCTTCGTTTCGAAATAGTAAACATTAAACTCAAAATGACCGAGATTGTCGGGAGTATTGTGTTCTGCCTTAAACTGAATGGGAGGAACATCTATGATGTTTTTTGCTAATTCATTCGCTTTTTCCTGTGAAATCAGATTCGAAACTTTAATTTTAATGCCATTTACCAGAATAAATGTTACATTATTTTTTTCTATTTCCTTTCTGAAAGCATCTATATTTGCAGTAAATTTTGCAGAAGCCTGAAAATATCCGTCTTTTCCTGATTTTATTTTAAATTTATTAAAAGAGGTCTGTGATTTTAAATTTTTTGCTTCTTTTTTACCAATGAGTCCTTGAATGGTAAAGTATATTTTAATGCTTTTGCCTGAACTTGAAAATAGTTGCTTAATATCTTCCTTGTTAAAAATATAGCTGAAAGTTTTAACTTCGTTTTGTCCAAACACGGAAATTGCAAATATCAGATACATTGCAAAGGTTAGAAGAACGGATAATTTTATTTTATGCATAGGGTTTTGAGTTTACTTTACAATTAAGACGATAAATTTTGTTTCAGGTTGTCTGCTAAAATAGAGATTAATAGGAAAGATGCAACAAGAATAAGTGATTTTGTTATTATTTATTAATTTTGACCCAAACTTAAATTGATGATTAAGAAAACGCAAAAGTCTGATTATATTAATATTAACCCCGACAATAAAAAGCTTTACCTCTTTTTTTTAGTCTGCGCATTTATTCTTTACGGCAACACTTTATTCAACAGTTATTCTTTTGATGATGATTTTATTACCGGAAAAACAAGCCCTGTTGTGCAAAAAGGCTTCAGAGGTATTCCGGAAATTTTTACCAGCAGATATGCTTCAGGAAAAGACCTGACCTTTGGATACAGACCTATTGCGAAAACAAGTTTTGCTATAGAGTACCAATTCTTCGGGCTTAATCCTTTTGCCAGCCATTTTATTAATATTATTCTTTATGCGCTGACAGTAATTCTTTTATTTAAAATTTTACGAAAATTGTTTTATGCGTATCACTGGCTGTTTCACGCACTAATTTGCCTTTTGTTTTTAGCCCACCCAATACACACAGAGGTGGTTGCCAGCCTTAAAAACCGGGAAGAACTTTTATATTTTTTATTTGGATTGTTTTCCCTGTATCTTTTCATGAAATTTTTCGAAGAAAATAAAATATCCCTTTTTCTGGCAGCATCGTTCTCTTTTATTCTATCTTTCCTGTCAAAACAAAGTGCGGTAAGTTTTGTTGGAATTATACCATTATTTCTTTTTTTTTATAAAGGAGAAGCGAGTTCGGTTAAACAGTTTTTCTTTAACAATAAAAAAATATTTTTCATTTTTGCAACGCTTTTTGTGTTATTTCTAATAGTTTCCATAGTGCCCGAAAAATTACTCCCACAGGAAAATGTAAAGCTTCTTTCATTTGAAAATCCGCTGCATTTTGTTAACAGTAAATGGATAAAATATGCCACCGGTTTATATGCGCTCATGTTTTATCTGAAACTTATTTTTATTCCGCATCCTCTTGGTTTTTATTACGGATATAATATGATTGATGCTATAACATGGGCAAATCCGCTTGTAATAATTTCTCTTATTCTGCATGTGTGTCTTTTGTTGTACGCAGGTAATAAATTTAAAGAAAAACATATTCTGAGCCTTGGGATTTTCGCGTATTTACTTGCTTTGTTTATGTTTTCAAATTTATGGCTGCCCATTAACGGAATAATTGCAGAACGATTTTTATACGCGCCATCTTTAGGCTTTTCTATTGCATTGGCATGGTTTGTTTTTAAATTATCAAAAGCAGATCCTTCAAAAAGCTTTTTACACAATGCTTCATTTATAAAAATAATCATCCTCAGCATTATTATTCTATTCCCTTTCGGCATTAAAACAATAAGCAGAAATTTTGACTGGAAAGACGAACTTACTCTTTTTCGCAGTGATATAGAATATCTTGAAAACTCCGTAAAAGCAAATGATATTCTTGCAAATGCGCTTCTCGACAGTATTTATAGTGATTTTGCTCGCACCAAAGATGCCAAAAGATATGCAGAATACATTCAGGATGTTGTAAAGTATTCCAATAAAAGTTTGAGCCTGTATCCTCAAAACCCCAAAGCACTAAACAATCTGGGAGGAGTATATATGAGTTTTTTCAACAATCCACAGGAAGCAATTTTTTATTTTAAGAAAGCTTTAGAGTACGAACCACAACATTTTAAAATCAATTTTAATATCGCACAGTGTTATGAGTATATAAAGAATTATGATCTTGCCATTAAGTATTACGACCAAGCATCCAGGATAGACGCTTCACAGGTTCTTCCACAAATAAATATTGCCAACATCCTCTTTGCAAAAGGAGATTTACCCGGAGCAATTAAAATCAATGAAACCCTTGCTGAAAAATTTCCGAAGGAAGACTTTCCTTTTATCAACATTGGCAGCTATTATTTAAAAAACAAAGATACTGCAATGGCTGTTACGTATTGGGAAAAAGCTTTTGCGCGAAACCCTGCCGTAAAAGATCGCGGTATGAGCCTGTATAAGTTTTTTAAAAAACAGGGAAATAAAGAAAAAGAAGAATATTATTGGAAAAAGTTACAGGGCTTGTAATAAAAAAGTCCCAGTTCGCGCTCGTCTCTATGTAAAGCCTTGCGGGGAGAGGACGAGAGTGCCTGTAGTTTAAACAAGATTAGGAAATATAAAAACAAATTTGATTATTACTGAAAATTTGTTTTGCCAAATCAGATGCTAAATCATGATATTGATCTGATTTATCATTCAGCGCAATAAAGGCTCCTGTATCAATAAAGATTTTTTCCTGCATAAATTTCTTTATCATGATTAACAGAGCCATTTGTAATATTACTGGTATACAAACCTATAAGACTGGTTAATTGAACTTCTTCATTTCTTTCTGAAGTCTTTTTCTTTTAAACTGCTTTTTGAAATTGCTTGATCAGTAATCGTAACATCAAAATTCAGAGATTTTAAAAAATCAATCACTGCCTGGAATGTTTTAATATCTTTTGCTTTTATTATTGCCTCCATAAAAATAAGAATAGCTGTTAATTTGTAAAAATACAACATAAAAGAGAATTTTTCAAAAAAAAACCGCCCCAATTTCGGAACGGTTTTTTTGTTTAAGAGAATTTTATCTTACCAAAGGAACGTTACATCATACACCACATCCGGTTGGTTGTTTGCATAAGCGATGTTTACTTCTTTGTAAGCGTCAATCATTTGTTTTTGGAGGTCAACGCCATCTTTGTAAACCATAAGCTGGAATTCCCATTCTTTTTTCTGGTCTGCAAAAACCTTTGCTTTGATTTCTTTAATCAAATCCTGCGCTTCTTTATAACATTTTGCATCAGGAGTAATACCAGCCATGTAGGATTGTGCTTCAACTGCGCCGTCATAGGTTAATGAACCACCCCAGGCTGTACGGGCTTTTGCAAGATCTTTGTTGCATTTGTCGTCCATGTACATCTGGTAAATTGGTTTTACATTGTCCATTGCTTTCATGTAACATTCTTTGCAAACGTCGGGTATGCTGGTAAGCTTGTAAATAGCTTCGCCGAATTTTTTTGTATCTGCAAGTGTTTTAGCTTCTTTAATAATAAAATCACATTTTGAGTTATAGTACTCAATGATTTTAGTTTTTCCTTCTTCGATACATGCTTTTAAAGCTGGAGCTCCAACATTAATGTTTTTTATAGCGGAGATGTAAGCTTTTTCTTCATTTTGACCAACACCCTTTATGGCAACAGTTGCAGAAGAATATTTAATTTTATTTACATAATCTGCAACATAGAAAGTAACTTCAAGATTGTAAGCAATCATTGGAGGAGCTGTTGGCGTAATATCTTTTGTAACGATTGCAACATTTGCAGTTAAAATAAATTGGGGGTTTGTAGCAGACCCTCCCATACCATTTTTGGTAGCAACCTGACTCAATTTATTTTTCAACATACTTTCGGCCTGTTTTGGCATTCCTGCAATTTGTTGCGGAACAACAGTTGTTAATGCAATTCTTCCAACATCATCTGCTTTTGCATTTTGATTCTGGGAGAAACCCCATTGGGTCATGGTAATTAACCCGATAATTAATAATAAATGTTTCATAGTTTTTTAATTTTAATTAATCTGATTAATAATTATTTCTCTCCGATAATCAGCCAAGCTTCTCCTAAACCTTTCAAATAAAGCTTTGAAACAAGGTTATAAGGTTCGCCTTTCAAAACTTTTCTTAATTCATTAAGCCAGTTTTTAGTATCTAAAGCTTTGCCTTTTTCGTTATACAATGGAATACGTACCTGATCAAAATTCATCATGTTTTCAGAAGCATCTGCCTGATTGTATCTCCCTTTTACAGTGTTTTTTGCAAACCAATCGTCAATATGTTTGTTGAGTTCTTCATCTCCAAATTCTTCTTCGAGGTTTACAGGAGAACTGTCCCAAACTTTAATTTTGCAAACAACTTCGCGACCATTAGCGAATAAATCTTCGAAGTGTGCCATAATTTGTGCCTGAAAGTTATCAAGATGTTGTAGAACTGCTTCTTCGAGTAAAATTTCTACTTGAGCAGCAGAAGAAGGTTTGCCAGCACCTGCAGCATTTGCAATAGCTTTACTCGTATAAGCGTCTAATCCCTGAAGATTAAAGCTTATATATTTTTGAGGACCGTTTTTCTTAACATTAAAGTCAATATCAAGAATAATGTCGGCTTTTGCAGTTCTTTTCAAGATGTCAATGGGACTTTCTGCAATAGAGGAGCCAGATGATTTGCTGGTCATCATGCTCATTTCAGCACTTTCTTTTTCAAGTTTTTTAAGTTCAGCTTCAAGGTTTTTAAGGGGGAATCCTCTGTCAACAAACATTGATTGGATTTTTGTAATAACAAGACGCATGTTTTCGTCGTTCTGCATGGTTTTTTTGTAATCGGGTAACACTACTTTTGAACCCTGATTGTCAAATTCCATGGTAAAGTTTGCGCGCGTACAATAAATATCAGCAGGAACAATCATCAGGGTTGGTTTTTTAGCCTGTCCGAAGGTCTGAAGAAAACCAACAACAATAAAAAGAACAAAAATTAATTTTTTCATATACATTAAGTTTTATACGTTAAACATTTTATTTTTTTATCAAACATTGAACCAAAAATAAAAAAAACAAAACCCGAAAAAATAAACGGGTCTTGTTTTATTATTTTTTAAGAATTAAAATCCATCGGTCATTTTCTTTGCAATGCCGTCATCTTCAAGTTGTTTCCTGAGGTTTTTGTGTTTTACATTGATAAGCATTGTAACTTTGTAACCATCAGAAGTTTTTACTTTATCCTGTGGACCATCGCCACTTGGAGTCATAAAAGAAAGATATTTTCCAGAAGGAGCAAAAAATTTGTTGAAATAATCAGCATTTTTTGTTTCTGCGTTGGGTTCAGTAAGAATAGCTTTTGCCATGTTTGAACCGGGGATTCCTCTGAACATAATTGCGTGAACTGCATATTTCTTGCAATTTTCAACAGCATCTTCTGCTTTTTTACCTTTAGCGGTAACTTTTACCATAGTAGTTCCGTCAACACCCTGGGTGCCACCGTAAACTGCTTCATAGTCGTATACTACAGCAGCTGCCTGCTGTTTGGGCTTGCATCCATTTATTGCTATTGCTGCAATAAAAAATAGCGCGATTAAAATTGAGAATTTTCCTTTCATTACTTTTTGTTTTAATTATTTATATTCAATTTAAATTATAAACCAATTCGTAAACCAAAATCAATATACATTCCGCCTAAGCCTGAATAAGTAGGAGTGGTTGTGAGTCCATGATCTGTAAAAATAGTAACACTGGGAACAAATGCCAGCCAGTAGTTGAAGTTAATGGGTAATCTTGCGCCAAAACCAAGTTGTGCAGCAGATTCAATTTCATTGTAACTTCCAATCATGTATTGAGCAAATGGAGCCAGCTTTATTTTTCTAGTTAAGTGAATATCCTTGCTGATACCACCACCGTAAAATAAATTGGACTGGGGAGGAGTTGAAAATTTTGCGCCATTAATATCCTCAGTAACTTCGCCTAAGCTTCTGAATTCAACAAATAAACGGAATTCGCTTAAGAATTTTTTAGTGAATTTTGCAATCATTGGAGAAACATTGTATTCCAGACGACCCTGAATGGCCAATGCGGGAGCATATTCAGAAGTAGAAGTCCCACCATTTACCCAAAAACCTGTATTATTATCCCAATATCCAGAAGTTGTAGTTGTTTGAGTAATATTTGCAAGCGGCACACCGGCTCCAACAAACAAACCAATACCAAAATCGGGGCGTTCTTCGATAATCATACCATCTTCGAGTTTTTTACCTGAAATCTGGTAGAATTTAGAAGGAGTAGTGCTTCCGGTTGTAACGGTTCTGTTATCTGTAATACTGTTAGATGCGCGAACCACACCGCGGCGTTTGCTTACCAATTTTCCTTTGTCTTCAACTTTTTCCCAAACGAAGAAACGTTTGTCAAGATGTACGCCTTCTTTTTTACCCACTTTTGCTTTAATGTTCGGGAAGATGAAACTTTTTTTAGCTTCCATAACAGGAGCTTTTACGCGGAATGCTTCAACCTTACGGGTAATCATAAGCTCGGTGTTTGTTAAACCATTATTTACCATTTTTACAAAAAGTTGTTCTTTTGACGAAGGGCTTGCAGGAGCCAAAATATGAGGTTTTTTGTATTCATTACCTTCTGTTCTTGGAAAATAAACCTGAGCAATATATTTAACTGGAATAGATAAGGCTTCGTATTTAGCTTTGTCAATTGTCCAATGCTGGTCATCACCCGGAATTTCCTGAAAAAGATCAAAGAATGATTGGTTTACGTCTGCATTATAATCAACTTTAAACAAGTAAGCTTTAATATCCGTAATCCATCCTGTTTTTGGACGTTTTTGTTTAAGGTCAACCTTCCCTCCGGCTGCACTTGCAATAGCGCCGAGCGCTTTTTTCTTTTTTTCCTGAATATCATAGAATTCATCCATAGTAAGGATGTTTCCAAAGTCAAGCACAATAACATAGCTATTATTAATTAATGAGTAACCGGCATCTTTCAAATCAGCGTCCACACCACGTTTTCCATCTGAAGCAGCTTTATGATCTGCGTCAGTTGCATTATACATACCTCTTTTAAATATGGTTTCAAGGTCAACAACACCTTTATCGTTCATATTATACCATTTTCCAACAATGCTGTGCCCAAATTTCTGAGAAGCAATAATTTCTTTGATTTTGTTGGCTCTATTGGTATCTTGTTTGGCAGCGAGAATACCTGTTGTTGCACAGTTTCCTGAACGCATATCAACGTTTGCCTTTATATAATTAACACCGAACTGGTTGTTATCGAATTTATCTTCGATTTTAAGGCTTTCCATTGCTTTTTTCAGGTCTTCACCGTACTTGTCCTGATCAAAATTTAGTAAAACAACAGTAATTGCATTTCTCGAGTAGTCGGAACTAACAACTTTACTTTTCCCTCCTCCTGCATTGTCTTGCGCAAAAGTAAATCCACAGAAAAGTAAGCTAAATAAAAAAACGTAGATTTTTTTCATAAAAAACAAATTTAATTAAACATTAAGATTCATATCCTGATAATAAGAAATGCAAATATAAAATTTTTTTTTAATGTGGATTATTTTTTTTGAGGGATTATTTTTTGGATTTTTGATAGTGTGTGCCGGATATGAAGGGTAGGATGGGTATGTTGGGTATGTTGATACGATGCAGTGCATCGTATTTACAATACCCAAACACGGTAGGAAAAAATAATTTTTAATAAAGATTGAAAGAGACTTTTATATAATGTATATTTTTATATAAATTTGCCCCTTTGCCTAAACCGAAGATTTGGAAAGACGATTAGGCTGTAAACATTTGAAAATAAATTATGTACGAATACATTAAGGGACTGCTGGAGGAGGTAAAACCAACGAGCGCAGTAGTAGAAAACGAGGGTATCGGATACTTGTTAAATATTTCACTTAATACATATTCCCGTTTAAAATTGGGAGCAGAAGCAAAACTTTTTATCCATCAGGAGGTAAGAGAAGACGCTATTATTCTTCATGGATTTGCTGATAAAAAAGAACGAGAAATTTTCAGAATGCTCATTTCTGTAAGTGGTATTGGATGCAATACTGCCCGCATGATGTTGTCATCTTTATCTCCCGATGAAATTCAGAAGGCAATTATCAGCGCAGACATTAATTTATTGAAAAGCATTAAGGGAATTGGCTTAAAAACAGCGCAAAGGGTTGTAATCGAACTTAAAGATAAATTCGGAAAAACACAGGAAAAAGAAGAAATATTTTTTACCGGAGGCAATACTGTTGCCAATGAATCGTTATCTGCTTTAATTATGCTGGGCTTTAATAAAGCATTGGCGGAAAAAGCGGTTTTAAAGCTGGCTTCTGAGAATAAAGACATTAAGGTTGAGGAACTTGTGAAAAGGGCGTTGAAGATGTTGTAGTGGTGGCTTCGACTCCGCTCAGCCACCATCGGCTTAGCCAATAGAGGATTAATCGCTGATTTCGAGAGCCTCAATCAGCGATAGAGACCAAGTATATCAGAGAATATCAGGCACAAAAAAGAAAAGATGTCTGGCATAAAGAATTAAAATACAAACTTATAGAAGACTATTTTTGATTGAAAAGAATTATTAAATATATATTTGTTTTTTCTGTTATCATTTTAGCATTAATGGTAATGGTGTTGCCTTCGGGAGCATACATTAATACATTTATAAAAGATTTAAGTTTACTTTCTTCAGATACAACTATTACATCCGGCCCTGACACAAACGTAACAACAGCTCCTGTTTCCACGGGACCCTTACCCTTTCCTTTCAATGATGCCGATGGATTTCCGTTTTCTAATTCGGGAAGGTCGCCACTTTACGGACAAGACCCCGACAATATTAAAACAGAAACAGAATTTGATCCTGAAACCAACAGTTATAATTTTTATGAGCGTATAGGAACCCGAAATTACAGGAGTCCTAAAACTGTTTCGTTTGAAGATTATAAAAAATACAGTTTCGAAAACGGAATGCGTAATTATTGGAAGCAGAAGATGAAATCTGAAAGTTTCAGTGAGCGTTCTTCGATTATTCCGCAGTTACATGTAGGTGGAGAAACTTTTGACAGAATTTTTGGAGGTAATACTATTGATATCAAGCCACAGGGTTCTGCCGAAATTATTTTCGGAATTAACATCAATAAAATTGATAACCCTACTTTGCCGGAGCGTTTGCGTCGCACAACCACCTTTGACTTCAAAGAAAAAATTCAGATGAATGTGCAGGGGAAAATTGGAGAAAAGCTGAAAATAAGCGTGGTTTATAATACTGAGGCTACTTTCGATTTTGAAAATTCTATAAAAATTGAATATCAGGGCTATGATGATGAAATTATTCAAAAAATTGAAGCCGGTAATGTTGCGTTACCTCTTACAAGTTCTTTAATTACGGGAAGTCAGAGTCTTTTTGGTATAAAAACCGATTTAAAATTCGGCAAACTTAATGTTACTACGGTTTTTTCACAGCAAAAAGGACAAACGTCAACCATTGAGGTAAAAGGGGGTGCGCAGACGAGTAATTTTGAAGTAACTAGTGATAATTACGAGGCAAACAAACATTTTTTTATTGGTCATTATTTTGCGCAGAATTATGATAATTCCCTTGCAAACCTGCCCATTATCAGCACGAATGTGAATATTACCCGTATGGAAGTGTGGGTAACCAACAAATCGAGCAATTTTGAAAATGCGCGTAACATTGTTGCATTGCTTGATTTGGGAGAAGGAGACACGATACAATCTCCATTAATTGTAAGAACGAATTATGTTGTTTATCCCCACGACTCCATTAACAATATTCGCAATTTTTTAGATTATGGGAGCATGCGTAGTATTGATCAGGTTACAAACTATTTAAACGGAAAAGGATTCAGAGGGGGTGTCGATTATGAAAAAATAGAATCTGCAAGGAAGTTGGCAGAATCTGAATATTCTTTAAATCAAAAATTAGGATTTATTTCTTTGAATTCTGCATTAAATTCCGATGAAATACTTGCTGTTGCTTATGAATATACAGCGGGTGGAAAAACTTACAGAGTGGGTGAATTTTCAAACGGGGGTATTGCTGCTCCCAATTCGCTTGTTGTAAAGTTGTTGAAAGGAACATCGCTGACACCGCGTTTAAAAAACTGGGGTTTGATGATGAAAAACATTTATGCCATCGGCGCTTTTCAGGTCAGTAATGATGATTTCAGGCTGGATGTTTTGTATGATAATCCGAAAACCGGTGTTTCCACAAACAATCTTCCTGAAGGTGCTTGCGCGAAAAAACCTTTACTTGAAGTTTTAAATCTCGATAACCTGAATTCGCAACTCGACCCGCATCCGGACGGGATGTTTGACTTTATTGACAGGGTAACCATCAATGCAACGAACGGAAGGGTAATTTTTCCGGTACGCCAGCCATTCGGTAATTATTTACGGCAGGCAATAACAGGAGGCGATCCTTCAAAAAATGAAATAGCTGAAAGGTATATTTATCAGGAATTGTACGATTCAACACAAAGCAAAGCACGACAGGTAGCAGAAAAGAATAAATTCAGGCTGAAAGGTAGTTCAAAATCTTCTGTCAGTTCAGAAATTCCTCTCAATGCGATGAATGTGCCTCAGGGGTCTGTAAAAGTTACTGCGAATGGAAGACCCCTCACAGAAAATGTTGATTACACGGTAAATTACACGCTTGGTAGAGTTAAAATCATCAATCAGGGATTGCTCGAGTCGGGTACGCCTATTCAGATATCTCTTGAAAATAATTCGCTTTTCAGCATACAGAGCAAATCACTTGTCGGTGCTCGCTTTAATTATGAGATAAATAGAGATTTTAACCTTGGCGGTACCATTTTAAATCTTACAGAACGCCCCCTGACACAGAAAGTGAATATTGGAGATGAGCCTATATCAAATACTATTTGGGGAGTTGACGGAACATACAAAACCGAAGTACCCTTTCTTACAAAACTTATTGATAAAATTCCTTTTATTGACACCAAGGAAAAATCAACTTTGCTTATAAACGGAGAATTTGCCTACTTAGTTCCGGGGCATTCACGCGCTATAGACAAGAGTGGAACATCTTACATTGACGACTTTGAGGGGAGCAAGACTTCTATGGATATAAAATCGTTCAACGCGTGGTCTATTGCCAGTACGCCGCAATATCAGGCAGATTTATTTCCCGAGGGAATCCTGACAGGAACATCAAATGACTCAGTAAGATCATTTGGTTATAACCGCGCAAAAATTGCATGGTACAGCATAGACCCGCTTTTCCTGCGAAATAATGCTCAAACACCCTCTCATATTAAAAGCGACCCAAACACTCAATCCAGCCATTTTGTAAGAGAAATTTTTGAGCAGGAAATATTCCCGTATAAAGAGCCGCAAAATGGTATTCCGACAAACATGGCTGTTTTAAATGTTGCTTTTTATCCAGAAGAAAAGGGTCTTTATAATTATGATGCTATTGGAATGCCCGGAATTTCTTACGGTATTGATGAGCTAGGAAAACTCCGTAATCCGAAAACACGTTGGGGCGGTATAACCCGAAAGATAGATCAGAGCGATTTTGAAGCAGCAAATATTGAGCATATAGAGTTCTGGTTGATGGATCCTTTTGTAGAAGACAATACACTTACGGGTGGGGAATTGTTTTTTAACCTTGGTAATGTTTCAGAAGATGTGCTGAAAGACTCGCGTAAGGCTTTTGAAAACGGACTTCCGACATCTGATAATGTTATTAACGTAGACACTACGCAATGGGGGCGTGTTCCGAATGTCCAGTCGGTTGTAAATGCCTTTGATAACAATTCCGGTTCAAGGGAATATCAGGATGTTGGGCTTGACGGGCTTCGTACAATAGATGAGCTTACTTTTTTCGAGGACTATCTCGCCCAGGTTGCGGCAGCTCACGGAGAAGGCTCGCAGGCGTATATAAAAGCAAGAGAAGACCCTTCTACCGATAATTATCATTATTTCAGAGGTTCAGATTTTGATGGCTCTCAATTAGGAATATTAGATCGTTACAAATTATATAATGGTCATGAAGGTAATTCTCCTACATCGGAAATGTCGCCGGAACCTTATCCGACTTCTGCTTCTACCATGCCGGATGTTGAAGATATTAACAGAGATAATACGCTTAGCGAAAGTGAAAGTTATTATCAGTACCGTGTTAAGATAAAACCGAATGATTTTTCTGTAGGCAGAAATTATATTGCAGATAAAATTGATTATACGGCAACACTTGCAAACGGGACACAGTCTTCGGTTACATGGTATCAGTTTAAAATTCCGATTACAGAATGGGAAAAAAGAGTTGGAGAAATTCAGGATTTTAAATCCATTCGTTATGTCAGAATGTTCATGAAAGGGTTTGAAAAGCCTGTGATTTTACGTTTTGCAAAGATGGATCTTGTGCGAAGCGAATGGCGTAAATACAGTAGTTCATTTATGGAGCCCAGCGAATATTCTCCCGATGAACTTCCTCAAACCATGTTTGAAATTTCTGCCGTAAACATTGAGGAAAACGGTCGCAGGATTCCTGTTAACTATGTATTACCTGCCGGAATAACCCGCGTAATAGACCCATCAAACCCGCAGTTGCGCCAGTTAAACGAACAATCTATCGTGTTGCGCGTTGATGAATTATTAGACGGAGATGCGCGCGCTGCCTATAAAAATGTAACCATGGACATCAGAAAATACAAGCGTTTAAAAATGGATGTTCATGCAGAAAAATTTAACGACATGCCTTTAGACGACTATGATGTTAGTGTATTTGTGCGTTTAGGAACGGATTATAAAGATAATTATTATGAATACGAAATTCCCGTGAAAATTACTCCGGCAGGAAATTATAATAACGACAGCGAAGACGACAGGTATGTGGTTTGGCCTGCGGAAAATGCGTTTGACATACCACTTGAAGTCTTTCAGTCTGTGAAACAGCAGCGTAATGAGCAGATGCGCGCAGAAGGTTCGAGTGTTACTTCTGGCTCTTTATTTAATGTTAAAGACGGAAAAAATACGGTAAAAGTTGTTGGTTATCCGAACCTAAGCAGTGTTCGCACGATTATGATTGGTGTCAGAAATCCAAAAAAGAGTAGCACAACTTCTTCGGATGACGGATTATCAAAATCTACTGAAATATGGTTCAATGAATTGAGATTAACGGATTTTGACGAAAAAGGCGGTTGGGCTGCTACAGGGCGCATACAGGCAAAACTTGCCGACTTTGGAAATGTATCTCTCTCCGGTTTAACCATTAAGCCCGGCTTTGGAAGTATTGAGAAAAAAGTCGGTGAACGCTATAAAGAAGAAATATATCAGTATGATTTATCATCGAATTTCCAACTTGGTAAATTTTTCCCGGAGAAAGCGGGCATCAACCTTCCAATGTATATGGGCTTTGCGCAAACAATTAAAAATCCTGAATATAATCCATTAGAGCCGGATGTTCTTTTTAAAGAAGCTCTTAACGATCCCAATTTACCGGAAGAATATAAGAAGAAATTAAAATCTGTCGGTCAGGACAACACCATTCGCAAAAGTCTGAATTTTACAAATGTAAAAGTGAACAAAGCGAGTGGCTCCAAACCTCATTTTTATGATGTTTCCAACTGGTCTGCCAGTTATGCTTACACTGCAACAAATTCTCATGATATTTCTACAGAATTTTACAATCAGAAAACGCACAACGGAGGCATTGCTTATAATTACAGCATTACGCCCAAGTCTATAGCTCCCTTTAAAAAGGCAGGGTTTATGAAATCCCCTTACTGGAAAATCATAAAAGATCTTAATTTTTATTATACGCCTTCGCAAATATCTTTTCGTACAAACATGAGTAAGGAGTACGATGAAAGGCAAATCAGGAATATAAACAATCTTGAAATAAATGCATTCAACAGTGGCGACGATTACAAGATTCCAACAACATTCAGTAAAAACTTCATGTGGCTAAGGCAATACGATTTAAAGTATGATATCACACAGGCACTGAAATTTGATTTTTCTGCCACTAATACTGCAAGAATTGATGAACCTGACGGTCAGATAACGAAAGACCGAAAGGAAAATGGTTATAGAGATACGGTGTTGAATGAAATATATAATTTGGGAAGAAATACACAGTATCATCATACCGCAAATTTAAGTTATGATGTACCAATAAATAAAATTCCCGCTTTTAACTGGATTAATTCAACCGCGAGGTACAGTGCCAATTACGATTGGCAGGCAGGACCGCTTTTATCTGACGCAAGCCGGTTAAATTTGGGGAATACAATTAAAAACTCAAACACAATGATGGGTACGGTTAATATGACTATGCTTACATTATATAACAAGAGCAAATTTTTAAAAGATGTAAATCAGAAATTTTCCAGACCCACAAAACCACAACCAAAGCAAAATCAGAAGAAAACAGAAAAAGTAAATTTTGAAAAAGATTACAGCGGGCTTAAAGCAAATATTCCGAGAATTATCAAGCATAATCTTAAAACGGAAGAAGTGGTTGTGAAAATGTTCGATGAAAAAGGTGCTGAAATAAAAGGAGATGTTAAGATTATCAATGAGAATAAAGTGTCTTTTACATCTAAAGAGGATTTTAAGAAAGTAAAAGTTAAAATAACCGGAACAAGAGATGTTAAAGAAAGTATTTTAAGAATAATAGCTGAAAGAACCGCTCGCACATTAATGAGTGTTAGAAATGTTTCAATACAGTATTCGCAGAATAATGGTTCTATTCTTCCTGGTTATCTGCCGAAAACACGAATAATGGGTTCTGAAAATTATACGCCCAACCCTGATATTTTTCAGCAGCAGTTTGGTACGATTCAGGCACCGGGAATTCCTTTTATTTTTGGTTGGCAGGATACTTCATTCGCGAGTAACGCGGGGTCAAATCACTTGCTTACGGTTGATGATATAATGAATTCTCCTTTTGTAATGACAAACACAACCACGCTAAATGTCCGCGCTATGCTGGAGCCTATTTCAGATTTAAAAGTTGATCTGAACGCACAGCATAATTTGGGGAAAAACACATCTCAATGGTTTGTTTCCCAAAAGGTAGAACCGTATTTTTATTATGTATCAACCCAGATTACAGGAACGTTTAGCATGTCTGTTATTGCGATAAAGACTGCATTTTTTGATAGTAAGAATAAAGACGGAGAGTACACTTCAAAAGCATTTGATAATTTCAGAAATTCAAGAATTGTTATTTCAAGAAGGCTCGCGCAACGCAGGGCAGATGCAACAAATTACGACCCTGTTGTTATGCAGAATGATACCTCTCAGGGTTTTTATGATGGCTATGGAAGAAATTCCCAGAATGTATTGCTCCCTGCATTTTTAGCTGCATACACTGGTAGCAATGCCGATAATTATGACCTGAAAGAGAATTCTTTTGAACAAGGTTTTCCCAGTTGGATGAGTATACGCCCGAATTGGAGTATCAATTACAATGGTCTTACAAAAATAGATTTTGTAAAACGCTATATTAAAACTGCAACAGTAAGCCATGTTTACAGATCTACATTCAGTGTTGGCGGATACATGTCGAACCCACGCTATGAAGAGGCAGAGGATGATTTCAGCCAGATGCGTTACGAATTTCAGAATGACTTTGTTCCAAGGTATGACGTAAACAGTGCCTCTATCAGCGAACAATTCAGCCCGCTTATCGGATTTGACTTAACATGGATTAACAGTCTGAGTACAAAAATTGAGATTAAAAAACAACGTACTCTGGCATTGAGTTTTTCAAATAACCAATTAAATGAGATGAACAGTAATGAATATGTATTCGGCGCTGGTTACAGAATTAAAGATGTTCAGATTGAATTGAGGACTATCGGAGGAGGCGGAAAGAAAAAAATGTACAAGAGCGACATTAACCTTAGAGCCGATGTGTCTATCAGGAAATCATTAACCTATATCAGAAAGCTTGAAGAGGGTGTAACGCAGCCTACAGCAGGTCAAACAAGCATTACTTTAAAAACATCAGCAGATTACGTGTTGAGCGATCGGTTTATATTAAAATTATTTTTCGACAGAATTCTTACAAATCCAATTGTTTCAACAACATTTAAAACCGCAAATACGAATTTTGGTGTGAGTGTGAGGTTTCAATTGGTGCAGTAGAAAGGCAAAAGGCAAGGGGAGAGAATTGTAGAATCGCTCCATGGAGCGATTCTACAATTCTGAATGTCAAAATATGTTGAAGAATATTAAAAATGAATCAAAAGAATCTATAATTTTGAAAAATAAATATCCAAAAGAGTAACTTAAAATCAAATATTATGAACATACCAAAAGAATTAAAGTACACAAAAGACCATGAATGGCTAAGGGTAGATGGTGGATTTGCTTATGTCGGAGTAACAGAATTTGCTTCCACAGAGCTTGGTGATATTGTTTTCGTTGAAATCGAAACTGTGGGCGAAACATTAAATAAAGAAGAAGTTTTCGGCACGATTGAGGCTGTAAAAACGGTTTCAGATATGTTTATGCCTGTAAGCGGAGAGATTGTAGAAAAAAATCCTGCTTTGGAAAATACGCCCGATATTGTAAACAAAGACCCTTATGGCGAAGGCTGGATGATTAAACTTAAAATGACCAATCCTGCTGAAGTTAATGAATTGCATGATGCAGATGCTTATGCCGGTCTTATTCATTAGTGTTTGTTCATAATGTCCGATAGCTGCGTTACTCTTGAATTGAAAACGGTCATTTACCAAAGTAAACTCCCTGATTTTCAATTCTGCGAAAGCCTTGCTCTCGAACATTCTGAACTAAACACAGAATTTATTGACAGAGATTCATTAGTCAAATATTTTATATAAAAAAAGCGATTGAAAAATCGCTTTTTTTATTTTATTATTACCTTGCTGTTAGCTACAGCAGGAACATTTTTTTGCTCCTAAACCTTTTTTCTTCAAGAAATCATAAATCACATCAGAAAGGTTTGGACTGCCAATTTCCTGAAGATCGTATCCTACCTTAACAGTGGGTTTTGTAATTTTAACGATTCTTGATAAATCAATCGGAGTTGCAATAATAACAGCATCACAAGGAGTATTGTTAATGGTTTTTTCAAGGTCTTTAACCTGTTGATCGCCATAACCCATTGCAGGAAGTAAAGTACCAATGTTTGGATAAATTCGGAATGTTTCTGCTAATTTTCCAACAGCATAAGGTCTTGGGTCAACAAGTTCAGCAGCACCGAATTTTTTAGCAGCAACAGTTCCTGCGCCAATTTTCATATCACCGTGTGTGAGTGTTGGACCGTCTTCTACAACCAATACTTTTTTACCTTTAATAAGTTCTGGTTTATCTACAGATATCGGTGAAGCACCATCAACAACAATGGCTTTAGGATTTATTTTCTGAATATTGTCGCGTACAATCTGGATGTTTGCCATATCTGCTGTATCAATTTTATTGATAACAATAACATCTGCCATACGAGCAACAACTTCGCCGGGATAGTAAGAAACTTCTGCTCCGGGTCTGTGTGGATCCGCAACACCAATTAATAAATCTGTTTTGTAGAAAGCGAAGTCGTTATTTCCGCCATCCCATAAAACAACATCACAACCATCAGGATCGTTTTCGGCAGCCTCTAAAATAGCAGCATAATCAACTCCTGCATAAATAACATTGCCACGAACAACATGTGGTTCGTATTCTTCCATTTCTTCAATGGTGCATTTGTGTTTTTTCAGGTCTTCAACAGTTGCAAAACGTTGAACTTTTTGAGCATTCAAATCGCCATAAGGCATTGGGTGACGAATAGCAACCACTTTTAAGCCCTGCTCCATAAGTAATTCAATTACCCTTCTGGAAGTCTGGCTTTTTCCACAGCCTGTGCGGGTTGCGCAAACACCGATCACCGGTTTTTTGCTTACTACCTGGGTGCGCTTTGGCCCCATCATAGAAAAATCTGCTCCAGCAGCATTCACTAATGCGCCAACATTCATAACTTTAACATGTGGCTGATCGCTGTATGCAAATACGCATTCGTCAACATTGTATTTTTTAATTAATTCCGGAAGTTCTTCTTCTGCGAAAATGGGAATTCCTTCTGGATATAATTCTTCTCCCGCTAATTCTTTGGGATATTTTCTTCCGTCAATATCAGGAATTTGCGCTGCTGTAAACGCTACTACATTGTACTGGGCATTTCCTCTGAAATAGCAGTTGAAGTTGTGAAAATCACGTCCTGCAGCTCCGATGATGATAACATTTTTCTTTGCCATAAACTTAATTTTTGTGTTAAATATATAATTATTAGTGTCTTACACTTTAATATGTGGCAAAGATAAAGTTTTAAGTGTGATCAGATAATTTTTTTTTCCAACAATAATTTTAATGCAATTTTTAATATTTTGATTATCACATTTTTAAACAAAAAGTGGAATTTACGATTGAATATGTTAAGAAACAGAAATATTTAATAATTTTTTATTGCAATTTATTTATTATTAGTTGTTTGAATTTTGTTTGAATGATGGAATTTAGCGATTGTTCGGTAGGAATATAATAGGAATACGATAGAAATTCAATAGACGTTCAATGGAAATTCGGTAGGAATACAATAGGAATACAATAAAAATACGATTGTACATCTATCGTAGTACAATTGTACATCTATTGTACACCTACTGATTCTTTGCCTAAAAAAATAAAACGAATAAGGGTTGACGTGCTGAATAAAATTTGTGAATTAAGAAGAAATAAATAATTTTGAGGCAGTAAACACAAAAATCTTTTTTTATGAGGACTATTTTAAATGTATTGAAAAAAAATTCATTTTATTTTTTTGTAGCCGGAGCATTTGCGTTAAGCAGTTGCGGTGGTAATCAGGAAAACAAACAAACAAACGCTGTAGATTCATTAGCGCAGGCAAATGAACAGGCAATTCAGGAAGCAGAAACCATAATAAAGTCTTTTCCGACTCCCTTTCAGCTTACAAAAATGCTTAATGATGCGGGTGCAAGCTATATTTTAGATGTATCAAATCCTGTTGAAAGTGCAGAAAAATATACAACCGTGAAAAGCAAGGCATTAAACTGGGGAATTTATGGTGCCGATTTATGCTATGCTGCAACGTATAACAAAAAGCAGGAAACAACGAAATATCTTGTTGCAACGCAAAAATTAACTGAGAAGTTAGAAATTGCTAATGCTGTAGATAAATCCATGCAAGAAAAGCTTGAGGAAAATTTTAAATCGAAAGATTCTTTGATTAACATGTTCACGAAACAGTTTGCAGGTACTTATGAAAAATTAAATGAATCAGGAAGATCAAACATAGCAACCATATCTATTGCTGGCGCTACTATTGAGGGCTTGTTCATTTCAACGCAATTAGCGGCTTTTGCAGCTAAAAATGATGAACTGAAAAAGGTAATAGCCGGACAAAAAGATGTGCTGAAAAAATTAGGTGCGCTGTTAGGTTTATATAAAGACAATGAAGACATTCAGGAAATAGCCTTAAAAATAAAAGACATAAATGCGATTTTTGATAATGTTGCAGAAACCCTGACAGATGAGCAACTGAAAAATCTTTCTACTAAAATTGAAAGCATTCGTAACGAATATATCAAATAGTGTTAGCAAAAAAACGCATATTTTCCCCTGAAAATTTAAAAATGTTGAAATACTAAATAATAGGCCCTGTGGATTTCCATGGGGTTTTTTATTTTTGTATACTTAAATCGGGCATGTTTTTACCCTGTGGAAACTTTTGGGATCTCCACAGAACCAGCTTACAGAAAGAGTAGGAGTTAAAAAAATTTATTTGATTTTTCCAAACCAATCAAAAATAATAACTAGCCATGAGTGAAAAAATTTTAAACGCATTGATACGGCTTTTTGCCCTTGTGTATGAAGAAAAAACAAATGAAACCGACTCATCAGGAAGAGCACTGGTAGAGTCGTTTCTGCGCAGACAACTGAACAATGAAATGGTTGAACATTATCTGAAAGCTTTTGATGGATATATTGCCGAATACCATGGCGGGCTGGATGAAAAAGAAGGTAAAAAAGTGAAGAAGCGCGCTTCGCTTAATGCTATGAAAATTCTTTCCATCTGCGAACAGATTAACGAAGAGCTACAGCAGGAGCAGAAAGTGCTTGTGTTGTTTCAGCTTTTAGAATTCATCAGTTTTGGTAAAACACCCGGAGAAACAGAACTTGAATTTACAGAAACTGTTGCTGATGCTTTTAAAATTTCTGAAGAAGAATTTAAAAACAGTCGGTCGTATGTTTTTTATCCAACATCCGATGCACCTGAATCAGAAAATATCCTGATAATAGATAATAATCCTTCGCCTGCATCTTTATTGCAAAAACATATTTTCAGTGAAAGTATTGATGAGCGTATTGTTGTTTTTCGTGTTAAAAGTACAAACATTTACTTTTTTAAATATTCAGGAACTGATGAGCTATATCTGAACGGACAAGCTGTGTTGCCCGGTCGTGTTAATACGCTTGATAAAGGCTCTTCAATCCGCAGCTCCCGTATCTCTCCGGTGTATTACAGTGATATTGCCGGGAAATTTTTAGCTTCTCGTGCCTCAGAAAAAGTAGTGCTGACAGCAGAACAAGTGATTTTTCATTTTAAGAACAGTACGAATGGTATTCAGAATTTTAATTTTTCTGAAGAATCCGGTGTGTTGGTGGGCATCATGGGAGGGAGTGGTGTTGGGAAATCTACACTGTTGAATGTTCTGAACGGAAATCTGAAACCGCAGAAAGGACTGATAAGCATTAACGGCTACGATGTTTATGGCGAAAAAAGTGAAGTTAAAGGAATGATCGGATTTATTCCACAGGATGATCTGTTAATTGAAGAACTCAGCGTTTACCAGAATTTGTATTATTGTGCGAAACTTTGTTTTGACAATCTTTCTGAACAAAAAATTGCAGAAGCTGTAGAAAGGGTATTAAAGGATCTGGATTTGTTCGCAATCAAAGACCTCACTGTTGGTTCGCCTCTTAATAAATTTATCAGCGGTGGACAAAGAAAACGTCTCAACATAGCGCTGGAACTTATTCGTGAACCTTATGTACTTTTTGTCGATGAGCCTACTTCCGGCTTGTCTTCTATGGATTCCGAAATTGTAATGGATCTTCTCAAAGAACAAACCCTTAAAGGAAAGCTTGTAATTGTCAATATTCATCAGCCTTCTTCGGATATTTATAAAATGTTCGACAAACTTATTTTTATGGACAAGGGCGGATATCCGATTTATTATGGAAATCCTTCGGATGCTGTTACCTATTTTAAAACCATTACGGGTGCTATCAATGCAGATGAAAGTCATTGTGTGAAGTGCGGAAACGTCAACCCCGAGCAGGTTTTGCAAATTATTGAATCAAAAGTAGTAGACGAATACGGAAAATTAACCCGCAATAGAAAAGTTTCTGCAAAAGAATGGCATGGGATGTTTGAGAAAAAAATTATTCCCTCGCTAAAGAAAAAAGAATTATCAAATCAACTCCCTCAGAGCGATTTCAAAATTCCTGGACTGCTGAAACAATTGAAAATATTTACAATTCGCGACGTACTTTCCAAAATTACCAATAAGCAGTATTTACTTATAAGTCTTCTGGAAGCGCCTGTATTAGCTGGAATTCTCGCGTATGTTACAAGATATATCAGTCCGGAAAAATTAAGCGGGGGATATCTTTTCGGAACGAATGACAACCTGATGGCCTATATTTTTATGAGTGTTGTTGTTGCTTTATTTATAGGAATGACTGTTAGCGCGGAAGAAATTATCAAAGACCGTAAAATACGTCAGCGTGAAACATTTTTAAATCTCAGCCGGTTTAGTTACATCAATTCAAAGGTCATAATTTTATTTGTATTATCAGCCATTCAGACCCTTTCATTTGTGCTGGTGGGAAATACAATTTTTGGAATTTCCGGAATGACCTTTGCTTATTGGATTGTCCTATTCACAACATCCTGCCTTGCAAATATGATGGGTTTATTCATTTCTTCCGGCTTTAATTCGGTAATTACGGTATATATCCTGATTCCTTTTATTCTTGTCCCACAGCTAATATTCAGCGGTGTTATCGTGAAATTTGACAAGCTTAATAATTATCTCGGAAACTATAAATTTGTACCCGTAATAGGCGATATGATGACCTCCCGATGGGCATTTGAGGCACTTGCTGTTGAACAATTCCGAAACAATAAATATCAAAAAGTTTTTTTTGATTTTGAAAAGGAAATCAGCAATAACGGTTATGTTTCAAATTTTTTTATACCGGCGATTGATAATAAATTAAACTGCATTGAGCGCGATATTTCGCTGAATAAAAAAATCACAAACACGAATGATTTTATATTACTGCAAAATGGAATTCAACAATTAGAAAAAATTAGCGAACAAAATTTTTCTCATAGCGCTGTTTTGAATCAGGCGAAATTTGCATTGGAGGATATAGAAAAAGTTAAATCGTATATACAACCATTGCGAAAGTTATACGGCTCTCGTTATAATGCTGCAAGTTCGCTTCGTGATAAAAAATATAATGAAATGAAGAAGCAGCTTGGAGGAGAAGAAGCATTTACAGCATTTAAAAATAAATATCATAATCAAAGTCTTGGCGATTTGGTTCTGAATAATCTGGAGCTAAATAAAATTCGCGAAATAGAAGGAAAATTTATCCGCATGAAAGACCCTGTTTATTATACTCCGGAAAGTAATTACGGAAGGGCGCATTTGTATTCATCAATCAAAATAATTGGCAACACGCAATTTGATACTTTCTGGTTTAATATTGTTTTTATCTGGATTACGACAATGAGCTTGTATATTTTTCTTTACTTTGATATACTGAAAAAACTGTTAGATAAATTGGGCGAAATAAAATTCAGGAAGAGATAATTACAAATAAGGAATTCGATAGATGTTCGATAGAAATTCAATAGAAATACAGTTGTACATATAGCGAATCAACAATTGTACATCTACCTAATCTGCAATTTTATGCTTATTGAACCAACAATTGTACATCTACCGAAAATTTTAATATAAAAATTTATTTTTTTTCAGATATATACATTTTTTTGAAAAACAACAGTCAGGTAAATAAAGCTGGAATGATAAATAATATGCTTTACTCCACAACCATATATTTAAACGGTACTTTGGTCATACGTTCAATTTCTTCGCCAGTTTCTTTCATATCTTCATCGTCTTCAATAAAGCACCAGTCAATGCTTACAGGGATTCCCGCTGCGATAAATTCATACATTTTTTTTGAAAGATTCAGCATGTATTTTGCCGATGAAGAGTTGAAATATTCGAGAAAGAGCCGCAAAGAAAACGCTTTGGTATTACCTTGTGATTTCAGCTCTGCGAGATAATTTTCAAACCACTTGAGGATCGGTTCGTAAAAATCTTTCACGTTTTCAGGGCGTGATTCGCCTGTAATGTTAAATATTTTTTCTGCCGGATTTAATGTAACTTTTGGCGTGTTTGGCGTTGCTTCAATTATTAGTGCTTCCATGTTATATTTATTTATTTCTTATGTAACGTAAGTGTTTTTTTTCAGTCCTCAGTCCTCAGTCCTCAGTCCTCAGTCTGTTTGACTGGCGACTATTTGACTGCCGACTGCCGACTTTTTTGACTGCCAACTGCCGACTATTTTGACTGCTGACTCCCACAATCAATTACCATTCTGTATATTTACAATCAATTCATAAAAAGAGCAGTTTTCGTCTAATGAAGTAAAATTGTAGTGCAGCTTATTGTTTGATTTTAATGCAATATCAATAATGCCAAGACCTGCGCCCCCTTTTTCTGAAATCTCATTGTTGTTGATGATATCCTCATAAAGCTTTTGCAAACCGTCTTTATCCAATGAATTTACCTGATCAATTTTTTGTTTAAGTTTTTCAATATTCTTGTTGAGTATTGTATTTCCTGATGTTATAATAAATGCCTCTGCTGTTCTTTCAAGAGTAATTTTTGAAGTAAACAACGAATTGCCGTAATCATTTTCTTTATCGAGGGTTGTGTATTTGTAAATATTTTCAAGACATTCCACTAAAATATTCACCACCTTTTTTTTAATCCCGGTTTTAATTTCTAACTGATTAATTTTATCACGAACCAGAGAAAGAAGCAACTCAATTGTTTCGAACCTGAATTCGCCACTGTAGTCAAGTATTACTTCTTTGTTCATGATATTATATGATTTGTTTTTTTAATTTAAAAAATAAAACCAGTCAAAGTTTTTAATCAAAAGTAGATATTTTTTACAAAGTTACAAAATTATGGTTTTTCGGCATTTTAAGCGGATGTTTTTTTACTCTATTACAGAGTTTCATTCTAATTGTAAAAGACTTTTCAAATTCAAGTTTAACTTTTCAATTTGTTTTGTGTCTATAGAACCAAGTCTGCCTATCAGCAAATCAGTATCAATTGTAGCCAACTTGCTTAACCGTATTAAAGATGTTTTTTTAAGTCCATTCTTTTTAGTCGGCTCCAATAGCAAATCAAATTGTTCCTGCCATTTAACCTGAGTAGTAATGAACGAAACCGTAACATCAGCAACTTCCGCAATTAATATAACAGCAGGTCTTGTTTTTATTCCTGTTAAATCAGTAAAAGGGAATGGTATTAAAACAATATCGCCTTTTTTCATTTGTATACTTGGACTTAATTTAATGTTTTTATAATTTGGTATTTCTATGGCTCAGCATAAAGACTTTTACTCCTTTTTCTTTGAGGAAATCTGTTTAAAATCGGTATAGATTTCTTTTAAATCATTTTTTGTATATAAATCTTCTTCATTATTTAAAAAATCAAAAGATTTAGATTTTGCAGTTAATTGCATTATCCCATCAGTCAATATCTGATTATTAATTTTATTCAAAAGAAAATCAGCAAAGTCAGAAACCTCTTTTAATTTTGATTCCGGCAATTTCTGAATTTTTTCTATTGTTTTTTTCATTAAAATATCCCGAGTCATAAGATGATGATTTATTTATTACAAATATACGTAAATTTAATAATAAATTTATAAAAAACGATTTTAGCTTTATACAGCTTAGCCAGTGTAACAGCGCAATTCATAATTCCTAATTCTGACACACTGAGCGTAGTCGAAGTGCTAATTCTCCCCTCACACCCTAACTCCCATAACCGTAATATCATCATACTGCTCAATATCTCCCCGCCAATCTTCAAGCACCTGTTTCAGCTTTGCGCGTTGTTCTGCCATGCTCAAATTCCGCATAGATAAAATGGTTTCTCTGAAATTTTTACTCATAAATTTTCTGCGTTGTGGACCTCCGAACTGGTCGCAAAAACCGTCTGAAAAAACGTAAATCTGGTCACCTTTTTCCAAGGTAAATTCATAATTATTATAACCTGTAAAATCGTCTTCATAAGGATCGCCGATTGCATGTTTATCTGCCTTTAACTGTATCAGTTCTTCGCCTCTTACAATGTATAGCGGATTATGCACCCCGGCGTATTCGAGTTTCATTTTGTTTTTATGAAATGCGCAAAGCATAAGATCCATGCCGTCTTTCACAACGGTTTCTTCGTTGTGCATACGCAATTTTTTCATCACACCATTGCTCAGAAAATCGAGAATTTCAGCAGGTTTTTTCAGGTTGTGTTCGTCGAGTGCCTGGTTTAGAAGGTTAAATCCGAAGATGCTCATGAATGCTCCCGGTACTCCATGTCCAGTGCAATCAACAGCAGAAAACAAAATGATTTCATCATCATCATCGGCTTCAACTTTTTCTATCCAGTAAAAATCACCGCTTACAATGTCCTTAGGGCGATAGAGCACAAATGATTCCGGAAGCCACTGTTTTCGGATTTCATCGGGAGGAAGAATTGCGCGCTGTATACGACGGGCATATCGTATGCTTTCTGTAACATTGTGATGCTTTTCTTCAATCTCTTTCCGCATAACATCAATGCGCTCTTTTTCCTTATGAATAGCCAAACTCTGATCCCACAGTTTTTTATTTTTTTCCTGAAATTTTTTCTTTTCAGCTTCTAATTTTTCTTTTTCTTTAAGCAGTTTTTCATTTTCTTCATCTACCTTTTTCTTCTCTTTATAAACCGCCTCATTCATTGTCCACATCTTCTTATTCTTCTCTTCGAATTTTTTCTTTTCTTCTTCCATTTTCTTTTTTTCCAGAATTGAAAGTTCGGCTTCTGTTTGAATAGCAGAAACAGAAGCAGTCGCTTTTTTCTTCTCTTCTTCAATGCCAGCAATGGTAGATTGCATTTCTTTCATTGCAGACAAATGCCTGATGAAAAGATAAGAAAGCGCTGCTGTGAGCAAAATAACTGATATGAGTAAAATGTAGAAAAGCATGGTTTATTTGTTGTTTTTATCTTTCTTTTCAGCCGGAACCGAATTAATTTCTATTGCTGCAATTGCCTGTATGTACAGCATGGTTTCAGCCTCAAGCATACGTATGTGTGAAATCATATCGTTCATATTTATCAAAACTGCAATTAAAGGAAGATGCTGAAAATTTTCGGTTACCCATGTACGCGGTGTTTCAAGGGTGTCTTTTCTCTGTGGATCCTGCGTATTAAAAAACAATTCTATCATGTGTTTTCCTCTTGAATTTGTTACAGCATCCATCGCTTCAGTATAGGCATTTAATTTTGATTTTAAAATTTCGCCTTTGCCTTCTATTATCATAATCAGTGGTGAGACATACGTGTTTTCTTTTTCCGAAAATTTCATAAGAGAGTCCATTGAAGGGTTTTCCTCTTGCCAATAAGACAACATTTTATTTCCAAGTTCATTAATATAACAAATCAGGCTGTCTGTTTTTAATCTTATATCTGTTGCCTTTGTTAAATAACTTTGAGCTCTTCCACTTGATTTTACAGCACTTTCAAGAGTGTTGAACAAATCATCGGCTTTGGTTTTCTGATAAATAATTTCTTTTTTCACAGAAATATCCTGTAATATAAAACTGTCGAGAACCTGTTTGCTGATGCGTGTTTGCCATACAAAAACAGAAAATGCAACAAGAGCAATAAAGAGGATTGCTTCGTTCTGAAAATTCAACTTTTTTCTGGCTTCTTTTTCCTTTACAGCATGAATAATAAGCAGCGGAATCATTAATAAAATCAGCACATGCGATACATGAAGCCCAATTGAAGCACCAGGCCAGGGTTGTACTTTAAATAAAAATGATAAAGGGATAATAAACAAAGCTACAGTAGTACAAATATTCACAATTTTTTTCACAAGAGTATCTGCAAGTAGTTTTTTCTCCATATAAAGAAGAAGTCCATAAACAGATAAAGATGCAGAACCGATAAGAATAATAATGCTTGCTCCCGGCCAATGATGCACTTTAAAAGCAACTCCCAGCAAAACAAGTATTGCAGCAGATAGTCCGATAATCCATGTTGATTTTTTCATAAAATTAAATTTTAAAATATTACCTACTCTGTTTTGTTGTTGCAAAGGATTTTCGGCTTGTTCCTGTGGAAAATTCAAAAATAGTAACAATTACTTAATTTCTTCTTCTCGCCGTCTCGGATTTGCAATCCGAGACATATTTTCATTTTACAGTAACCATTTCCCCCGCTGCCTGCTGTCTCGGATTTGCAATCCGAGGCTAATTAAATCATCTAACAGTAACCATTTTCCCCGATTCCAAAATAACATCCAGATAATTATCCAATCCTGCATAATTTCTTGCAGAACTAAACAAATAATCTTCCGGCTTTTCAACGGTCAGTTCTTCAACAGGGTTTTTGTGTATATATTCCAATTTTTCGTAAAAAAAATTGTTACTGAAAATTTCTTTTGCATGATTTCCGTCCTGCCAGACTTTATATTCCTGATTTCTTTTTAGATGAGAACATGCATCTTTGAAGCATTGCAACATCCCTGTCTGCCGCCAGGCAGGCATTCTCTCCTGCTTTCATGTTCTTCAATAATTTTTTTCACTATTGCTTTGGATGTAAATTTTTTTAAATCTCTCAAAATATCTGTTAGTTTAATTTCTCCACCTGCTCTGCAAATTATATGCAAATGACTTGGCATTAAACACCAGGCATAAATTTCTAAGCCTTTTTTTTCCTGACAATATTTTAAGGAATTTACCATTAAAAGTTTTTGTTCTTTTCTTGTAAAAACGTCAATCCAACCAACAATTGTCATTGTAATAAAATAAGCTCTTTCATTATCGCGTATTTTGTAACTATCTGACATAAAATATATTAAAAATTGTTTTAGTCTCGGATTACAAATCCGAGATAGCTAGTTAAAAATTTGTTTTGTTTTTGTCTCGGATTACAAATCCGAGACAGCTGGTGTTTCAGACTTTTTTGTTCTTTTATTTCGGCATTTTTATAAGCATCGCTGTCAGTATCAAGATAATATTTTGAAGATTTGTAAAGATCAACAAGCGCTGAAAATCCGCAACGCAATTCATTTTCCACATGCACAGGATCGAGTTGTAATTGTTTTGCAAGAGAAGCTGAAAGGCTTTTCAGTGGTGAGCGTTCTGGTCTGAAGTCAGCTATTACCCAGTTATTAAATTTTGCTTTAAAAAACCCAGCGCGTGCATTGGGCATCACACCGGCATAAACAATAGAAGATTTTCCATCTCCGGAAGCGCCTGTAAGCATCACGAATTTCTTTTCTTCAAGCTGCGCAATTATTTGCTGAATATGTTCATCGCGACCTTTGAAAAATATAGATTCTTCTTCTGTGAATGGCCTAAGGCCTGGGTAGGGGCAAATTTTTGGTTCTTGCATAATTTTTTAATTACGAATTTAGAATTACGAATTGCAAACACGAGGTAATTCTTAATTATTCAATATTGTACATTTTTTTCTCATACTCTGTAAAGCCACGTATTTCGCCAAATTCTTTAACAACTCGTACGCGTTTAATTATTTCATCAGGGACAATGGTCATAACGCGGGTTTTTAAAAGATCTTTATCTAAATAAGACAGGTATTTGTTATCAGGTGATACTCTTATGTTATCAGCTTTTAAAATCAATTTTCCGTCATTCCATTTATATCCTTCTGTTGTTAAAATCCTTTCATTTAAAATTATATAACTACCGCCTAAATCAAACTCTGGCTCGATAAAACTTGCAATTTTTTTTCCTGTTGTAATATCATAAGTATCAGAAAAAACAACTGATTGAGCTGTCCTCATAACTACATCCTTTACATCTAGGTTATAGAAATCTTGTGTATTTGTTGTTAAATATGTAATTTTATTTTGTGAATTATATTGCTTTATTATCATACTTCCTGAATTATTTTTGCATTTATTTTTAAGCTTTCCCTTAACATCAAATACAAGAAAATCTTTCGTCTGCTCGTCATAACAACACAAATCGCTATTTTCTGAAATTAAAGGATTTTTAATTTTTCTGTTTTTCCAAACAACAATAGAGTCTTTCTTTTTAATATCATAACATATTCCTGTCGTATTAATAAAATCTTCATGGGTAACAATATTAAAAACATAACGATCATTAAAAACCACACTACCTCTTTCCGGATTTAATTTAGATTTAAGAGGAAGACTGTCTATTAATTTAAACTCGTTGCTGAGTAAATAAAATTTATCATTTGTTATAAATGAACATAAGGTATCTGCTCTTTCAATAAAAAATATATTTTTATTTTTTTGATGGCTCGATTCAAAAGAAAAATTTGTCTTTTTATAATATTGTTTTTTTAAATCTTTTAAACTATAAATCTGAAAAATTGAAAAATTTATGTTTGATGAAAAATATTTTTTTGATTGCGAAACGACAATATCCCCAATTCGCATATTGCCGGTTAATGTCAAAATCAATTTACCCTGATTATCAAATAAAGCATACTCATAGTTTGAAGTGTCGTCACCATAAACTGCTGAAATAAAACCATTGTTTTCAGGAATAAATTCTATCACAGGGGCTATTGTGTCATTTTCAGTCCCAACAATTTCCCATTGTTCGTTATACTTATTTGTAGTTCCTATTTTTGCTTCTACAACAAAAGACTTTATATAGTCATTTTGGAAACAAAAAAGTGTGTTTGTGTTTTTTATTCTTGCCAAAATTGTATTATCAACAAGTTTGTTTAATCCATAAGAACTTTCATAATTAAAACTGTTAAGAACGAAAGAAAATTTATTCCTATTATTTAAAAAATAAGACTTCCCTTCTTTCTGAACCAATAGCAATGAATCTAAAAATTCAAAACTAACTTTATCAGATGTAAGGTTAATTGATTCCGGAATTTGAAACGAATGTATTAATTTACCATTTAAATTATTAACATTAATTTTTCTTTTAATTGTATCTGAAATCAAGAAGAAGCCTTTTCGTGCATTATATTTATTTAATGTGCCCTGATATTCGCATATTAAATTGAAGTTGCGATCTGTTATATAAATCTTTTTTTCTTTTTTTTCTTTTTTTGTACCTTTTATATACACCTTATCATAAATGGGAAAATAGCAAATATCCACATTGGGAAGCAAATCGTTATTTTCAATAAAGTTTAAATAATTAATACGTTTAAGTAAGTTATTACAGAAAAAATAATGCAAATCAATTTTTGTTGAATACCCACAATATGTTAAAATGTTATCTTTAACCAATGTCCCAGATGTATCTCTCAATAACACATCAAAATTTTTATAATCATTGAATTTATATGAAATCAAATCATTGAAATCAATTTTTTCTTTAATATTTTTAATTTCTTTTCCTTTCAGATCAATAATTTTATATCCAGCTTCATTTATAAAAATACAATTATTGTTAGGAAGTATTCCAAAAAGAATAAAATCATTAGCAAACTTAGCTGTTACTTGTTTTAAATCAACAGATAAAACTAAATTTCCATTAATATTCCATATTTTTATAGTCGAATCTGCATTACTTCTTGAAAGAATAAATTTATTATTATTTGAAAAGAAGGTACTATTTTTATAAGGAGGACCATTAAACCCTTTTAGCGTTTTTATCAGACAACCTGAGTTGTCATATAGTCTGATATAATTATCATTTGCAGATGTTGTCAATATAAATTTACCATTTGTTGATACAACAGCATCCTCTCCTACTAAAGTATTAAAAAACGGCGCCTTATAATATGCATTTATCAATGCAGCTTCTGCGTCTCTGGTTGGGTAGGTTTGCCAGGCTTTTTCCGCGAGAAGATATGCTAGTGTCGGATCATTATCTTTTGCATCCATTGCATACGCTGCCAAACTTTTTGATTTTTCTATTTTAGAATTGAGCTCTGCTTCTTTGCCGTTTTTATATGCAATAAAACCAAATACAGCCAAAAAAACAATAATTGCAGCAGATGATAAATAAACAAGTCTGCGTTTGTGTTGCTTATTTTTTTCTATTCTTTCTGCCTCTGTGCGACTTTGATTTAAAAATTCTTTTGCATCGTTAATAATTGCTTCTGCACGATCCCATTTTTCTTTAATATTTATCGGGCTGTCGTCGTATTTCGCAATCCAGTATTTATTTGGAATGCAGACAGAATACCATTTTTCAAAAAATAAAAGCGGACCCTGCGGCAGTAAATAATTTTTAGATTTGCCATTATCTGTCCAGCGTTTAAGCTGCTTTACAAAATCAAGATAATTTTCCCTGTTCTCGTTTTCTTCTTTCGACCATTCACTCAGCAAATCCCAATTTCTGATAAGCGATTCGTGTGTAATATCAAGAATGGTTTCTGATTTAATATGTGTAGTTTCTGGCTGGTCGGGTTGTATAAATGGGTAAAGAAACGTGTTGCCCTGTTCACGAAAAAGATTGATGGTGGAACAGACATCATCTTCAGAAATTTTAGCGTTATTTATAATACTTAAAACATCCTGCACTGTCATGCGGCTACGTACTGCGCGGCCATCATCAATACGGGAAAGGCTCTGAAATGTTTTTTTAATAATAAATTGAACATCGGTTACATTTAATTTTTGAGCTTTTGCAGAATGCTGCAGATAATATTCATACGCTGTTTCGTACAATTCATTTGCATGTGCATTCAAAACATTTTCAAGAGATGGCTTTTCAAAAAACATTTTTTTGTATTCCGGTAAATCTTTAAACCATTCTTCAAATTTTATCTTATCGGATTCTGTCAGAAAAGAACTTCGCAAGCCCCCTAATTTTGCCAGATGCTGCAAATCCATTTCTTCATTGCCCATGTCTGCTTTTTCCCAAACCTGGTGCAGGGCATGCTGCAAAACCGGCAACTGGTCGAAACCCTCGCGCAGTTCGTTTATTAGAATTTCTGTTAAGCGATTTGAAATTTTGCAACCACTTAACTCTGCCGGTTCCTGAATTACCTGATACATTTCTTTGCGTTTCAGGCGGGGTACAAAAAATTGGCTAAAACCAATGTATTCCGGAAGTCCTCTGAATGCTGCACATTGACCAATATAATCGCTGCGCATGGTGCAAATAATGTAAATGGGAATATCCTGAGATAATGCTATTTTAGCGGTTTCGAGCAATAAATTAATGACAAGCTGTGAGTCAAGAGAAGCTTTTCCATTGTTGAAATTTTCTTTGTTTGTGAAAAATTCTTCGAACTGGTCTGCTAATATAAAAAGGTTTGCTGCTTTACGTTTCTGAAGCTTTTGTTCTTTGAGTTCAGCATTTTTGTATGCTTCGGCTTCTGTATCGAGATAATATTTTGAAGATTTATACAAATCAACAAGTGCTGAGAATCCGCAACGCAATTCATTTTCCACATGAACAGGATCGAGTTGTAATTGTTTTGCAAGAGAAGCTGAAAGGCTTTTCAGAGGGCTACGTTCCGGTCTGAAATCAGCTATAACCCAGTTATTAAATTTTGCTTTAAAAAACCCAGCGCGTGCATTGGGCATCACACCGGCATAAACAATAGAAGATTTTCCATCGCCGGAAGCGCCGGTAAGCATCACGAATTTTTTTTCTTCAAGCTGCGCAATTATTTGCTGAATATGCTCATCGCGGCCTTTGAAAAAGATTGATTCTTCTTCGGTAAACGGCCTAAGGCCTGGGTAGGGACAGATTTTTGGTTCTGACATAATTGTTTTTTTAAAATTTTAATTTTGAGTGTTCTTCAAAAAGTCAAATTATTAATAAATGCCTCTAAGACTCAAAGACGCAAAGCTGAAAAGGCATTGAAAACAAATACTTAACACTTCGCTTTCCCTGCCTACCGGCAAGCTACCGTGTGGACACATCTTTTTTATTAAGTCCTTTCCGAAAAGTATTATTGACACGAATTACACGAACCTGCCTTGTCAACTTCAGTTGATAAATCGACTGATTTACCTGTTGTTAACAGGTAGGCAGGCTAATTCGTGAAATTCGTGTCATATATTAGGTTTAATTAATATTCAGAGTAGGCTTAAAATATTAAAAATATCAAACACCTCAATAAAAATACTTCACATATTTGTGTCCACACGGTAGCTACCGGCAAGGCAGGTTTGAGCCTTTGAGCCTTTGTGGCAAAAAAAAGAGTTTGCGGAGTGGACTCAATTCTCCTCCACCGCCTTATCATACTGCACCTTAATTTCCAATGGAATCAACTCTCCTGACACTATTAGCGACACAACCTTAGGAGCTTTAAATATTTTTCCTTTGTTGGTATCAGGATCCTCATCACCAATAAGAAGAATTGCTGTGTTTGAAGAAGCGCCACCTACTTTTTTCCATACTTGTTGCACAAAAGGCAAAGCCCAGTCTGATGTTTCTTTAAAATAAACCACTGCAAGTTTCGACTTTCCTATTTGCTGATTGCATAGCTCTGAGTAATTGGTATCGCTGTCCTGAATAATATTTAATTTTTCGACAGAAACAATATCACTGAGCATATCTGTTATCTCTTCTGCCTCTCCTTCATCCATCTCATTAAACATGATAAAAATGTCTGTTTCATTTACATCAAAATGAGTTTGTTCTTTTTGTTCCATCATGGAACGGATATCGTCAACAAGCTGAATGGGTGATGCAATAGTTGTGAAAATAATATTGTTCGTAATGCTGTGCCTGATTTCATTGATAAATGCTTCCTGCAGGGAGTCTTTGTCAACACCTACAAGATTGGACGGATACCACACAAAAGCTTTGTATTTTGAGTTTTCAGCAGCACGTTTTTTTGCTTCATTGAATTGAAATTTTGCAATGGAAAGAGTTGCGTCAAAATCCATTGTTTTACCATAATTCACACCAATAATATGCAGAGAACAATCAGCATCCGCAGCAGCTTTTTTAGCTTCCTGCATAAACTCAATTTCATTTTCGGGGGATTGCTGAAGCGGAATAATTTGCATACCTGCTTTCAACAAAATATTTTGCATTTGCTCTCTGTTGGCTTTGTCCTCAAGAGAACACCAGGGTAAAAAAACATTTAATTGGCTCATAATTGTTTTTATTAGAAGTAGAAATTAAAATCAATGCAAAAAAGTATTAAAAATTAATACAAATTAATTCATTTGCTGTGTAAATTTTTGAACTAAAAACAAAAAAGTAAATCTACTTTGCACTTTTCCTTTGAACCCCCTTTTCAATTAAAAAGCGTTCCACTGCATTAATTCCGCCAGAAAATGGATTTCCTTTTACCAGCAGAAGTGATTTGTTTTCCCATTTTAATACCAGTGAAGGGGAACTGGATGCAAGTTGAAAAGATCGGGCAAGCCTAACAGAAGAAATCGGGCAAACAACCTTTCCTGTACCATCAATAAGCATGTCTTTTTCAAAATCGAAAATACAAATGCAAGGTAATTCATTTGCAGGAATACGATTGATTTTTGCCCTGTGTCGCATTATTAAAAATGCTGCAAACAAAATTATCAGCCCCAGCAGTAGTAAAACCAAACCAGTAACCGCTGTGCCAGAATTTGAAATAAACATGATTATTCCATTTACAAGCAATATCGCAGAAACCAAGCCCGTAACAAACAATGCCACGCTTGTCCATTGAGCAGGTTTTTTCAACAGATATAATTTTTTTCCAGACTCAAATACTTCTGTTCCGGACGAAGAAGCCTGCTTTTTTAAATTTTTTTCAAATACTAAATCCATATTTTTTATTGTTATTTGAATCTCCTCCGAAAGGCATTTTTAATTTATTTCGGTGTGGACTCTTAATTCAATTCAAAGATATAAAAATCTTGAAAATAATGAATAATATGTTGAAATATTGTATTACAGATAAATTTATTTTGGCGTAGCCAGGTAGATTACAGGTTGCAAGTAATATAATAAAACATATAAATATCATTTAACGTAACTTGAAACCTGCAACCTGAAAAAAAGGACAGAAGTTTATGAATTAAACAGGAAAGATCTCCATCAATAGAATTTTATTAAAAAAAAATAAAATTTTATAACATTAAACTGCTTCAAAGTATATTTATTTGCATCGTAATATTTAAGAGAAAAAATTATGAAAATAAAGAAAAACATAGCAATAAGCGATAATGGTTTTATTTTTGACTCCAATACAGGCGATACCTATTCGTTGAACCCTGTCGGGACAGAAATACTTCTGTTGCTTAAAGAAGGAAAACAACTGCCGGAAATTCAAAAAGCCATTTTGGAAAAATACGATTCAGATAATGCTACATTTGAGAAAGCTTATCTTGATTTTATATCTATGATTCGGCAGTATCACCTTACAGAAGAATAGTAAATTTAATGATGGTAAGGAATTTTCCAACTTTGGACTTCCATCTTCCATCTTCTGACTTCTGGCTTCTGACTTCCAACTAAAATTAAATTTTTATTACAAAAGTGAACACGTATTTCTATCAGAATGCACAACAAACAACATAGTTTATGACAAAGAAAAAAATAACCGTTGCAGTTTCCGGTTTAAATAATACAGACAATCCCGGTCCTGGAATTCCGGTTGTAAGAGGAATTCGTGAATCAAAAGAATTTGATGCGCGAATTATAGGGTTTGCTTATGAAAATCTTGAACCCGGAATTTATCTTCACGATATTATTGATAAAACCTATCAGATTCCTTATCCATCAGCAGGAATTGAACCACTAATGCAACGTTTGGAGTATATTAATTCTATTGAAAAAATTGATGTTATTATTCCAAATTTCGATGCGGAACTTTTTAGTTTTATGAAGTGTGCGGATGATCTTAAAAAAATGAATATTCATACATTTCTTCCCACACACGAACAATTTGAAGAACGTCAGAAATCAAATCTTCCTGATTTCGGAAAAAAATATGGAGTCAATGTTCCTTTCAGCCGACCGATTTTCGGAGAGAATGAAATTTTTGGCTTAACTGCTGATTTCACGTACCCGCTTCTTGTAAAAGGTAAATATTATGATGCTTATGTAGCATACAATCCCGAACAGGTTCGCATGTATTTTAACAAGATTGTTTCAAAATGGGGGCTGCCTATAATTATTCAGGAATTTGTTCATGGAACAGAAGTGAATGTTATAGCACTGGGAGATGGTAAGGGAAACACAATCGGCGCAGTTCCGATGAGAAAACAATATATTACAGACAAAGGAAAAGCATGGGGTGGAATTACGCTTGATGATATGAATATGCTTGACCTTACTCATAAAATAATCGGACAAACAAAGTGGAGAGGCGGGATGGAGCTCGAACTTATTAAAACGAATAATAATGAGTTGTTCCTTATTGAAATTAATCCCCGCATACCCGCCTGGGTTTATCTTGCAGTAGGAGCAGGGCAAAATTTACCCGAAGCGCTTGTGAAGCTCGCTCTTGGCGAAGAAGTGAAACCCTACGAATCTTACGATGTAGGTAAAATGTTTGTGCGCTATTCAATGGATATGATCGTAAATCTTGAAGAATTTGAAAAATTATCAATGAACGGAGAATTGTAGCGTGGACTTCGACTTCGCTGGTTTCGACTCCGCTCAACCAGCGGTTTAACTTGAAACCTGAAACTTTAAACTTTAAACTCAAAAAATATGTCAGAAAAAAAATTACCCTTCGAAAGACCAATTATAAAAAAACTGAATGTTAATGTGCCTAATAAATTCGGATTAAAAACGGAATATGACCCGATTACAAGTATTGACGGCGTAATGGTTAAGGATCTAATTAAAGAATTTGGATCTCCTCTTTACGTGATATCCGAACGCACAATAAGGGATACATACAGAGAAGCAAAACGGGCTTTCTCTACACGTTACCCGAAGGTGCAATTTGCATGGTCGTACAAAACTAATTACATGAACGCTGTTTGCAATGTTTTCCATCAGGAAGGCTCATGGGCAGAAGTTGTATCAGGATTTGAGTACGATAAAGCAATTGCGAATGGCGTGCAGGGACAGCATATCATTTTTAACGGTCCTGATAAAACAGAAAAAGACCTTGAAAAAGCTATTAAAAATGGCTCGCTTATTCATATTGATCATTTTGATGAATTGTATACCATTGCAGAACTTGCCGAGAAAATGGAGCAGAAGCCAAAGGTTTCAATTCGCGTAAATATGGATACCGGAATATATCCTATGTGGACACGTTTCGGCTTTAATTATGAAAATGGCGAAGCATGGGAAGCGCTGAACCGGATTCTTTTAAATAAAAAATTAGAACTCGTGGGTCTTCACGCGCATATTGGTACATATATTATGGTTCCATGGGCTTACGGACTTGCTGCCAAAAAACTTGCAGATCTTGCAGTAGGAGTGCAAACAAAATTCAACCATACTATAAAATACATTGATCTGGGAGGTGGATTTGCATCAAAAAATACATTGAAAGGAGCTTTTTCTCCGGGAACCGACACATGTCCTACTTTCGATGCTTATGCAGAAGCAATATCAACTGCTATTATAAGTTCGGCAATTCTTCCGGATCACATGCCTATTTTAATTTTGGAAACAGGTCGTGCGCTTATTGACGATGCTGGTTCTTTACTGGGTAGCGTCATTGCAATTAAACGCCTTGCAGACGGTAGGCGATCGCTTGTAATTGATATTGGAGTGAATCTGTTGTTTACATCATTCTGGTATGAGCATAAAGTTACCCCTGCACAGCCGTTTACTCATTACACAGAAGATTCTGTAATCTACGGTCCGCTTTGTATGAATATTGATGTGATCAGGGAAAACATTTCTTTCCCTTTGCTAAACAAAGGAGAACATGTCGTAATAAGCAGAATCGGCGCGTATAATATGACCCAATGGATGCAATTTATTACACTCAGACCAAATATTGTAATGATTGATATGGATGGAAAACCTCACGTCATAAGGAAAGCGGAGCAAAACGAATCTTTAACTTCTCATGAAATTACTCCCGATTATCTAAAGAAAATTAATGTGTAATTTATTTTAACTGTAAAAAAAGGTCTTGTCATTCTCTGGCAAGACCTTTTTTTATTTATAACCAAACTCCGGTAGAAAATTTATGGGATTTAGAAGTATTTTACTTTTTAAAAAAATAATTAACTTTGTCATTATAAACTGAACCTTTTATCTCATGCAATTTAAAAATCGAATAAAAATTTTACTTATTTTCTGGTTCATTTTTTATTTTTTTTCATCTTCATATTCTCAGCCGAGAAATTTAGACTCCCTTCTGCATGCGACAAAAAATGCGAAGCATGATACAATTAAAGTAAAAGCTTTTGTTTCACTTAGCAATCTTTATCGTAATTCGAACCCCGATTCTGCGCTATTTTTTGGAGAACAGGGATTAAAACTTGCAGAAAAAAATAAATGGGAAAAAGGAATTTCTCTTTGTTATAAATCTTTGGGTTTGGCACACTTTGAAACAAGCAGGTATGAAAAGGCAATTGAATGTTTTCATCACTCTCTGAATATTGATGAAAAAGATAACAACCTGAAAGGAATGGCTATCTGCTATAATTATATCGGCGGTGTTTACAATGATCAAAACCAACTGGAGAAAGCAGAGGAATATTATAAGAAATCGCTTGAGTTAAGAGAAAAAATAGGAGACAAAAAAGGTATTGCCGCTTCTTATAATAATATTGGATTGGTATATTATAATAAAAAAGATTTTCAGAAAGCGCTTGAATTTTACACCATGTCTCTGAAGCTGAAAGAGGGTACAAATGATAAATACGGACTAGCAGGAAGCTATAACAATGTGGGTCTGGTTCATTCAGAGCTTGGAGACAACAAACTTGCGCTTGATTTTTATAAGAAATCCTATATACTGCGGGAAGAAATCGGGGACAAAAAAGGAGTGTCTGCAATTCTTGGAAATATGGCTTTGTTAAATATTGATCTTGCAAATGCAACGAATAATGTAACGGAAAAGAAAATTTACTTTACAGAAGCGGTCAGATATGGAAAGGAATGTTTGGTGATTTCTGAAGAATTAGACGCTTTGCTTTGGAAAAATAAAACCGCAGAAGTTCTGATGAAATCTTATAAGGGACTGGGTGATGTTTCAAATTCACTGAAGTATGCAGAATTGTTTATTGAAACCAGCGACAGTCTCTATAAAGAAGACAAAGTAAAAGCCATAGAAGAAATTGATGCAAAATATCAGACAGAGAAAAAAGAAAAACAAATAGAACTTCAACAAATTCATATTGAAAAACAAGATGTGGAAGCTAAACAGCATCGTACATTTATTTATGCGGTTTCTACAGGTTTATTTTTGGTTTTATTGCTGCTTTTTGTAGCATTTTATGCATACAGACAAAAAAGAAAAGCAAACATCTTGCTTACAAAACAGAAAAAAGAAATAGAAGAAAAAAATGAAGAACTGAACCAGCAAAAAGAGGAGATAACGGCTCAACGTGATGAGATAGAAAATCAGCGCGACCAGATTCTTGAAAGGAATGAGGAATTGAATCAGAAAAATGAAGAAATTGCAACTCAGCGTGATGAGATTATTAGTCAGCGAGACATTCTGAGCGGTCAAAATAAAATTTTGAAAGAGCAAAAAAGAAATATTACCGATAGTATTATTTATGCCAAGCGAATACAAAAAGCCCTGTTTTCAAAAGAAGAATTGTTTCAGCAGGTATTTTCTGAACACTTTGTGTTTTTTAAACCGCGCGATATTGTAAGCGGCGATTTCTTTTGGTGTAGCATTATTGATGATTGGGTAATTTTTTGCGTGGCAGATTGTACCGGACACGGCGTTCCCGGCGCATTTATGAGTGTACTCGGAATTTCTTTTTTAAATGAAATTTCAAAAAATAAAGAAATCAAAACAGCCGCGCAAGCACTCGACCTTTTGCAGTCATCTATTATTGAATCCCTGCACCAGAAAGAAAAAATGAGCAATCAACCTTCATGGACAACGGTTATGGATGGTATGGATATTGCCTTGTGTGCGTTGAATAAAAAAACAATGGAACTGCATTTTGCCGGGGCAAATAATCCTCTCTACATAGTAAAGACGGGGTATTACCCCGCCTTTACATCACCGAAGCCCCTGCAAGAGGTGAAGGCAGATTCATCTCCCGGAACCCTTTATGAGGTGAAGGGAGACAAACAACCCATCGGCATGCACGACCACTCAGAACCCTTTACAAATCATATTATTCAATTACAAAAAGGCGACACAATTTATTTATTCAGCGATGGTTTTATGGATCAGTTCGGAGGAGAAAAAGGAGTAAAATTCAAATCAAAACCTTTTAAAAAATTAATTGCCGACATTGCTCATTTAACATTAGCCGAGCAAAAGAAAATACTTGAAACTACTTTTGAAAACTGGATAAATCACATATCTGCTGAAACTGACACTGTGTATGAACAAACAGACGATGTAACGGTTCTGGGAATAAGAATTTAATAAACAATGCATCTCCTTCGGAAAAAATATTATTTTATTCTTATTGCAATTCCTGTAATAAGTGGATTCATGCATATAAAAATTTTTGGTCTTGATTTAGTAGGTATTCATGTTTGGAGGCAAACACAAACACAAACTGTAATTAATAACTTTGCAAAGGAAGATATTAATATACTTAACCCAAAAGTGAATGAAAATCCAGACACTGACAGGATTTTTCGCATGGAGTTTCCAATTATGCAGTGGTTGTTCTCATTATTTTATAAAATATTTGGAGATCAAATTATAATTTCAAGAATTCTGTCGTTTATAACAGGCTTGTTAAGTGTATTGGGCTTATTTGTTTTGTTCAGGAAAATTTTTTCAGATAATTTTCTTGCAGCTGCAGGTGCATGGGCTTTCAATTTCTCACCGGTTTTTTATTATTATACTTTAAATCCTTTACCTGATAATTTTGCTCTTTGCATGAGTATTTGGAGTCTGGCTTTTTTCTTTATATGGATTGATTCAAACCGACTGTTTCATTTTATATTCTGCGGTTTTTTTCTTTGTCTGGCAGCTCTGGCCAAATTACCATTTATCCTTTATGCTTCAGCTATTTTTTCTTATTTTTTCTTTGCAGTAATTAAAAAAAAAAATTCAACAAAGCATTTGTTTATCCCATTTCTTTTTTCATTAATATTTTTGATTCCTGTTTTTGCCTGGTATATTTATGTAATTCCTCACTGGCATGGAAATGGAATTGTCGCGGGCATTTTAAATGAAGCAGATTTTTCTCAGATATCAGATCTCTTGTTTCATAATATTGTTTCGACACTTCCCGAATTATTGATTAACTACGGTTCTTTACTTTTTTTCCTTGCAGCAATATATTTTATTTCTAGAAATAAAATATATCATCATAAATACTTTTATATTTTTTTCGTCTTAGGGCTGAGTATTGCCGCGTATTTCTTTTTTGAAATTAATATGATCGGAAAAGTACACGATTACTACCTTTTTCCCTTTTTACCTCTGATTTTTTTATTAGTAGTATATGGTATAAAAAAAATGATTAATTCGCAAAATAAAGCATTAAAATATATTACTTTTTTTTTACTTCTGATATTACCCGTAACAGCATATTTACGATCTAATTCCAGATGGAATACTAAAGATCCAGGGTTTAATCCCGTCTTATATTCTCATAAGAAAGAGCTTCGTGCTTTATGCTCTGATAATGCTTTGTGTATTGCAGGAAACGATGAGTCGCGTTATATATTTTTATACTATATAAATAAAAAAGGCTGGGTGTTTGATAAGGATAATCTTAACAAAGATAATATTGAAAAATGGATGTCTAAAGGCGCAAAGTATTTATTCAGCGACTCAAGAAGCGACACATCACAGGAAATTAAAAATTATTTAGATACCTTAATTTTTGAACAGGGAACACTGAAGGTTTTTAAATTAAAAACTCAACACAATTGATTATGAGTGAAAAAAAGAAATGCCCCGAATGTGGTGAACCAATATTGGGAAGAGCAGATAAGAAATTTTGCTCCGATATGTGCCGCAATTCATTTAATAACAAGCAAAACAGCGATGTTACAAATTTTATGCGTACGGTTAATAATATTTTACGGAAAAACCGACGTATTCTCGAAGAATTAAATCCCACGGGAAAAATAAGTGTTCACAGAGATAAGCTTTCCGAAAAAGGATTCAATTTTAATTATTTTACAAGTACCTATGTAACAAAAAAAAGTCATACTTATTATTTTTGCTATGAGCAGGGATATCTTGCCGTAGAAAATAATTATTACATTTTGGTTGAGGACAACAAGGGTAAAGAACCAAAAGAAGAAAACGAAAAAGCTTAAATGAATAAAGCCTTATTAGTTGGAACAATCGGTTTAACGGAAACTTTTGTCTTGAATTTCTTCTGAATGCTGATTTTTCAAAATAAAAATGAGATTATTTTTGTTTATACTATTAACATTTGGAATTGGAATAATTTCTTCTAATTGTCAGGATAAATTATCATACGATTTTATCGCTTCAAATAATTATTGTTATAGAGAGCTTAATACAAATGATTCATTTTGCAAAACAATTATTAATTCGAGAAATAAATATGAAACACAAAAATTTTCCTACAAAATAGGAATTGGATCAAATTATCATTTTGTAAATTCATTTTTTAGTTTAAATATTTTGTTCTCAAAAAAGGCGTATCAATCAAAAATTGATTTCTCTAATCTAATATTTCCAGAACCTTTACATCCGATTTATGATTCCATATATAATCAAAATAATACAATTCCTGAAAAATCAATAAATAATTTTACAATCAGATATTATTATTACTACATAGATATTCCCTTTTCATATACTTATTTGCTTTACAATAAAAGAATAAAACTCTTTATATCATCAGGGTTACAGACTAATATTTTAATTCTTGCACAGATATCGTCAATTAAATATTATACAGATGATAGTAAAGAAAAAATTAATTCAAAAGACGAAGCTGATTATGAAAGAGTGAATATTAGTTTTGAAGGAGGAATTGGGGTAGAATTTCCAATTACAAACAAATTAAATGTTATTATAGAACCCTATTATGAAAGAAATATAACAACATCAATTCAAGCACCAATAAAGCAATATTTATATTCATTTGGTTTAAATACAAAATTAAGATATAAATAAAATAAAAAAATATTTGTTGTATGCGAGAACCGTTGGGAGCATTGTAAAAATTTGTCGCAAAAAATTTAAATAAATATAAAGTTATGATACTATTGGATAAAAATAAATATTATCAATTAAATGACCCATTAAAAACTGTAACGATAAATAATTTATTTGCACAAGCAGTTATAGAAAATAAAGTTTCAGGAAAAGTTTATGTAGATAATGAACACAACCCAAAGACGTTTTATGTAATTCATCCCTATGGCATGTCATTACTTTTTGGGGATTGTAATAACCAAAAGTTTAATAAAGAATTTAGAGACTATTCCTTGAATAAAAATAAGTCACGAACCAACAATGAATGGATGCAAGCTTATCCTGATACATGGGACATTGTTTTAAAAGATTTATTTAATAACTGTTTGAAAAAATTGTCAGAAAAAGACGAAAAGGAAGAACATAATAAAATAGAGCTTAATACACGGATTAATTTTAATTTCAATTTAACAGAATACTTAATTCATAATCCAATTGAAAATAGAGATGAAATAAAAATTGTTCGTACCGATGAACAAATATTTGATAAGATGAAAGGAAGTGTTGTTCCCCAATATTTTTGGAATAATGCATCTGATTTTTTTAAAAATGGAATAGGTTTTAGTCTCTATTACAAAAGCCAATTAGCCTCAACAGCTTATTCTGCATTTATACAAGATAATAAATTAGAAATAGGAATAGAGACAGTGGAAGGATTTAGAGGCTTAGGATTGGCTCAATATGCCTGCTCTGCTTTAATTAATTATTGTATAGAAAATAATTATGAGCCAATATGGGCTTGTCGTTTAGAAAATATCGGGTCATATAAGTTAGCATTAAAACTTGGGTTTATGCCTGTCAAGAAAATTCCGTATTACAAATTAAGAAAATGAAAATTCAACATTATGTCAAAAGCATTTCCAAGACCAATATTAGATTTACCAGAAGCAGACATTCCAATTAACGGATTGACTGCCTATTTATCACAGGGAGCAAAACATCAAATAATTTTTATGGAATTCTCAGAAGATGTAGAAATCCCGGAGCATTTTCATGAAAGCCAATGGGGTATTGTAATCGAAGGTAAGATAGAATTGATAATAAATGGGGTTAAAAATATATTTGTAAAAGGAGACAGATATTATATCCCAAAAGATGCTCATCATTCAGCAAAAATATATTCAGGCTATGCAGATATGACTTTTTTTAATCAAAGCGACAGATATAAAGAAAAAAAACAGAAAATGCACAAACAGCTAACAATTAATAATGAATGGTTTGATTGGGAAATTAAATAAAACGCCAGCTAACAAGTGGTGTAGCGCAATTTCGCTTTTATGAAAACGCTATTGCTTTGCCCATCCGGATATGTCTAAAGAATAAACGATGCCAATATAGAGACAGAAAAATAAAATTAAACAATAAAAAACTATTACTTTTAAAAGAAAAATATAAATCTAATGATAAGAACATTAATTTATTTTGTGTTGATTTCTCTTTTTACAGGTTCATGCGCTATATATGAAACAGCAAGCGAACCCATGAAGTTTCGCATTGAGTTTTTATCTTCGAATTTATCCGATTATAAAATTTATCAGCAAAATGAAAGCGGAAATTTTGTTTTGGTAAAACCATTAGATGTTGGTGTTTATGATATGAGCATTCCGATGATGAGTGGCGGGTATTCCAAAATACTTTTTCTGAAATATAAAAACCATGACCCGAACGAATATAAGGTCATTCAGATAAAGAGAGACGGAGAAGTTTACAGGGAATTATCCAACAGAGAAATTCGCCAGTTAAAAAGCGAGAAGAATGTTTACAAACTGAAGCTCGACTGATAAAAAAAGCGTTACGATAATTTGTTTTCAAATAAATCGTAACGCTTCTCTTTTTTAATAAAATCAAATTACTTTTTCGTTAAAACAAATTTCTGATCGCTTGTTAAACTTTGAAAATTCATTTTATTACCTTCTACTTTAACAATTGCAGACATGTTAATTGTTCCAAAAGAATAGCTGAGGGTATCGCCTGATTTTTTATAGGTAGCTTTGGTTTTAATACCGCCCAAAGAAAACTCAACATTGCTGTCATCTATAAATTCATAAACAGTTCCCTTATTCATTTCGGCCATTGTGCCTTCCGCCTCTGTGATTTCCCATTTTCCGATAAAAGGATTGTCTGAACTCTTACTGCCACCGCAGCTTGTTAAAATAATAGCTCCGAATACAACGGAAAGAATTAATGCATAAAGTTTCATAGGTTTTTTTTTAATAATTTATTCTGCGAAAATATGTATAATAAGAATTAATAAAATTAAAATGTTGTTAAAATGTAAAAATTGAAAAAGGCAGGAAAACCCCACCTTTTTATATTTCGAGAAAATTATTTCAAATCAATATTTATCTTCCGATAAAATCCCAGCAAAAATAAATTCGCGGTTCAGCCTTGCAATATTTGTAAGCGTGATGCTTTTCGGGCATTCTGCTTCGCATGCTCCGGTGTTTGTGCAGTTTCCAAAGCCAAGTTCATCCATTTTGCGAACCATGCGTAAAACGCGTTCTTTGGCTTCAACTTTGCCTTGTGGTAACAAAGCAAGATGAGAAACTTTTGCAGCCACAAAAAGCATGGCAGATGCATTTTTACATGTAGCTACGCATGCACCACAACCTATGCACTGTGCGGCATCCATTGCCAGATCTGAATTCTTTTTGCTGACAGGAATGGAGTTTGCATCGGGAACACCGCCTGTTGAAATGGAAACATAACCTCCAGCCTGAATAATTTTATCCAATGCATTCCGATCTACCATTAAATCTTTTATCACCGGAAAAGCTTTTGCCCGCCATGGCTCAATGGTTATTGTGTCTCCGTCTTTGAATTTCCTCATGTGAAGCTGGCAGGTTGTAATATCGTCATCGGGTCCGTGCGGGCGACCGTTGATATAAAGGCTGCACATTCCGCAAATACCCTCGCGGCAGTCGTGGTCGAAACAAATCGGGATTTCAATTTTATCAACCAATGTTTCATTCAGCTGATCGAGCATTTCAAGAAAGGAACAATCAGATGATATATTTGATATTTTATATGTTTCAAACCTACCTTTTGCTTTGGCGTTTTCCTGCCTCCAGATTTTCAGTGTAAAGTCCATGTGTGTTGTATTTATTGACAGGTTGTACAATCGCAGCATGCTGCGATTCAAAACAACCTGTATTATTTATAATTTCTCGATTTTACCTCTATGTTTTCATAATTAAGATCTTCCTTATGAAGCGTCATTTCTCCCGTGCCTTTGTATTCCCATGCTCCTACATACATATAGTTTGCATCGTCGCGTTTTGCTTCTCCTTCTTCGGTTTGCGATTCTTCACGGAAGTGTCCGCCGCAGGATTCGTTGCGTGTTAAAGCATCTGTAGTAATAAGTTCTGCCATGTCAATATAATCTTCAACGCGGGTAGCTTTTTCAAGTTCAATATTTACACCTTCTGTTGTGCCAGGTATAAGCAATTCTTTATGAAAACGCTCGCGGATATCTTTAAAAACAACCAATGCTTTTTCTAAACTTTCTTTTGTTCTTCCCATACCCACATGATTCCACATGGTTTTTCCCAGTTCTTTGTGGAAAGAGTCAACAGAGCGTTTTCCTTTGATAGAAAGCAGCCCTTGCAGCCTGTCTTTTACAGCTTTTTCTGCTGCATCAAATTCGGGCAATGTTGTAGAAATTGCTCCTGTTTTAATATCTGAAGAAAGATAATTCTGAACCGTATAAGGAAGCACAAAATAACCATCGGCAAGTCCCTGCATCAATGCAGAAGCGCCAAGTCGGTTTGCACCGTGATCGGAAAAATTTGCTTCACCGGCAGCATATAAACCCGGAATAGTAGTCATCAATTCATAATCAACCCAGATACCGCCCATGGTGTAATGCACTGCGGGGTATATCATCATTGGGTTTTGGTATGGATTTTCATCCACAATTTTTTCATACATCTGGAATAAATTTCCATATCTTTCTTCAATAACATTTTTCCCTAAACGATTGATGGCAGAAGCAAAATCAAGAAATACCGCCAAGCCTGTGTTGCCAACGCCAAATCCGGCATCGCAGCGTTCTTTTGCTGCACGTGAAGCCACATCGCGCGGAACTAAATTTCCAAAAGCCGGATATCTTCTTTCAAGGAAATAGTCGCGGTCTTCTTCTTTCAGGTCTTTTGCTTTTAATTGTTTATTGCGAATTTTCTCAGCATCTTCTTTTTTCTTCGGAACCCATATACGACCGTCGTTTCTGAGACTTTCGCTCATAAGCGTTAGCTTTGACTGATAATCGCCATGCACAGGAATACACGTAGGGTGAATCTGGACGTAAGCAGGATTTGCAATGAACGCGCCTTTTCTCCATGCCTGAATAGCAGCGCTGCAATTGGAATTCATTGCATTTGTTGAAAGAAAATATACGTTTCCATAACCACCGGTAGCGAGAACAACTGCATGTGCAGAATGTCTTTCAATGTCTCCTGTTATAAGATTTCTCACGATTATACCTCTTGCTTTGCCATCCACAATAACAACATCCATCATTTCGCGACGGGTAAACATCTGAACATTTCCGTTGTTTATTTCATAGCTTAATGCGCTGTATGCTCCCAAAAGAAGTTGTTGTCCTGTTTGTCCACGTGCATAAAACGTTCGTGAAACCTGAGCGCCTCCAAAAGAACGGTTGTCGAGCAAACCGCCGTACTCACGGGCAAAAGGAACGCCCTGTGCCACGCATTGATCAATAATGTTGTTACTCACTTCTGCAAGACGATAAACATTTGCTTCGCGAGCGCGATAATCTCCTCCTTTTATTGTATCATAAAACAAACGATAGACACTATCTCCGTCATTCGGATAATTTTTTGCCGCATTAATTCCTCCCTGCGCTGCAATACTATGCGCTCTGCGCGGACTATCCTGAATGCAAAAAATTTTCACATTGAAGCCCATTGCTCCAAGTGAAGATGCAGCAGAGCTGCCAGCAAGACCAGTTCCTACAATAATCACATCTATCTTTCTTTTGTTTGGAGGATTCACTAAGTTTTGTGATGCCTTGTAGCCTGTCCACTTATTTTCTAATTGGCCTTTTGGTATTTTTGAATTTAAAGTTGTCATATATTAAAATTTGTTCTGTTTTACGTTTTAAATTCTGGTTTCATGTTTCAAGTTGCAGGTTGGGCATTGAGCGAAGTCGAAATGCAACCTGCAACTTGCATCTTTTCTAATAGTTCGGACTTAAGTAAATTACCAATGCTATCAAGCTGTATCCAAAAATAATTATCAAAGCATAAATTACACCCACTGTTTTAATACAGGGCGTATATTTTTTATGACTAAAACCGAATGTCTGAAATGCAGACTGAAAAGCATGGAATAAATGAAACCCAAGCAATAAAAAACATACCAGATAAATAATAACAAAGGGTAATTGTTTGAATTTTGCAATAACAATTGTAGCCATATCTTCAATACCTGGTGCAACTTCCGGAGGCATGCTGTCTTTCATGAATTTTGATTTGAAGAAAAAATCCACAAGATGAATTACCAGAAAAATTAAAATCACAACCGCGGTATGAATCATGTATTTTGAAAAAAACGAAGTTTGTGAATTATTTGATTTTGCATATCCTACCGGACGCGACATCCAGTTTTGAATCTGTAGCCAGATTCCATATATTATATGTAAAAATATTCCAAGAAACAAGACTATTTCGACAACTTTAATGAGTTTATTGCTGGCCATAAAATTAGCAGCAACATTAAAGGTATACGTGTCGCTGACAATAAGAAGCATATTAATTCCAAGATGCACCAGCAGAAATACCGCTAAAAACAATCCTGCCAGCGACATTGTAATTTTTTTGCCGATGGAAGAAGTCAACAGATTAGCCATAAAATTCAAATTTAGGATTAAAAGAATTGGTTTAAAATTTCATGCTAAATTGTAAATTATATAAGAAATGAAATATGTTTATTAACATAAGGGCTCGAATGGCTTATGCAGTGGGCTAATTCGCAATATTTTTTTTTATTTTTTTGGATTATGAATTTATGAATCCGCTCTCTGAAAAGTATCATTTCGCCATGAAAGCACAAAATCGAAAAATTTCACAAAAAAAAATTATTGATTATTAATGTTTTGTGGGTTTTTGTGTTTTAGTGGCATTTTAATTTTTGGATTTTTCGGAGCGGACTCTTATTTTCAAGTATCAATCTTTTATTGTATTATTGCGTAGTATTATTAACCCTAAATTAAAATTTAAAATGAAGAAATTACTATTTATTTCAGCTTTAGCGTTACTTTTTTACTCATGCAGCAATCAAAATGAAAAACTCAGCGATCCGAATATTGATGCAAAAGTTGTAATGCAACTTGGTCATTTTTGGGGAATTTCCGATTTATGTTATTTCCCTGATGGAAAAAAAATTGTTTCTTCAGGATGGGATGCTTCTGTTAGAGTTTGGGATGTTGAGCTGTCGCGTGAATTAATGGTTTTCAAAGGAAAAACACCTGAAGAGGGTTTTGGAAATATTGTTAAAGTAGATGTTAGTCCTGATGGAAATTTTATCGCTGCAGCTTCTGAAAGAGGTAAAGTGTATTTACTGAATGCAACTGAAGGAACAATTCAAAAGACCATTGATGTTGCAAACAACCGTATCAGCGCGTTGTCTTTCAGCCCTGATGGAAAAACATTGGCATGCGGCGGTTACAATAAAACAATCTCAATAATTGAAGTTGCTACAGGTCAGATAAAATCAAAACTTGAAGGACATACAGGAATTATCAATGATCTTGATTTTGACAAAGAAGGAAAATTTATTGCCAGTTCCGGAAACGATAGCTCTTGTGTTGTTTGGGACATTACAACCCAAAAACAAGTTAAGAAAATTAAATTTAAATTTAATACTAATGGCGTTCAATTTAGCTGTGACGGTAGCATGTTAGCTGTAAATGTAAACTGGGACAAGAAAATTTATGTTTACGACACAAAAGTTTATACTGAAAAAGCTGTTTTAGAAGGATATTGCACACATTTTACTTTCGAACAGGCGCATAATGATTTAATTGCTATCAATGGCTCAAAAACAGTGGTATGGAATGTAAAGGATAAAAAAATTGTAAAAGAAATTCAAAACGGTGGAAGCAATATTAAAATCAGTCCCGATGGGTCAACTCTGGCTAGTTCAGATATGGCCGGCATTGAATTATTTAATATTGAAACCGGAAAAAAAATTAAGAATTTTGCCATGAATGTGCGTACACCCTCTAAGGTTCATGTTAGTCGCACCGGTAAATTTTTAATCACGGAAAACAGCCATATCTCTTCTGTTGGCGGACCTGATTTACTATCCTACCCAATTGATACTAATAATAAATTTAAAAGTTACCATACATCCGGAAGTGGCTCCAATATTCTTACTTTCGAGGGCGATAAAGATATGATGTTTGCAGAAAAATCGTGGGGAGATTTGAATTTTTATGATTTAACAACCGGAGCAACTGTTCGCGGTATTAAAGATAAATTAACAACCCCCGTTTGCATTACTCCCGATGGAAAAACACTGGTTGCAAAAGATAAACAAACAAGCGACAGCTATGCGATTTTTGATATTTCTAACGGAGATAAAAAACAGGAATTGGTAAATACAAAAGCGTATCATTATTTCAGCGGTATTTCACCGGATGGAAAATATTATGCAATGCTTACCATGGATTTTTTCAAAGTATGGGAATTACCTTCAGGCAAAGAAGCAAAAGCTTATGAAGGCAGAAATGATTTTGACAATGTTCTTTTCTTTAGTATGCTTGAAGAAAAATACGTAGTGGGCATGTACCTTTCTGGATATTTTGTTGTAAAAGATGTAATGACAGGCGCAGAAATATTAAGGACAGAAACCAAAACTTCCATTCGCGATGCTGCTTTAAGTCCTGATAAAAAAAGTATTGCACTCGCTTGCGACGACTGGACTGTAAAAATCGTTGATGTTGCTACGAAAGCAATTAATAAAACAATAAAAGGACATGAAGGATCTGTTACATCTGTTGCATTTTCAAAAAAAGGAGAATATGTGTTCAGCGCCTCACAGGATAAAACCATTAAAGTGTGGGAAACCGCAACAGGATTAGAATTGTTGACAATTCTCGGTCTTGAAAAAATGGGAGAATATGAAGGCGAAAGCAAAGATTTTGTCATAGTTGCTCCAAACGGAAGAATTGACGGAACAAAAGAAGGGATTAATTATGTATTGTATATGCAAAAGGAAAAAGAGATTGTTCCTGCAACGGAATACTGGGATAAAATCTACACACCAAATTTACTTGGAAGAACATTAGGCCAGGATTTTTAATGTTTAATGTTAAATTCTGTTCGTTAAAAATGATTAATCATCAACACCATACCTACAGCAGGCAGGTCAAATAATCAATCATCAACAGGCTTTTCGTTGTAGAATGTTGTTTGTTGAATATTGAATATTGGACATTTTCTTGTTTTAAATATCAGGTATTTTACTGCCTGATAAGTCGCACTTACCTGCCAAAAACTCATTTTTACCGAATATCTTTGGCTTTTTCAAAATGAAATATACCTTTGGCTTTTCATAAATATCTGTATCAATAATTAAATTATTTTATATGAAACGAATACTTTTTCTTGCATTATTTCTTGCAGCAGGTATCTTATCTGCATGGTCGCAGGGTGCGCTTGATTTGAATTCTAAAATTCCGTTTGATAAAAAAATCATTACAGGAAAATTAGATAACGGGATGACGTATTACATCGTTAAAAACGATAATCCCAAAAACCGCGCAGAGCTTTCAATTGCTGTTAAAGCTGGTTCCATTGATGAGGATGAAGACCAATTAGGGCTCGCGCACTTTTGCGAACACATGGCGTTTAACGGAACTAAAAATTTTCCAAAACATGAATTAGTAAATTATCTGGAATCAATCGGAATGAAATTCGGAGCTGAGGTAAATGCCTTTACGTCTTTTGACCAGACTGTTTACGGAATAACTGTTCCATTGGATAGTATGCCGATTCTTGACAAAGGTCTACTTGTAATTTACGATTGGGCATGCAATGTTTCTTACGAGGGAGAAGAAATTGATAAGGAACGCGGTGTCATTCATGAAGAATGGAGAATGGGGCGCGGCGCGCAGGATCGTATGATGCAGAAATATCTTCCTGTAATTTTTCATAATTCAAAATTCGCAAAACGCTTGCCTATTGGCACTATGGATATAGTTGATAAATGTCCACACGATGCGCTGAAGCGTTTTTACCGCGACTGGTACAGACCCGATCTTATGGCTGTTATTGCAGTTGGAGATTTCGATGAGAAAATGATGGAACAAAAAATTAAAGATGTTTTTTCAAAAATTCCTAAAGCTACAAATCCAAGAAAAAAAGAAAATGCCGATATACCTGATCATGATGATATTTTAATTTCAATCGTAACAGATAAAGAAGCACCCATGACAACCGCGCAGCTTTTCTACAAGCATCCCGAGTTTAAACAGGTTACTGTAAAAGATTACCGTACTTCGCTTGCACAGAATCTTTTTAGTATGATGATATCAAAACGTCTTCAGGAACTTACACTGCTTGCAACACCTCCTTTCATGCAGGCTGCGTGTATGTATACCAAATTTTTAGGACCAAAAGATATTTATATTTCATTTGCTTTGACTCAAAATACAGGTCTTGAAAAAGGACTTGAAACAATTGTGGAAGAAAATGAAAGGGTAAAGCGTTTTGGTTTCACACAAACAGAATTGGATAGAGAGAAAAAATCTTTTTTAAAAGAAGTTGAAAAGCAATACAATGAAAGAAATAAACGGAAATCACAGTCTATCCTTTCAGAACTAAGAGGCCATTTTATGGATCAGGATCCACTTCCCGGGCTTGAAGTTGATTGGGAGCTTTGTCAGAAATATATTCCGGATATTAAATTAGAAGATGTTAATGCGCTCGCCAAACAATGGATAACAGATAAAAATCTTGTTGCTGTAATTATGGCACCTGAAAAAGACGATGTAAAAGTCCCCACTGAAGCCAAAGTTAAAGAAATTATCACAACAGTAAAAAATAAAGATTTAAAACCTTATGAAGACAAAGTGATAACAAAGCCGCTTGTAAGCAAAGAACCTACTCCCGGTAACGTTGCTAAAAAAACGGAAAATAAAAAATTAGGATATTCTGAATGGACTCTGAATAATGGAATAAAAGTTATTTTGAAAAATACAGATTTCAAACAGGATGAAATACAATTTTCTGCTTTCAGCAAGGGAGGCTGGTCAAACAATAAAGATCAGGATGCCGTTGCCGCAGAAATAGCAGCAGACGTAATCAGCGAAAGCGGATTGGGAGAATTTGACAATATGGAACTCGACAAATATCTTTCAGATAAAACGGTAAATGTTACACCTTTTATTAATGAAACAGATGAGGGCATGAATGGTAGCTGTACACCGAAAGATTTTGAAACCTTGCTTCAACTTACTTATTTATATTTTACTGCTCCAAGAAAAGATGAAACGGCTTTTACTTCCTATATAAATAAAAGCAAAGGAATGCTGGAAAACAACAGTACAAATCCTGAAATGGTGTGGAGAGATTCAATCACAACAACAATGTCTGTAAATCACCCTCGTAAAAAACCCATGACAATAAAACGTCTTGAAGAAGCAAAATTAGGAAGAGTTGATTATGTATACAAACAAAGGTTTGGAGACCCTTCTAACTTCACTTTTGTTTTTGTTGGAAATATTGATCAGAAAATTGCAGAACCCCTTATTGCAAAATATATTGGAGGTTTGCCGGAAGTTAAAAGAGAAGAATCTTTCAAAGACCTTAATGTTGGAATGCCTAAAGGAATTGTTGACAAAAAAGTGTTAAAAGGAAAAGAAGATAAAAGTTTTGTTTACATGAGTTTCCCCGGAAATTTTGAGTGGAATCAGAAAAATAAAATTGAAATTGAAGTGTTGAGTTTGATTCTAAACATTAAGCTCATAGAAACAATCCGTGAAGACAAGAGTGGCGTTTACACAATTTCTTCTTATCCGCAATTAACGCATTATCCAAATGGAAAATATAATTTTTTGATTTTCTTCCCCTGCTCACCTGATAATATTGACAGGCTTTCTGAAGGTGTTATGGCTGAAATTGAAAAATTAAGAAAAGACGGACCTACTGAAATAGACCTTAACAAAGCAAAAGAGCAAAAATTAAGAGACAGGGAAACCAATCTCAGAGAAAATAATTACTGGCTCAATACGCTAAAAGGCTTCTACTTCCATGGCGATTCCCCTGATGGTTTTTCTGATTTTGAACAAACAGTAAAAAGCCTTACTGTCGCTAAAATAAAAGAAGCAGCAACTAAATATCTTGATCCCAAAAACAGGGTTCGCGTTATGCTCAAACCCGAAAATTTATAAAATTTATAAAAAGAAGATCAAAGAGGTTTGTTTGAAAAGACAAGCCTTTTTTTGTTTTTTAGTAAGTGATGTTACGAAAATTGTGGAAGTCCAACTTCCAACTTCCAACTTCCAACTTCCATCTTCCAACTTCCATCTTCCACATTTTGCGTAACGTATTTAAAAAATCTAATGTTTTGTTTACATTTGTGATTGTAAAATTTCAATTATGAATACCATTTTACTGATAGCTTTTTCTGTTGCAATTCAACTGGTTCCTGTTGTTTTGAGCATACGCCTTTTACGTGTGGCGCGCAGCCGGAAGTCGTGGGTTATTATGGCTGTTGCTTTTTTTCTGATGACGCTTAAAAGGGTTAGCGACTTGTTTTTTTATTTGTTAGAAAACAATTATAAAATACATTTACAAAACTATGTTTTTGACATAATAATTTCCATTTTTTTTATAATTGCATTAGTTAGTATTGAGCGTATTCTCTCCTTGCTCAGGCATTCTCAGGAAGAATTACTCGGCTCAGAAAAAAGATTTAAAACAATTTTTGATACCAGCAGCGATGAAGTTTTTATTGCCGATTTTGAGGGTAATATTATTGAAGTAAACAACGAGGCTTGCCGCAAATTGGGTTACACAAGAGAAGAACTTGTTGAAATGAATTTTCAGGATATTAAAACACCAAAATACATCAACCTTGTAAAGCCAAACATAGAAATCATCAAGAAAAACGGAAAACATATTTATGAGTCTGAACATTGGACGAAAGATAAAAAAATTATTTTTCTCGAAATGAGCTCAAGGGTGGTTGACTATGAAGGAGAGCAGAGAATACTTACCATCGCGCATGACATTACCGAAAGAAGAGAATTTGAAAGGAAAATTCTTAAAGCAAATCTCGATACCGAAGAAAGAGAACGCAAACGCTTTGCAAAAGAAATGCACGATGGCCTGGGTCCGCTTCTTTCAACAATAAAACTCTATGCGAATGAGCTGGCGTCTGATGAAATTGAAAAAGATGAAAAAGAAAAATTTATTAAATATACCAATGAATTAATTGATGAGGCTATTTCAAACATACGAACAATTTCCGATAATCTTACTCCCCGCGTCATTAGTGATTATGGCTTGGTAAAAGCAATGGAGTCGCTTACAAAAAAAATTCAAGCTACAGGTAAAATAAAAATAGATTTTCGTTCAGAGAATTATACTACCAGACTTGATTCAGGGTTCGAAATAGTGCTTTTTCGTATCACAGAAGAATTAATAAATAATACGCTGAAACATGCGAATGCTTTAAATATTGTTATCCGGCTTTGTATTGAGAATAATTTTCTTAAGCTTGATTATACGGACGATGGCTCCGGCTTTGTCTTTGATGATGTTTTTATGAGTTCAAAAGCCGGGATGGGATTAAAAAATATTATCAGCAGAGTAAAATCTGTGAATGCAAATTATTTGTTTGGCAATAACGATGGGAAAGGATTTTCTTTTAAAGCAGATGTAGAAATTAAATGATTAGAATTGGAATGTGGAATCGTTCCATGGAACGATTGTACCATACAATTCCAATTATCATTATCCGAAAATATTAATATAAAAAAACCAAAGTGAAACTCTGTATTGCAGAAAAACCAAGTGTGGGAAAAGAGCTGGCACGAATACTCGGAGCAAATTCCAGACGTGACGGATATATTGAGGGCAACGGATATTTTATCAGTTGGACATTCGGTCATTTGTGTACACTTAAAACACCTGATGATTATACTGAAGAATGGAAGCGATGGTCCTTGTGGAATCTTCCTATGATACCTCAACGATTTCAGATAAAAGTTATTAACGACAAAGGTGTGCAGAAACAATTTGATACTTTAAAATCATTGATTGAACAATGCGATGAAGTAATAAATTGTGGTGATGCCGGTATTGAGGGAGAATTAATTCAACGTTGGGTGCTCTCTCTTGCTGGGTGCAAAAAACAGGTTAAAAGACTTTGGATTTCGTCTCTCACAGATGAAGCAATAAAAGAAGGATTTCAAAAATTAAAAGACAGTAAAGATTACGATTTGCTCTATGCAGCAGGCAATGCGCGCGCTATCGGCGACTGGCTTTTAGGGATGAATGCAAGCAGATTGTACACTACAAAATATGCGCAGGGAAAAGGTGTGTTGTCAATTGGCAGAGTGCAGACTCCAACGCTCGCTTTAATTGTAAGCCGTCATTTAGAAATTTTGAATTTCAAACCTGAAATATACTGGGAACTTAAAACAAAATACCGCGAAGTAATTTTTAATTCTACAAAACGAAAATTCCCAAAACAAGAAGATGCGCTGGTAATTCTTGAGGAAATAAAAGACAAAGATTTTGAAATTGTTTCTTCTACAAAAAAGAAAGCAAATGAGCATCCTCAGCCATTATTTGACCTAACATCTTTGCAGGTGGAATGTAACAAAAAATTCAGCTTTACTGCTGAAGATACCTTGAAATACGTGCAGCATTTGTATGAACAGAAATTTGTTTCTTATCCGAGAGTAGATACAAGCTATCTTCCCGAAGCAATGCACGAGAAAATTCCTTCTCTATTAAAAGGACTAAAGCCATACACCCCATTTACAGAACCTTTGCTGAAAAACACCATTCGCAAATCAAAAAAAGTTTTTGACGACAGTAAGATAACCGACCACCATGCAATAATTCCTACAGGAATTAATCCTTCATCAGGGCTTCCTGTGCAGGAAAAGCAGGTGTATGATGCCATCGCGAGAAGATTCATCGCTGCATTTTACCCCGACTGTGTCGCTTCAAATACTACTGTAATAGGCAATGTAGACGAACATGAATTTTCAGCAACCGGAAAAGTTATTCTTGAACCAGGATGGAGAATATTATATCCTAAAAAAGAAGACGATTCTAAAGACGATGAGCTACAGGAAATGCCTGAATTTAAAAAGGGAGAGCACGGTCCGCATCAACCCGATTTACAGGAAAAACAAACACAGCCTCCAAAGCCCCATACAGAAGCAACGCTGTTACGCGCCATGGAAACAGCCGGCAAGCAGGTTGACGATCCGGAGCTCAGAGATGCTATGAAAGAAAATGGAATCGGAAGACCTTCAACCCGTGCAAATATTATTGAAACATTATTTAAGCGAAATTATATTATCAGGCAGAGGAAAAGTATTATGCCAACAAATACGGGTATAGGGCTTATCGGAACTATAAACAACGAGTTGCTGAAATCTGTTGAGCTTACCGGCTTGTGGGAAAAAAAATTACGATTAATAGAAAAAGGAAATTACGATCCCCATATTTTTCTTGATGAAATGAAAAAAATGGTAAGCGAATTAGTAGAGGAAGTGCGGAAAGAAACGGGAAAAAGAATATCTGTTGAGCAACCAGAACAAAAGGGGCAAGCCAATGAAACAATAAAAGAGAAGCCGGATGCAGAAAAATTAAATGCAAAAACAAATTGTCCGAAATGTAAAAGCGGAGAAATTATTAAAGGCAAAACAGCTTACGGATGCAGCGCATATCAACAGGGATGTAATTTTAAAATTCCTTTTGAATTGTTCGGGAAAAAGTTAAGCGAGAAACAAATTTTTACACTTATACAAAAAGGAAAAACAAGCATTATCAAAGGGTTTACAGTCAATAATAATAAGGAAGACGGCATATTGATTTTAAATAATAATTTCGATGTTTCTTTTGAAAAGAAAGAAGAAAAATCAACAAAAGAAAAAGCAGAAAAACCAGAAATTCTTGTATGCCCGAAATGCAAGAAAGGTAAAATGATAAAAGGAAAAACTGCATGGGGTTGCAGCGCTTATAAAGAGGGATGCACATTCATTATCCCCTTTGAAATGTTACAGAAAAGCTACAATTCAGAGATTCTTACAAAAAAAGTTCTTGATGAAATTGTCTCCGGTAATAAAAAACTGTTTTGAATTTACAGAAACGAATTATTACAAATGATTTTGGAGGAAAATGTGCTCAATGGATCAGCGAAACTTATAGCCATTTCACAACAACACTGTAAAACCTTTTATTAAACATATTCCATTTTTCCCCCATGAAAGATGGTTAAGTAAAAATTCTTATTATTTTTGAAAACTCTGCAAATAATTTAAAACCGAAATATTATGAGTTCAAAAGGATTAAAATTTTACACAGATGCTGCAAGGCGTTCTGCCAAATGGCATTCAGATTACATCAAAAACATGAAAAAATGCCGCTTTGATACAATCGCCGTGCATGGATTATATTCTATGCAGGAAGCTTTAGATTTCAATCAGGGATCTACCATTGAGCCAATTTATATGTCTGCTTCACAGGCATACCGCGATTCCGATGAGATGGAAGCCGCACTGGGTTATCAGATTCCTACATGGTGTTATTCTCGTATAGGAAATCCAAGTATGTATTACCTCGAAGGAGTTTTGGCTCTTTTAGAAGGATATGGTTCTGACATTGAAACCTCTTGCTGTGCTACAGCATCTGGAATGGCTGCTATTCAAAGCGCCTGTGATCCTTTTTTAATTTATGACCCAAAAAAACCAAATCAGAAAATCAATTTTGTTGCAACATGTCAGGTTTATGGAGGAACATTCCAACAATTTGCAATAAGAAAAGATCAGGAAAAAAATCTCGAATGGAGAAAGATTGTAAATTCAAATGATCTTAAAGAATGGGAATCAAAAATTGATAAAAATACACGTTTCCTTTACGGCGAAATGCCTAGCAATCCCGGGCAAGCCTTCTTTGATCTTGAAAAAGTCGCGAAAATTGCCCATAAACATGGTATTCCATTAATTATTGACGGTACGGTTGCTTCTCCTGCACTGATGAGACCGTTGCAATGGGGTGCTGATATTGTTATTCAGTCTGTAACGAAATCGCTTACTACAAGTGGATTTGGTATTGCAGGAGCAGTTATTGCAAAAAATAATTTATCCCATTTGAGAATCGAAAACGATGCGCTCAAAGCAAATTTTGGAATGTATATCAAAGCGCTTCCTAATCGCGATAATGGTCCGAATATTTCTCCTATGAATGCAATTCTTTCTTTGAATGATATTCGCACGCTTCGTTCTAAAATGGATTTAATGAGCCGCAGCACAATGCAAGTTGCCAAATTTCTTGAAAAACATAAAAATATTGAAAGAGTAGATTATCTCGGGTTAGAATCCCATCCGCTTCATAAACTTGCATCTAAATATTTAGTACTAGTAGATTCTGAACACGACGAACTTTATAAGAAAAAAGTTAACCGTTACGGTCATTTGATGTCGTTCCGGGTAAAAGGAACAGCTCAGGATACACGCGATGTGTTTGACGCATTACAGCGCATCTGGAGAGCAACCGACCTTGGAAGAATCAAATCTGTTGCAACAATTCCGGCGATTTCAACGCACTCGCAACAAGGCGAAGAAGGAAGAAAAATTGCTGACATTCCTGCAAATTTAATTAGACTGTGTGTTGGTGGCGAGCATCCTGACGATATTATCGCAGATCTCGATCAGGCATTATCGGTTCTGAATGGCAAAAAAGTGAAGACTTCAACCCCTGAATTTTCTGCAGGTGGTGCATCTTCGGCTTTGCTTAGAAGGTAAAATTTTTGCCACAAAGACGCAAAGACGCAAAAAGAAGATATGTTCAATATATTAAAAAACTTCGCGCCTTTGTGCCTCTGCAGCGGCGGAGAAGCAAAAAACGCTTTCGCTACAAATAAAAAAGTATGCAAGAAAAGAAACATATAATATTAAGTGATGAAGAAGAAAAAATTGGAAAAGCAATTGTTGATGCTGCATATATCGTCCATAAGGAATTAGGACCTGGTTTGCTTGAAAAAGTTTACGAAGTTTGTTTTTGCCACGTTCTAACCCAAAAAGGATTTGATGCAAAAAGGCAAATAGATATTCCAATTATTTTTGATGGTCTGGTTTTAACGAGGGTTTCAGACTAGATGTTATTGTAAATAATCTTGTTATTTGTGAATTAAAAGCAGTAGATTTGGTTAATCCTGTATGGGAGGCACAAATTTTAAGTCATTTGAAACTAACAAAAAAACATTTAGGTTATTTAATAAATTTTAATGTCCCCTTTATAAAACAAGGCATACGAAGATTTATTTTTTAGTTTAAGTGTTACGTTTTCGCAGCAAATTAAACAGCCACAAAGACTCAAAGACGCAAAGAAAAAGAATATCAATTAAATTTAGATTCTAAGCGGCAAATTAACAGCCACAAAGGCTCAAAGACGCAAAGAAAAAACACTTAGAGTTTTAGCGCCTTAGCGGCAAATTAAACAGCCACAAAGACTCAAAGACGCAAAGAAAAAACACTTAGAGTTTTAGCGCCTTAGCGGCAAATTAAACAGCCACAAAGACTCAAAGACGCAAAGAAAATACACTTAGAGTTTTAGCGCCTTAGCGGCAAATTAAACAGCCACAAAGACTCAAAGAAACAAAAGTTAACAATCTAAATGAAAATAAACTTAAAGCCTTAGCGGCTTAGCGGCAAAAAAATAAATAATTATAAATAAATAATAAAAAGGATGAAACATAAAATTGCAATCATTGGTTTTGGAACCGTAGGACAAGGAATCACAGAGATCCTTCTCGAAAAAAAAGAAGAACTGAAAAAGAAGTATAAATTTGAATACGACATTGTGGCTATTGCCGATTTTACGTATGGAAATGTTTACAATCCGAAAGGTCTGGATATGCCTAAAATGCTGAAAGAAGCAAAGGCTAAGAAAAAATTTTCAAAAGACAATGTTAAATTAAACACGATTCAATTGATTGAAAAGTGCAATGCAACGGTTGTTTGCGAATTAACGTACACCGATTTAAAAACAGGCAAACCTGCCGTTGATCATGTAAAAGCTGCATTAAGTTCAGGGAAACATGTTGTAACAAGCAACAAAGGACCTGCTGCTTTGAAATATCTTGAAATGAAAAAAATTGCAGATAAGAAAAAAGTTAAATTTTTAATTGAAGGTACTGTTGTTGCTGGAACACCAATTCTCAATCTTATCGAAGGACCATTGGCAGGCTGCGAAATTACAGCGATTAAAGGTATTCTAAACGGAACCACCAACTACATGCTCACAGAAATGGAAAAAGGCATGGATTATAAAGCGGTGTTAAGAGTTGCACAGGATTTGGGCTATGCAGAAGCTGATCCTACAGGTGATGTTGAAGGACACGATGCGCGCGGAAAAGTTTGCATTCTCGGCAATGTCGTAATGGGCGTACCAATGAAAATTGACGAAATTGATTGCAAAGGCATTACTAAAATTACAGCAGCAGATATCAAAACTGCAAAAGAAAAAGGCTGTCGCTGGAAACTTATCGGCTCTATTGAAAAAGTAAAAGGTGGAAAAATTAAAGCTTCTGTTTCTCCGCAAATGGTTGAACTTACACATCCTTTGGCTGGTGTAATGGGTGCTAAAAATGCGCTTACTTTCACTACCGATTTATTAGGTGATATAACAATTGTTGGTCCCGGTGCAGGACGCAAAGAAACCGGATTCGCAATTTTAACGGATCTTTTGAGAATAAATTCCGGAATGTAATTGTTTTGGGGTGTGATTTTGGTATGTAAAGACGTTGCATGCAACGTCTCTGCATATCAAATACACACCCAAAAACCCAAAAACCCAAAAAATGTCATACACAGGAAAATTTTTACACGTGGATCTCACACGTGGCAGCTTCACTGTATCAGATACAGATAAGAAGCTTACAAAAGAGTATATTGGCGGTAAAGGATTGGGCTTTGCCCTTCTGAATAAAATGGCTCCCGAAGTAGATGCGTTAAGCCCTGAAAATCCTTTGATTTTTATCAATGGACCGTTTACCGGAACAAAAATTCAGACCAGCGCACGAACGACATTAGTAACAAAATCGCCTTTGACAAATTGTGCCCACGATGGTCATTGCGGCGGAAGTTTTGGCCCGCGTCTGAAATATGCCGGATACGATTATCTGCTTATTACAGGAAAGGCCGCTAAGCCTTCTTATATTTATATTAACGAAGGTCTTGTTGAAATCAAAGAAGCTGCCGAAATATGGGGCAAAGGTATTTTTGAAACCAACGACATTTTGCTGAAACGGCATGCAGGTCATGACCCACACGTTGCAGCAATTGGACCTGCTGGCGAAAATTTAGTGAAAATTTCATGCATTGGCGTTGACAAACACAGGCAATACGGTCGTGGTGGCGTTGGTGCTGTAATGGGTTCTAAAAATCTTAAAGCCGTTGTGGTTGACGGAAACATTGCGCCAAAATATCATGATGAAGAAAAATTTAATGAGCTGAACCTGAAATATACGAAAGAAGTTCTTGCGCTGGACGGTGTTAAATTTCGTCGTCAGAAAGGGACAATGAAATGTATCCGTGGTTGCCAGAATACAGAAATTCTTCCTACAAAAAACTGGTCGAAAGTTCAGTTCGATGCGTTTGAAAAAATCAGCTCGGAAGCTGCCCGTGAAGAACTAAACTGGGAAGATACAAGTTGCTACAGTTGCTCAATTCGCTGCTCAAAATGGGCACGTTGGGATGGTCATGAAATTGAAGGACCCGAATACGAAACCGCTGCGCTTTTTGGCTCTAATTGCGAGGTAGCAAGCATAAAAGACATTGCGCATGTTAATGAAATTTGCAATGATCTTGGACTTGACACCATCAGTGCGGGAAGTGTTGTGGGTTTCGCAATGGAGTGCTATGAAAAAGGGCTTGTTGATAACTGGGACGGTTTGAAATTAACATGGGGAAATGCAGAAGCACAGCGTGAACTCGTGAAAAAAATGGTTTACCGCGAAGGCATTGGAAACCTGTTTGCAGACGGAACAAAAATTGCTGCGCAAAAAATTGGTAAAGGCAGCGAAGATATTGCCATTAACATCTTTGGGATGGAGCTTTCAGGAATCAATCCATTAGGCTCGCTCACAATGGGCGTTGCAATGGCTGTTGCAGATTTTGCAAGTCATACACGCCTCTGGATTGCAGAATCAGAAAATGGTCCTGATTTTAAAATTGAAGACATACCAGCTGCCGTAGCAGACGGAATTGACACAGTCAATGTAAGAAACAGCTTAGTTGTTTGCGATTTTCTACCTATGAGTTTGGATAAACTGGCAGAGATGCTCAATGCAGCAACAGGTTTAGCTTATACAGGAAACGATTTGCAAATAATAGGGACAAAAATTAATAATCTTTCCAGAATGTACAATCATCGTAATGGGAGAAAAGGTTCTGATGATATGCTTCCTGGTAGATTTTACAACGAAGTATCGCAGGGAGGTTTCATGAAAGGACAGAAATTGAGTCGTGAATATTTCAAATCAATTCTTGAAAAATATTACGCAATAAGAGAATGGGATAAAGAAGGAAATCCAAGTCCTGAAGTAATGAAAAAATACGATTTAGTATAAGTCAGGTAAATTTATTCTCTAAAACAAAAACGTCCGTCTGCTTTTGCATGATGGACGTTTTTGTTTATTCGTGTTTGTACCAATCAGGAATTAATCACAAAACAGGAATTTATTTATTCAGTTCTTTCCAAATAATATCTTTTAATTGCATGAGTCCTGATTGTGTGTGCGATGATATAAAAACATGAAGAATATTTTTTGGCAAGCTTGCTGCAATTTCTTTTGTTAATTCCTCATCAATCATATCGCATTTTGAAATTGCTAGAATTCTTTGTTTGTCTAATAATTCAGGGTTGAATTGTTCCAGTTCGCTGAGCAGAATTTCATATTCTTTAGTGATATTATTACTGTCGCATGGGACTAAAAACAGAAGCAGGGAATTTCTTTCAATATGCCTTAGAAACCTTAGTCCAAGCCCTTTTCCCTCATGAGCTCCTTCAATTATTCCGGGAATATCTGCCATTACAAAAGAACGAGAATCGCGGTATTTGACAATTCCCAAATTTGGAACAAGCGTTGTAAAAGGATAATTTGCAATTTCAGGTTTCGCTGCAGAAACGACGGAGAGCAGTGTAGATTTTCCTGCATTAGGAAAACCCACGAGACCAACATCCGCGAGCAATTTCAGCTCAAGAACCACCCAGTCTTCTATTCCGGGTTCTCCGGGTTGTGCAAATTTAGGTGTTTGCTTTGTAGCTGATTTAAAGAACTCGTTTCCCATACCTCCTCTTCCTCCCGCGAATAAAATTTTTTCTTCGGTATGCGCTGTAATTTCAAGTAACAGTTCATTGTTTTCAGGATGCCTGGCAATAGTTCCGAGAGGTACTTCAACAATAATATCTTCGCCAAAAGCTCCGGTTTTATTTGCGCTGGAGCCATTTACACCGTCTCCGGCATAAATATGTTTTCTGTATTTTAGATGTAACAATGTCCAGAGTTGCTCATTGCCTTTAAGGATGATATGTCCTCCACGTCCACCGTCTCCTCCGTCCGGACCACCCTTGCTTGTATGCTTATCTCTGAGGAAATGCACAGAGCCTGCTCCGCCCTTACCGGAACGGAAAAAAATTTTTACATAATCTACAAAATTTGACTCCAAAATATTCTTTTTAATTTGAATAATACATGGAAATTGATAAATTTCTTTTTAACAATTTCTTATAAACACTTACGCTTCGACTCCGTTCAGCGTAACCTTTTCTGCTAACGCACCAGCCTCTGCACATTCAAAATTTTTTTGAAAATTTATGAATAGAAAAGGTTAAATAAAAAAGGCAGCTTCTGAATTCAGCCGCCTTTTTCCGGTTGTATGACTTTTTTTAAAACTTATCCATTACAGATGAAATTCTTTTGAAAATATCATCAATGGTACCCATTCCGTTAATTGAATGATATTTGTTTTGTTTTTTATAGTATTCTATCAGAGGCGCAGTTTTATCATTGTAAACCAATATTCTGTTTTCAATAATTTTTATATCCTGATCATCAGAACGACCTGAATCTTTACCTCTGCCGAGAATACGTTTCACAAGCTCGTTGTACTGTACTTCTAATGAAATGACGCCGTTAATAGCGGTTTTATTTTCAGATAGGACTTCGTCCAAAGCTTTTGCCTGCGCTACTGTGCGAGGGTAGCCATCAAAAATAAAACCATTTGGGTTCTGCGCATTTTCAATTTTATAACGAATCATTCCAATAACAATATCGTCGGGTACTAGCTCCCCTTTATCCATGAGCTTTTTGGCCTGTAATCCAAGCGGTGTTCCAATGGCAATCTGTGATCGTAAAATATCTCCGGTTGATAAATGTACCAATTTATATTTATCAATAATGTGCTGCGACTGCGCGCCTTTTCCTGCTCCTGGAGGTCCAAAAATTACTATATTCAACATATTTATTTTGTGTTTAATTTATAATATTTTTGTATTCTTTATCGTAATCGAACATTTCTTCTTTTGTACAATATCGTATTTTTGCAACTGGTTTTTCGGGGTTGTAATTAAGCGTATCTGAAATTTTTACAAGTGCTATATTAAATTTATACGGTTCGAAATCTTCGTCTTGCAGCTTTCCTTCTACTTTTGTCGAAATTTCCACCATTTTTTTATGATATTTTTTTTTAACATAGCTTATTAGATAATCATCATTCAGTTGTAATTGCAGGTTAAATGTTCCGTCGCCGAATGAAAACACTTTTTTGGGTCGTTTCATTTTCTCTCCTTTTACAATTATTTGAACCCCTGCTATTCCTTTAATCCCTTCAGTTATTTTACCCGTAAATTGTAAAAAATTGTTCTGTGAAAAACTATTAAATGATACTCCGTTTATTAAAGAAAAAATCAATAAGAAAAGACAATTTTTCATTGTATTTTATTCTGCAAGCACATAAATATCTTTAAGATTCCGCGCATAGCCATTGTAATCTAAGCCATAACCGATAATAAACTCATTCGGAATTTCCATCCCGATATAGTCAATTTTAATTTTCTTTTTATACGCATCTGGTTTGAAAAGAAAGGTCGCAATTTTAATCTCAGCAGGTTTATGCGCTTTTAATATTTTTAAAACATGTTCAAGCGTCAGACCCGTATCTACAATATCTTCAACAACAACAAGCGTCTTTCCTTTCAGGTCTTCATCAATTCCTATAAGATCACGGATTTTTCCTGTTGATGTAGTACCATGATAGGAGGCCATTTTCAGGAATGATACCTGACAATTTATATTTATGTTTTTTAGTAAGTCGGAAGCAAACACAAATGCTCCATTTAATATCACGATAAAAAGAGGATCTTTACCTTTTAAATCCTTGTTCATTGTTTTTGCCATTTTCGCAATGGCTTTCTGAATTTCTTCTGATGGTATAGAAACTACAAACTCTTTATCTAAAACCTTAATTTTTTTCATTTAAATAAATAATTTAGAGGCAAAATTTTCCAGCACTTTGCGAAGATAAAAAAATTACATTGCATTATTTATTTTTTTTTATAATTGTATAATTATTCTTTGTGTTTTTTTGTTTAAACGAATTATAATTGTAATTTCCGAAAATCTAAATAGTGCTTGCAAGAAAAGTCTACTTTCTGCGTTACTCTTGCCTGAAAAATGCTCATTTACATCAGTAAACTCCGCTTTTTCAGGCTTCGAAAGCCTTGAAATTGAACTTTTCTTATCAATCACTTGAGTTTTCTTGCTGACACTAAATAACTGGTGTTATGCAAATAGGGTAAAATGAAGTTTATGACGGAAACAAGAGTAAAGTCGGCAATCAAAATAGTCAGCAGTCGGCAGTCGAAAGAGTCGGCAGTAAGGTAGACTGAGGACTGAGGACTGAGGACTGAGGACTGAGGACTGAGGACTGTAGACTGTAGACTGTAGACTGTAGACTGTAGACTGTAGACTGAATGTGAAATAATACAACTAAGCAATGAAATTTAAATGTAAGAGCAAAACAGCTTATAGCTTCGGACTTCCGACTTCGGAAGTATTGATGAAAAACATTTTGCATTACACAATTTAATAAATTAATTTTATATAACATACCTTATGAATCCAAAAGTAAGTATAATAATGGGCAGCACATCTGACTGGCCTGTAATGGAAAAAGCAGCAAAACAACTTAATGATTTTCAAATACCGTTTGAGGTAAATGCTCTTTCTGCGCACAGAACACCTGAAAAAGTAGAAGAATTTGCTTCGGGGGCTCAGAAAAGAGGGATTAAGGTAATAATTGCCGGAGCTGGTGGCGCGGCGCATCTGCCCGGTGTTGTTTCTGCTTTCACAAGTCTTCCTGTTATTGGTGTTCCCTGTCGTTCTTCTATTTCTTTGGATGGATGGGATTCTGTGTTGTCAATATTACAAATGCCTCCCGGAATTCCTGTTGCAACAGTAGGACTTGATGCTGCGCAAAATGCAGCGATTCTTGCAGCGCAAATTATTGCTACAGGAGATGAAGAAATGGCAAAAAAAGTAGCAGAATTTAAAAATGGTCTGAAAAAGAAAATTATTGAAGCGAACGAAGAATTTTCTAAAATTAAATTTGAGTTCAAAACGAATTGAAAAATTTTGTTGCGCAAATTGTTGAGGAAGTAGGAAGTCAAAATAGTCGGCAGTCGGCAGTCAGAGAGTCGGCAGTCGGCAGTCAGACAGACTGCAGACTGTAGACTGCAGACTGATTAATATAAAAACACTATACATAACCTAAGTTAAAATTCTATTGAAAACACATATTTTTCTATTTGTCTCACTTTCTTTTTTTCTTTTTTTTTCGTGTAATAATAAAGAAAAAAGTGTAGTAAAATCATGCAGTGCTTTTGATTTACGGGGCTTTTTGCCCATTTCAAATCAGGATCTTTTCAAAGCAGATTCAGGAAAGACTATTCAACTTGATTACAAAGACGCCTATTTGCAAGGGTTTCGCATACCTTCTTTTTTTCAAACAAAGGAAGGGAAATTTACTTTTCATTTTCAGATACGTAATACTTCGGGAGTAAAACAATCTTTTCATTATAAGATATACTATCAGAATGAGAGTTATAAATTTCCTGAAACAGACCCATTGAGCGAAGAAAATTTTTATGGTTCGTGGGAAGCAAGTGGCAATACTTTTGCTGAAACGGAAATGCTTGAACCGAATAGTAATTTTCATGATGTTTCGGGCTCTTTCTGCATTCAGGGCAATCCACGCGATGAAAAGCAGTTCTTTCATGAAGACAGGAACGAACGTTGGAAGCGAAATCCCCGCACAGGAAATTATTCGTTTCTTTTGGTTGTTACAACAAAATCAACTCTTGAAGATATTCCAGAATGCATCCGTGATGTGCGTAAGAAAAGAGGAGGTAATTATGTGAATCCATACCTTTATTTTTTGTTTGACGATGGTGCAAGGCTTGCTAATACCGTTGTGTGGAAGTCGGATGAAATGCTGAATGTTGTTGCCAAACCTGATTTAGGAAGCGGAATTTATATCAACCCATATTTTTTGAAATCAGATTACAGTAAAGAATTTTATTCAAATGCTTGTGGCGAAGACGAACACCTGCTTAAACAGGCAGCTTTCGAACAATTTATTCATTATGTTGATTCTTCTACACGATTTTTTAATGTACCTGTGATTGAAGATGTAATTAATGGAAAATTCTCAAAAATGGATTATAACTGGAACAATGCGTTTTATAAAAAAGAAGAGCTGATAGGGGTTATTCCTGCTACATCAGACAGACCCTGTGAAACGGTAATCTCAGATCAAGAGAATAAAAAAATTATTATTCATAATCCTAAATCTGAATTTGGAAAATGGCAAAAACAAAATGTAGGAGTAATTTCACGCCATGGTTTTTCATTCGGAAAATATACTGTAAAAGCAAAGCTTACAGAGCTGTTGAACAAAAATAATGTATGGTGTGGAATAACAAATGCTATATGGCTTATCGCGCAAGGCAGCGCAGATGGCGGGTTGTGGAATATGCGCCGTAATTGCAACAGGGAAGGTTACATGGCAACCTATTGGGGAGGGTATGAAGACAAGCGCATTCCCTATACCAATTACTCTGAAATAGATTTTGAAATTTTGAAAACGGTTCCTTATTGTCCTTCGTATCAATACCCACCCATGTATCAATTGCCCGGAGATGATGCAAGCAGCATTGCAAGCTGGAATATACCGCAACCCGATGAAACCTTGCCCTACGATGATAAAATTGCAGTTGCCTGTACAAACTGGGATATGGCCTGCCCTGAACCAAAAAATTATGGATGGGGATGCAATGATATTGTATACAAGAATCAGATTTTTTCTATGCACAGATGGGAAAAGAAATACAGGGCTGTTACAGAAAAATCAATGGAAAACGACGATGAGCTTTTTGGTAGGGACTATTACTATTTTCAGATAGAATGGAAACCCGATGAAATTATATGGCGTATAGGTCCTGAAAAAAACAAACTTCGTGTTGCCGGCTACATGAACAGTACGGTTACTTCTATTCCTAACAATCAGATGCTGCTTATTATTTCACAGGAATACCATAATACAAAATGGTGGCCGGGTTCTCCCTATCAACAAGACAATATTCCATTTCTGAAAAGCGATTTAAAAGGTGAAATTTTTGAAATTACCATAGAATAAATTTGATAGTATCACCTCTTTTTATTAAGTTTGTATATAAAACATCAAACCCAAGCAATGAAAAACAAACTAATGGACTTTGTTGAGTCTTTGGCGCAGCAAAAAGTCGGAAGACAGGCATTCAATCAATACTCAGAAGAAAATTTTCCAGGTTTTTTTACAACAAAGCTGAATTTGTTGCTCTACCTCACACAGATGAAGCAGCGCAAGCCCAAAACAATGCTTCTCGGAGAAGCGCCCGGATACAAAGGGTGCAAGCTAACCGGCGTACCGTTTACATCTGAAAGAATTATTTCCCGTTCTAACAGATTCGATCTTTTTGGTTATTCAGAAGACATCTGGGATTTGCTTGAGGAGCGCAATGTTAAACTGCAAACTGAATCTACGGCTACAATTGTGTGGGAAATTCTAGAGAAATATAATTTCTGCCCCCTGCTTTGGAATTCATACCCTTTCTATACTTATGATAAGAAAAACAACAAACCAAACAGACAGCCCTCAAATAAAGAGCTTAAAGAAGGACAAAAATTCATGGTAGAGCTTATCAAACTTTTTAAAATTAAAAACATTATTGCTGTTGGCAATTCTGCACAGAAAACGCTGAATTTATCAGGAATTCCCTATTATCCTGTTAAGCACCCCGCCTATGGAAATAAAGATGCTTTTGAAAAAGAAATTAAAAAACTGAGGGGGGAAAAGAAAATATCTTAACGAATGTTTTGCAAATCCTGGAAGAAGTTATAATGTAGAAAGTAGGCATACAGAATAGTCGGCATTAAGAAAGACTGTAGGCTGAAGACTGTGGATTGTTTAAAAAAATGATTTTGCATAACATAACGTTAACGAGTAAATATTATATTTTTCTTCCACAACGATCCATCTGTCCTTTATAGCGAAAATACACATCTTCAACCCTGTTGTCTTGTTATGCCGGAAAGGAACGCTGTTTTATTTTCAAAGCGCATCGTTGAATTAATTTTCAAATAAAAAGTATAAAAAAAACCTTTGTTTTTTTTATACTTTTGCAGGATTAATAAAAATATTTTATGAGCAAAATAATAGTTTTAGGAGCAGGAATGGTTGGTCGTGCTATGGCTTTCGATCTGAGTAAAAAGCACGAAGTAACTTCTGCAGATATTAATACCGAAGCATTGGCAAAGGCTTCCCGCGATGGAAAAATTATAACCATTCAGCAAAATCTTAAAGACACAGAAAAGCTTGCCCGGCTTGTAGCAGACTTTGACCTTGTTGTTTCTGCCGTACCAGGATTTATGGGCTTTGAGACATTGAAAACCATAATTTCCTGTGGAAAAAATTTTGTAGATATTTCTTTTCTGCCGGAAGATATTTTACAACTGAATGAGTTGGCAAAGAAGAATAAAGTTATAGGAATAGCCGACATGGGAGTAGCACCCGGCATGCCGAATCTCATTGCAGGGTATCATTATGCACAAATGAAAATTACTGATTTTGAATATATGGTAGGCGGTCTCCCTAAGGCAAGAGTATTGCCGTTTCAGTACAAAGCGCCTTTCTCTCCTGTTGATGTAATTGAAGAATACACGCGACCGGCACGTTATGTTGAAAACGGACATATCATTACTCGCCCTGCAATGAGTGATTCTGAGTTTATTAATTTTAAAGAAGTCGGCACACTTGAGGCTTTCAACACAGACGGTCTTCGCTCCTTGATTTACACGCTTTCCGAAATTCCGAATATGAAAGAAAAAACGCTTCGCTATCCCGGTCATATCTCATTAATCAGAGCATTTCAGGAAAGTGGATTTTTCAGCCATACTCCCGTTAAAATAAACAACACCGAAGTTTCGCCTTTTGATTTTACAACAAAATTGTTGTTCGACAAATGGAAATTAGGCGATGAGGAAGCCGAATTTACTATTATGCGCGTAATTGTTACAGGCGAGGAAAAAGGAAAGGAAAAGAAAATTACCTATGATCTTTATGACGAATACGACCCGGGAGATAAAATTTCTTCAATGTCTCGCACAACAGGCTTTACAGGCACGGCTGGTGCAGAGCTGATTCTTCGGGGGCTTTTTACAGAGAAAGGAGTATTTCCCCCCGAATCAGTAGGAAAAATATCAGATTGTTTTAACTTTGTGTTAGATTATTTGAAGGAACGAAAAGTTATTTATAAAGTTACAGAAGAAGTATAAATTATTGATGTTACGCTAATGATGGAAAATAATGTTGAAAAAATATTTTGCATAACATGAGTAAATAACCAACGTTCCACAATTCGTAATTCCTAATTCCTAATTTATTTAGGTAACATAAAAACTAAAGAATGAACATAATAATAGCCGGCGACGGAGAAGTAGGTTTTCATTTGGCAAAGATGCTTTCAAACAATGATCACAACATTACAATTGTTGATCCCGATCAGGAATTAATAAAAATGGTGGAATCACAGAGCGAGGCTCTTGCAATAACCGGAGATTCAACTTCCATTGAGGTTCTTGAACAGGCAAAAGTTAAAAAAGCAGATTTAATGATTAGTGTTTTACACGATGAACGCATTAATATTGTTACATCGGTATTAGCGAAAAAGCTTGGAGCCAAACGCTGCATTGCAAGAATTACAAATCCCGAATATTTAACACCCCATAACAAACAAATATTTAAAGCGCTGGGAATTGATGCCATTGTTTCGCCGGAAAGCCTTGCTGCAAAAGAAATCGGAAAGCTGTTAAGAAATCCTGCTGCTACCGAAATATTCGATTTTTCAGAAGGATTGCTCAGTTTGTTTTTGTTAAAACTTGATTCAAAAGCGTTGATCTTAAATAAAACGCTCGACAATATAGCTGCAGAAAATGAACATCTTGATTTCAGAGCTATTGCTATTCATCGCGACAGTAAAACTATTATTCCACGAGGGAATGATCAGTTTCTGGAAAATGATATGACGTATATTATTACAAAACCAGAAGGAATTAATGAAATGTTACGTCTGGGAGGGAAAGATGATTTACACATTAACACCGTGATGATTGCAGGGGGAGGAAGAATCGGAAAGTTAACAGCTTTGTTAATAGAAAAGGAAATGGCTGTAAAGCTTATAGATAATAGTTTAGAACGATGCAATAAACTTGCTGCCATATTAACAAATACAATGATTATTCATGGAGACATTCGCAACCTAAATCTGCTGGAAGAAGAAGGTATTAAACAGACCGATGCATTTGTCGCGGTTACAGAACAATCTGAAACAAACATTCTGAGTTGTCTGCTTGCAAAAAAATACGGAATAAAAAGAACCATCGCACTTGTTGAAAACATTGATTACATAGATGTGAGTCAGCGTATGGGAATTGATACCATCATAAATAAAAAATTAATAGCAGCAAGCTATATCTCAAGGTTTACCTTGCGCGCTAATGTGGCTTCCATAAAATGTCTACATGGTGTTGACGCTGAAGTTTTAGAATTTATAGTGAAATCTGATGCATGGATGGCAGGAAAACAAATTAAAGATATGGAATTTCCTGCCGGAGCAATAATCGGAGGTATAGTAAGAGGTCAGGAAAGTTTTATTGCTTTAGGAAATTTAGTTATTCACGAAGGAGATAAATTGGTCGTTTTTGCTATTCCGAGCGTAATTAAAAAAGTTGAAAAAATCTTTTCAAAATAATTGACAAATGTCTGTCTGGTCAAAAATTAACTGGAATATCATAATTCGATTATTAGGAACTCTCTTAGTAATTGAGGGCATTTTTATGTCTTTTTCAATTATTTTTTCTGTTTACTATCAACAAGACGATTGGCTTCCAATATTAATTTCTTGTCTTATAACCTCAGGCTTCGGACTTATTTTATTTTTTTCAACAACAAAGGAAGAAGTCCCCACAATGGGAAGAAGAGAAGGATATATTATCGTAGCCTTTGCATGGGTTTTAATCTCTCTGTACGGTGCTTTTCCTTTTTTTCTTCATGGCAGCATTCCATCATTTACAGATGCTTATTTTGAAACCATGTCGGGTTTTACAACAACAGGAGCCAGCATTCTAACAGACATTGAAGCTCTGCCAAAAGGCTTGCTTTTCTGGAGAAGCGTCACACAATGGATTGGAGGAATGGGAATCATTGTTTTTTCTTTAGCGATTTTACCATTTCTGGGAATTGGAGGAATGCAGCTTTTCGTAGCCGAAGTTCCCGGTCCTGTTGCTGATAAATTACACCCGCGAATTCATGGAACAGCCAGAAGGCTATGGATAATTTATGTTATACTTACTGCTGCATTAACCATTTTACTTATGGTTGGTAAACTTGATTTTTTTGATTCTTTGTGTCATGCTTTTACAACAATGGCGACAGGAGGATTTTCTACCAAAAATGACAGTATAGCTTCTTTTACATCCTTCAATCAATATATTATTATTGTTTTTATGTTCCTTGCAGGCGTAAATTTTACGCTGCATTATTTTATGCTGAAAGGAAAATTTAAAGTGATATTTAAAAATGAAGAATGGCGCTCTTATCTTCTTACTATTATTATTGCAACAGTAATTATTTGGGTTGTTTTATTTTTTGTGCGTGGAGATTTGGAAGGGTCTTTCAGAACTTCTTTATTTCAGGTAGTATCATTAATTACTACTACGGGTTTTGCTACAGATGATTATTTGCAATGGCCTTTTGTATTAATGATAATTTTAATGATTTTGTTTTTTATAGGAGGATGCGCTGGTTCAACAGGTGGAGGGGTTAAGGTTGTCAGGCAGGTTTTATTATTCAAAACAACACGCATTGAGTTAAAAAGAATGGTGCATCCAAATATGATACATCATGTTAAATTAAACAAAATATCTGTTTCTAAAGATATTTTATTTAATGTTCTCGCATTTTTCTTGATTTATCTTATAGCTTTTGTTGTGGGATCATTGGCTTTGAATATTATTGGTCTTGATTTTATGTCGGCTATTGGAGGGTCAATGTCTTGTCTGGGAAATGTGGGTCCTGGATTTGGTACTGTTGGTCCGGTTCTGAATTATGCCAGTGTTCCTGATTCAGGAAAATGGATTCTCGCATTCCTTATGCTTATTGGTCGTCTGGAGCTTTTTACTGTTTTAATTCTTTTCTCTCCAAGCTTCTGGAAAAAGTAATAAAACAAAAAGCAATCAATTTGATTGCTTTTTGTTTTATAAAAACTTACACATGCCAGATTAAATCGCAATAATCTTTGATTGACCTGTCGGAAGAAAATTTCCCTACACGCGCTGTATTTATTATAGATTTTTTTGTCCACTCGTCTTTGTTTTCCCACAGCTTGCTGACTTCGTCCTGACTTCTAATATATGAAGCGTAATCTGCAAAAACAAGGTAAGGATCGTGGTAAAGTAAATTATCTGTTAAAGAATTAAACAGGTTTGTGTCGCCAGGAGACAGAGTGCCGGAGCGTATAAAATCAATCACAGCTTTTAGTTCCGAATTTTGTTCGTAATACGAATAGGAATGATACCCATTTCTTTTTAATTCTTCTACTTCGGCAGCGTTGAGTCCAAAGAGAAAAAAGTTTTCTTCTCCCACTTCTTCGCGTATTTCAACATTAGCTCCGTCTAAAGTTCCTATTGTAAGTGCTCCGTTTAAAGTGAATTTCATATTTCCGGTTCCTGAAGCTTCTTTTCCGGCAGTAGAAATTTGTTCTGACAGGTCGGCAGCAGGATAAATATTTTGTGCGTTTGTAACATTGAAATCAGGGAAAAATACGACTTTAATTCTTCCGTTTACATCCGAATCGTTGTTAACTAAATCCGCAACTGAATTAATGAGCTTGATAATAAGTTTTGCCAAATAATAACCAGGTGCTGCTTTTCCACCAAAAATAAAGGTACGTGCAGGTAAATTAATTTTTGGGTTTTGTTTAATGCGCAGGTATAATGTAAGGATATGGAGTACGTTCAGATGCTGGCGTTTGTACTCGTGAATTCTTTTTACCTGAACATCAAAAAGAGATTCAGGGTTTATTTCTATCCCTGTTCTTTCTTTTATAAGAATAGCAAGTCGCTTCTTCACTGATAACTTAATGTTTCTCCACTCTTTCAGGAAATATTTATCATCAATAAATTTTTCTAATTTTTTTAAATCATATAGATTATCTAACCACTCACCACCAACTTTTTCATTAATCAGCTTTGTAAGCATGGGATTGCCAACACCAATAAATCTGCGGGGTGTAACGCCGTTGGTAACATTGCAGAATTTTTCAGGCCAGAGGTCGGCAAAATCTTTTAATACGGTTTGTTTTAATAGTTCCGAATGGAGTTCAGCAACGCCGTTAACTCTTGAGCTTCCAACAGTAGCAAGGTTTGCCATTCTAACGTAACGCGATCCTGTTTCGTCAATAATAGAGAGGCGGGACAGCTTTTCCATATCGCCCGGAAATGCTTTATGAACGATTTCAAGAAAGCAGGAATTAATTTCCATAATTATTTCAAGATGGCGTGGCAGTAAAGATCCAAACAAAGGAAGCGACCATTTTTCAAGTGCTTCGGGCAGTAAAGTGTGATTGGTGTAAGCAAAAGTTTTTGTTGTTACACTCCATGCCGTGTTCCAATCGAGCTGATGTTCGTCAACCAGTAAGCGCATAAGTTCTGCAACAGCAATGGCCGGATGTGTGTCATTTAGCTGAATTGCCCATTTTTTATGAAAATCTTTCAAGTCTCTCCCAACAAGTACGTGTGCGCGAATCATATCCTGCAACGAACAAGTTACAAAGAAAAATTGTTGCTCAAGCCGTAATCTTTTACCTGAAAGCATTTCGTCGTTTGGGTAAAGCACTTTGGTAATATTTTCAGAATACATTTTATCCTGAACAGCCTTGTAATAATCGCCATGATTAAAAGCAGAAAAATCAAAAGACTCAATTGCCTCTGCTTTCCATAAACGAAGCGGATTTGCGCTTTTAACATTGTACCCGAGTATAGGCGTGTCGTAGGCTACTCCCTTTACCATTTTTTCAGGAATCCATTTTACTCTGTATTTTCCTTTTTCGTCTACCCACGACTCGGTATGACCACCAAACTTAACTTCATAGGTTAAATCAGGTCGGTTGATTTCCCAAGGGTTTCCGTTTTTTAGCCATTTGTCGGTAATTTCAATCTGCCAACCGTTGTGTATTTTCTGATCAAATATACCAAACTCATAACGAATACCATAACCAACAGATGGAATCTGAAGATTAGCTAATGAGTCAAGATAACACGACGCAAGACGCCCCAGACCTCCGTTTCCCAGCCCGGGTTCTTCTTCCTGCTTAATAAGGTCGTCGAGGTCAATCGCCATAGAGCTTAAAGCTTCACGAACCTGTTCTGTTATTTTTAAATTTAAAAGGTTATTGGAAAGATGCGGACCGGGTAAAAATTCTGCAGATAAATAGGCTACAACTTTTTTATCTCCCTCACAATAATTTTCCAAAGAACAATAATCCTGTCTGAAAATTATTTCGCGAACCATCATTGAAAGAGCAATGTATAAATCATTTTTTGTAGCTGATAAAAGTGTGCAGCCCATCTGGTATCTCAGACAATCTAAAAATGATTGTTTGAATTTATCAATGCTTATGGTTTCTCTGATTTCATTAATACATTCTTCTTTTGAAGCTTTGGTAAATTTTTTGTTTTCCATAATTTATTTGGTTTATAACGATTAGTTCAATATAGAAATCTTTTGATATGACTATAATTTGCTTTTGTTAATTGTTATAGTTTTATTTCACAATTATTATGGGAAATAACGATAAATATCTTTCCTGTTAAGAAGGCGAACAAGGATTATTATACTATTTTCATAATTAAACCCATTCTAAAGTTCCCAACTTTTAATCCTAAAAGAATATTTGTAACCTTTCAGTTTTTTAAGATTTGAAATTTCAGTTAGACTATTTGCATTTTCAAGATTTATTATAATCTCTTCAACATTTTTTTTCAATCGTTTGTCATTGATAAAATCAATGTCTTATAAAAATGTCTTTTCAAATTTTATTATCAATTACGTAAAGCATTCATTACTGTTTCACGGTCAACATATTCATTTTTGCGACCTTCTTTAATGGCTTTACCAATAGCAATATCTTCAAGTTCGTCTATTTTAAGAATTCTTGATTTATAGCCCATTCTTTTTGCAAGTTGTCTTAAAAATATGCTTTCTTTTTTTGAGGTTACATCAATTAAAATATGTTCCATAATTAAGATTAATAATTTAATAATCAAAAATAATTCTTTTTCTTAAATAAAAAAAATAACAAATAAATTAGAGAGATACGACTGTCAAGCCATGTATTTGACCATTTCAATCTAAACGAAACAATAGATTCAATCGTTAAACAAGTTTCGTAATTATTAAGGAAAAATCAATAATGACTTTTTTTTTAAATTTCAATTCGTAATTTTACCACAAAATATCAAAACTTAATTAGTATGTCAGGACACAATAAATGGAGTAAAATAAAAAGGCAAAAAGGAGCAGCGGATTCGAAGCGCTCAAAGGTTTTCTCACGTATTGTCAAAGAAATTACGGTTGCTGTAAAAGAAGGCGGCGCCAATGAAAGTACAAACGCCCGCCTGAAACTTGCCATACAAAATGCAAAAGGTGCGAATATGCCCAAAGATACAGTTCAAAGAGCGATATCAAAAGCCAGCACTGATGGAGCAAGTCTTCAGGAAGTAACTTTTGAAGGATATGGCGTTGGAGGTGTTGCCATTTTTGTCGAAGGACTTACAGATAATAACAACCGAATTGTAAGCAATATTAAAATGTACTTCTCAAAACGAGGAGGAAATTTAGGAACGAATGGTTGTCTGAGTTTTATTTTTGATCGTAAAGGTGTTTTCACGATTCCAAAAGGAACATTAAATTTTGAAGAACTGGAGTTGGAATTAATAGATGGTGGAGCTGATGATATAGAGATAACAGAAGATGAAATTATTGTTACAACAAAATTAGTTGATTTCGGCGCAATGCAGAAAAAACTCGAAGCATTGAATATTGAACCAGAAAATGCGGAACTACGAAGAATTCCTAATGATTATAAAAAAGTAGATGTTGATGTTGCAAAAAGAGTGATGCACCTGATAGATGATCTTGAAGAGGATGATGATGTGCAGAATGTTTACCACAACATGGAAATGACCGATGAGATTATGGAAGCTTTGGGATAAGTTGAAAATGTGCTAATGTGCCAATACGCTAATGTGAAAATGTGTCAATTTGAAAATGAATCAATTTGAAGATTTGAAAATTTAGTTCACTCTGAAAACTTTCTCTATTTCTTCACAGCTTTTGTATCCAATGCCTCCCGCATGCCATCGCCCACAATTGTAAATGCAAGCACCATGAGCATAATTGCAAGTCCGGGCAAGATGGCCAAGTATGCCTTATCCATTATTATGTAGCCATAGTGGTCTTTAATCATGGTTCCCCAGGTTGGCACAGGGGGCGCAACGCCAACTCCGAGAAAGCTGAGTCCGGCTTCAATAAGAATGGCAGATGCAAAATTAGCTGCAGAAATGATTATTACTGGGCTCATCACATTGGGTAAAATATGGCGGAACAAAATACGATGTGTCCGATAGCCCAACGCACGGGCGGCTTCCACATATTCTTTTTCACGGATGCTAAGAACTTGTCCACGCACCACACGCGCTACTTCTACCCACATTGTTAAACCCACGGCAATAAATATCTGCCAGAAACCACGACCAAGAACCAAAGTTATTGCAATAACCAAAAGCAGCGTTGGTATTGACCAGATGACATTAATAAACCACATTATCAATTCATCAACCCAGCCTCTGTAATAGCCAGCAATGAGACCAAGGGTAATGCCAATAATCAAAGAAATGAAAACAGAAATAAAACCCACAGAAAGCGAAACCCGCGTCCCTATTATCAGTCGGCTTAGCATGTCTCTTCCAAAAACATCTGTGCCTAGAAAAAAAGTTTTCCCTGAAATGTGTTTTTCTTTTATTATTTCCTGAAGTGCTGCAATGCTTTGTGTTTGTGTTTTACCATCTATATCTGTAAAAGTAATTTCGTCTTTTTCATTTGTAATTATTTCAGAATTATAGGCTAATGGAAAAACAACATCAGCAATGTTTATGGTTTTTTCTAAAGCAGAATCTTTTTCTTCATTGTAAACCGAATAAACTAATTGATCTTTGTCAAACCGGTATTTATTTAAAGGAACAGCGTTGTATTTGTTTTCTTCGCCAAATAAAATTTTTGAAAAAAAGTTTACATTTTCTGTCTTCTGATTTTTTGTAATCAAAAGCATTTGTGTTGAGAATCCCGGATTTTTTGTAGCAAGTTCCAGATGCTGATCATTAGAATTGGGCGTGGAATCGGGAGTGAATAAATATCCGAAAACAGCAATAAAACAACTCAGGAGAATGAAAAACAAAGCCGCCATAGCCATTTTATCTTTCTTGAAACGAAGCCATGAAAGATAATACAGCGACTCGCTACTGAATTGTTTTTTTCTGAATATGAATTTGAAAATTTTCATTTACTGTTCTTCGATTTCTGTGCAATTTGTTCAAGAATTTCAATAATCAGGTTTTCGCGAAATTTATCATTGATGCAATTTTTTTCTTTGTGATAAAACATGATTTCAATGCCCCTGTTTTGATCTTTTGTGAGGCGACCCAGATAGTTTTCCCGTTCGTCCTATGTTTTAAAAGGAGTATAAGTGGTAAGACCCTTTTTGCTTCGATCCCATATACCGTCTTTTTACTCAACTTTAACATTTTTGCCAAGTTTTGGGATTTCTACAAATGACCAAACAATATTGCCCGGTGTGTCTGATGCGGGAGCCCCAAAATGCGCAATCATATTTTTTCTGAAAGTTTCAAAATCAACAGCAAAAACATTAAAACTTCTGAGGGTTTCTGTTTTTTCATATTGAACTCCAATAGAAACCAGTTTTGACTTTTTATCCTGACTATATGTATTTACGTTTAGAACAAGCAGAATTAGAATTAAAATGTATTTCATGTTTTTGCTTTTTAATTCATTTTATTTGCCATATCCACATTATTTTCTTCCCTTCCACTCCGGTTTTATGAAAAGGCTCAAAAGTCCAATTATTGCGATGTATGAAAAATAAAAAAACTGTACTGGAAAAAACCAAATCAGTAATTTTTTTTTCTCAAAGAAACCACAAATTTGATAAAGAAATATAAAATCAATAAAAGATTTTAATAGAAAGGCACCTGCAAACAAATATAAAAAGAAAAAATCAAAAAGTGATGCTGCTAGCAGAACAGGGAAAATAAGATTGCTGAAAAAAATAAGCGTAGAAACAATTAGGCTGTCAGCATCCGTATAATTTTTACTTTTCGATGCCCAGCGCAATCTTTGATTAACAAATGCATTAAAGGTTGCTTGCGCTTTCGTGGTAACAATCGCCTCTTTTGATTTAAAAAAATGTATTTTTTTTCTGTCTGTTTTTTTAATGTGGTGCAGCAGAAATACATCATCGCCCGATGCAAGTTTGTCGTTAAAAAAATTATTTTGTTCAGAGATTATTTCTCTTTCATACGCAAGATTAGCTCCATTACACATGATGGGCTTCTTAATACCTGCAAGACCTGCTGTAGCGCCAATCAGGCTCATGAATTCAAGCGATTGTATTTTCTGAAAAAATGTTTTCTCATCTTCAAAAATAACAGGATTGATGATCATTTTTGGTTTATGAATTTCATAATACGATACAATAGAATGCAGCCATTTTTCTCCCATACGACAATCGCCATCGCATGTAACAATAACCACTCCATTCGCTTGCTGTAAGCCAATTTTCAAAGCTTGTTTTTTTCCGTTTTGTGTTTCCCAGCAGGAAAATAATTTTATGTTCGGATATTTTTGTGTGAAAGAAAAAACGATTTCGCGGCTTCTGTCTGTCGAGTGATCATCAACAATTATTATTTCTGATAAGCTTTTCGGAAAAGTCTGTTGTGTGAGATCATGTAGCAAATTTCCAATATTTTTTTCTTCATTTCGTATAGCAATAAGCACGCTGACACGAGTGGTTGGAATTTGATTTGATGGTATAAATTTTTTATTTTTCGCCCAACCGTAAATCAGGAGCGCAACAAGAAGGATGTAGCCAAATAAAAATAATATTGTTAAAAAAATAAAAAACATGCATTATAGAAAATGAAAGTGAAAGAAAGAGTTTATTCCTAAATATCTGTTTGCATTTTTAGTAATGCTGAAATAGATAAATCTTCATCAATCGCAAACCAATGTATTCCATATTTTGATGGAGAAAGGACAAATTTTTTTTTATCAGAAATATTTGCATTATACAGGCGCTGGGATATTTTTTTAAGTTCAAAATTATACGTGATATTATCTATTACAAGATAAAGATAATTGTCGTCAATATCAACAGTAATATTGTCTTTGAAAAGTCCCATAAACGTTATTTTTAATGTGTAAAACCTGCAACTTCAAACAACCTGCAACACTTCCAACCTGCAACCCCAAATCAAATTTCCTAAATAGTACTAAAAAAATTTACCTTTTTTCAAAAAACACGAAGCCGTTTTTCTCATACATTTTTTTCATCTGTGGATATGTTTTTTCAAATTCATTTGCTGATGTTATTTTGCAGATAAAATAAACGGGCTTTTGTGACTCCTTAGTAATAAGCATTTCTTCTGTGATGGTTTCTGAAACCGAGCCGGCATATATTGGTTTCTGAGCGTAGAAAAGATGTGCGTAACTTTTGAATTTCCATGTGCGAATTATACAATCTTTACCTTTATGTTTTTTGTAAAATTCAATGGCAGCATTTTGCGTGTATTGCTCAACCCGTGGAATAATAAACAAAAGCATCAGATTTGTGAAAATAAAAACACTGATAAATATTGAAGAAATTTTTACCAGAGGCTTTTTCATAAAAAAAGAAATGCACAAAAGAGTCAATAACAGAAGCGGAATAATATAAATCAGCGCAGGCCATGAAACATCGGAATGCAAATTTGCTACAGCAAAGGCATCTTTAATATAATTTCCTTCGATGATTTGTTGCTTGTAAGCATCAATTAAAGGGAGCATGCATGTAGCGATTGCAAAAATTCCTGCAATAAAAATTATGAGAATACGCTGCCACAGCGAGAAGGTAAGTTGTCCGTTCAGATAACGATAAATTGCGTGTGCGGCAAGAAATGTTAAGGGGAAATAGCACAATGAAGAGTAGTGAACTATTTTTGTTTTTACAATGCTGAATAAAATAAGAACAGTCCAGAATAAAATAATCATCCACTTTTTAAAAAATACCTGTGAAGGGCTGTCTGTTTTAGCCCTGCGAAATGCTTTTAATGCAAATACAGAAGCGGGAAAAACACCAAAAAGCAAAATCACAAAATGATATCCGGGAAAACCACCATGACCTGCATCTTCAGTGCTGAAAAGGCGTATCTGGTAAACAATAAAATCCATTACCATCTGATAATTTCCATTTGCAATCTGAAGCAAAAACCAGAATCCGCCCACAAATGCAAGAATCGCAAGAAACATTAATGTGTCGAGAATTCGTATTTTAATTCTGAACCTGCAAATTATAAGATACACAAAACCGCAAAGACCGAATATCAGTAAGGCTGCCGGTCCTTTTGTAAGAACAGCTAAACCCAGAAACAAGGCAGAAAGAGCAATGTCTATCCTATCCGATTTACTGCGGTAAATAAGCGTATCCTGATAAATGATAAAATAATAAACCCCAAGAAAAATAAAAAGGTTGAACCATGGATCAATAATTCCGGATTTAAAATATACGAGGGGTAGTATGGAGCCGACATACACAAGAACCCAGAGAAGCCCGAATTTTTGTCCATATACATGACGTCCGAAATTGAAAAGAACAAGCAGTGTAAACGCGCCGCAAATAGCATTCGGAAGCCGCGCCGCAAATTCATTGACTCCGAAAATTTTCATCGAAAGCGCCTGCATCCATATAAATAGCGGGGGTTTTTCCCAGAAAACGTTATAATCAATCTGAACATTGAGAAAATCCGAACTCAAGAGCATTTCCCGGGCAGATTCAGCAAAATTTATTTCATCCCAGTCGAAGAGGTGTACTTGTCCCCAAAAAGGAACAAATATCAGCAATCCGCCAAAAAAAATCAGAATACGTATATGTAATACTTTTAATTGCAATGCAAATTATTTTTGTTTGAAAATTGTAATAAGCGATTTATCCATCCAGCTGTTTTGCGGCTTCTTAAAAAGATAATAACTGAACGTCATAAAAATAACGGCAATAAAAGAACCGAAAACAATATCCAAAAAAAAATGTTGTGACAAATATACTCTTGAAAAGCTAATCAGCAGTGCGATAATAAAAAATAAAAATTTTACAATATTGTTTTTTACAAGAAATACCAGACTTAAAAACGAACAAAATGCAGTCATGGTATGGCCGGACGGGAAACTGTTGAATCCATTGTAATCAACTCCTTCTATCAGATGCAAACCATAAGGGTAAATCCATTTAAAATAACTGTAGGGTCGCAACGCTCCTTCAAAAATTACATTTTTTAATAATGAAACAACAGCAAGCGCAAGAAGAGTTCCTACTGCCATATAAAAAAAATAGCGAAACCGGACAAAAAGCATTAAACCTATCAGGGATAAAGATACGATTCCATCTCCTAAATAAGTTAGGTAGTAGAAAAAACGATCAAAAAAAGGAGAATGAAATTGATTTACTGCAATATGAATTTCCGGTTTGGAAAATATAGTTAAAATGCTCAGACCCGCAACTAAGAAGAGGAGGTAAGGGATATAAAAAGTAATGTTTTTTTTCAGAATATCAGACATTCGTTTTCTTTATTTATTTATTGATATAGCTACAAACTACAATCTTGACTTCAACCACATTTTGCATTGAAGGCAGATTCAGTCAGCGATTCATCCGGCACACCCTACACCCTGAACAACTTTTCAACCTTAGTGAACCTTAGTGGTAAAGTTAACATCCAATATTCAACCTGCAACTTGCAACCTGCAACAACTTGTCCCCCTTCGTGAATCTTAGTGCCCTTAGTGTCTTAGTGGTAAAGTTAACATCCAATATTCAACTTGCAACTATATTAATTAAAACGGCAAATATAAATAATTCCTATTAAAGACTCAATATTATACAAGATAGCACTCAATGATTTGAATATTACTGAAATTTTGTTTCTTTGCAATGAACAAAGCGCATTTTCACAAATGGATTCAAAAAAAAAGAAAAAAATAGTAAACGATCCTGTGTATGGATTTATAAAAATTCCATCAGAATTAGTTTTCGACTTGATAGAACATCGGTATTTTCAACGTTTAAGAAGAATTCGTCAATTAGGGCTTACATATCTTGTATATCCCGGGGCAATTCATTCGCGTTTTCAGCATGCGCTTGGGGCTATGTATCTAATGGAAACAGCCATTGAGGTATTGAGGTCGAAAGGGCATGAAATTACACAATACGAAGCAGAATCAGCAATTATAGCTATTCTTTTACATGATATAGGTCACGGTCCTTTTTCCCACACGCTTGAAAAATCTCTTTGCCCAGATGTTTCTCATGAATTTATTTCGCTGCTTTTCATGCAGAAAATGAACAAAGAATTTGATGGAAAACTTTCTACAGCAATTGAAATTTTTCAGGGAAAGCATCCTAAGAAATTTTTACACCAGCTTGTTTCAAGTCAGTTGGATGTTGACCGGCTCGACTACCTGAAACGTGATAGTTTTTTTACAGGGGTATCAGAAGGTGTAATTAGTACAGACAGAATTATTAAAATGCTTGAAGTTGTCAACGATAGTCTTGTTGTAGAATCAAAAGGCATTTATTCTATTGAGAAATTTCTTATTGCCCGCCGCCTGATGTATTGGCAGGTATATCTTCATAAAACAAGCATTGCTGCGGATCAGATGCTGATTGGAATATTAAAACGGGCGCGCGAACTTGCCGAAAAAGGAGAAGTTTTATTTTGCACTCCTGCATTAAATGTTTTTTTATACGAAAAAATTGAAAAGAAAAATTTTTCTGATGAAAATAACGAGTCGCTACTTGAAGTTTTTTCTCTGCTTGATGACGAAGATATTCTTGCCTCTATTAAGGTTTGGGCAAGTCATAGCGATTTTGTACTTTCATATCTCTGTAATGGTTTGCTGAACAGAAAACTTTTTTCTATACGCTTACAGAAACAGCCCTTTGAAACTGAAGAAATAGAAAGAATACAAAATCTTGTTAAAAATAAATTCTTATTGGATGACCAAGCCATTTCTTATCTGGTTTGTACCGGATCAGCATCCAATAATGCTTATTATCCGGATGAAGAAAAAATTAACATACTCAACAGCAACGGCGAATTGAATGACATTGCTTCAGCTTCTGATATGTTTAATCTTTCTGTTATTGGCAAGACGGAGAAAAAATATTTTTTGTGTTTCCCGAAAGGGATTTTGTAAAAAAATATGGACATTATAATAATACCCCTCGTAGCATTATTTGCGTCAGTACTGACCTTTTTTTCAGGCTTTGGGCTCGGTACAATTTTAGCTCCTGTATTTGCAATTTTTTTCCCTGTAGATGTTGCTATTGCTATGACCGGAATAGTGCATTTTACAAATAATATTTTTAAAATTGTTCTTATTGGTAAGTTTACAGACAAAATCGTTTTATTGAAATTTGGTATACCTGCGCTGATAATGTCTTTTCTGGGAGCCTGGCTTTTAATTCAGATTACGGTAATGCCTTCTGTTTTTCAATATCAGATAGGGGGGGAAATTTTCGACATAACTCCGGTTAAACTAATTGTAGCAATTATTCTGCTAATTTTTTCATTTCTGGAAATAATCCCATCTGTACAAAAAATTCAATTTGGAAAAGACAAATTGTTTATCGGAGGTATATTAAGTGGTTTTTTCGGCGGGCTGACAGGTACACAGGGAGCTATTCGCAGTGCGTTTCTTATAAAAAGCGGATTAAGTAAAGAAGCTTATGTTGCAACAGGTGTTTTCATTGCCTGCCTTGTTGATATTTCAAGACTATCGGTTTATGCTTCCCGGTTTTCAGAAGCAAATCTTCAGGACAATATCGGATTACTAATATATGCAACGATGGCTGCTATAACCGGTGCTGTGATTGGAAGAAAATTATTGAAGAAGGTAACCCTCAGAGTCGTTCAGATTATTGTTGCGGTAATGCTTATCTGCATTTCTATTGCTTTGGGCACAGGAATAATATAAATCAGTGATGTTGCGCTAAATGGAAAGTCGGAAGTCAGAAGACTGAAGCTTTCGACTCCGGTCTTACAGCTTCGGACTTCTTTCCTACTCCTTAATCCTTAATCCATTGAAAAAAAACTTATTGATCTGAGTTATAAAGCATATTGTCAAAATCAAAAAATAGTTTATTTTTGCAAAAAGAATCAAATAAAAATAAATGGAATTTACGGCCAAGGCAATTGCCACATTTTTAAAAGGAAACGTTGAGGGTAACCCTGAAGCAGTTGTAACTACTGTTTCAAAAATTGAAGAAGGAAAACCCGGCTCTTTATGTTTTCTTGCTAATCCTCAATATACTCATTTTATATATACTACTGAAGCAACTATTGTTTTGGTTAATAATAATTTTAAAGCAGAAAAACCTGTTGCTGCAACACTTATCAGGGTAGAAAATGCCTATGAAGCTTTTGCATCGCTGCTTGAACTTTACAATCAATCCCTTCCACAACCTAAGGGTATTGATAAAATGACTTTTATTGACGAATCTGCAATAATAGGAGAAAATATTTATTTAGGAGCCTTTGCTTATATCGGAAAAAATGTAAAAATTGGCAACAACGTAAAAATTTATCCTCAGGTTTTTATTGGCGAGAATGTTCAGATTGGTGATAACACTATTTTATATGCCGGAGTGAAAATTTATCACGCTTGCGTAATCGGATCAGATTGCATTCTTCATAGCGGTGTTGTTATTGGGGCTGATGGTTTTGGATTTGCCATGCAATCTGCCGATAGTTATAAAAAAGTTCCCCAAATTGGAAATGTTGTTATAGAGGATAAGGTTGAAGTCGGCGCAAATACAACAATTGACAGGGCAACAATTGGGTCAACAATTATCCGCAAAGGAGTTAAATTCGACAATCTGATTCAAATTGCCCACAATGTTGAAATCGGAGAAAATACTGTAATCTGTGCTCAAACCGGCATTTCTGGGTCAACAAAAATAGGAAAAAAATGTATGATTGCAGGTCAGGTTGGTGTTATCGGTCATATATCCATAGCAGATGAGGTTAAAATAGCGGCTCAGTCGGGTATCGGTACTACTATTAAAGAAAAAGGAATCATTGTTCAGGGTTCACCGTCATTTAATATCCACGAGTATCAAAAATCATACGTCCTTTTCAAACAACTTCCCCAACTCAGAAAGCAAATTCTGGAACTCCAAAAGGAAATAAAAAACCTTAAAGAATCGAAATAATATATCTTTATGTATGGCAATGTACCATCGTCCCATGGGACGATGCCACATTCCTCAATATAAATACATATTAATCAGCCACATACTTCTTTTTAGGCGCGGGGTTTGTGTAATATAAAAAAAACCTGTACGTTTGCCGGAAATTTTTTTACATGACTGAAAAGCAAAGAACAATATCTAAACCTGTGTCTGTTACAGGAAAAGGTTTGCATACAGGTATTGATGCAACACTTACTTTTTATCCTGCACCTGAAAATTCAGGTTACCAGTTCAGGAGAATAGACCTGAAAGATAAACCGATAGTTAAAGCGCAGGTAGAAAATGTTGTTGACACTTCACGCGGAACGGCAATTGAAGAAAACGGTGTAAGAATAAATACAGTTGAACACGTATTAGCGGCTCTTTCCGGTTTGCAGATAGATAATGCCCTGATTGAGCTGAATGGGCCGGAAACGCCTATTGTTGACGGCAGCTCAAAAGCATTTGTTGAAGCTTTGATCGAGGCAGGTATTACAGAACAGAATGCAGAGCGCTATTATTATCATATCCGGGAAAAAATAGAATTTAAAAATCCGGAAAAAGGAATTGAAATTGTTGTTTACCCTGACGATAAATTCAGTGTTAATGTATTAATAGATTATGATTCTAAAGTTCTGACAAATCAATATGCAACTTTAGATTCTTTAGAGGAATTCAAAGATAATATCTCCTGTTGCCGTACTTTTGTTTTTTTACATGAACTTGAGCAACTTGTAAAGCACAACCTCATTAAAGGGGGGGATATGAAAAATGCCATTGTTATCATAGATAAGGCTATTTCACAGGATGAGCTTGACAAACTCGCCTCTCTTTTCAATAAACCAAAAGTTCAGGTAAAACCACAGGGCATTTTAAATAATCTAGAGTTATATTATCCGAATGAACCTGCCCGCCATAAATTACTTGATTTTATTGGGGATCTTGCTTTAATTGGTTGTCCTATCAAGGGTCGTATTGTTGCAAAAAAACCAGGGCATTTATCTAATACAGAATTTGCAAAAATTATCAGGAAATTTGTAAAAAAAGACAAAAACAAGCCTCATGTTCCTAATTATGATCCGAATAAAGAGCCAATAATGGATATTATTAAGATCAAAAAAATGCTTCCGCACCGCTACCCCTTTCTATTGGTTGATAAAATCATTGAAATGACGGATACCACTGTGGTGGGTATTAAAAACGTTACGAATAACGAGAATTTTTTCATGGGGCATTTTCCGGCTGAACCTGTTATGCCGGGTGTTCTTATTATCGAAGCAATGGCACAGGTAGGAGGATTGCTTGTTTTGAGCGGTGTTCCTGACCCGGAAAACTACTCCACTTATTTTTTAAAAATAAACAATGTGCGCTTTAAAGATAAGGTAGTACCCGGAGATACATTAATATTAAAACTCGAACTGGTTGACGCGGTAAGAAGAGGTGTCTGTACTGTTAAGGCAACAGCTTTTGTCGGAGATACAATTGTTACAGAAGCCGAATTAATGGCGCAGATTGTGAAAAATAAATCAAATAGTTAAATAAAAAATTAAATAGATGAAGCAACCCTTATCGTATGTCCATCGCGACGCGAAAATTGCAGAAACCGTGGTTATTGACCCTTTTGTTACTATTGACAGAAATGTTGAAATTGGCGAAGGAACATGGATCGGTCCGAATGTTACTATTTTCCCAAATGTAAAAATCGGAAAAAATTGTAAAATATTTCCCGGCGCTGTAATTGGTGCTATTCCTCAGGATTTGAAATTTGCAGGCGAAGAAACCTGGGTAGAAATTGGAGATAACACAACCATAAGAGAATGTGTTACTATTAACAGAGGTACAAAAACTTCCTATAAAACAACAATCGGAAATAATTGCTTGCTCATGGCTTATGTCCATGTTGCGCATGATTGTCATCTCGGGAATAATATTATTCTTGGAAATTCTACGCAGCTTGCCGGAGAAGTTCACATTGATGATTTTGCAATTTTAAGCGGAATTGTTGCGGTACATCAGTTTGTAAGAATCGGCGCGCATGTTATGGTTTCTGGCGGTTCTCTTGTTCGTAAAGACGTTCCTCCCTATGTAAAAGCTGCACGCGAACCCCTTAGTTTTGTCGGAATAAATTCAATAGGTCTTCGCAGACGTAATTATACAAATGAAAAAATTAATGAAATTCAGGAAATTTACCGTATCCTCTTCCTGAAAGGATTAAATAATTCACAAGCATTGGATTATGTTGAAGCGCACATGCCTGCAACAAAAGAACGCGATGAAATTATTACCTTTATCAGAAATTCAACAAGAGGAATTATGAAAGGGTATTTTCCTGAATAAGCATTTTTGAAATTTATGTGAATTATTCAAAAGTATAAGCATTAACAACATTTTTCAACAGAAAATAATTCATTGCACGTAGAGGCAATCTTGAGTTATAGCTTTAATAAAAAAAGAGAAACTTTGCTAACCAAAGCCTCTCCTTTCTTTATTATTATTTTATCTTACCCGAATTTTATTTTTCCTATTTTCATTAAAAAACCAATCATTTTTTTACTTTTGACCTTATAAAACAATAATCTGTTATGAGGTATTTTTATATTTTCTGTATAATTTTATTTGTTGTTGCTTCAGGATTGGCGCAAAACAAGAAGAAAATTGACAGCCTGCAAAATGTATTAAACACAACAAAGCATGATACTACAAAAGTAAATACTCTTTCTATTCTGGGGTATCATTATTTATCAAAAGATAGTGCTACGGCAATTAATTATATTAATAAAGGTATTGCGTTGGCAAAAAAAATAAATTACCCTAAAGGTTTGGGTAACTGCTATAACAGTCTCGGTATGATTTATAAGAAAATTGGAAAATTCTCAAACGCCATTGTTTCACATAACAAAGCTCTAACAATTTTTATTGAAACAGATGATAAGAAAAATATTTGTAAAACCTATAATTATATTGGAACAGCATTTAGCGAAGAAGGAAATTATCCCCTGGCTCTTGAAAATTATAACAAAGCACTTGATCTTTTTATAGAATTAAAAGATGATGCCGGAACAGCAAAATGTTATAATGTTATGGGTATGGCATATAAGGATCAGGGAGATTATACAAAAGCCATAGATTTATACATGCAAGCCCTAAAGATAAGAGATAAATTAGGCGATACAAAAGGGATTATTTCTTGTTATACAAATATTGGTCTTGTTCACAGCATTCAGGAAAATCCTGATAAAGCATTAGATTATTTTCAGCAGGCACTTGATTTATCCATAAAGGCAAATGAAAAAAAGGGAGTTCTTGGCTCATATAATAATATTGGAAATATTTATATGAATAAAGGTGAGAAATGTTTAAGGCAAAAAGATACATTAAAAGCGATTGCTAATCAAAACAAAGCCATTGAAAATTTTGAAAAAACAATTGCACTGCTTGAAGAGACAAAAGATAAAAAAAATTTAGCTTCATGTTATAATAATTTAGGTCAAATATATATATCCCAGAAAAATTCAATAAAAGCATTATTTTACCTTGAAAAAGCATATAAGATTTTTGAAGAGGTAGATGCGAAAGAAGAAATTTCTATTGTTTGTGCGAATCTTTCCACCATAAGTATTGATGTTAAAGAATTCGAGGATGCGCTTTTTTATGCCCAAAAAAGCTTTGATCTGGCAAAAAAAACAGGGTCTCTTTATGGAATAAAAAGAGGCTATGAAGTATTGGCTCTGGCAAATAAAGCATTGGGGAATTTTAAAGAAGCTCTTGATAATTATGAGAAGAGTATAAAATATAAGGATTCCATTTTTGATACAGAAAAAAGCAAGCAATTTGCAGAACTTGATGAAATTTATCAGAGTGAAAAAAAACAGAAAGAAATTGCTTTACAAAAATCAGAAATTAAGCAGCAGAAAACTCAAAAATATGCCTTTGTTATTGGTTTTGCTCTGATGCTGGTTCTTGCCGTTTTTATTCTGAAAAGTTATCAGGCAAAGAAAAGAGCAAATCTTTTGCTGGAAAGTCAGAAAAAAATTATTGAAGAAAAAAACGAGGCATTGAATCAGACGAATGCTGAAATTGCTGCTCAGAGAGACCATATTTCTGAAATCAATGAAGAAATTACCGATAGCATTAAATACGCGCAACGTATACAAAGAGCCATGCTCCCGTCTTTTGAAAATGAGAAAAATTTAGTGGCTCCTCTTGAAATTTTTGTGTTATTCAAGCCCCGTGATATTGTAAGCGGTGATTTTTATTTTATCGCGAGAAGAAAAAACTGGGTCTTGATTGCTGCTGCTGACTGCACGGGACACGGTGTACCTGGAGCATTCATGAGTATGTTGGGAATATCATTTCTTAACGAAATTGTTTCGAATGAAAATGTACAAACAGCAGCCCATGTTCTCGATGAACTCCGAAAATCCGTAATTCATTCGTTACAACAAAAAGGGAGCACCGGAGAACAAAAAGATGGAATGGACATGGGTTTTGTTGCAATCAATTTGGAAACATTAGAGGTTCAGTTTGCCGGGGCAAACAATCCGATGCTTTTAATCAGAAAATCAGAAAATCCGGAACTTACCGATATTAAACCCGATAAAATGCCGGTAGGTATTTTTGTGGTTATGCAAAATTTTACCAATCAAACAATTCAACTTCAGAAAGGAGATATTTTTTATCTTCTGAGTGATGGATATCAGGATCAGTTCGGAGGACCGAAATTCAAAAAATTTCTGTCAAAAAACCTGAAAAATTTATTGCTCGATATTCATCAAAAACAGATGGAAGAACAAAGACAAATACTTGATGATACTATTGAAAACTGGAAAAATAGTTATGGCAAATGCTATCATCAGACCGATGATATTACGATTGTTGGGATAAGAGTTTGAGGCAAAACCATATCAAATAAAACAGTTTTTAGAGTTAATAGAAAGATATAATTTAACAATGGAGGAGTAAACATGTCAGATTACCACATTAATATTTATTATAGCGAAGCAGATAAAGGATACATAGCTGACATTTCCGATTTAAAGCATTGCTCTGCTTTCGGCGAAAATCCTTATGAAGCGTTAAACGAGCTGGAGATAGCAAAAAAACTTTGGATTGAAGCAGCTAAAGCAGAAGGGAAGCGTATTCCCAAACCTAAATATAAACCTGCTATTTAGGGTCTGCTGAAAATCACAAAACGTATTTGATATTAAATGATTAGAATATGTTATTCTTATAACAAGTGCAAGATAAAATAAATGATTCATTAAAAATCCTTGCACCTTCTTTTTATAATTTTATATTTTTGTTTTGTTAGTCTGTCGCATACCATCTTCTTTGTTGCCTGCGACTCGAAGTATTATTATACATCTTCGTCTTGTCGCCTCGAATCTGGCATACGACAGACTTTTTCAGCAGACCCTATTTATCAGTTGGCAAAATAATGTTTTTCATTGTAAACATGATGATACGATTGGAAACAAGGTTTTGGCTGGTATTTTCAAAACAAAGATGACATCACGGTTATTGGAATAAGAGTGTAATATAAGTTTTTATATTGTTATTAATTTTTATTCACGCACTAAAATACTAAAAGCTCTGGCAGAAATAAATTTTCAAAATATTTTCTGACTCATCCAAAAACAATGGCGTACTGAAATAACAATGAACCAATCAAAAACAAAACAGTAACAGAAAACACAAGGGTTTTAATAATTTTATTTTTTAACGAAGACAAAAACAATCCATACAAAACAGATAATGGAATTATTATGTGATAAACATACCTGAAATCGCCTGAACAGGCATAAGGGTAAGCCAACCTGAATGCTATTAATGAAATTACTGAAAATACAATCCAGAGATACAAGGGGTGAAGATGAAAAAAATTCCTGCATAAAAGCACGATAGAAATTAACAGAAATGTAAGCATGCAAAGTATAAGAATGCTAAGCGCCTGGGCTGTAAATTCTACATTTTCCTGTGTAAATCGATATTCTCCAAATAAAGATGTTTTTATTAAAAAATACCAGAACATCTGTCTGCCATATTTATCAAATTTGGTACTTGTAAATGGTTCGTCAATAAAAGTTTTGAAATCGAAAGTAAAAAAATTCTCAACATCATTACTAATAATAAGATTTTTTGGTAAATGGGCTGCATTAGAAATATAATCAGCAGATTCTTTGCTGTTTATTTTTTCATTCATTCCAATAAAAACACCCACAACGACAAAAGTAAAAATCACAATTATTTTTTTAATAAAACTAATATCATAAAATTTGAATTTATTTTGAATTAACAGCGAAAGCCCAAATATGCCAAACAGCAGTATCCCGTTCGCTTTTGACCATAAGGCTAAAACAGAAAACAATAATGCAATTATAAAATGCAGGTTTTTCTTGTTTTCAAGATAGCTTACAAAATAAAATAATGCTGCGGTAAAAAAGGGAACTAATGCGCTGTCATTGCCTATTCTTGGTGCAATGACGATACCTGAAGGCCAAAATAATACTATCAGATAGGTAATTATTAGCGAAAAATTAAAAGTGAATCCTTTGGTATTTATATTTTGATTCAAGGCAAAATTTTTAAAAACAATCCATATCAAACGAAAAGCATAATAAACGAATATACAATACAGAGCCATTGAAAGTATTTGTGATGCTTTTGACATGAACAGCATTGATGTTTCGCCAAAAAGCGAAGAAACAAACCAGGAGAACGATGCCAGTATGTAATATAAAGAAGGATGATAAAAAGACCAACCTCCTAAAGAATAAGGCACACTTAAGGTTGAAAAGACATATTTGATATAGGGTATGTGCCCATAATCAATATCATATCCATAACTGGTATAAGAATAGCGATACCAATAAACAAACCAAAAAAACACGGGAACAATCAATAAAAAAGCACTGATTTTTCCATATTTGATATTATTTTTTAATGATAAAAAAATAGGGAAAAGCATCATTAAAAAACTCAATATTATTACAGTTAAAGCCAAGGGGCTGTTGTAAATAAAATTTATTCCTCCAACTCCGCCTTTATTTAAAACAGAAAGCGTGATTACATTTTTTCCTTTTATTAAATAGGGGCAATTAGAAATGTGTACACCATCTTTCCAGTCGCAAATTTTACCCGGATCCAGCAAATCCATTGCATTATAATTATTTATCCGGAAAGAAGTAATACAGTCGTCTGGAATTATATGGATCGTATCTGGGGAGAAAATATTATTATAAAACTCTATGCGGTAATTCATCATTGCCTGTTCTTTACCTTCAAAAGTGTAGGGGAGGGGTGCCTCATAAGAATGATTATTTTCATTGGCAAGAGCCGTAATAAAAAAATTAGAACCCTTCATGGAAAACATTAAAAGAATAAGCCCTGCTATACTGACAAAATATCTTTTTTTAAATCTGTAGTTCAAAATGCGACTCCATAAATCAGATAAAGATAATGACTTCTTAATATGCCTGTATGCAATAGGAATACATAAAATTAAAGCAATAAACAATAAATACAAATCGTAATAAGTTCGATCTTTAAAATACAAACTATAATATCCGCCCCTATTTTCCATTTGAAATTGAACCTTATTCTTTCCGGGATGAATAAAATTTTCAAGATCCAGTTCCATTCCTGTACTGTATGAACACTGTGCATTTTTAAAAAAAGAGAAGGGAACTACTTTGTTATTTATTATCATTTCTTTCACGCAGTCATCAGGAATCAATAAAATTTTACCTGAAAAAAGAAAAGAGGCGTTAAAATCAAAACTTATGCTGAATGCCCCTGTTAGAGTGTCCTGTGATTTATAAGGTAACTGTGCGGCAATTGTTTTCCCAGTAGTATTTTTAACAATGCAATTATGAATTGAAGAATTCAGGAATGTAAAAACCAAAAAAGCCGGTATTATCAGAATGGGCAAATAATACGAGAAATGTATTCTTTTTAGCTTATCCCACATAAGGTGTTACTTTTTTGCAGTTTCGTGATACTCTTCTTCTGTGTTTATTTGCCAGATGTTTTCTTTTGAAGTGATACCTTTTACAATATTATCAACAGCAGTCATGGCTGTAAGCATAGAGTGATCCTGATTGTTGTACCGGTGCATTCCATTGCGCCCGATAAGAAAAATGTTTTTAAATGATTCCATGAAATCAATAACTTCCTGCAACCGGTCGTAGGAGCCAAAATATGCGGGATACGTTTTGGGCATGCGGATGATTGTACTGTCAAGGACATCTTTTTTATCAATGATTGCTATTTTTGAAAGTTCTTCTTTTGCAAAGCCCATAAACTGTTCATCTGTCATGCTCCATAGTTCATCGCCCTCGTTGCAGAAATATTCCAGTCCAATCCAGACTTTATCAGATTCCTTTACCATGTATGGACTCCAGTTATTAAAAATCTGTAGACGACCCACTTTTACATCACGCTCCTGAATGTAAATCCAGTTATCGGGAACAAGATTGTGCAGAGTGGGAATATCTGTTTTATTTTTTATTAGTAGCTTGTTGAGTAAAAGTCCCACTGTAATAAAATCTCTGTAAACTAAATTTTCTGCAACATTTTTTACGTTTTCAGGAACAGAATTTTTAACCGCAGCGATAAGTTCTTTAACAGGCATGGTAGAGAAAAAATAATTTCCGGTAATAGTTGAGACCTCACCGCTGATGTTGTCCTTCACTGTAATCTGTACTTCATCATCAGAAATGTGTAAAACTTCCAAAACCTCAGTATTCATTACAACCCGACCGCCTTTTTCCCGAACCTGTTGCGCTACTTCTTCCCATAGCTGACCGGGTCCGAGTTTCGGATACATAAATTTTTCAATAAGGCTCGTTTCTACATTTTTTTGATCTATGGATTTGGGTTTTGAAAAAGAAGATTTTAGTGCATGAATAACTGCCTTTGTAATAGAAAGCCCTTTGATGCGTTGTGCGCCCCATTCCGGCTTTATTTGATCGCATGGTACGCCCCAGACTTTTTGTGTGTAGTCTTTAAAAAAAGTGAGATACAATTCTTTTCCGAAACGGTTGATAAAAAAGTCTTCCAGCGATTTTTCTTTTTTAACAGGAAACACACCCACATACATATAGCTGAAACCAATTTTTATGATCCTTAAAATTCCAAGGTTAGAAATTGTTTCGAGATTCAAAGAAACCGGGTATGAAAAAAATTTGCGCAAATAAAAAATTCGGGATAAACGACGACGAATGAGCATTGTTTTGTCCGTTTCTTCAGGGTTTGTTCCATCAGGATATATTTCGGGTTGAATTTTTTTTTCATGTCCCAGCCGTATAAGCTCTTTTTCATCTCTGGCAGGAGCGCTTTGCAGTGGAAGAAACATTTTCCACCACTCCATAACCCTTGAGGATTTGCTGAAAAAGCGATGACCGCCAATATCCATCCTGTTTCCTTTGTAATTTACAGTTTTGGAAATACCGCCAATATCGCCGCTTTTTTCAAAAACCACAGGAATAATATCTGTTCTTTTCAACAACTCATAAGCTGCGGTAAGACCTGCAGGACCGGCTCCTGAAATCAACGCTGTTTTTTTCATTATATTGATTTTTTCGTTACAAAAGTAATAAAGATTGATTAAGATACAATAATTCGATATGTTGTCAGCGGTATAAATTGGCACATTTTGTTTTTAGTAATAGGCATTGCGTCGCAACCGGTGTCTGAGCGGAGTCGAAGACACCGATTACCAATTACCAATTACCGATTTCACAAAAATCCCTGATTTCAATCATGTTCATAGAAAAAAACGGTAGCAATTATATATAAATTTCTTTTTAATAATTAGTTTTGTCATTATAGATTTAAAAGTACATCTCTATGAAAAAATACATTTTTCTGGCAGAAATTTTAAGCTTTGTTTTCTTTATTTCCTGCAAACAAAATTCTGATTCAGGATACCAGACCGAAAAGCTTACAGATAATAACGGGTATGCTTATGAAACCGTTAAAGGCGATCCTCTGAAAGCCCGCATCTACACACTTGCAAACGGGCTGAAAGTATTCATGACCCAAAATAAAAAAGAACCAAGGGTTCAGGTTTTAATTGCTGTAAAAGCGGGTTCTACTTACGATCCAAAGGGAACAACAGGTCTTGCGCATTATCTCGAACACATGATGTTTAAAGGAAGCTCTAAAATTGGCACTACCGATTGGGGTGAAGAAAAAATTCAGATTGAAAAAATCTCTGCGCTTTATGAAGAGTACCGCAAAACAGAAGATCCCAAGAAAAAGAAAATTATTTACGCAAAAATTGATAGTGTATCTGCAATTGCTGCAAAATTTGCTATTGCAAATGAATACGATAAAATGACTGCCATAATTGGCGCAAAAGGAACCAATGCTTACACAAGCGAAGAACGCACGGTTTATATTAACGACATTCCTTCCAATGAATTGGAAAAATATTTAGAATTGGAAAAAGAACGTTTCAGTTCTCTTGTTTTGCGCTTGTTTCACACAGAACTGGAAACAGTTTACGAAGAGTTCAACATGGGGCAGGATGACGACAACAACAAATTATGGGAAACGCTTTATGCCGAATTATATAAGAAACATCCCTACGGAACACAAACTGTTATTGGCAAGGCAGAACATCTGAAAAATCCCTCTATGATTAACATTCATAATTACTGGAACACGTATTATGTGCCGAACAATATGGCTATTGCTATGAGTGGCGATATTGATTTTGAAAAAACCATTAAAATTATTGATAAAAGTTTTGGTACTTTGCCACGTAAAGATGTTCCTGTTTTTGTTCCTCCTGTTGAAGATGCAATTACGACTCCTGTTGAAAAAACAGTGCTGGGACCCAATCCTGAAAATATGGTTATGGCATGGCGATTAAAAGGAGATAAATCTGAGGATAAAAAAACTGCAAGCATTATCAGCGAACTTTTATCAAATGGTAAAGCAGGGATGATAGACCTTAATCTTGTACAGAAACAAAAAATATTAAGTGGATGGTCATATTATTCAACACATCGCGATTACAGCGAGCATATTATTGGCGGAACACCGCGGCAGGGGCAAACTCTCGAGGAACTGCAAAACCTTTTTCTTTTAGAAATGGAGAAAATTAAAAAAGGAGAATTTGACGACTGGATGCTGGAAGCTGTTATCAATAATTTAAAATTAAAAAAAATAAAAAGTCAGGAATCAAACTGGAGAGCGCATGATTACGTGAAAGCTTTTTCTTACGATGCAGACTGGAAAGATTATGTGAAATTTCTTGATGATTTGAGTACAATAACCAAAAAAGATATTGTTGATTTTGCGCAAAAGAGCTATGGTAAAAATTATATAACAGTTTATAAAAAAGTCGGAAAAGACACGAATGTGGTAAAGGTTGACAAACCTCACATTACTCCTGTTGCAATTAACCGCGAAGCAAGTTCTTCATATATGAGAGAATTTGAAAATAAAAAATCCGATCGCATTACGCCTGTTTTTCCGGATTTTGAAAGAGAAATTCAGGCAACAAAACTTGAAAGCGGAATAGAGCTGAATTATATTAAAAACGAAGAAAATGAATTGTTTACTTTGTATTATGTTTTTGATATGGGCAAAAATCATAATACGAAACTTCCGCTTGCATTTAATATGATTACATATCTCGGTACTATAAAATATTCTGCCGAAGATCTGCAGAAAGAACTGTTCAGACACGGTTTAAAAATGAATGCTTTTGCTTCTAACGAACGCACGTATATTTCTTTGTCCGGATTAAAAAAATCGTTTGAGAAAGGCGCAGAGCTGCTTGAGCACATAATTATGAATCTTAAGCCCGACCAAAAAGTATATGATGATTATGTGGCAGGAATTTTAAAAGAAAGAGCAGACAGCAAGCTTGACAAAGATGCAATTCTCTGGAATGCCATGTATCATTATGGAAAATTCGGGGCAAGCTCTCCTTTCACAAATATTTTATCTGAAAAAGAATTAAAGGAAATAAAGCCAAATATGCTGACAAATCTTGTAAAAGATGTTTTTAATTACAAGCACAGAATTTTTTATTACGGGCAAGATCCTTCAGATAATGTAAAAGGGATTCTTGAAAAATATCATAAACCTTTGAAATCGCTTATAGATTATCCGGAATCTACTGCTTTTGCAGAAGCAGATACAAAAGAAAATCAGGTTCTTTTTGTTGATTATGATATGGTGCAGGCAAACATTATTATCATGACAAAAGATGTTCCTTTTACAAAAGAAATAATTCCTGTGGCGGAACTTTTCAATGAATATTATGGCGGAAATATGAGTTCTATTGTTTTTCAGGAAATACGTGAGGCGCGTGGTCTGGCTTACTCTGCTTACGGATATTACGATATGCCCGATCGTCTTGGGAAATCGAATTATACAATAGGCTTTGTTGCTACTCAGGCCGACAAGCTTGCTATTGCTACTGATGCCATGCTTGGGCTTATGAATGAAATGCCCCGCTCCGATAAATCGTTTGATACGGCTGTTGAATCAATTATGAAACGTATCGAATCGGAACGAATTAATGGGTCTGATTTATTCTGGACTTACCAATCGAACCTTGACCGTGGTATTTTATACGACAGCCGCAAAGATGTATATTCCAAAATGAAAATAGCCCGGTATGAGCATTTGCAAGATTTTTTTAATACAAGAGTCAAGGGGAAAAAGTACACTTTTCTTGTTCTCGGAAATAAAAAATTATTGAACTTTAAAACGCTAGAAAAAATTGGAAAAGTTAAAGAGTTGAAGTTGGAGGAAGTGTTTAATTATTAGGAATACAATAGGAATACAATAGGAATACAATTGTACATCTACCGAATCAACAATTGAACACCTATTGTACATCTATCGTTGCTCAATTGAACATCTACGTAGCACTATTGAACATCTATCGAACATCTATTGTTGCACTATTGAACATCAAAATAGGAATACAATAGGTATATATTGAAAATATAATTAAAATTTAAAACTATGAAACTTGAAGATTTAGAGATTTACAATCTTTCTATGGTTCTTGGAGAGAAAGTATGGAGTATTGTTATTAATTGGAATTACTTAGCTATTGATACGATTGGAAAGCAAGTTATCAGATCTGCTGATTCTGTTGCTGCAAATATTAGCGAGGGTTATGGCCGATTTCATTCGAAAGACACAAAAAATTTTCTATTTTATTCCAGAGGTTCTCTTTCAGAAACAAAAACATGGCTAACCAAGGCTTACAATAGAAATTTAATAATAAAAGAAGAATACCTTACAATTGTTTCTGAAATAAATAATATTGGTGTAAAATTAAATAATTACATTAAAGTTATCAGTAGAAATATCAAATAAAAAAATATCGAACAAACAATTGAACACCCTTCGAGTCAACAATTGAATATCTATCGAACAAACAATTGAATATCTATTGAATCAACAATTGAACATCTATCGAACCAACAATTGAACATCCATCGAACAAACAATTGAATATTTAATAATAAAAGAATATGTCTATATTAATGAATTTCGCAATGTTTCCCACAGATAAAGGACCAAGCGTTAGCGAGCACGTAAGCAAAGTTATAGAAATGATCAGCAAAAGCGGCGTATCTTATAAGCTGACACCCATGAGCACCATTATTGAAACGGAAACTCTGGACGAAGCTTTGGAAATAGTAAAGAAAGCGTATTCTATTTTGGAGCCTGTGTCTGACCGCATCTATTCAAGCATGAATTTCGATATAAGAAAAAATAAAAGCGGAAGGATGAAACAAAAAATAGAATCTATCGAAAGTAAAATCGGAAAAGTCTCTACCTGATGGATATACGTTTTTTTTTCAAAAGAAAAGCTTTGCATTTTTTCTCGGTTTCCGGGTTTCTTTTAATTCTTGTTTTCTTTTCTGCTCAAAGCTCTGTCACAGCGCAATGTTTTAAAGAAAATAAGGCTTTTAAAACAGGAGAAAAACTAAGTTTTTTAATTTACTATAACATGGCTTTTATTTGGGTTGATGCGGGAAAAGCGAGTTTCGAAATTAAAAATTCGGTATATAAAAATAAGCCTGTTTATAAATTCGATAGTTATGGAACGAGCCTCCCTTCGCACGATTGGTTTTTCAAAGTAAGGGAACGATATATCTCGTATCTTGATACGGTTTCACTTAAACCTTTGAGATGTGAAAGAAAAGCAATTGAGGGAAGTTATTTTGTGAATGAAGCTTATGATTTTGATTCCGAAAATAAAAAAATATATACCTTTATTGAGAACTCAAAAGTTAAACCGAAAAAAGATACACTGCCTCTTTCAGGATGTGTGTTTGATGTGCTTTCAGCTATTTACTACTGCCGGAATATTGATTTTTCAAATTCAAATGTGAATGATAAAATTCCCATTCAAATGGTCATTGATAATAAGGTTCACAATCTTTATGTTCGTTATCTTGGAAAGGAAATAATAGCCGACCGCAACAAACAAAAATATCGTTGTGTAAAATTCAGCGCACTGCTTGTTTCCGGTACAATTTTTCAGGGAGGAGAAGAGCTTTCTGTATGGGTAACCGATGACTATAATAAAATTCCAATTCTAATAGAAGCAGGAATTCTTGTAGGTTCAATAAAAGTTTATTTGTCAGAAGCAAAAGGCTTGAGGCACGAGTTTTCCGCCAAAATTCAAAAATAAAAAAGCCTGTAAAAAAGCGAACTTCATTACAGGCTTCAAACTTTAATTAGTTCTTGTCCATAAAGTCGGTGTCTGGTTCAGAATGTCCGAGTTCAAGGCTTGCGAAGTTTTTAATTGTTAGGAGTTTACTTTCGTAAATGACTGCAATTAAAAACAAGCGTAACGCAGAAATCGGACATTATAGACAGACTAATCAGAAATATTAAACGTCTATTTTAGCATAAGTTGCATTTCTCTCAATAAATTCTCTTCTTGGAGGAACTTCGTCGCCCATGAGCATAGAGAAAATACGGTCTGCTTCCATTGCATTATCAATATCAACCTGACGAAGTGTGCGGGTTTCAGGATTCATGGTTGTAGACCAAAGTTGTTCTGCGTTCATTTCTCCAAGACCTTTGTATCTCTGAATATGAACTGTGTTGTCTTTTCCTCCACCCATTTCTTCAACAGCGCGTAAGCGGTCGTCTTCTGTCCAGCAATACCGTTCTTGTTTTCCCTTACGAACAAGGTACAGCGGAGGAGTTGCAATGTATAAATATCCCTGTTCAATTAATGGTTTCATGTAACGGAAGAAGAAAGTCATGATAAGCGTAGTAATGTGGCTTCCGTCCACATCGGCATCGGTCATGATTATAATTTTATGATATCTCAATCGCGTAAGATTTACCCCTTTGCTGTCATCTTCGGTACCAATAGTAACACCGAGGGCTGTATAAATATTTTTAATTTCTTCACTGTCTAAAATTTTGTGCTGCATTGCTTTTTCGACATTCAGAATTTTTCCGCGTAAGGGAAGTATTGCCTGAAACTTTCGGTCGCGACCTTGTTTTGCAGTTCCTCCTGCAGAATCTCCCTCAACGAGATAAATTTCGCAGATGCTGGCATCTTTTTCCGAACAGTCAGCAAGTTTTCCGGGAAGTCCGGCGCCACCCAGAACCGCTTTTCTCTGCACAAGCTCGCGGGCTTTACGCGCTGCATGACGCGCTGTTGCGGCTAAAATCACTTTAGATACAATGGATTTTGCATCTTTAGGATTTTCTTCCAGATAGTTTTTTAATAAATTACTTACAGCCTGATCTACTACAAGACTTACATCCGAATTACCAAGTTTGGTTTTGGTTTGTCCTTCAAATTGAGGCTCCTGAACTTTAATAGAAATAACAGCAGTTAGTCCTTCACGGAAGTCATCGCCATTGATATCAAATTTTAGCTTTTCGAGCATGCCTGATTTATCAGCATAATCTTTCAGTGTGCGGGTAAGTCCGCGTCTGAATCCTGTAAGATGCGTTCCTCCTTCTATGGTGTTGATATTATTTACATAGGAGTGTATGTTTTCCGTGAAAGAAGTGTTGTACTGCATTGCTATTTCAACAGGAACTTCTCCTTTATCGGTTTCAACATAAATAATATTTTCAATTAATTTTTCGCGGGTGTCATCCAAAAACTCAACAAATTCAACAAGACCTCTTTCAGAGTAAAAAAGTTGAGTAAGGTAGTTCCCCTGTTCATCTTGAACACGTTTGTCCGTTAAATTTAATTTGATGCGCTTATTCAGGAAAGATAATTCCCTGAGACGGGAAGCCAGAATTTCAAATTTATATTCTGAAGTAATAAAAATACTATCATCAGGTAAGAAGGTAACAATGGTTCCGGTTTTATCAGACTCACCAATAGTTCTTACACTGTAAAGAGGTTTTCCGCATGCAAATTCCTGTTCAAATATTTTTCCTTCCCTGTGAACTTCCACTCTGAGGTGCTTGGAAAGCGCATTCACGCAGGAAACACCCACGCCGTGCAAACCACCGGAAACCTTGTATGAGTCTTTATTGAATTTACCTCCAGCGTGAAGTACGGTTAAAACAACTTCAAGAGCAGAACGGCCTTCTTTTTCGTGCATATCTGTAGGAATACCGCGACCATCATCTGTAACAGTAACAGAGCCGTTATCGTTTATGATTACATCAATTGCAGAACAATATCCGGCCAATGCTTCGTCAATAGAATTATCTACAACTTCATAAACTAAATGATGCAGTCCTTTCTGGCTGACATCTCCAATATACATGGCAGGTCTTTTTCTTACCGCTTCCAGTCCTTCCAGTACCTGAATACTATCTGCCGAATAATCAGAGCCATTGTTTTTTGGTAATACTTTTTCGGTTGTTAAAACTTCTTCTTTTTCCAAATCATTCATCTCTTAATTTTTAAAATTTATTTTTTTCTTTCTATCCATTGAAAAACCAACGTGGGAGTTAATTCTTCAAGCCCTTTTTTTAAGGCAACACAAAATTAGTATTTTTATCGTAATTCAGGCTTAAATATGAGGCGCTTTAGGGTATAATTATTAACATCTAATTAACAATTTGTTGTTGATAAGAATTGGCTTTTTAAACGCTGATTTTATGGGCTTTTGCGAATTATAAACTTTCCATTATTTTTGTAAAAAAAAGCAACATGAAAAATATTATCCTTTTTGTCCTTACTTTTTTTATAGTTTCCGGTATTTTAGCTCAAGATTCTTTGCGTCTAGCAAAACGTAAAAAAGAAATTGAAAACAAGCTGGTACTTGTCGTTCCTTTTAATCCCATTCTGTACAATAACGAGGCATCTAAAGAAATGATAGAGCAAACGCAGCACAAGTACAAGCAGGTTCAGAACATCATGAGGCTGGGGCTTGATAAGGCACTGCATAAAGTTATTGCAGATTCGTCGCTTTCGAAAAGTCTGCTCGAAAGTTATACAACGCAAAGCGAATGGGACGAGCTTGAGTATATTTATGCCAATTGCGATTATTTTTTCGATCAGGCTATGAGCTGGGAGCCCGGAAAAAAGACGCTTTTTGGAAAAAGCAATCTTTCTTCAGACAAAGATATTGATAAAACAAAAAAAAATAAGAAGAAAGTTAAGAAAGAAAAAAGCGAGGAGAAGTCTGATGGAGAATTAAGAAGCGATATTAAAAACAATCCCGATAAATTTTTAAATGTGAAATTCCGTGAAAAGGATTTTCTGAAAAATTTAGCAAAAAAAAACCGTGTGGATTTTTTTCTTTTTATCAATCAGTTTGATATTAAAGGCGATTACAGCGATCCTTACAAAGTCGGCAGTTATTCGTACAACCGGGAGATAAAAGTGCATTATTCAGTATTTAATCATGATGGTAAATATTTATTCGGTAGTTATGCAAGTTCTGAATTTCCGGCTACAGAAAATGATCCGATTAAAGTAACGGATGTTTATTTCATGAAACTTGTTCGTGAAATTGTGAAGAATATTCCCTATTGATTGGTGTTCGGTGGCTTCGACTCCGCTCAGCCACCGCTTACAATTTACCAAATGCAAAGCAGCACTAAGTAGTGTCTGTCTATACAGTCAGTGTTTAGTTCAGAATGTTCGAGAGCAAGGCTTTCGCAGTGTTGAAAACCAAGGAGTTTACTTTTGTAAAT